>CAWDQC010000011.1:0-91384 GCA_963804355.1 uncultured Pseudomonadota bacterium | reverse complement strand
ATGAACTCGAGCGGCTGAGCGATCCCCCCGGCCGCACCATGCCGATTTCAGAATTCCTCCAGATGTTCACCGATCACGGTTTTCGCACCGCCATGAAGGTGAGCAGATCGCGTATCACGGTGGACGATCGGTGCGCTTCGGTGGCGCGACAGCGGAAAATGCGGCCAGGCTGCGCGGAGTCGGCGCAGGCGGCGAAGGCGATCGCGCCGGGATGAGGAGTCGCGCGACGGCGGAACTATCCGCCTAATCCCTGACGGCGTTCAGCTTCGTGATCGGAAAAAAGTGAGCGCCGCGAAGCCCCATGCGTCCGCGCCGCTCCGTCCGTCCGCGCCGCTCGGCGTCTCCGCCAGCGCGGCTATGGGTTTTCTCGCCTTTCGGCGCTACGAGGCCGGAGAGACGTAGATCCGCCATCGCGCCGAGGATCGAACGGGAAGGTCTTGGACGCAACCGGCACGTCGCGGCGCATCGCTCATCGGCCGCGTCTCCCCGGTGAGCATCACGATCAAACCGTTGGGACGCACCACCCGCCGGATTTCACTGATAATTCGCGGATAGGCGCGGCAGTTTTTGATGGTGCGATCCAGGTTCCCTGATTCCCCAGGGCAGATTGGTGATGACCTTGTCCACGCTGGCGTCGGGGAGCGGGATCACCGCCGCGTCCCACGGATACAGCTCGAGAGGCTTGCTTTCGTCGCCCCGACGTTGGTGCGCGCCGCCGCCATGCCTCGCTGTCGTGATCGCTGCCATCGATAATTTGTAGCGTCCGGGTGCGCGCGCTAGAGATCGGGATGGTCCGGCGCCGCATCAGGGATGGAGCCACGACGTCGTCCTCCGCCGGCTGCGACAGCCGTCCGAGCGCCGCCGCGACCGCCAGCCGCAGGGAGCCCGGCATATGAGCGACCTTGTGATCGCGATGGCGCATGCGCTCGTCGCTCAGTCTAATCAGCGAGAAAAATATCGTCGGGAAACATCGTCGCCCAGATCTCGACGTCGGCATTGTCATCGACCAGACGCCAGCTATGATCGTCGCCGCGCTCGAGCGCCGCGTTCGACCGCGCGCTGCAGATCGACCCGCCGAAACTCGCCTCACCGACCATCCGCGCGACCACGCGAAAACGCAGCCGATCCCCTCCGCGTCGCCCCGGAGCATCCGCACCAACGCGGTCAGCGCCGCTTCGACGTCAGGCGCTTGCGCGCGGCCGCCCGTACATGATCGAGGGTCGAGCGGCGTCCAACGCCGGCGTGGCGATGTCCGGCCAGGGTGAAGATATCTTCGGCGCTGGTCAAGTCGCTCGACGGAATCGGGCCGCGGCGCGGTAAAGAATCGAGGTTCCCACGCGATCGGGCACATCCGGCGGGCGATCCGCGCGTGGCTCCGCCGCGCGTGAGATCGCCCTGCCGTCCACCGCCTCGGCGATTATCTCTTCGCCGAGCTTCCTCCCGTCCCCTACTCGTTTCGAGGGATGCCCTTCGCGGTCGCTTCTCCGCTCGAGGGGGCTCCTCGCGTCCCCCGGCGATACGGCCTTCGCCTGGTCGGGAAGTGCGGCGGATCGGCGTCGCGCGCCACAATTCCGCCGCCGCAATAATTGGAGGGACCCGGTTCGTATCCACCAGGTCAGTGCGCGGACCAAAGGGAATCGCCGGGCCCGGGCGGCGGCGCTCGCAGGAGGACGCCGTCGGCGGCGCGGCGCGGCCACGTCCAGGCGCCGTCCGGGCGTCGATCCGCTCTGCGTCCGCGATCCATGGGGGATACTGCTTACCAGTTGCCGCTCTTGAGCCCAGGCCCGGCGCTGCCGCAAAGCGGCGAGCGCCGGGCCCGGCTGGAGTCGGTCACCGACTTGGCCGACGGGATGCGCTCGGCGCACCTCTTGGTGCGCGACGCGTATCGCGAGTCTCGGTGTTGATCAGTGATAACGTCCCCTTCGTTGACGAAGTGCGGAACCTGCGATACAGCCCGGTCTCCATCTCGCCGGCTTCAGCGTATTCGTCACCGCGGCGGTCCTGATACCCGGCTCGGTCCACCACCTTGAGCGCAATCGTCTTTGGCAGGGTCACGTTCAGCGGCGTGGTCTCGTAAAATTCCACCTCGACCTGGAGGATGTTGGGAGTAGAAGCCCTCGACGTCCTCATCAGATCTCCCGGCAGAGTAATCTGGTCGTAGTTTTCAGTATTCATGAATGGAATTCCTTGCCTTCACCGGTAGAGGAATTCCATTTTCACCTGGTCGAGGATCACGCGCTCGACCCAATATTCCGAGCGGAAGCGGTTTTCGGTTTGCGTACCGGTCTGAATGTTGCGCAACTTGGTCTGCACCATGCCCGCCAATTGCCGGGCGTGATGTGGTTAATCGTCATCACGCGCCAGAAGTCCCCCGTTGTACTCCAGCACCATTCCGGGCCGAAACTGTGTAGCCTGAATCAGCATCTCGTGTTTTACTCGCGCAAAGGATTCTGACTATCTAGGGTTAACGTAACTGTTAGCGGGGCAACAAGCCACCCGCCCGTCTTCCCGACTGTTCGCGCGGTTCGGGAAGCGACAGCTGAAGGCAGTTCATCAAAGCCCGCAACATCACCACAGCGGCCGCGACGGCACCGCGGGCCGCGCGCCGTAAGGATTCGAAAACGGATTGGTTGAAAAGGGACTCGTCGAGTACGGCGTGGTCCCGTAGTAGGGATTTGCGGCCGCGCCGTAGGGGCTCATCGGCGCTGCATACGGGTTCGTGGCGTAAGGATTGGTCGCGTAGGGATTCGTCCCGTATGAATTCATTCCCGCGTAGGGACTGCCGAACGGGCTGCCTCCTCCGGCCATCACGGGCTGTTCCGTGAAGGCGCCGCTGCGATCAAACGCACGCACCGTCGCCGGTCCCATGTTGGCGTTGTACTGAACCGTAAAATTGGTGTTGCGATAGCCACCCGAGGTGAACGATCCGAGTATTCCTCCGAGGATACCGCCGCTGCCGACGCCGATGTTCTGGATCAGCATCCCATTTTGGTACAGCCCAGCAGACGCAAGATGGCGCCCGGAGATCACCCCGGTCACGACGTAGACATTGTTCGCGAAGGGGCGCACTCCGGTGATCTGGATCGCCAGTCCCTGCGGCGCCATCCCCATGCCGGAGACCGGTCCGGGCACCATCCCGGGCGACAATGCGGCGACGCCGCTACCGCTGGAAAGGTCGATCGAACTCTCGACGAATTGACTGCCGACGCCGTACGCGCGAATCGTCGGCTGGCCGCCGTTCATCGGAAATTGCTGATCGAAGCTGGTGAAATCACTGCTGTCTTCGATCGGAATCTTTTTGACCAGGCGCCCATCGACATAGATTCCGGCGTGGGTCACGCCGCGACCGCTGATTTGGCCGACCACGTCGTAGGTCGGCGGCACGCTCTGGAGTTCGGTCAGGCCGAGGATATTGATCTGCACATTGCCGAGGTGACTGCTAAGCGTATGGCGCTTGGATGGCGACTTCCTGGGCGTGCCATGACTGGGAATCTCGGCCGTATTCGCTCCGCTGCTCGAAGAGTCGCTCGGTGCGGTGTCGTCCTCGCCCTCGGGATTCGCGCCCCGGAAGACCTCTACTCCCGATTCGTCGGTGGTCCCGCCCGCGGAGGCGATCGGACCGGGGGGTGGGACGGCGGCGGTTGCCGATGGCGCCCACCCTTCCGCTGAACCCGCCGTCAAATCGAGCACCGGCGCCTCGGCGAAGCGACCTTTGGCGTCCGTGACACGAATAACAGTATCGGGAGACGGAGCCTCCAGGCCAATATCGAAATTTACCCGCTGATCCCCCGGAACATCGGCTACCTTGAAGCCCTTGAGCTGCTGGCCGTTCTCGTAGATTCCGCTGCTCTGTAGCGCGGTGCCCTGGTAATAACCCTTCAAACGGACGACATTCACGCCCTCGCGGGTTCGCGATTCGATAACGATTTTGGGCGCTGACCCATCGGCCTCCGGCGCGGGACCGGCACTTGACGCGGCTCCCGGTGGAGCGGCAGGAACGGGTGGAACGGCTGCTGAAGCTGCGGACGACGGTGGCGGAGAGGAAGTGGAGGGCGGAGCCGAAGGATTTGTGGGGGTAGCGGCGGCAGGTCTGGCTCCGCCCGCAAGCTGAACTTGATGCGTTATCTCGTTAAGTTCTTGTTTTAGCGCCTTCCATTGGGTGGCGTCGACGGCGCCGGGATGAGCCCCGATCGCCGCGTCGGTATTAGCACTATCTGACTGTAAAATGCCAACCGTTATTGTTGGCCGCGCTCATATCACCTTTGCCGAGTGCCGAGCTTAGCGTCTGCGCGTCGCCGGCGAAGGTCGCGACTTGCGGCAGCAAGGGATTGGTGCTGCCGCCGCTGTTTTGCTTGTTGAGCGTGTCCAGCAGCGCGAAGGCGTGATCGCTGATCTGCGACGCCATCGTATTCAAATCGCCGGCATGAGCAATCTGATCGGATGTAAACGCAGCCAGTACGAACGTGCAAAGCGTAAGCGAGAAAAGAGTCAGCAAGCCGCGCCGGCGATCGCCGTAGCGCCAAAATTCGGAAAAAACCCTGCGAATTGAATAAGCGCGCATCTCAGGGATTCGTCGGCTGTTGCTTGTATCGCTCCATGGTGCGCTTGATGCGGGCGTGCAGCTTCAGGAACAGTTCGCCTTCGTTGTAAATCACGAGCGCCAGGGTGCCGGCTATTCCCAGGATTACCCCCAACAGAAATCCGCCCATCAGTTGCGCCCTCCTGCTGTCGCACTATGCGTCAGAGCGGGGCTCGCCGAGAAACCGAAATTGCACCTCACTGCCCGCTGGACTGCCAGGGTAAAAGCCGCCCACGATGCTCTCACACTGGAGAGAGTTGTGGCGGTAATTACCGATCTGTTACATTAGGTTTTCGCAACAAAGTCGAAGTCTTGATCATCGTCCTGATCATCTTGGAACCAGCGCGGCTATTTTCGACGCATCGGTACGGTTCAACTATTGGATTCGGTGAATAATCCGGGCGAATACGCGGCAGTCAGGTCGGCGGCGGCAATGCGCCTGCTGGACGACCGCGTCGTGATCCGCGTCAGCGGCGACGACCGTGTCTCCTTTCTGCATGGGATGTGCAGTGCGGATATCAAGGGGCTCAAGGCCGACGCGGTCGCGATGGGCCTGTTTCTCACCGAACATGCCCACGTTATCGCAGACTTTTTCGCCTACGGGACCGACGAAAATGCGCTGCTGCTGGAGATGGACAAGATGGCTTGGCCGCGCGCCCGGGCCCATCTGGAGAAGTTTCTGGTCGCCGATGACGTCGAGATGGAGCAAATGGACGGAGTCGCCCTCCTCGACCTCGAGGGGCCGGCGGCGGACTCGATACTGAAGGCCACGGTCGGCATAGAGCAAATGCCCGAACGGTGGCGGCAAATCGTCGTCGATGGCCTCCGGGTGGCGAACCTTCCGCGTAACGGCGGCCCGGCTTTCACTATCTTCGGTCCGCAGGCGCGGGTCGCGGCGCTGATCGAGGATTTGCGCAAGCGAGGCGTCGCCGAGGCTAGCGCCGGCACGACCGAAACGATTCGCATCGAGCATGGTATCGCATGCGTCGGTGTCGATACCGTCGAAAAGACCATCGCGCTCGAGGCTCGCCTCGAACCGTCAATATCTTTCAGTAAAGGATGTTACGTCGGTCAAGAAACCGTTGAACGGGCAACCGCGCGCGGAAGCTTGAAGAAACGCCTGATGGGGCTGCGTATCAGCGGTGAACGAGTACCCGAAGCGAATGCCGCGGTTTTGCTCGAGGAAAAGAGGTCGGCCGTCTGAGCAGCGTCGCCTCCTCGCCGCGGCTCGGAATTATCGGGCTCGCGATTCTGCATCATAGCGCGTGGACGGATGGCGCGAGCGTCGCGATAGCCGACTGCGTGGGACAGATGGCGGCGAAGATCAGCGAGCTGCCGATGCAATGATTTGATGACGGCTCTTCAAGTAATGCTTCATAAATGTTACAGAAGGGCCAATTCGGTGTTAGATTCAAGGATTCGAGGAGGTTTGTGACATGGCCAACGTTTTAGGCAAGCGTTATATGTGCGAAAAGTGCGGCACCGAGGTGCTCTGTAACAAGGCTGGGACGGGCGCTTTCGAGTGTTGTGAAGGCGACATGAAGCTCAAGGAGGCGAAGCCTCTGCCGTCGTCTGACTGAGCATTGTTGACGGCGATTCGCAATCGAATCGCGGGTGGGGCTGGTTTGGAGGGTGTATGGAGACGACTGTCGATAAGGCCGACTTGGTTTTACACGATGGGATTGTCTTCGGGCATCCGGAGAGCGACTCGGTCGCAATAGCCAAGGGCGAGGTGGTAGCGCATGGGCGCTACGGCGACCTCAAATCCCTCGTCGGTCCGCGCACCCATCTGATTCCCCTGGCGGGACGCGCGGTTACCCCCGGTTTCGTTGATTGCCATTTACACTTTATGGAGGGCGCGTCGGTCACGGCGGGCCTTTCCGTTATTCGCTGCCGCACTATCGAGGAATTGCTCGCCGACCTGCGCGTCGGTACGGGCAAGAGTGCACCAGGAAATTGGTTTCGCGCCTTCGGTTGCGACGAGGCCTTGATCCAGGATCGGCGCGGTCCGACGCGCGCCGAACTCGACCAGGCGGTGCCGAAGAATCCGCTGCGGCTGCGTCATCAGACACTGCATGGGTCGTGGCTGAATTCCCGCGCGATCGCACAACTGGGGATGGAACGCGACGACTTCAGGCCGCCCGCGGGTGCATATATCGGCCGCGACGAGCATGGACGGCTGAGCGGCTTCGTCGCCGGCATGGAGGAGTGGATTAGCGACCGTTTGCCCCGTGTGACTCGCGCGGAACTGGAATCGCGCGCCCGCTTCTTCAGCCGCGAACTGGCCAGCGCGGGTGTCACCGCCTTCACCGACGCGACCGCACGCAACGGACTCGACGAAATCTCGACTCTGGCGCGGCTCGTCGCCGGAGGTTCGATCTGTCAGCACACCTCCGCGATGGTAGGGGCGGCACATCTAGAGGCGATCCAATCGATTCGCCAAATTGCCGCCTCGGCCGGGATCGGACTGCAGGCGTTGAAGTTCATCGACGCCTCGCGCTGGGAGATGTTTCACCTCACCCGGGCGGTCGCGATGGCGATGACCGCCGGGATGGACTGTGCCTTCCATGCCACCGAGGTCGAGGAGCTGGAGGCGGCGCTGCGAGCCGTCGAAGCGGCGCGCGAACGGGTGCCCCGGCGGTCGCTCGAGCAGGTCGTCCCGCGGATAGAGCATGGCGGACTTATCCCGCCCGATTATCCCGAGCGAATCGCCGCGCTGGGCGCCTGGGTCGTCACCAATCCGGGATTCGTCTTTTATCGTGGCGGCAAGTATGCCGGGGAGCCCGGGTTGATCCCGTACCTTTATCGCGCGCGCAGCCTGGCTGCCGCCGGAGTTAATCTCGCCGGTGGGACCGACGCCCCGGTCACGCCGGCGCGACCGCTGGCCGCGATTGCGGCGGCGATGGCGCGGGTTTCGATCGAAGGTTACGAACTGGCGCGGTCCGAGATACTGCCGGCGGCCGAGAGTTTCGCACTTTTTACGTCGTCGGCGGCACGGCTTTCGCGCCTGAATGCCGGCGAGATCGAAGTCGGCCAGCGCGGCGACCTGATAGTCTTGCCGGCGGATCCGTTGCGGTTGGAGCCGGCCGAACTGCTCAATCTGCCGGTCGACCTGACCATAGTCGCCGGTCGCGTGGTATACGAACGCGGGCGGCCGCTGATGTCGCAGAGTCCCACCGCGAGTTTGTTTTCCGCCTGAACCGAACTAGATTCTTTCCGTAAGGGTCGTTGAATCGATGGCGCAGGAGAATTCTTTGCCTGGGCGCGAAGCCGCGTCATTTGGAACGGTGATCTACGAAAAGCGCGACGGCGTGGCGTGGGTTACCCTCAACCGGCCCGACAAGTTCAACGCCTACAACGTCGCGATGCGCGACGATATGTACCAAGTGCTCAGCGCGATCCATGAAGATCCGGAGGTGCGGGCGATGGTGCTGGCGGGCGCCGGTCCGGCCTTTTCGACCGGGGGCGACGTCAGCGAATTCGGGCAGGCGCCCTCGCCGTCCGCGGCGCGCTGGATTCGCTTTCGGCGCGACGTTTGGGGGAGGCTCCGCAGCCTGACGATTCCTACGGTGGCGGCATGCCACGGCTTCACGGTCGGCGGCGGGATGGAAATGGCGCTGCTATGCGACGTTGCGATCGCGGCCGAGGACGCTCGCTTTTGTCTGCCGGAAACTGGACTGGGGATGATCCCGGGCGTCGCCGGCACCCAAACCGCTCCGCGCCGCCTGAAACTGGCCTGGGCGGTGGATATCGCGATAACCGGCCGTTGGATTGACGCCCATCAGGCATTATTTGTAGGTTTGGTCGCCAAAGTGGTGCCGCTAAAGGCACTGGACCGCACTGCCCATGAATCCGCGCTGGCTCTCGGCAAACTGCCGAGGGAGCACGTCGCGGCGGCGAAACTGGCGGTGTGGGAGGGACTGGACACTTCGCTGGCCAATGGGCTCGAGTTGGAACAGAGACTGGCGCGGCGGCTGAGTAAGATTATTTCGAAGCGTGGCAAGGACCGTCGCGGTGGGACGCCCTAGCTTGCGCGGGAGGTACGGACGCAGTGAATACGGTCAATTTTATTTCGATCCCGGGCTCGATCGTCCCGGAGCAGGAGATACTGGTCTTCGGTTCTGAACGATTGACCTACCAGTCGCTCAACGATCTGGTCGCCCGGCTCGCGGGCGCCTTCAAGGGACTCGGGCTCAAGCAACGCGACGTGGTGGCGATCCTCGACACCAATTCCCACATGTATGTCGGGGCCTATTACGCCGCGGCCAAGGCCGGCCTGACCTTTCTGCCGCTGAACTATCGCGCCAAGGAACCGGAACTCGAGTACATGATCAACACGGCGGAGGCGAAGGTGCTCCTGGTCGGGGACCGCTATGTGGAGCTCGCCAACCGGATCCAGCCGCGGCTCAACTCGACCCGCCTGCTGGCGCTCAATATCGGCGACGGCAAACTTCCGTTGCTGACCGACCTGGTGGCCAAGGCCGAGGCCGACGAAACCGAGGCCGAGGTTGAGGACGAGGACGTTTCCGTTCTCATGTATACCAGCGGTACGACATCGCTACCCAAGGGCGTGATGCTGAGCTTTCGGGATTTCACCGCCTACGTCACCGCCAACGTCGAGATGGCGGACGGCACCGAGCGCGGGGCTTTCCTGGTATGCGCGCCGTTTTACCATATCGCCGGCACCACCGCGATGATGACCAACCTGTGGACCGGCCGGAAGATGGTGGTGATGCCGCAGTTCGACCCGCGCGCCTGGCTGGAGCTGGTGCAGAGCGAACACGTCAGCCATGCGTTCGTCGTCCCGACGATGATGAAGCAGTTGCTCGACGAGCCCGCCTTCGCCAAGACCGATTTTTCCTCGTTGACGAATCTCGCCTACGGGGGCGCGCCGATGCCGGTCGCGGTGATCCGCCGCGCGATCGAGGCCTTCCCGAAGACGGTCGGCTTCGTCAATGCGTACGGCCAAACCGAGACCACTTCCTCGCTCACCATCCTCGGCCCCGACGACCATCGGATCAGTGGTTCGGCGGCGGAGGTCGAGCTTAAGCTCAAGCGGCTCAACTCGATCGGGCGGCCGCTTCCCGACGTCGAAATCCGCGTGCGCGACGACGGCAACAATTTTCTCGCCGCTGGCGACGTCGGCGAAATTATCATCCGCACCCCGCGGATCATGAAGGGCTACGCCGGACGCGAGGACGACGCCGCGCTCGCGGATGGCTGGCGCGCGACCGGAGACCTTGGATGGGTCGACGAGGATGGTTACGTTTTCTTTGCGGGACGCAAGGACGACATGATCATTCGCGGTGGCGAGAATATCGCGCCGGCTGAAATCGAAACGGTGCTGATGAGCCATCCGGCGGTGGACGAAGCCGCGATTATCGGTATCCCTTCGGACGAATGGGGCCAGACCGTAAAAGCCTTCGTCGTGGTGAAGCCCAATCAGAAGGTCAGCGCGACGGATTTGCAGGAGTTCTGCCGCACCCGGCTGGCGAGTTTCAAACGCCCGGAGCAGATCGAGTTTATCGATGGGCTTCCCAAGAATGCGCTCGGCAAGATCCTGCGCAAGGAACTACATGCGCGCGACCAGGAACCGGCGCAGCATTAAGGGCACGGACTCATCCCGAGTGGCAAAGGCGAGCAAAGCGGTCAAGGCGCGGCGCCCTGACGATCGTACCGGAACGCGCGCGGCGGCCTCGCGATCCGAAGCCGGCGCGGGTGCGGTCGAAGTTGCGATCGAAAGCGGATGCGCGGTGGCGACGCTCACCCGATGATGCCGCGCAGAATCGAGTCAGCGCGGCGATGGCGGCCGAATTGATGGAACTGGCCGAGACGGTCGAGGACGACAACTCGATTTGCGCGCTGGCGATTACCGGGCAGGGTTCGATGTTCTGCGCGGGCTTCGATGAGGACGTCGACCCGCGGTTCGTCGAGACCCTGGCCCTGATCTCGAAGCCCACCGTCGCGATTATCAACGGCGACGCGCTCGATGAGGGTCTGGAACTGGCGATTGCGCTCGACCTTCGCGTGGCGATGGCGGGCGTCCGCTTCGGACTGTCACAGCTTCAACGCGACGCCCTGCCCCATTTTGGTGGGACGCAGCGTCTCCCCCGTCTGATCGGCGCCACCGCCGCGCTCCAGATGATCCTGACGGGAGAGCCGATTCGCGGTGACGAAGCGATGCGGTTGGGCTTGCTGACCTATCTCGCGCCCGATCGTAAGGAACTTGACCGGGTCGCCCGCGAATTGCTCGAGACTATCGCGACGCGCGGCCCGCTGGGCGTACGGATGGTGAAAGACGCCGTGCGCAAGGGCGTAGATATGACGATCGACCAGGGCATCAGGCTTGAAGAAGATCTGTATGCCCTGCTACAAACCACGGCCGACCGTGCCGAGGGCGTCCAGGCCTTCTTGCAAAAGCGCAAGCCGCTCTTCAAGGGCGCATAGGCATTGATGCATAATTTGATCTGAGGAGTGCAGCGGGAAAAAATGGCTAACCAGCTAGGAAAGGTCTACATCTGTGGCAAATGCGGATCGCAGGTAATCGTTACCAAGGGCGGCACCGGTGAGTTGAAGTGCTGCGGCGACGCCATGGGTCAAAAGAAGTAGAACATCACGGTAGGCGTCCGCGCCGATGCGGACGCCTTTTCATTTATTGCCGGCGATGAGAGACGTCGGCGAGGTAATACGCGTGCATCTATTCGGGGCGATCATCATCGGACTGCTCGCGGGATGGATTGCCGGCAAGCTGATGCGCGGTGCGGGCTTCGGTATTGTGGTCGATATCGTGCTTGGCCTGGTCGGCGCGGTAATCGGCCAGTGGATTTTCGATCGGTTGGGAATCGTCGCCGCCGGCGGGCTGGGCTTTCTCGTGATGGCGACCATCGGCGCGATTATCCTGGTCGGCGCCGCCCACCTCCTGCACGGCCTCGCCCATTCGTAGGATTGGGTCTTAGCGGCGGCGGGCGACCATGCGAATCGTTTTTGCGCTCTCGGGGCGTGCGCTTTCCGAAGCACGCCGGAGACGCGGCAGCATATAATCGAAGTTCTTTTCGCGAAAATCCGCATCCTTCCAGTCGTTGCCGGTGATCACTACGACGACAATGCGCGGACCCGCAGCGGCATTCCATGCGGAAGCGCGGATTCGATTCGGCCAGGGCGTAATCGTAAGCCAGCTCATCGCCCTTCCTGATCGGGCGACGGGCGACGAAGTCACCGTCTTCATCGAAGCCGACGTTGCCGTCGCACGAATGGTTCAGATACCACTCGACCGAGAGCCGATTAAAATCGAGCTTGTCTGGCGGGATAAAGCCGTCCGGAGTGCCGATGCAGAATGCGTTGATTTTTTCGCGCACGGCAACGTCGTAGTCACCAAGGCTCGACCATGAAATCAGGCGACGGTAATCAGAATCCGCGATGCCGGCCGCGATTCGTTGATCCGTCTTTAGCGGCGTGGCGGCAAAGACTCCGACCCCATCGAGGCGTGATGGCCGCAACTCAATCAGAACCTTAGGAAAGACGATACGCATTGCACTTCCTCTAAGAATTTATGAAGCGTCTCGCTGGATTGCACTGATGATTTCCTGGATCTTTTATTCCTCTCTCCCCTGTTTGCCTCGACCGCCACATATCGATTGCCAGAGTTCCTTTCCAGGTTCTGATAAGAGGCTCGATCATGCCATTTTCTCGTCAAGTGCCCAATGTTCCCATTATTGCATTGTAGAAATAGTAGTGAACCGCATGCCAACCGATTGTCGTGTCCCAAACGAGCTCATCGTTCGAGCACCCCGCTTTCTAAATCCGGCGAATTCCTCGAGAAACTCGAGGATCGGCTCAAGCGCATCGAGGTCGCGATGTCGTTCCCCTAAACGGGTGCGAGTTGTCTTCTCCCATCGTGAATGCTTCAGACGAGACTCCCAATCCCAAGTTCGAGTTCGACCAGAACCTTAACTTGATTTTGTTCACCAGTAACGACGCCTGCTTAGGATTGATGAACAATGCGGTCGCGATGGTACGCCACTACCGCAACTATCGAGAGAATCGTCGCAACTCATCAGCAGAATCTCATCGCAACTCATTTCACACGGTGTTGAAGCCGTCGCGGCTGAAGAGCACGCGATACGGACCGAGCCGGGTGCGCAGCGCTTTGAGTAACTCCTCTTCCACGCCCGGCCGGAACCATTGCGCGTAGCCCAGCCGCTCGTACATTTGTTCGATCCCCAACGAACGCGTGCGACGGCCGTGCGAACCGTCACCCTCGAAATAAGTATCGACCACGACGCGGATCAGCTTCCGCCGCGATCGCCGCGAAGCGTGCCGGATCGTTCGGCAGCATCGGGGAGACCGTGATCTGGACGAAGACGCCAGCCTCGCGCAGGCGACGGACGGTCGCGAGGCGACGGGCGATCGATGGCGAGGTCGGGGTGATCGCGCGCCGTACCGAATCGTCGTCGGTCTCGATGGTGATGGATGCGATCACATGCTCCCCGAGCGATCGCAATAAATCGATATCGCGTTCGATCATGGGACATCGCGTCTGCACCAGGACTCGCCGCGGCGGCCTCCGCACGAACGCTTCGAGCGCCCCGCGCGTGAGTTGCAGGCGGCGCTCCAATCCCTGATAAGGATCGGTCGCGCTCGACATGAAAACGGTGGTCGTTGCGAGCTTGCCCGATCGATCCAGCGCGGCGAGTTCCCGCGCCAGCAACTCAGGCAGGTTGGTTTTCGCGATAACCCAGGAACCCCAGGGCAAATCGCGCGCATGCGCGATCGGCAGCGCCCGTACGTAGCAGTACGGACATCCGCCGGCGTCGCCAAAGGCGCATCCGATGTAGGGGTTTAGCGTGAAGCCGAAGCCGCGCAGAAAGCCGCCGGTGGGATTCAATGCGCGTGTGGCGGCCTGAGCTTCATAAGAGCGCATCGCAAATTATCTCCCGCGCAATTGTGCCGGAAAATGTCACTCGATGGACGTTGACACAGGCCGCCGGTCCGGCTCAAAGTTATCGTATGAAACGTTTATTAGTTGGTCTGGCGGCGCTGCTGATAGCCGGATGGCCCGTGCTTTCGCATGCGCAATACGACGATGAGCAGACCACCGACCAGTACAACGACGTCGAGGACGGCCAGTCGCTCAAGGTTATCAGTTACCTCCTGACTCCGTTCGGGATGGCGCTGGAATGGGGCCTGACGCGACCGCTCCATTATGTGGCGACGCAAACCTCGGCCGGCCCCATCATCGCGGGCGACACCGAGACCACCTATTTCGGCGAGAATGACAACGCCGACCTCTTGCCGCCGGGAACCTTCGCGCCGCACGTGATGACCGGGCAATACTCCAACTATTCCTTCCAGACACCTTTCGTTGGAACGACCGCGCCCGGGGTTCCGATACAACCCGCGACGGTGCCGCCAGCGCCACCGGTGGCGCCGCAGGCAGGCGGTCAAGCGCCGATTATGCGCTGAGCCATCGCCGGGCTCGTCCCGCGCGATAGAGATCGTCGGAAACACAAATCCCTTCGTCGTCGAACGGCGAAGGGATTTTGATTTTTGCGACTTGTTACTTGGGGTTGATCGCGATACGGCCGCGGACGAAATCCTTCCCGGAGACCTCGAAACGATCCTGCATCAGGGCGTCGTTCTGATTCATCTCGCGCGTCAGGCAGCAGAACTCGAGCATCAGGCCGTTGGGGTCGTTGAAGTAGATCGACTTGGCCCAGTCGTGATCGACGACGGGCGTCACCTTGACACCCTTTGCGGTCAGCTCCTGGCGCTTCTGTTCGAGCGCGGCCTCATTCCCGGCCTCGAAGGCGAAATGGTAGAAGGCCGGCGGCACGCCCAGGCCGCGCGTGATCGAGGTGTCGTACTCCGCCGGGATACCGTCGACGTTGCGCGCTTCCATGAAGGCGATCAGTTGATCGCGTCCGGTGTCGAAGAAGATATGGCGGATATTGCCGCCCTCTTTGACCTTGATTACATCGCAACGCACGGCCTTGAAGCCGAGGACGTTTTCGTAAAACTCGCGCGTCTTATCGAGGTCGAGCGTCGAGAGTCCCAGATGCGAGAAACCCTTGTTGGTCATAAATTTTAGCCTCCGCCCGGTGTGACCGGCGCCGCGTCGCGGCCAGTTTAACTACGAAAGCAGAAGTTATCTCAGCGACAACACCAGCTAATCCTATAGCAGAGCCGCCGGATGAGCGACAACGCGGACGCGACCGTAGCGATGCGGATACGATGAAACTACTGCGCTCGTCACCGCCGGGTGCATGATTCGAGTGCGCGCTCTCACAACAATCCGGCGGCGCGGGCCCAGCGATATTTCGCCCCCAGCACTGCCACCGGTTTCTCGGTCGTGTACGAATAGGCCGGAATCCCATGGTCGAACAGATACGCGCTCGCCTGTTCGACCTCGACGTCACCCGACCAGCGAGGCGACCACCGGCTTGTCGATTCCCTTGGCGCGAGACTCCTCGACGACCTCGGCGCCAGCTTCGCAAAGACCATCGGCGGCGTGATTATCGTATGCCAGTAGCCGAGAATCAGTGAGTGGATACGCGGGTCTTCGAGTCCCAGCTCGATCGTATTGCGATAAGTCGTCGGCGGTTCGCCACCGGTTATATCGACCGGATTCCCCGCCGCGCCGAAGGGCGGAATGAATTTGCGAAAGGCCGCGTCGAGGTCCGGCGGCATCGCCATCAGCTTGAGTCCATTGTCCACGCAGGCATCGGATAGGAGCACGCCGGATCCGCCGGCCCCGGTGATAATCAGGACGTTCTCGCCCTTGGGCGTCGGCAGAATCGGCAAGCATCGCGCGAACTCGAGCATATCGTTGAGACTCATCGCGCGGACCACGCCGCTCTGGCGCAGCACGTCATCGTAAATTCGATCGTTGCCGGCCAGTGCGGCGGTATGCGATTGCGCGGCGCGCGCACCCATCGCGGTGCGTCCGCGCCTTGAGCACGATCACCGGTTTTTTGCTTCGAGACCCGCCTCGCGACGTCCGCAAACGAACGCCCGTCTTTCAGATCCTCGACGTGCATCGCGACCACTTGCGTATTCGGATCCTGCTCGAAGAAAGTGAGCAAGTCGTCTTCGTCGATATCCGATTTGTTGCCGAGTCCGACGATCGCGGAGACTCCCATCTTGGCCGAACGGCTGAAGCCGATAATCGCCATCCCGACGCCGCCGCTCTGCGACGACAGCGCCGCCTTGCCCTTGACGTCGTAGGGCGTACAGAACGTCGCGCACAGATTCTTGTGGGTATAGTAGAAGCCGTAAATATTCGGGCCCATCAGGCGCACGTTGTATTCGCGCGCGACTTTGACGATCTGATCCTGCAACTCGACATTGCCGGTTTCGGCGAAGCCCGAGGGAATCAGCACGGCGCCCGGAATTTTCTTTTCGCCGCATTCCTTGAGTGCGCCCGCCACCAGCGGCGCCGGAATCGCGAAGACCGCCACGTCAATCGCGCCGGGAACTTCGTTGACGCTCTTGTAGGCCTTCTTGCCGAGGACTTCGGGCACCTTCGGATGGATCGGGTAGATCTCTCCCTGGTAACCGCCGTTGATGAGATTCTTCATCACCGAGTTGCCGATCTTGCCGTCCTCTGGAGAGGCGCCGATTACCGCGACCGCGTTGGGCTGCATGATACGGGTCATCGCGCGCAGGATCTCTTCCTGCGAGGGCCGGTAGCGCTCCACTGGGCGGCGCAAAATCGACCAGCACGCGAACGTCCGGCGCGATCGCGCCGTCTTTCTGCGCAAAGACCGGATTCAAATCGATCTCGCGAATCTCGGGAAAATCATGCACCAGGTTGGAGACAGCGACGATAATTGCGGCCATCGCCTTGCGGTCGACCGCATCCGCGCCGCGCACCCCGCGCAGGATTTCGGTCGCGGCGATACCGTCGAGCATCGAGAGCGCGTCGGCTTCGGTGGCCGGCGCCAGACGAAAGGTCACGTCCTTGAGCACTTCGACCAGCACGCCGCCGAGGCCGAAGGCGACGACCTTGCCGAAGCTCGGATCGGTCAGCGCGCCGACGATCACCTCCTGGCCGCCGGAGAGCATGGTCTGGACGACCACGCCATCGATTTTGGCGTTCGCCTTATATTTCTTCGCGCTTTTTACAATAGCGTTATATGCACTCTCGGCCTCCGCCGCGGCATTTTGATCCCGACCACCACGCCGCCGGCTTCGGTCTTGTGCAGAATGTCCGGCGATACCACCTTCATCACGACGGGAAAGCCGAGTTCGCCGGCGACTTGAGCGGCCTCGCTGGCGCCAACCGCGACCTTTTCACGCGGCACCGGAATACCATAAGCCTCGCACAGAAGCCGTCCTTCTGTAGGATTCAGTGCGGTGCGGCCCGCAGCCTTCACCGTGTCCAGAAGCCGCCTCGCCGCCAACTTGTCGTAACTCATGCAATCCTCCGCCGTGCTCCGGGTCGAGTAACCGCGAGAACCAGATTAACCCCTTGGCGAAAATTCCGCTCGCCTTGAGTTTGCGCCCATCCTATGCGCTAATTGCTCGCAGGTCAGACCCTAACGCCGCGCCCGCGACCACGTCAAATCGCGGCAAGGCTGCTTCCTTCATTTAGGAGCCATCTGGTATGGTTGAGAAGATTATTGATTTAATTGGGATTTCGACGAATTCAATCGAAGATGCGGTGCAAATCGCACTGGCGCGTGCCGGAGTGACAATCTCGGGAATCCATCGGGCTCACGTTAAGGATATCTCCGCCGTCGTCGAAGACAACCAGATAAGCCAGTGGAGGGTCGCTATCCAGGTCTCCTTCCTGGTCAAGGATCAATTGCACGAATAACGCAGCTCAACTCCCCGGACCGGATTACCCGCTAGTCCGTGCGATTCGCGCGCGAACCAGCTATGGCCGGTAGGAGTCGAGTCAACGGGACGGATCGGCAAGCACCAAATCGACTTGCCAATGCGATTATGGTCGACCAAGCCGGTCTGGGAAGTCCAACAAAATGCCAGCAAAAGTAACCGAGGTCGCATCCGGGAATCTACGAGATCTTCCTGCCGCTACCGATGCGGCCCACGATCATCAACGTTTATCTCATCGATTGTCACGGCGCCTGGGCGCTGATCGACACCGGGATGAACACCGAGGACAGCTACGCCACCCTGAAGGATGCCTTCGAGCAGGTCGGGACAAAAGTCGAAGACCTCGACGTGCTCATCGGAACGCATCATCACGTTGATCATTTCGGCACTTCCGCCAGGATCAAGAAAATCAGCGGCGCGAAAACCTTGCTGCACGAGTTCGAGGTCGAGCGCGTCAATCGGATGCTGACGATGGGACCGCCGGCGGCCCGCCCCGAGGCGCGCGAATTCTTCATCACCCACGGCTTTCCGATCGACAAGTATCCGCTCGAAGGAATGCGCCCGACCTGGATGGGCACCGATATGTACAATCCGTTGCCGCAGCCTGACAAGTATTTGTCTGACGGCGACATTATTTCGGTGGGAGATCGTAAGCTCGAAGTTATCTGGACGCCCGGCCATGCGCCCGGTCATTGCGTGATCTATTTGCGCAAGGAAAAAGTCCTGGTCGTGGGCGACCACCTGCTACCGAAGATCACTCCCCACGTTGGCCTCTATCCGAGCAGTCCCGCTAATCCGCTCGGCGACTTCATCGATTCGCAACTGAAGGTTCAGCGCTTCGACGTTGAGCTGGTGCTGCCGGCGCACGGCGCGTCTACGAGGACCATCGCCATCGCGCGAATCAGCTAATCGAGCATCATCGTTATCGCGAAGCCGAGATGCTGGATATCGTCAGGCGCAAACCGCAGTGCGCGTTCGAGGTTGCCGAAAATATTTTCGGCGGAAAAGACCTGCCGATTTTCCATGTGATGGCGGCGACGTTCGAAACCCTGGCGCATCTCGAACTCGCGCGCATTGAAGGACGAGCGAAGACCACCGAGCACGACGGACTCACGCTCTACCAGGCGGTTTAAACTTCGGCTCGAAGATGTAACCGGGATCGCGAACTGTCGGAATTTCTTTTAGCGCGATTGTTACGAGTCGCGCCTGCAACGACACTCTTTCAAAATTCGCTAGCGTGCGGCCCTCGGCTGATTAAGCCGGGCCGCATGCGCTGGCGGATGTCGTTTGCTATTTTTTTGAGCAGCGAGAGGGACTGACGCCGATTTAGGCACTTGCCCAATCGGTTAGCCAGCTTGCGTCATGCTCTGATGGCGATTCCGGCGAGTCGGCGCGCTGATCTTGCCGCTGCGAACCACGGGCGAGCGCCGCGCTAAACGCCGTGTTGAGATCCCGGCGAGCTGCTGACTACGCCATTCACGCAATCCCGATCGCAAAAAGCCAGGCTCGATTCCGAGCGTCTCGCAGACTGTCTCGAACGAGAACGGCCCGTCACCACCTTCACCACAGAGCCAATGCTCGGCTTCGGCGAAAAGGCGCTTGCGCGGACCACTTTTCGCGTCTGCGTTGTTTTGAAAGCAGCGCAGCGCGTCCTCCAATACGGCCATCATGAGGCGCTTAACCGGAGCAATCGCGCTGTCGTCGCGACGGGAGTCATAGTATTGCTCGGGCGTGATGACATCGGGGACGAAAATCGATCCGAGAACGCCGTTTTCCCATTCCATTTAAATCTACCTGTCTCTCTTTCTCCAGCTGGACCAACGTGGCCCATCCGGTCCGTCAACAGCCACTACCTTGGCCTGTCATTCCTACTTCCGCCTACTTCCGTTCAATTCGACACAGGCGTTAGAAGCAAAAGGGGTGCCGCCGGGTGTCGGCACATTAGGAACTCTTACGTCTTTGCTAATTGGGCGTTAATGGACGTTCAGCGTTCTTAACCTTGGTTTTTCGCCAATTTTCACGCATATTGCGAAAATATCGTGTTTAGCTCGCTTCGTGCCTGATCTGCGACAATTGCGCTTCAAACTGTGGGCGAAATGCACATCGCGGTTTCACCGCAGCACCTTTGGCCGCGGATCCAAGGCCCACGAGTGATGCCCGAACGCGCGTTTCCGCCCATTACCGGCATTTGAAACCCGACAGGCGTGTTCCGGTGGAGGGTACGCGATCTAGATTACGTACGATTTACGGATTGGTTATCGGTCCCGTACAACCCGCGTCTATCCGCTATCGCCGAAAGGCTACTTACTGAACCGGGCCGGAGTCGCCGCCCTCGTTACCGCCAGGTCCGAGCTTTCGCTCTTCGAGCCTGAAGGTCATGACGTCAAGGAGGCATTCGGCTCGATTCTCACCCGCTTCGAGCAGCGTCTGCTTCTCGATTGGCGATACGTCCAGATGAAAGCAGATAAAATTGATCAGCTCGGCGCCACGCAAGCCGCGTTGCTCGACCAGCGAGCTCCAGACTTCCTGCGCGGCGTTGCCCAGGAAGCTCACCAGGCGTTCGTGCAGATGCTCCATCTCGAGGACATCGAGCTCGAGCTTCTTGGTCGCCGGCGGACACCACTGCACCTGCGCCTGGCGGAAGGGGCGGTCACGATTTTCGCGCAGCACGCGAAATTCGCTCATCCCGTCGAGCATCAGGTTGTATTTGCCGTCGGGCAACTGCACGAGGGCGCTGATCTTACCGGCGCAACCGACCTCGTAGACATCCGGGTAGTCGTAGTAGTCGCGCTCCCAATTGCCCTTGAGCATCATCATCCCGATGATCCCATGGTCCATTGCGACTTCGGCCACCATCTCGCGATAGCGCGGCTCGAAGATATGCAACGGCACCTTGACGCTGGGAAACAGCACAAAGTTGGGTAGGGGAAAGATTGGAATAATTTCGGGCAGGTCTGCCATTGCAGGCTCCATCGCGGAGATTAGGACCATTGCCGGACAGGGTCAAGCCATCGCGTGTGCGGTCCAGCAGGCTAATTTCTCGTCTTGACGATTGATCACTACCCAGAAGAGAATACAACCGATAGACTGCGCGCAAGCCTGACCTTGGCTGTTTAAATCTGAAAGACATCGACCGATGAGGACTCCGTGGGAGAAGTTCGAGCAAGAGACGCTCGATAACCTGCGTGCGCTGGTCATTTGCGATACCACCAACCCGCCGGGAAACGAAAAAATCGCGACCGACTTCCTTGCCCAGGCGCTCACGCGCGTGGGCATCGACTCGACGATAGTTGAGGCCGCGCCGACTCGATCCAACCTGATCGCGCGAATCGCGGGGCATGATTCCGCCAAAGCGCCGCTGATGCTTTCCTCGCACACCGACGTCGTTCCGGTCGAGGCCGCGCGCTGGACGCGACAACCGTTTGGCGCCGAAGTCGCGGACGGTTGCGTTTGGGGTCGCGGCGCGATCGACATGAAGTCGAAATGCGCGATGGACCTCGGCATCGCGATGGCGCTCAAGCGGGCCAATGCGAACCTCGAGCGCGACCTGATTCTCGCCGCGGTCGCCGACGAGGAGGCGGGCTCGGAACTCGGAGCGAAGTTCCTCGTCGAAAGCCATCCGGAACTGGTGCGCGCGGGCTTCGTCCTCAACGAGACCGGCGGCTTCACGCTCTACATGGGTGAGCGCCGCTTCTATCCGATCCAGGTCGCCGAGAAGGGTTTCGTGACCGTGCGGATGACGGTGACGGCGGCGCCAGGACACGGTTCGATGCCACGGGCGGACACCGCTATCGCCTGGATCGCCGACCTAATTTCACGTATCACGCGAACTCCGATGAGGCGGCGGCTCACGCCGTTGATGCGCGAGACCCTGGCCGAACTCGGCATCAGCCCCGAGAAGGCGCCCCCGCTGTTTGGGCCGATGATGGCGAATACGGTGACGCCGACGATTCTGCGCGCCGGCTATAAGGACAACGTTATTCCGGGCGAAGCGTCGGTGATCCTTGACGGCCGCACCCTGCCGGGAGAAGACGAACGCAGCTTTATGCATGAGTTGCGCGAAGTGGTCGGTCCCGAGCCCGCACTCGAGGTGATCAAGTCGGCGCCCCCCGCGGAGGCGAGTCCCGACACCTCCCTGTTCCGCTTGATCAAGGCGCGCACGGAGGCTGCCGACCCCGGCGCCCGCGCGATTCCCTGGATGCTGCCCGGGGCGACCGATTCGAAATTTTACGCACAGCTGGGATCGATCTGCTATGGCTTCGCGCCGGTGCGTCTGGACCCCAAGATGCCGTTCGGATCGCTATACCATGGTAACGATGAGCGTATGCCGATTGCGGGCTTCCTGTGGGGTCTACGGCTCTATACGGATGTGGTTTTGACCTTCCTGGGCTTGCGCTTCGAAGACGTCTTCGCCTGAGCACTGCGCCGGGGCTCGCAATTGACTGGGAAGCGCCGTCATTGGGAACGCCGGATCGTGCGGTCCGGGGCGGTGATGCGGATACGGCAGAATGGTCGGCGCGCACAGAGAATCACCTGGTGGCGCCGCGACTCGAGCAGCGCACCCGCGACTACCGACCCGATTGCACCGACGCCGACGATTGCGATTCGCATGGCGGATATTCTCTCGATTTCAGGAGCGCTTCCCGCGCGAATGACACGGTCTAGTCTCCCTATGCTTCCCTCGTGGAGTCGGATTCACGGCCACAGACCGTGCGCAATCTGGGCGACCAGACGCAATTTTTCTTCCTGCGCCGAGCTTGGAATCGGATTTCCGTCCCATACGGTGCCGAAACCGCATTGAGTGGAGAGCGCCATGTGGTCGCGTGGGAAGAAACGGCTAGCCTCTTCAATCCGGCTGACGATTTCACTAGCCGGTTCGGTCTCGGTTCGCTTGGTCGAGATCAGCCCGAGGACGACGTCTTTTCCGGCCGGGATTTCGCGCAAGGGCTCGAAGGAACCCGAACGCCAGTCGTCGTACTCCAGGAGGAAGCGCGAGAAGTTGTCCGCCCGCGCGAATACCGCCCGCGCTATGGCCTCGTAGCCGCCCTCGCCGACGTAATAGCCCTTGTTGTTGCCGCGGCATAGATGGAGCCCGAAGACCACGCCAGGGACCGCGGCGACGGAGTTGAGGATATCCATACCCTCGGTGAGGAGACGATCGGGATCCATCCCGCGATCGGCGAAATCGTCGCGCCGCCGCGCGGGATCGCAGAGCATCCCGAGCTCGGGGGCATCGATCTGGATATATTCGCATCCGAGCGCCGCCAATTCGCGAGCCTCGTCGCGAACGATCGCGGCGGCGTCGGCGAACAGTTCGAAGGGGTCAGGATAGGCCTCTCGCGAATATTCGGGCGACCAGCGCAGGGTCATCATCAGCGGGCTCGGCAGCGTAACCTTGAGCGGCCGCGTCGCGTGGGCGCGCGCGTAGGAAAATTCCTCGTTGGTGAGCGAGCGGGTGCGGTGGATCTTTTCGACGACGGCGTATTGAACCTGAATATCGACCGTCTCGGCCTGTTCGCCCGGTCGATGTGGCTTCTTCCAGACACGCGTAAACGCGGGAATCGGCTTCACACCTGAGATAACGTCGGTAAGCGGTGCGATGAAGTGCGTACGGCGCATCTCGCCGTCGGTAACCACGTCCAGTCCGAGGGTCTCCTGGAGCGCAAGCATGTCGTTGACCGCGCGGTCTTCAAACTTTTTGAATTCGCGAACGGTGAGGTCGCCCGCCTGCCATCGCGTACGCGCCTGCTTGAGGTAGTCAGGCCGCAAGAGAGAACCAATGACTTCGGCGCGATAGTTAACAGGCATTGTAAAACTCCTTACGGATTATGCCGGCAATTCGAGCCGTCCGGGCGCGGACTCTAGCAGAGATACGGCCGATAGTTGAAAGCGCGAATCAGTCTGATCCCGCAATCGACGGCGGGCCGAGCGCTCCCGTCAGGAGCCCGCGGTCTCGTCGTGTTCGGGATCGAGGTTGATAGGAGGCCCAATCGGGGCGGGAACGCCACCCTCGGGCGTGAAGGTGACGAGCAGGCGCGCCGGCTGCTCGAGCGGCACGATCGCAAAGCGGGAAATTTTCGAAGTGTTAACCGTCACGGTGGTGCCGCTGGAGTCGCTCTCGACGTCGCAATCGTGAAAGATCGAGCGATCGAAGACGACGTGCCGGGCGAGCTTGGTATCGGGCGTCACACCCTTCAGGAAGATAGTCAGGGTGGAGGTATCCGAGCCGTGGTCGAGCTTATCGTCGAAATTGACCGGTCCGGTCAGGTCGAAGATCACCGAGAGCGGCAGTTGCGATGACGACAGCCGAATCTCCTGCAAGGTCGCGGGTCCGGGATTGGCTTTGAGAGCCGACGGTACCGGCTTCTGCGCGGCGGCATCGAGGATCGGCAACCCATCGGGTCCATAGGCCGGGTTTCCGGCCGAAGCGAGGTTGGCGAGGCTCTCATGCACCGAGACATGGTCGGCGTTCATCGCGTCTTCGCCAAAGCCGCTTTCCGCCAGCACCAGCTTCAAGGGATCCTCTTCGGTATCGACGGGCTGATTCAGGATCTTCAGCTCGTGGTTGGCCTCGGTCGCGTATTGCGTATTGGGGAAGTGGGTCTTGAGGGCGGTGAAGGCCTGCGCCGCCGAATACTTCTTGCCCTGCTTTTCGAGCGTGCGGCCAAGGTCGTACAGCGCCTGCGGAGCGATGGGAGTGTCGGGATAGAGCGCCAGCAACTCCGCCATGCGCGATTCCGAGGCTTTGTAGTTCGCGCGCTTATAGTAGAAATCGCCAATCAGGTAGTCGTGGCGCGCGAGCATCTCGCGACAAATCGCCACCTGCTGATGCGCGAGCGAGGCGAAGTTGCTTTCGGGGAAGCGGCGCTCGATGGTCTGAAACTCCTCCAAGGCGAGCTGGGTGTGGGTCTGATCCTGGTCGGGACGGCCCATCTGATCGTAGTGAGCCATCGCAAGATAGTAGGAGGCGATGTCGAGCCGATTACTGGTCGGATGCATGCGCAGAAAGTCGTTGAAGGCGCCGACCGACTCCGCGTAGTTATGCTCTTTGTAATAGGCGAGACCAATATTGAGCTCGGCCTCCTCGGCATACGGGCTGAAGGGATATTGGTCGATCAGTTTCTGGTAATTTTCGATCGCGGGCTCGTAGTAGTGCTGCGAATATTCCTGGGTCGCCTCGACATAATAGTTCTCACCATTGCGCGGCTTGCGGGCGGCGCAACTGACGAGTCCGACCAATGCGGAGAGCATCGCGATTCGCAGGGCGAGCTTCATAGAAGACAGCGAAAGGTTAAACTGTGAGTTCCGCGAAAACAAGACACGTTTGGGACCGGTTGTGCAAGGTTACCAGCGCGACAACGACAATTCAGACGGCGGTGTGCTCTCAAGAACCCTCGTGTGAGGTGCGGGTGCCGAACCATTCAGCAAATCGGGTGCCTAAGGCGATAGCCGCGTCGGTCAATCCGGGGAAGAGCGCCGCCATCTTCTCGAGCACTACGGCACCCGGCGGTACGTCGACCTCGGTTAGTCCGAAGCAGATAGCAGCGACCGCAGCCCAAGTCACCCATTGAACGGGGATACCAGAGACGAGTCCAGGGATACTCGTCGTTTCCTCGGCAGCCACAAAATTGTCGGTCATCGGTGTGTCGACCACGGTAGGCATCACTAGTGACACCTTGATGCCGCTACCGCGTAAATCTACGCGCAAGGCTTCGGTTAACCCTACCAACGCAAATTTGCTTGCTGAATAACCGCCTAGAGGTGGCAAGCCACGCCGTCCCGCCAGCGAAGCGATATTTACGATGTTGCCGGCGCCCGCGTGGCGCATCGAGGGAATGACCGCCTGCATGGAATGGAGAGTGCCGAAGAGATTCACCTGGAGCATCCGCTGGAGATCCGCTGGCTTCAGGCTTTCGACCGGTGCGGGAATGACCATGCCGGCTGAGTTGACGAGAATGTCGAGTTGGCCGAAGTCGGCCAGTGCACGTTGGACGGCGTCGCGAACCTGGCCGCGCTGCGAGACATCGGCGAGGAGAACCAGAGCCTCGCCGCCGCCCGCACGAATTTCATCTGCGACCTGGGCGAGCGGATCCCTGCGGCGTGCGAGGATCGCGACCCGAACTCCCAGGCGGGCGAGACTCAGCGAGATGTCGCGACCAATGCCGCTGGAAGCGCCGGTTATAAGCGCCGTGCGTCCGCGGAACCAACAAGCGCTTAACGGTCTCGCGAGGCTTTCCCACACGGCCATCGCATCAGGTGCTCATATGACCGCTCGAACCTTCGAGATCGTGGCTCATGATGAGCAGGTCGCGCGGACGATCATCACGGTCCACCACCCAATCCTGGAGCAGGGCCTCGACCTGAAAACCTAAGCGTTCGAAGGCGGCGCGCGCGCCGGTCTGGTCCGGAGTCATCATCGCAGCCATTTTCTTGAGACCGCGCGACTGGCCGAGCTCGAAGATTTTCGTCGCGAGCGCGCGACCCAGGCCGATCCCGCGATAGGCCGGATGCACCTGCATGCGGATTTCGCCGATGCGCCGCGTCCACTTCGGTTGATCGGTATGCAGCGCCGCGTAGCCGGCGAGGACTCCGTCAATTTCCGCGGCCACGGCGACGGACGAACCCTTTTCGATATTGCGCATCCACTCGTCGACCATCTCGGGATCGGTGATATCGGTGCGCAGGAAGAGCAGGTCATTAGGCGGAAGCGAACGTGCGAAGGCGAGCATCCGATCCTTGTCGCCCGGCTCCATCAGGCGCATCTTGACGGCCTGATGACCCGGCAAGTCGAGCTTGCCGGAAGTGACGCCGTTCGCGCGCCCGTTGCGACCCTTGTTGCCTTTACCCGTCGAAGCGGAAGTCGGCCTTGAAGCTGTCATCGTCGGTCTAGCGTCCCGATCTCAGTAGCCGGCGAAGCCCATGTCGGTAGTGGCCTGGGCTTCAGGATCGGTACAGACGTTGACCAGCGCGGGCTTGCCGCTCTTCATGGCGCGATCGATCGCGGGACGGATATCGGCCGGTTTTTCGACGAATTCGCCGTATCCACCGAAGGCCTCGACCATTTTGTCGTAGCGTTGATAGCCGAGGTCGCGGCCGACGTTGCCGCCGGTCTTGCGCGAGGTGAAGCCGCCGTTGTTCGACAAAATAACCACGATGTTGAGCTTGTGACGGATGGCGGTATCCATCTCCATCCCGTTCCAGCCGAAGGCGCCGTCGCCACTCAGAACAACTACCGGGCGGTCGGGGGCTGCGGCCTTGGCGCCGATACCAAACGGGATACCCACGCCCATGCATCCGTGCGGACCGGCGTTGAGGCTCCCACGGGCGGTATATGCGGGGATCGACTGGCGCGCGAAGTTGAGAATCTCATGGCCGTCGACGACCAGGATGGTATCGCGCGAAATCGCGTCCTTGACCTCGTTGCACAGGCGCAGCGGATGAATCGGCGTGCTCTCCGAATGCAGCAACGGCGCGTTGCGCTCGAGGTTCGAGCGATGTTTGGCGGCCAGCTGCGAGACCCAGGTGGTCTCTTCCTTGGGAAAGCGGCCCTTGGCCTGTTCGGTGAGCTGCTGCAGGACCATCTTGGCGTCGCCGATTATCCCGATCTCGGGTGCGCGATTGTGGCCAATCTCGCGTCCATCGACATTGACGTTGATAAACTTGGCATCGGGAGAGAAGCGCGGCGCGCGCAGGAAGGAAAGCATCGAATTGGCGCGGGCGCCGATCACGAGGACGACGTCGGCCTCGCGAAAGGCGGTTGAACGCGCCGCCGGGAATGATCGCGCATGATCCTCGGCGACGACTCCGCGCCCCTGCGGCGTGGTGAAAAAGGGGATGCCGGTGGCTTCGACGAAATTGCGCAGATCCTCTTCGGCGCGGGCCCAGAGCACGCCGCTGCCGGTGATCACCAGGGGTTTGCGCGCCTCGGCGAGAAGGTCGATGGCCTTGCGCACCAGCGCGGGATCGCCGGCGGGGCGGGCCTCGGTACGATAGCCGCCTTCGACCCAGTTGATCTTTTCCTCATCGACCTTGCCGGCGAGGATGTCACCGGGGAGATCGAGATAGACCGGGCCGCGTTTGCCGTCGAGCGCCTCGCGGAAGGCGATCGCGATGTACTCGGGGATACGGTAGCCGAGGTCGACGCGGTAGGCCGATTTCACGATCGGCCGCATCATCGGCACCTGTTCCATTTCCTGGAAGGTATCGAGGGTCCATCCGCGCATCGGAGCCGAACCGCCTATCGCAATGATGGGCGAGGCGTCGGCCCATGCGTTGGCGAGTCCGGTGACGAGATTGGCGACTCCGGGGCCCATCGGGGCAATACAGATGCCGGGCTTGCCGGTGACGCGCGCGTAGGCGTGGGCCATCATGGCGGCGGCCTGCTCATGGCGGACGTAGATGCCCTTCATGCCGAGGTCGAGACAGGCACCGGCGGTACCTCCAGTGGGTCCGCCCATCATAAAGAAAATTGTGTCGACGCCTTCCTGCTTGAAGGAGCGAGCGATGATTTCTTCGCCGCGCAGAGTCGCCATAGCCGTACCTCCCGACCAATAAGGTTCAGTGGTTAAATCCCCGTCTGTTGGAGCAACTTCGTGACGGTTATGTCAAGGGATTGCGTTCAAGACGCATGTCGCCGCCTATCGTGGGAGGTCGGCGGGGCCGAGAAATGGCGGCTTGACCTCGGCGATCGTCACCATTTTCCAGGCCTTGCCCTCGCGGCGCACGGTATAGCAGGCACGGCCGGCCTCGAGGACCGAACCGTCGGCCTTGAAGCGCGTGTAATCGGCCAGGATCATTCCGAGATCGTCGGCGAAGACCCAGGCTTTGAGGGAATCGATGGCCGAACGGACCCATCCGCGCGCCTTGAGATCGATCATGATTTTGCTGAAGAAGCGTTGATGATCGCTCTCACTGGCACATGACGACAAGCCGCGATCGCCGCTGACGAAGGCATAGGGGAAGGAAAAGGCTTCGCTGAAGGCGTCGATGTCCTCGCGATTGAAGGCGTCGATATAGCCTTTGTAGAAAGCCTCGAGTTGACTGACTATTTCGCTTGCGGCAGCCATTATGATCAGTACCTCAGTGTAAGATTCATGAGTATAAACGCGAGCGTGAACTGACTATGCGCTTCGGTGCGTCATGGCATGAGCCTCGCGCTCGAGCGATTCGCGAAAGTTGGGATGGCTGATGGCGACCATCCGGCGGATACGCTCGTCGAGCGGCTGCCCGCGGAGTTCGGCCACGCCGAATTCGGTGACGATAAGGTCCGCATCGCTACGCGCGGTGGTGACCACCCCGTTCAAGCGCGAGACGATCTTGCTGATCTGTCCGTTGCGCGCCGTCGCCGGCATCGCGATCACCGCACGTCCGCCCGACGCCATCTGCGCGCCGCGGACGAAATCGCCCTGCCCGCCCACCAATCCGATCTGCATTCCCGAAGCGATTTCCGAATTGATTTGACCGGTAAGGTCGATCTCGATCGCGGAGTTGATCGCGACGAGCTTGCCGAGTTGGCAGAGAATTTCCGCGCGATGGGTATGCATAAAGGTAAACAGCCGGATCGCGCGATTCTCATGGGCGAAATCGTAGAGACGTTTGGTTCCGCGCAGTGAGCCGCAGGTCGCGATACCGGTATCGATCGGCTTGCGCGCGTTGGTCATGACGCCACGTTCCATCAGGTCGGCAACGCGATCGCTGATAAGCCCCGAATGGATCCCGAGGTCGCGACGATCGCCGACACCGGCGAGCACCGCGTCGGGAATCGAGCCGATACCGATCTGAATCGTCGTCCCATCCTCGATATAACGGCCAACGTGGTCCGCGATTGCGGACTCAACCGGGCCGAAGGCCGCTTCCGCCATTTCCATCGGCGGATGCGAGGTGCGCACGACATAGTCAATCCGCGCCGGATCGAGTCTGCCGTCATAGTAAGTCCACGGCAACTGGTCATTGACTTCGGCGACGACCACGCGCGCATGGGTCATGGCGGCCTGAAGGTAGTCGTTCTCGAGCGAGAAACTGTAGTCGCCGTGCTGATTTTGGCTGAGGTAGAGAAAAACCACATCAGCCTTGATCAACCGATCGACGAAGTAGCCGGGCACTTGCGAGAGATGAGCGGGAATAATGCGCAAAACCCCGGCACGCGCGAGTTGTCGAAGCGTGCCTTGTGCACCGAAGCCGGTGAAGGTGATGACGTCGGCGTGTTCGGGCTTGACGATGTCGTCGTAGCAGATTCCGCCGAGGAAAACGTTGGTGCGGCCAATCGCGTGGCGTTGTTCGATGAACTTTCGGACGAGGGTGAGCGGTTCGCCGGTGCCGGAACCCCATACGACGTGGTCGCCGGGACGGATTATTCCGGCGAGTTCGAGACTATTTGCGTCGATTTCCTGCGGCATCGAGGATTCCTGAGGTCACGTTGCGATGAAGAATTGCACAAGCGGCGCGAGGCGGCCAGAACCGCGAATAGCCACGGGCTCGCGCAACCTATTCCTTGACGCCGCCGAAGATGGAGATATCGAGGTATTTCCAGTAACAGTCGACCGACTTGAAGCCGGCGTCCGCGAGCCATTCCAATTGGCTGCGCAGGGGCGCGATATGACTGTGATGCTCTTCGCCGGCCAGGCGCAATTGCTCGTGCATTTCCGATCTGATCTGTTCAAGCGGCCTGGCGATGCCGCGCTTTGAGTGTTCCTGGTCCTGAATCACCTTGAGATTCAATTCTTCGAAGCAATCTTTCATTGCGGGCGGCGTCGCGCAGATTCATTGTTCAAGAACACGCCGCCGGATTGCAGCAAACCGAAGGCCTCGCGATAAAGGCCGCGCTTGCGTTCGTCGCTCAAGTGATGAATCGCAAGGCCGGAGACGATTGCGTTGCGCCGACCCTCAATTTCCTTGCACCACGACGATCGGCGAGGTCGGCGAGGTAAAAACTAACGCGAGAGGCGTGAGGCGCCAGACGATCGCGCGCCAGCGCCATCATTTCGGTGGAACCATCGACGCAAGTGACCGTCGAGCGCGGATACCGTGCGAGAATCTGTTCGGTAAGCGCGCCGAACCCGGAACCGAGGTCGACAATCGAAAGATCGGCGTCAGCGGGCCAAGGGAAAAGATCGAGCAGAACGGCCAATTGTTCGCGACGCCGCGGGACGATAACTTCGGCGTTTTCGAGGAAGTACGCGGCCTTGTCGCGATTACCCCAGCCGCAGAGCGTGTCTGGTGCCATTAGCTTTCCTCGCGATGGCTCAAGGCGTTCGCAATCGCGGGCGCGAACCGTGACTTATCGCTCCGCCAGGGTCTTCCTGATTCCGAAGCGATCCGGTCGGGCGACGTTTCGAGACCAGTATAGTGATGCACCGCAGTACCATCGGGCGCAATTAGATACAAATCGAGTACGTGGGTCATCTCGTCCTCTTCAGTCTCTTCGTGGGCTATACCAAAGAGCGCAAGGACGCGACGCACGTTGGCGGGCTTGCCGCTGAGAAAGTACCATCCGGGAAGATTGGCGCCCTGGGCCTTGGCGTACGCGAGCATCGCGGGCGGCCCGTCGTGATCGGGATCGGTCGTCACCGTAACCATCGTTACTTTCCGTATCCACATCGGAGCCGAGCTTCTGATCAACCTGCCGCATCTTCGCGGTCATCAGCTCGCATGGACCCTTACAGGAGGTATGCACGAAGCCGAGCAGTACGGCCTGCGGCGGAAGCTCGCGAGCGAAATTGAGGCGCCATTCTGATCGACGAGCGTGATTGCGGGTAGCGTTTGTCGCGGGTTCGGCGCTCGGTATGCGCGGGGAGACTATTCGCGATCGCCGGTATCGGCAAAACCGCTCTTGGCGAAGGATGCGGATGCTACGCAAAACAATATGATGATCGAGCGTTTCACTGGTGATTTCTTGTATCCAGGCAGCCGTTACAAAGTTGCGCGGGCGTAGACTTCCTTTACGGGCGTTCGCGCATCGGCTAGCGGCCGTCGCAGGAATCATCGCCGAGATATTCTTCTTAGACTTTCCGCGGCGATATAGTCCGCCTGCCGTATCGCCAGAGTCACGATCGTGAGTGTGGGATTCTCCCGGCGCTGGTGAACGGCTACCGTCGGAAATGAACAGGTTCTTGAGATCGTGGGTCTGCCCCCACTTGTTGCAGACGCCGTCGCGCGGACTTCTCGCTCATGCGGCAGGTGCCCAGGTTGTGAGTGGACGGATAGGGTGGGACCGGATCGGTTTGAGTCGCGCCGACGGCGTTGTACACCGCAGCGCCGCGCTTGTATGCATAATTTCTCATCGCGAGCATCGTTGGATGATCATCGTAATGCACGTTTGGGATTGGCAGCCGAATTGGTCCTTCTCAGCGGGATGTAGCGTTACCGCGTTGGTCTCCTGCGGCATGTCTTCACCGACGATCCACATGCCGGCCATGTTGGGATATTGGTCGAGCAGGCGGGTGTAATCGCGCCCCATGCGCCCGGATTGAGGAAGGCGGCGGTGAAAGGCAAACCCAGCGAAATCGTTTCCATCTCGAAGCCGCCGGTAAAGCCGCGTTTGGTGTTCAGATCGGCCTCATCGGTGACGATTCCCGCCATCACGGTGCCGCGATACATATAAACCGGCTGCTTGAAAATGCCGAAGACCGAACCGGTCGTATGGCGCATGTAGTTCTTGCCGACCTGGCCCGAGGAATTCGCCAGCCCATGAGGGAAGGTCGAATGACGGCCGAGTTGAGCAGCAGGCGCGCGCTTTCGATCGAATTGCAGGCCACGCATACGATCCGCGCCTTCTGCACCATCTGCTTGCCGTCCTTGTCGGCGTAAAGCACGCCGGTTGCCTTGCCGTCCGTCGTGCTGGATTTGCAGCGCCATCGACTCCGGCCGCAGGTCGAGTCTGCCGGTCGCCTCGGCCTTGGGAATCTCAGTGTAAAGCGTCGACCATTTCGCCCCGGATTTGCAGCCCTGAAAACAAAAGCCGAGCTGCCAGCATGAGGAACGATCATCGCGCGGACGGCTGTTGATCGCCATGCGCCCGGTATGAACGGTCTTGTAACCGACGCGCGTGGCGCCATTGTACATCACCTTGAAATTGTTGTTGCCGGGCAGGCCGGGAATATCGTTGGTGCGGGTGACGCCCATCTTGTTCTCGGCCTTGGCGTAATAGGGCTCGAGGTCCGCCAGCGTCAGCGGCCAGTCCAGGAGTTCGCACCGGTCACCCCTGAATATAGTCTTGGCCTTGAACTCATGTTCCTGCAGGCGCAGCGAAGCGCCGGCCCAATGCACGCTAGTGCCGCCGACGGTCTTGCAGGTCCAGGCCGGCAGGTTGGGGAAGTCCTTGGCGATTCGCCACCCACCCGAAGTCGTCCGCTTATCGAGCCAGGCGAGCTGATTGAATGCGGACCATTCGTCGTTATGGAAGGTCGCCGACGACTGGCGCTTACCCGCCTCGAGCAGGACAACCTTGAAGCCCTTCTGGCACAGCTCGTTGGCGAGCGTGCCTCCTCCCGCTCCCGAACCGATGATGACGACTACAGAATCGTCTTTGGTATCGAATCGAGCCACGAGACCTCCTCCGTCAGGCCGGCTTGGGACTGGCCGATTCAGGCGGATCCGGCAGCCAGTTCAAATCGTTAAAGCCGTGAGCAGATAACCGCCGATCGGATACGAAGCCCCCTGGTAGCCGAGCTTCTTCCATACCATCGTGATCGTTGTAGAGCGACACCACTTCGCTGCCGCGAACCTTCTGAAAGAATGGGGTATTTTCGATTTTTTTAGTTCCGCGACTTGTGCGTCGCTATGAAGTTTGGCGAAGTCGCCACCGGCCGCGCGATTCAGATCGGCGACGCCGTTGCGCAACAGCTTCGCCACTTCGGCATCCTTGCCGGCCTGGGCGTCCAAATCCTCCACCACTTTCTGATGGACGCATCGGTAAGGCGATCGTGCGGATAAATCTCGCGCGCCATTTTGAGGAGAGTCTCGCCCTCTTTCGGGCTTAGGGTCTTTAGTCCGGCGGTCCAACTGCCCTCATCGGCATAACCGACAACCGCTACGCCCGAGGCGACAGCGGCCGCGCCGGCGACCACCAGCGCGCCCTTTTGCAGGAACTCGCGTCGTTTCAATTTTCGCTCCCCTCCACTCAACTTTGCCAATTTACGCACACGTTCGACCAGCGCGCCCACAATCGCGCGGCTCGGTTTCAAGGTCGGGATTGGGGGCCATCTCGCCGCTGAGCCCGACCGAGCTTCCCCCGTAGACTATCGCCTTGGCAATCTCCGCATCGCTCACCGATTTCTGCCATTCGCCGATTCTGAAAATCGCGCGGACGCGGTTTGAGGTTCACCGCGGCGGGTCCATCACCGCGTCCCTTCGGCCCGTGACACGACGAACATCGCTCTTCGAAGATTTGGCTCGCCGCTTCCCGCGCTTCTGGAGTGATGACGACTTTGGCCGGACCGGCGTCCGCCGCGCTGGCTGCTTGCGCACGCGGCATTACCGTCGCCGAAAAGAAAGTAAGGTCGCCGCACCGAGCACGACCCTCAATCCTTTCCCATCGAACCTTGCCCGAGTCATCGAACTGCCAGACGCAACCAGGAGCCTCAAGGGATGAGAACGGCGCGACCCTTCACCTTGCCGTCGTCAAGATCGTGCAGAGCGCTGTTGGCCTCGCTCAAGCGATATTCCCTGGTCGCGAGCTTCACCAGGCCGCGATCCGCAAGCGCCATCAATTCGACCAGATCGGATAAGTTCCAACGAGATTTCCGACGATGGTTTTCTCGGAGACGATCATGTCCATGGTGGGAATTTCGACTTTGCCGCCGTATCCGACGATGTAGTAGTAGCCGGCGTTGCGCGTCATCGCAGTCCCTTGGCGACCGCATCACCTTCGCCGACGAAATCGATTACCGCCTCGGCGCCATTGCCTTCGGTCAGCCCGAGGACCGCCTCGACCTCGTTGCCGTCAGCCTTGATGATGTGCTCGGCCCCGCACTCTTCGGCGAGACTCAGCGCCAGGTCGGACCGGTCGACCGCGATGATACTGGCGGCGCACATCGCCGCAGACTGAATCCCGATATGGCCGAGGCCGCCGACGCCGATCACCACGGCATATTGTCCGGCAGCAGATGAGCAGCCGCCTTCTTGGCGACGTGATATGCGGTCAGGCCCGCGTCCGCGTAGGGCGCGACATCTTTGGGCGCCAACGTCTGCGGTAGCTTGACCACGGCGCGTTCGGAAGTCTTGAGCAGTTCCGCATATCCACCGTTGGAATCGATTCCCGGGAAAGGCGCCGCCCGCGTGCATGTCACTGCCGCGACGCGCGGCCAGCGTCTCTCCCCTGCTGAGCAACGGATGGCAGATAACCGGGTCGCCGACCTTGAGTCCTTGCACCGCGCGCGCCGACCGCTTCAACCCAGCCGGCATTTTCATGTCCCATGATATAGGGCAGCTTGACCGCACTCGTCGCGCCAAAGTCCTTCGATTACGTGCAAATCGGTGCGGCACACGCCCGCGCCGCCAACCCGAACGATGACGTCGCCGGGGCCCTCAATCTTCGGCTCGGGAACGTCCTGATAAGTAACGAACTCGGGCCGGCTCAGGCTCGTGTCGTAAGCATTTAGGACCGCCGCTTTCATGCTTGCCATTCAGCCATCCTCAAGGCAAATATTGCGGTTTGAACTCGGTCGGGATGAGTACCGATTTCGTCGTCACAAATTGCTGCTTACCGTCCGCATTCTCGAAGCGCAGCAACCCGGCGATGAGTTGCTGGGGATCATGCAGCGGAATCAGGCGTTCCTGGTCGAAGACCTCGCTCGACATCGTTAGCGTGAGCTTCGCGTCTCGCCCGGAGCGACCGGAGTGCTCGGTTCGACGTTGAGACGGCCGACGTAGTCCGCTGGACCCGCCTTGGCCTGCTCGTCTTGCACCGCCGTTGACGAAAACCGCCATCGCCATGATGTACTGTTTGAGCGTTAACGGACTCGACCCGTTGTTGGTTACATCGAGGTTGATCACGAGGGTATCGGTCTTTTCATCGTAGCTGGAGCCGCGCGAATGGACGTCCGCCAGGTTCGGACCCGACGAGACGAATTGCGGCTCGAAGCGATCGGTCTGCTGCGGCAATCGTACCGGGTACTTCACCGCCATGTAGACCCATCCGCCGACCAGCATCACGATCGTCGCGCCCGCCAGGACGTTCATCCAGAAATGATCGCGCGGGGTGATTAGACCGATATCGGGAGCATCGTCGTTGATCGGGCATCTGCAAGGTCACCGCCAGGCGCGTGACCGTCCGTTTCGGCACCGTCCAGTAGAGCATCCAGATGACGCCCAGCAGGAATCCGGCGAACGACCACCACCAGACGAAACTGCCGCCGTAATGCTCCAGGTTGACGGTCTTTCCGTTGAGCAACGTGACGTCGAGGCGAAACGGCTGACCGCTCGGATCGATCGTCACCCATTCCCCCGGGTCCGATCAGTGTACCCGTCCCCTGTATCGCGATTCCCGGGTGAACGTGCCAATGTCCCGGGTTCCGCGCCAGCATCACCATCTTGAAATTGTAGATCCCGCCCTTTTCGATGAAGATCGATCCGAATGCGGGATCGCCGTTGATGTCGCGCTCGGTCAACGCGAATACCGGGCCCGGAACGACCGGCGTGAGATAGGCGGTCTGCGGTGGATCGAGCGTGTAGGGCCAGGTTTCGAGAACTTTAAGGCTGCCGGTTATCGTAACCGGATCTCCGACTTTAACCGCCGTCGGAGAAATGTGAATGTCATAGAACGCGACCGTGAGATCCTTCAAGAACGGCTCATCGGCGGACTCGCCATGAGCGAACACACGCGGTGCGCTGGCCATCACGAGCACCCACTGCCAAAGCGAAACAAACCGCAAGCCGCATTCGCATTCCGCATACTTCTCCTTAGTCAAGGCGACCGCCCTTGGCTGTAACGCCCCCGACGTTCGCTCATCGCGCCGCCTTCGCGGACCATCTTGCCGTTACCGTTGCCATTGCCGTGGCCATTTTTGCCGCCGTTGCGCGGGCGGCGCGACGGCCACAGCATCACGATCCAGTAGCAGGCGATGCCCAAATGGTCGAAGTGATAACCGGTGGACCCAATTCGTCGGGACCCGCGATTCCGCCGTGCGCATGCGCCATCGACGCAGTCGCCAGCAGCCACAACATCGCCGCAATCGCCCCTCGCATATATCCGTCTCGATAAGGTCATCACGTTGTGCTCGCGCCATCTAGTAAGTCTTTGATGTATTTCCGATCGGCCACACCGCGAGATAACGGCCAATCAATTGCCCCACCCAGTAACCGATGAACGCGAGCGTGCCGCCGAAAAGCAGCGACACGTATTGCGTCTCGCCGAGGAAGCTCCGTAATGCGCCGCGCTCGATATGGCGCAGGTACTCAGGAGTCTGCGAACGGATGTAAGCGACGCCCTGGATATCCGAGACGGTCATCACGTGATGCATATACACCGCGGGCTGGAGGAACGGCGCCAGCGGAATATAATTAAAGGCCCAGACCAGCACGGCCCATATGGGGCCTCCTATGAGCGAGGTGAGCACGAAACTTCGTGTCTTCATCAGCAGCCAATCGAGAATGATCGCCGCGGGCACCGTCGAGATCGGCCACACGAAATTGAGCGGATAAGTCTCCGCGATATGCCACTGGAAGTAACGGCCGGCCCATGACGCCAGGAACAGGCATACGCAGGTGTAGGTTGCGCCGGTCGGGAAACGCCACGCCACCCACTGAATCCATTGCAGCGCTGACGGAATGATGATGGTCGCGAAGGCGGTCACCACCGGCCACCATTGCGGATCTTTCCAATCAGTCCAGAAGTCCCAGTCGCCGGCAAAGAGCAGTTTCGTGATGTCCGCCGCGCCGGCCACGATAAAAATCGCGGTAACCCAGAAGACGACGTCCCACGTGCGGTCAATCCACTGATACTTGGCGTTGAGCAGATCGCGCAGTTCCAGGCGCCGCTGCTCTTTCCGCGGCGCCGGCTATTGCAGAGTGCTGCCGTCGCCATGCTACTCCCCTTGCCGCGTGGGCCGGGTAATTCCTGCTTCGTATCGGCCGCCCGCTGCCGCGGTCTGTGCGGCGGTATCTCCTCGCCTGCGGCGCTTCTTTTTCAATCGCCAAGAGCCGGAAAATGGTCTCGCCCCATACCGCGAACATCCCGCTCGCGAGCCAGCCATAGGCTACGAACGGCCAATGGAACGGCACCGAGAAAAATTCCTCGGATAGCCATAGGCTATGGCCCCATTCATTGAACGCCACCTGCACGAATTCGAGTACGGCCGCGGCGATCAACAGGAAGAAAGACCAGGGAAACCCTTGTCCGAGCCATAAACCGCGGGAATCCGGAAACGGCCATAGAGGTATGCGCCCAACGCCAGCACCACCGAAAGGGAAAGAAAAGTAAAACATCGGGATATGCGTCGGCGTAAGCGCGGTGTCGCGCACCATCGTCTGATGCCACGCGCCGTCCCAGTTCGGCCAGAAGCTCGCCTCGATATAAAGCGACAGGCTGGTCGCCCCGATAATTCCCCAAAGTACCGCGATCCGGCGCACTTCTTCGCGCGGATGCAGTTCTTCTCCGTTCAGCGCCTGCCCGGTCCGTACCAGCCATCCGTACCAGAGGCCGGCAAAGGCCCCGAGCGAAATCAGTTCACCCCAGAACAGTGTCCGGTAATGCAGCGTAAAGGATCGACTGGCGGCGTTGAGGCCCGCCGTGAATGCGAAATTGTAATCCCATACCCACAGGAAAAGATTGATGGCCAACAAGACCGCGCACGACCAGAAAAGCGTCCACCAGCCACCAAGCCAATCTGTCGGGCCGTAGGCCGTCCGGCTCCCCGAAGTGGAGTCCATAAGTTTTAGTCCTCCTCAGCCCAGTACTACATCAGTCTGCCGTTTACACCGCATTTGCTCTCAGGGTCAATGGCGGCCTACGATTTACGCCGCCGTCTCGAGGGCGATTCCGGGTCCGCTTGCACACAAACCCGGGGTCCCGCGCTCGAGGCCGTATCGGGGAGGAGGCCGCATAAATGAAAGCCTTTGTCATGCAGGGACTGGATCGAGTGGGGTTCGCGGATAAGCCGGTCCCGGAGCCAGGACCCAACGACGCCATCATACGCACTACCCGCGCCCTGATTTGCACCTCGGACGCCCATACCGTCCACGGCGCGATCGGCCCTCGCGATAACCTCACCCTCGGCCACGAGGCGGTCGGCATCGTCCACCAGGTCGGCGGCCAGGTCCGGCGTTTCAAGTCCGGCGACCGGGTGGTGGTGGGCGCGATCACCCCGGACTGGGGCGATCCCGCCTCTCAGGGGGGACATTCCTCCCAATCCGGCGCGGCGCTCGGCGGATGGAAGTTCGCCAATACCAAGGATGGCGTCTTCGCCGAGTACTTCCATGTCAATGACGCCGACGCCAATCTCGCCGCCATCCCCGCCGAAGTCTCCGACGAAGCCGCGGTCTACTGCTGCGATATGCTCTCGACCGGTCTGATGGCGGCCGAAAATGCCGACATCCCCATTGGCGGATCGGTCGCCGTCTTCGCCCTGGGACCGGTCGGTCTGATGGCCATCGCCGGGGCCCGGATGCGCGGCGCGGGGCTCGTCATTGGGGTCGACTCGGTAGCGAAACGCGCCGAGTTGGCGCGCTTCTATGGCGCTGATTTGGTCGTCGATCACGGTCGCGAGGACGTCGTCAAACGCATCATGGATCTCACCGGCGGCGCTCGGCGTGGATGCCGCGATAGAGGCGCTCGGCGGCAACGAGCCATTCCAGAATGCCATCCGCGTAACCAAACCGGGCGGCACCATCTCCAACGCCGGCTATCACGGCAAGGGCGACTTCGTGAATATCCCACGCCTGGACTGGGGCGTCGGGATGGCCGAGAAAACTATCCGCACCGGTTTGTGTCCGGGTGGACGGCTCCGCATGGATCGGATGTTACAACTGCTGCGCAGCGGCCGTATCGATCCGACACGGATGACCACCCATACCTTCCCCTTCGCGCAACTCGAACGCGCCTTCACCATGATGGATCACAAAGAGGATGGCATCATCAAGCCGCTGATTACCTTTTGAAGTCGGCGGCTAACCCGCCGGCGGGTCATCGATGGCAGTCGCGGTGAAGAAAAGGCCAAACCACTGCTAATTCGCGCAAATGGCTTGGTTTCAAAGCCCCTGCACTTCTGCCACTGTTGTAGCTCGAGGCCAGTATCATGGCAGATCGCGAAACCCGCCTGGCGCGCGCGCGAATCGCTCGCCGCTTAACCCAGATCGAGCTGGCGAAGAGAGCTCGCATCTCGCGCCAGGCCTTGGGCGCGATCGAGTCGGGCGTCTACCAACCCAGTGTCACTGTCGCCCTGCGCCTCGCCCGCGAATTGAGTGAGACCGTCGAAACTCTTTTCGGCGACGACAACGGCGAGGATTCCGACTGTCTCGATGTCGGCTGGAGCGGTGTCGACGGTGAGGGGTATCGCCGTCCGCGCGTAGCTCTCGGGCGCGTCGGCGGCAGGTTGGTGGCCGTCGAGCAACCCGCCGCGCAACTCGCGCTCATCCCCTGCGCCGGTGTGGTGCGGCGCGCAACCCAACGCCGCGCGGAAGTATCGACCTTTCTCTCCAGGGACGAAATCGACTCGACCCTGCTGATCGCCGGATGCGATCCGGCTGCCGCCATTCTCGCCAATTGGCTCGCGCGTCGTCATTCGCCGGTATCCGCCGTGATAATCCAATGCTCGAGCACGCGGGCGCTCGGCACCTTAGTGTCCGGACAAGTACATGCCGCCGGCGTTCATCTACGCGATCCCAAAAGTGGCGAGTACAATCTCGCACAGGTCAGACGCGCGCTCGGACGCCGACGGGCGGTCGTCGTGAACTTTGCCAGTTGGGAATTGGGACTCGCGACGGCGGCCGGAAATCCGCGCCATATCAAGAGCGCGGCCGATCTCGCGCGGCCCGGGCTCAAAATAGTCAATCGCGAACCGGGCGCGGGCGCGCGTTCAGCCCTCGACGAGGGCCTCGCCGAACTGAGCCTTTCCCCCGATAAAATTTCAGGCTATCGGACCGAGTTGGCCGGCCATCTGGAGGTCGCCGCCGCGATTGCCGCGGGCCGGGCTGACACCGGAGTCACGCTCCGGGTCGCCGCCGAAGTTTACGGCCTCGGCTTCATCCCGCTTCGCGAGGAGCGCTACGACCTGGTCATTCCGCTTCAGGAACTCGACTCACCGCTGGTCAAGGCGATGCTCGACGCTCTTAGCTCACGCCGCTTCGCTCGCGAGATTGGCGACTTTTGCATGTACGAAACCGGCAAAATGGGCCAGGTAATCGCCAACCTCAACTAGCGCGTGACTAGTAGAATACTCCACTCGACTGAAGTAACCGCCCTCGCCCATTCATAATCTGGAAATGAAAGCGGGGAAGCGCTATAGGCTAGACCTCGTACAATGGGCGCGCCGCAAAAACCGCAGTATCCGGCCAAGCTTCTCGCGCTGATTCTGGCCACCGGCTTTCTGGTTGGTGGCTTCCCGTCCATCTTCGGCATTTCCATCGTAACTACGCAGTCGAGGCCCGCCTTCACCCTGGATATCTGTCATCCGTTGTCGTCAATGGCTTCACCCTCGGGGGTGACGTTTCAGGTGCCTGCACCTTCGTTTGCTGTAAAGCCGGTGCTCATCGATTTTGGTGAAAATGTTCTACCGGCACTGCCATCGCCTCGACATCGAAGCGACGCGCCGGATCCGCCGCCTCCGCGACAAGACCCCGCATAGGCTGAACAAACTCACATTCTGCCGGTCGCTTAGCTACTGGAGCAGTGTTTCACCTGGCGCTCGTGTCACGCGCGACGCCGGTGTGATCATCGAAGCTTGTCGTCGCGTTATTGGTACGCGTTTTTGACGACAAGCTGAATACTCACTTGCGGCCTTGGCCGGTGACCGGCAGACGGCGACACGATTCTCTCGAACAGGCCTGGACGGGGAAGACTCATGTCTATATCGCCCGTTTTTCCGCAGTGGCTGTCGCCTTACAAAAGGCACGTCACCATTCCTTGCCTCGGAATGTTCGGTCTTTCGCCGTTGAGCGCACTGAGAATCGGTGACTCGACCTCGGAGAAAAAAATGCTCTCTTCAGTGGAATATAATGTATGCAATCTCTTTCGTTGCTCTAACTCAAAACCCTACAGCTTTGCGCTCCGATATCTCGCCCTCGCCGTAGCTTTTTTGTTCACTCTATTTCCCGGGATCGCGCGCGCATGCGCCTGCGGATGCGGAGTCTTTGAGGTAGGAACCCAATCGTTGTTTCCGATGGGATCCGGCGGCCAGGTGTGGGTGCAATACGAATACATGAACCAGTACATAACCTGGCACGCGAAAGAGCCCGCCTCCGCCATTTACAACAACGACAAGTACGTCCGCACCAATTTCATGGAATTGGGCGGACAGTACATGTTCAATCGCAGTTGGGGACTGATGCTCGAAGTGCCCTACTGGGTACGCGACTACAAGGGCGCTTACCAGGGCAACACCCAGGACATTCACTGGTACCAGAACAACTCTATCGGCGATATCCGCGTGCAGGGGATGTATACGGGCCTGTCGGAGGATATGTCGACCGGACTTCTATGGGGGGTCAAGTTCCCCAGCGGCGATTGGCACTATCCCCCTTACGATCGAGACCTCCAGATCGGCACCGGTAGCACCGATTTTCTCTTCGGCGCTTACCACCTCGGCAACTTCCCGAGCCGGTTGGGCCCGATACCGCTGACCTTCCGCGAGCGCCCTTTCAGCTGGTACGCACAAGCCGATTACGATTTGCCGGTGTGGGGACAGGACAAGTATGTTCCCGGCAGGGAAATGGATGCGGCTGTCGGCGGCTACTACGACTTCGGCAGGTTCGCTTTTCTCAAGGAAGTCGCACCGATAATCACCTTTCTCGCCTCTGACCGCACGCGGGACACCGGCTCCAACGCGAGTCACTACGACACCGGCTATACCCGTTTCCTGGTTGCTCCAGGCGGCGAGATCATGGCTTGGGGCGTGCGCGCTTACGCCGATATCGAAATCCCGATGTTTCAGAACATGAACGGGTATCAGCAGACCGCGCCGTTCGCGACCAAGCTAATCCTCAGTTACATGTTCTGATCAAAAGGATATTCATCGTGCGAAAAGCGTCCTGGTTAGTCACACTCAGTATCGGAACCGTCGTGGCATTCTGTGCCGCGGCGGGGTTCGCGCGCGGGGCCGCTGACCTCGGTCAGCCGGCCCCGCAGTTGGTGGTCAAAGAGTTAAGCGGTCAGACCTTTGACCTTTCGTCCCAGCGCGGCAAAGTGGTCGTGGTCAATTTCTGGGCTACCTGGTGCCCGCCCTGCCGCCAGGAGATGCCCGCGCTCGACGCCTTCTACCGGCAGTATCATGGCCAGGGCCTCGAAATGATCGGTCTCAGTGCCGACCGCCCGCACGATCGGTCCGATGTGATCAAGGTCATGCAGTCCTTCGACTATCCCGCCGCGATGCTCGATGACGTCGTAACCAACGGCTTCGGTACGCCCGAGCAGTTGCCGCTTACGTTCGTGATCGACCGCGAGGGTGTGCTGCGCGCGAAGTTTGTGCCCGACGACAAACCTCTCTCAGCCGGCGTCCTCGATGCGACCGTGAAGCCATTACTGGAAAAACCCGCCGCAAAGTAGACTGCCGCAAAGTAAAGGTCAGCGGCGCATCAGCAGCAGGCTTGCGCACCCGAAAAGCAGACAATAGATCGCGAAGGGTGTAAGTGTTCGCGTCTTGAAATAGGCGGTTAGGAAGCGGACGGAAAGGTACGACGCTATTGCTGCGCAGACGGCGCCGATCATCGCGGCTTCGATCGCCGGCGCGCTCCCGGAGGTGAATAGCACCGGCAGTTTCAGCACCGCGGCGGCGGCGATTATCGGAGTGGCCAGCAGGAAAGAAAACCGCATGGCGTCTTCGCGAGCCAGCCCGACCATCAGCCCTCCCGTCAGCGTCGATCCCGTTCGTGAGAATCCAGGAATCAGCGCGAGAACTTGCATCAAACCGATCTTCGCCGACTGACCCCAGGAAACTTCCGCGGCGATCCGATGGTCGGCGTCGCGAACGCCGTCGCCGTCCTGCGCTCTCGTTCGTAATAATTCCGCGAGGTAAAGCAGGATTCCGTTGAGCGCGAGGAATGACGCGACGTACGCAGGGGAAGCGAAAAGCTCTTGCAAACGTTTTTGGAATAAGAGACCGAAAGCGCCGGCCGGAACCGTACCGATCACCAGCAGCCATCCCAGTTTTGCGTCGGGGTCGGCGGCCAGACCTCCGCCGCCGATCGACCGGGCGACTCCGCGGATGATGCGCAGCCAATCGTCCCAGTAGAAAAAGAACAGAACCGCGGCCGTCGCAAAATGAGTAGCAACCAGGAAACTTAGGAAATAGTTCGCCTTTTGATCGATATTCCAGCCCAGCAGCGTCGGCAGAATGATGCTGTGGCCGAGGCTCGAAATCGGAAAGAGTTCGGAGATTCCCTGGAGAATACCGAGAATTGCCGCCTGCAAAAAAGAGAGCACGTTCTTGTTTTCACTTCCCGTTCGGCCTCACAGAATCTTCGCGGGGAGGGCCGCCCCTATTCTCCGCTCTGCTCCGGTGCGAGGCGATGCCGCTTCGCGCCGGATATCTACAAAACCGCTCCCGGAAGGCGTCTCAGGGCAATGAAGACTGCTCCACGCAGCAGCGCTGAATCTCCGTTTGGGCCTGGTCCTCGTCGATCGGATCGAGATGAGGATGTCCCGACAGGACGCCCCATCCGAAATCTTCCTTAATGTAGTAGACGCGCGGTTCAGCTTGAATTTCGACGATGTCGGAGGTCTCGCCCCCTTGCACGCTACATTCGACCTTTTGGCCCGCCGGAACGACGAAGGCGTGATAGCCGCCGGGCCCTATCCGGGCCGTATCCTCGCCGCAGGTCACCGTCGGTTGCAGCAGCGAGCAGAAGTAGCTGTAGGGACGATAGACGTAAATCGTGGCATGGTCGGGCGGCGCATAGGCCTTTTCGAATCGAGGACCTTGCACCGCGCATCCGAAAACGAAAATCGCGAGAGCCAGGCAGGCGATCGCGACGCGGGCGGGCCTCATCGCGCGCTGGCACCATTAGTGGACGGTGACGCGCTGGAGATTTGCTCGGTCAGCCTGCTCATGTCCTGGTGAAGTTTCTGGTCGATTCGCGCGCGTACTGCCGTTCGCGCTTCTTGCTCCAATTCCTGATGGGTCGGCTCGGAATACAGATTGTAGGACTTCGAGACGTGAACCTTCGCCGTATAGTCGCCTAGAATTCGGTCACCATCGGCGACCGAAAGCGAGGCGAAGGCCGTCACGCCGTAGTCGCCGAGCGGCGAGCCGAGATAAGTAACCGGATCTATCGCGGAGAACCAAAGCGGGATGTGGTACTCGTCATGGGTCAGCTCCTCGCGATACGAAAAGACCACCGCAGAATTGCTCGACAGGGACATCGCCACCGATGGCGGCAGTTCATCCGGATCGCCGTCCGGCAGCCGACCCTTGAAGGGTAGCGGCTGGGCTTGTACCGGCGGTATGGGAGCCGGGGCGGTAGCAGCTGACTGTGCAGGGGTGGCGCTTACGGATGTCTGGGCGAGCTGGGGGCTGGTTGCGGGGCCCTGACCGATCGACGATGAGGACGGCGCGGCTGATTGACGCGCGGCGCAACCTGCCAGGAGAATAGCTGCGGCGAGAGCAAATCGGCGCATCGCCATCCCAACAAAATCTAAAGCGAAACTTTCAGTTCTCCGAATCTTCGTCCGGTGACCGCGACTCTATCTGCTCGCCGATAATCCGCATCGCATCTGGATTATACGGCAAACCCAAGTGCGTCGATTGGACCTCGAATGCGCTTATGTTTGGCCCCGTCTCGATGCAACTCTTCCAATCGACCACGCCGTCGCTGCGCGTGAAGATGATCGTCTCCGGAATTCCCGGGGGCGGGTCGAACTGATTGATACCGCAGATAGTGCCGATGTCGCCGGAACATCCCTTGCGGCTCTCGTGGATGCGCCGGGTCAAAACGGCGAGCATCTTGAGGTACGGGTTGGAACCGGTGAAAGGATCGCGAATCGGCGCGCCCATGAGCACCACCTGGCTGACATACTGGGGCATTCGCCGCGCCAGTTCGCGCGCATAGATTCCGCCCAGACTATGCCCTATCACCACCACCTTTTCTCCCGCACGTTCGCTACGCTCGCGCAGGATACCGGAGAGGCGTTCGATAGCATTACGGGGGCAATCGGTGTTGGCTAGAATACCTGAGAAAAAGACATTGTGGCCGCGGCTGCGGAGCCAGTCGGCAAAAGGATAAAGGGTCGCATCGCCCGCCAAAAAGCCCGGAATGACCAGAATCGACCGCTGATACTGCGCCCGTGGTGAAAAGGGCCATGCCCAGGCGCGATTGGCGAACCGCGCGAATTCTCCGACGGCGCGAAATTCCTGCAAGATATTGAGGAAATTCAGGTTGGTGGTGCCGCTCATTGGTCGCTCCCGCACGCGGAATCCCGCAGCGTAGATCAAACTTAGCTCAGTGGAAACATTTGCGAAATCATATATTCACTTTAACCATGAATTGCCCATAGTGCGCCTTATCTAGCATCAAGGAAAAACTAATGCTCGACTAACGCGTGTGCAGAGTATGCGCGCGCATAAATAGCAATTCCGGCCGCTAAGAACTTACGAGCAAATCCGGTGCCATCGGCTCCAGGGACTGGGATATCCAGGGGTTGCATACCGGCCGAGGCGGCCATAGCGAAGATTTTCTCGGCGTAGGCCTTTACATCTGTTGCGATAAATAGCGGAGCGTCCGGCTCGAGCTTCCCACCGAGGGTCGCGATGAATTCCGTAGAAAACAAACGATGTTTGGCATGTTTCATTTTGGGCCATGGGTCGGGAAAGTAAATATGACACGCCGCGAGCGAACGGTCGGGGAGCATCATGTGAACCAAGGTGCGGGCATCCATCCGGACGACGCGGAGGTTTGGCACCCCGCTGCGGGCGGCGCGCATGGCCAGAAGTTGCGCAATCTTGGCCGAGAGCTCGACGGCGAGGAAATTACGGTCGGGCAATGCGCGCGCGCGTTCGATGATGAATTCGCCCCGCCCTGCCCCGATTTCGAGTTCAAGAGGTGCGGTGCGGCTGAAGAGAGCGTTCGGCTCGAGGCTAAAGACGGGCCCGTCGCAGCCGATCATGACGCCCGCGGCGGTGGCGAGTGCGTCTTCGCGCCAGAGACGTCCGGCTTTGCGGATCCTGGCCATCAGGACGCCGCCCCGATGCGGCGCCTCTCGCCAGTGTGTGCAATTGCGCCAACCCGAATTAACCCACAAGGCAGAACGCCGACGCAGGATGGGGGTCGAAACGCGAACGAAGCAGAAGAACTGATTAAGCCAGCCATTGCGTCGGCAATATATCGGAGCTTCGATGTCGCCAGAAACGGGGCGCGACGTAAGGCGATTAGTCGACGCGTTTGAGGAAGTCCTCGATACGTTTGACCAGCGGCTGCAAGTCGGTGTTGTCGACGAGTGCGCCGGCCATCCGCACGGGATCGCCAAAGAAGAAACGTTCGTAGAGAACCTGCCGGCCTGCGAAAGCGCTACCTGCGACATCCCATGCGAGGCGGTAGAGGGCGACGCGATCTTTTGCAGATGTGACGCCTGCGCCGAGGTATCGATCGATTTGCGGCAGCAATGGGCTGTTAAAATCCGCTTCGGCAGGCGTCGCCATCAGGCTCGATGACGAGTTCAACTGAATGATCTCGACCATGCGCGGGTAGAGGCGCGGAAAGAGGTTGCGCGCCACGTCAAGCGGCGGGCGCGCCGGCAGGAACTGGCCCCATTTGTCCTGATGGGCATCGGCTTCCGCCGCGCGCAGACACGAGCGCATCAACTCGGCGGTGATGATCATCTCGGCCAGACGATCGCGCACATGCGCGAGCGTTTTGGCGTCGCTGACTTCGGCGATCTTGGTCGCGAGGCCGAGGAGAAACTCGGCCTTGACCGCGTCCTTCACCACGACCTGATGCATCATGCTGACGACGGCGTTGGTTTCGGCGAAGAGCGCGTTACAGCGTGGGATGTCGCCGCAGAGAAAGATGCGATCCCAGGGGACGAGAACGTTGTCGAAGATCACCACGCAGTCCATCTCCTCGAAACGCGAGGCGAGTGGCGCGTCGAAGTGAGAACGGCCCGGATCGAACGAATCACGGCAAATGAATCTGAGACCGGAGGCGTTGCTGTTAATCGCGAAGGCCAGGGCGAACTTGTCGGTCCCCGGCTCCTCCTTGAGCACCGTCGAAGAGAAGACCAGCAGTTCCTCGGAGAGCGGGCCCAGGGTCGCGAGCAGACGCGCGCCGCTGACGACGATGCCGTCGGACGTGCGATCGACGAGACGCAGGGCGAGATCGGTATCGGTCTCACCAACCCAAGCTGCGGTGCGGCTGGCGTGGGGATTCAGCAAGGTGTGAGTTGCGCACCAGTCGTGGTTGCGGGCCTCACGGTAGTACGCCTGAATATTGTCGCCGAAGCGGGGGTCGCTGTCGGCGAAGAATTTCCAAGCCGCGGCCATCGCGGCGAGGCTGGCGTTGAGGTAATCGGGTGAGCGCCCGATCATTCCGCCGCTGTACTCGGCCCATCGACGAAACATCGCACTACGTTTGCGGACGTCGTCAACATTTTTAGGCTGAATGAAGGAGAGGCCGGCGCGTCCGCCGTCTTCGAGCCGATAGGTCATGGCGCCGGGATGCTCGATTTGCATGTCGTAGAGCGAGGCAATGGAGCGGGCGCCATTGACGAAGGCCGGGTGAACGGTCGGATCGTCGACGCGGGCGCCGGCGATCCATACGTCGGCCTTAAGCTTCCGCAGCGCAGTTAGATAATTGTTGCCCGAACGCGCGCCCATTTCAGGACTAAAGTCGCCTCTACCAGCGGCAGAATCAAGTCGCTCGTGCCGCCATCAAGAAATCGATAGCGGGAGCGCCGGTGAAATCGACGCGTTTGAATTTGCATTGCCGCTTTGCGGCATCTTGCAATGCATAAACCGCGAGCACCTCGATTTGTCTTATTTTACGGGCACTTTTGCAGGGGCATATTTCGTGCACATTAGCATTGCATGATGGACGTTATCTTTGTTGTCGCGAGTTGCGCTTTCTTCGCGCTCGCAATCGCCTACGTCTGGGGATGTGCAAAGTTATGACACCCGTTGAACTGGTACTGGGTTCTATCATGGCGATCGCGCTGACGATTTATCTGGTCTACGCGATGCTACGTCCGGAAAAGTTCTAACAAAAGGAAAATTTCCGTGCTTGGAAATGCAGTGATTCAGATCGGGCTGTTCCTCGCGCTGGTGACGGCGCTGAGTGTTCCACTGGGACTATACATGGCCCGGGTTTTTACGTCGCAACCGACGTTCATGGACCCGGTGATGCGACCGCTAGAGCGGCTAATCTATCGGCTCTGCGGAGTTCATCCGGGGAACGAGCAAACCTGGGTGGAATACGCGATAGCGATGCTGCTGTTCAGCGCTGTCGGGATGGTCCTGCTCTATGCGATTCAGCGGCTGCAGTTGTTGTTGCCGCTCAACCCGCAAGCCGTGAGTGCGGTCGCACCCGATCTGGCGTTCAACACCGCGGCCAGTTTCACCACCAATACCAATTGGCAGGCGTACGGCGGCGAGTCGACGATGAGCTATTTCACGCAAATGGCCGGACTCGCCTTTCATAATTTCGTCTCGGCGGCGGCGGGAATAGCGGTGGCGATCGCGGTGATTCGCGGATTCGTCAGGCGCAGCGCGAAGACGATCGGGAATTTCTGGGTCGACCTGACGCGCGCAACGTTATGGATCCTGCTGCCGATCAGTATCGTTTTCGCAGTCGTGCTGATTTGGCAGGGAGTACCGGAAAACTTCAGTCCGTATACGCATGTCAAGACGATCCAGGGCGCGGATCAAATAATCGCCCAGGGGCCGGTCGCCTCGCAGGAGATCATCAAGGAACTCGGCACCAACGGGGGCGGATTCTTCAATACCAATTCGGCGCATCCTTATGAGAATCCAACGCCGCTGAGCAACCTGATCGAGATGCTCGCGATCTTTGTCATCGGCGCGGGGCTGACGCACACGTTCGGCAAGATGGCCGACAATCGGCGACAGGGATGGGCATTGTTCGGCGTGATGGCGATTCTGTTCCTGATGGGCGTAGCGCCCGCGGTGTGGAGCGAACAGAAGGGCAACCCGCAGTTCACCACGATGGGAATCAATCAGTCCGCAACCGCGACGCAGAGCGGCGGCAACATGGAAGGCAAGGAGGTGCGCTTCGGCATCGTCAACTCCGCGCTATGGGCGACGGTTACGACCGACACTTCATGCGGCGCGGTCAATTCGATGCATGACAGCTTCACGCCGCTTGGCGGACTGATCCCGCTGCTCAATATGCAGATTGGTGAAATCATCTTCGGCGGGGTCGGGTCGGGGCTCTACGGGATGCTGGTGATGGCGGTACTGGCGGTGTTTATCGCCGGACTCATGGTCGGCCGCACACCGGAATATCTGGGCAAAAAGATTGAAGCGCGCGAGATGAAGCTGGCGATGCTTTTCATTCTGATCTTTCCGGCGGTGATTCTGTTGCCCGCCGCAATCGCGATGGTAACGAAATCGGGATTGGCAGGCATTTCGAACCCGGGACCGCACGGCTTCAGCCAGGTGCTGTATGCCTACACGGAGGCGTCCGCGAACAATGGTTCGGCTTTCGGCGGACTGAACGCCAACACATTTTTCTATAACACCACGCTGGCGGTGGTGATGCTGTTCGGGCGCTTCCTGATGAAGGTACCGGTGTTGGCGCTGGCCGGATCGCTGGCCGCAAAAAGAACGGTGCCGACCAGTGCGGGAACGTTCCCGACCGATGGTGCGATCTTCGTGACGCTACTGATCGGAGTGATTCTGATCGTTGCGGCGCTGACCTTTTTTCCGGCCGACGCGCTTGGTCCGATCGTCGAGCATCTGTCGATGCTGGCCGGCAAGCTTTACTAAGGGAAGGAACAGACTTCGATGGCTACACGTAAGGCCGCCACGCTTTGGGATGGCAAGATCGTCCGCGGAGCGATGGTCGACTCGTTCTGGAAATTCAGCCCGCGTATTCAGGCGCATAACCCCGTCATGTTCGTGGTCGAGGTCACGGCGTTGGCGGTAACTCTTATCCTGGCGCGCGATCTCATCATGGGACATCGCGCAGTTGGCGGGTTTTGAGCTGCAGATCGCGCTCTGGCTGTGGTTCACCGTCGGCTTTGCCAATTTTGCCGAGGCGATGGCGGAAGGACGCGGCAAGGCGCAGGCGGAAAATTTGCGCAAGACGCGTACGGAAACCCAGGCGACGGTGATCAAGGAAGGGAACGAAATAAAGGTTCCAGCACCGTCGTTGCGTCGCGGACGACGTCGTGATCGTACGCGCCGGTGAAATCATTCCGGGTGACGGAACGGTGGTCGAAGGCGTCGCGGCGGTGAATGAATCGGCGATAACCGGGAGAATCGGCACCGGTAATTCGCGAGAGCGGCGGCGATCGCAGCGCCGTAACCGGCGGCACCACGGTTATCTCGGACTGGATCAAAATCTGTATCACCGCGAACCCGGGCGAGACCTTTCTCGACCGCATGATTTCGCTGGTCGAGGGCGCACAGCGACAGAAGACCCCCAACGAAATTGCCCTCAGTATCCTGCTGGCGGGACTCACGATCATTTTCATGCTGGTGTGCGTGAGTCTCTACCCGTTCGCGCTGTATGGAGGAACCACGCTGACGTTGCCGGTTATCGTGGCGCTGCTGGTCTGCCTGATTCCGACGACGATCGGGGGACTGCTCTCTGCCATCGGAATCGCCGGAATGGACCGGCTGGTGCAGCACAATGTGCTGGCGATGTCGGGTCGTGCGGTGGAAGCGGCGGGCGACGTCGATACATTGCTGTTGGACAAGACCGGAACGATCACGCTCGGCGATCGCATGGCGACCGACTTTATACCGGTGCTCAACGTCGGCGAGCAGGAATTGGCCGAAGCGGCGCAGCTGGCTTCGCTGGCCGACGAAACCCCCGAGGGACGATCCATCGTGGTCCTGGCGAAGCGCAAGTTCGACATACGTGGACGCACGTTCGCGAACCAGGAAGCCGAGTTCATCGCGTTTTCGGCGCAAACGCGCATGAGTGGCGTCGATATTGGAACCCGCAGGATTCGCAAGGGCGCGGCCGACTCGGTCGCCCGCTTCGTGCGTGAAAATGGCGGCACGATTCCGGCGGAGCTGACCAAGAGCGTCGAACAAATCGCGCGCAGCGGAGCGACGCCGCTGGCGGTGGCGGACGGCGCCAAGATACTCGGAGTGATTCAGCTCAAGGACATCATCAAAGACGGAATAAAAGAGCGCTTTGCGCGGTTGCGGGCGATGGGTCTACGGACGGTGATGATCACCGGCGACAATCCCTTGACCGCGGCGGCAATCGCGGGTGAAGCCGGTGTCGATGATTTCCGCGCCGAGGCGACGCCGGAAACCAAGCTGCAACTTATTCGAGAGGAACAGGCGCAAGGCAAGCTCGTCGCGATGATCGGCGACGGCACCAATGACGCGCCGGCGCTGGCACAAGCTGACGTCGGAATCGCGATGAACGCCGGGACGCAGGCGGCGCGCGAAGCCGGCAACATGGTCGATCTCGATTCGAACCCGACCAAGATCATGGAAGTCGTCGAAATCGGCAAGCAATTGCTGATCACGCGCGGCGCGCTGACGACCTTTTCGATCGCCAACGACGTGGCGAAATACTTCGCGATTATCCCGGCGATGTTCGTGTTGGGCTATCCGCAACTGCAGGCGCTAAACATCATGCATCTGTCGACGCCGCGGAGTGCGATTCTCTCCGCCGTCATTTTCAACGCGTTGATTATTATCGCGCTCATCCCACTGGCCTTGCGTGGAGTGAAGTACCGGCCCGTGGGTGCGGCATCGATCCTTACGCGCAACCTGCTGATCTACGGAGTGGGCGGAGTGATAATTCCGTTCATCGGGATCAAGGCGATCGACATCCTGGTTGCGGCCTTCAAATTGGCATAGGAGAGCAGACGATAATGCGTCTTTGGATTGCGATCAGAATGACCCTGGTTTTAACCGTTCTCCTCGGGATTGCGTATCCGATAGCGATGGTGGGAATCGCGCATCTGCTGTTCCCATGGCAGGCTGACGGCAGCCTGATCACTCGCGATGGGCAGGTGGTTGGATCCGAGTTGATCGGGCAGAACTTCAGTTCGGCCGGATACTTCCAGCCGCGTCCCTCGGCGGCTGGCGACAAGGGCTACGACGCCGGCAATTCGTCGGGATCGAACCTCGGCCCAACCAACAAGACCCTGATTGATACGGTGAGCCAGCGCGTCAAGGCGCTTATCGAAAAGAACCCCGGGGTTAGTTCGACGCAGATTCCTATCGATATGGTAACCGCGTCGGGTAGCGGACTGGATCCGGAAATCAGCCAGGCAGCCGCGGACATCCAGGTCCAGCGCGTCGCCAAGGCTCGCGGCCTCAGTACGGACGCCGTTGAACATCTGATAGAGGCGCATACCCGTGACCGTTGGGCGGGAATCGTGGGGGAGCCGGGAGTCAACGTATTGGAACTGAATCTGGCGCTGGATAATCTGAAGCCAGAGCATGTCGCCTCGAGTACGCATTGATGGGGATTGCCGCCAAGCGATGGCGCGCTTATCGGGGACGGAGTCGCGATAATCCTCACTTAAACCCCCTCGACTGACTCTAACGAAGAGTTAGACTGGCTCTTAGATGTCTCAATTCGGGAAATCAATACCGCTCGTTCGCCTCCGCAGAATCCCGAAGCCGCCGCGATGAAGGATGAGGATCGTCGAGATCCCGGCGCCTTCCTCGATCTCGAATCACCGTCGAAAAAAGGTGTCCTGAAGATTTACCTCGGCGGAGCTGCGGGGGTCGGCAAGACTTATCGGATGCTCGAGGAGGCTCACAATCTCAGGTCGCATGGGCATGACGTGGTGCTTGGGTTTGTCGAGACTCATGGCCGGATAGAGACCGAGGCGCGGATCGGTGATTTGGAACTGGTGCCGTTGCGGGAGGTCCCCTACCGCGGCGTCGTACTTAAGGAAATGGACCTGCCGGCGCTAATCGCGCGCAAACCCGAATACGCGGTCGTCGATGAATTGCCGCATACCAACGCTGCGGGGTCGCGTCACGAAAAGCGTTACCAGGACGTGGAAGAGCTGGTCGCGAACGGAATCAATGTCATCACCGCGTTCAACATCCAGCATCTCGAAAGCCTGCGGCAGAAGGTGCGGCAGGTCAGCGGGATTGACGTCAAGGAGGCGGTGCCGGACACGTTCCTGGAGCAGGCCGACCAGGTCGTCACCGTTGATATATCGGTCGAGGAACTGCGACAGCGGCTGCGCGAAGGGAAGATTTATCCACCGGATCGCGTCGAGCAGGCGCTGAAGAATTTTTTCAAGCCGAGCAACCTGGCTACCTTGCGCGAACTCGCGTTGCGAGAAGTAGCACGCGATCAGGGACGCCATCGCGAGGAGCTGGAGCAGCTCAAACGTGACGGTGGTCGGCGCACGGCGGTCGGCGAGCGCATGATGGTATGTCTCTCGTCCAATCCCGATGGCAGCGAGGCATTGTTACGCCGGGCGGCGCGAACCGCTGCGCATTTCAATGCGGACTGGTATGCAGTGCATATCGAAACGCCCGCCGAATCAGTCCAGAAAATCAGTACCGCCAATTTCCGCGCGTTGCTCGATAATATCAATCTGGCCGCCGACCTTGGTGCGGAAACCGTATGGTTGAAATCGGACGATGTAGTCAGAGCGCTGATGGAATTTGCGAGAGAGAACAAGATCACCAGGATAATCATTGGTCGAACCCATCAAACCCTATGGAATCGTCTGTTTCGCCGATCGGTCAGCAACAAGCTCATCGCGCAGGCGGCGGATTTTGATATCGAGCTATTCGGCCGCGAGGCCGCGGAGGAGGCACAATGACGCTGCCCTCGCTTCGTAGCCGTATTCGTAACGGCACGTTACTGATGCTGGCTTTTGCATTGATACTGGGATCGCTGGCCGAGCCCTCGATTCGACGCCTGGGCAGCGCGATCAGCGATACCCTCTACCGGAACTATCTCAGCATCGAAGCGGCCGGACACATGCAAGCTGCGCTCTCCTCGGCGGAGTTGGATGGATATCGCGGTTCGGGACACGCGGCACTATCTTCGGATCACGAGGAGTTCACTCATTGGATCAATTTCGAACTGGGTAACATCACCGAAATCGGCGAGGCGGCGCTGGCCGGGGAAATCCAGGCACGGGGAACGCAGCTGTTCAGCGCGCTTGAAGCGGGAACTCCCGTGGCCTCCTTGCACGATCAATTTACGATCACACATCAGCGACTGAACGATCTGATCGCACTCAATCAGCAAGCGATGTTTAGGGCCGACAGTCGATCGGTCAAGCTCGGGCAGCGCTTGGCGTATGAATTCATGGCCGGCCTGGCGTCGCTGCTGGTGCTGGGCGCCGTGCTCTCATGGACGATAGCGTGGAATCTGTCCAAGCCTCTCGCGGAGTTGTCCGACCATTTGCGCAGCTTCAGTCTCCGCGGTCCATCGGTTCGGCTCGGTGAACAGCGGCTGTCGGAGCTACAGACGGTTGCTCTTGAATTCAACCGGATGGCCGAACGGCTCGAGAAATTTGAAAAACTCAATGTTGATCGTCTGATTTACGAGAAGAGCAAAACTGAGGCGATTATCGAGAGTATCGAGGACGGTATCGTTCTGATCGATCCCAAGGGCATAGTCACGCACGTCAACGAACTCGGCGCGCTCATCCTGGGCGTCGACCGCGAGGAAGCGCTGGGCAGCCCCTTCGACGATCTTAATAGCAGCCATCCCCACTACATGAAGATCAGGTCGGCGCTCGCGAACCTGGGGACGCAGGCCGACGATATTCGCCAAATTGAAGTAGAGCTGCATCTGCGCGGCCGCGATCATACCTTCGTGCTGAAGCCGGTTCCGTTGCGGCAAGAAGAGGGACAGTCATTCGGCACGATTCTAATCCTTCAAGACATCACCTATTTACGCGACAAAGATCGGGCTCGCACCAATCTCGTGGCGACGCTGTCACACGAGCTGAACACCCCGCTGACGTCGCTAGCCCTTTCGATAGACCTGATGGAGCGCGACGGGGGAATGAACCGGCATCAGATCGAACTGCTCAGCGGAATCCAGGAAGACCTCGCGCGGATGCGAAACTTGACCCGCGATCTTCTGGATCTCGCTCGCGGAGAGGGGGCAGCCATCACGCTCCATCCGGTTCAAATCGACTTGGACAAGTTGATGGGCGCGGTAACCCAGACCTTCACGCTTCAAGCGCAACAAAAGCACGTCACGCTGACGAGCTCGTTTGCGGATGAGCTGCCGGAGGTCCGCGCGGACCCGGTTAAGCTTTCCTGGGTGCTCTCCAATTTGATCGCGAACGCCCTTCGCTACACGCCCTCCGGCGGGACTGTCGGAGTATCGTCCGAGGCCGAACGGGCAATGGTCAGGCTCAAAGTGAGCGACAATGGACCCGGCATCGCCCCGGAGGTTCGCGATCGCCTCTTCGAGCGTTTCGTCCAGTGGAGTGTGAACGGCGCGGAGCCAGGCACGGCCGGCCTCGGCCTCGCCATCGCCAAAGAGATTGTCGAAGCGCATCGGGGGAGGATTTTCGTGGATAGCACGCTTGGTCACGGCACGTGCTTCACGGTCGAGCTTCCCGCTAAACCGGAGGACCCATGGCAAGAATTCTGATCGTCGACGACGAGAAAAATATACGAGAGCGGCTCGCCTCGTTCTTTAGCAGTTGCGGTCACCAGGTTCGCTCGACAGATAGCGGGCAGGGAGCGCTGGAAGTTCTCGCTCATGGCGATTCGATCGACGTCGTCCTCACCGACTATCGAATGGCCGAGCTGAACGGACTGGAACTGCTGACGCAGATCAAACGAGGGCGGCCGACAACCGCGGTGATCCTGATGACGGCCTATGCGACGGTCGAAAATGCGGTCGCCGCGATGAAGGCCGGGGCGCATGACTACCTGGCCAAACCATTCTCGCTCGATCAGATTCAGCACGTCGTCGAGCGAGCGCTCGAACTACAGAGTTTGCGCGCCGAGAATCAGTCACTCCGCGATACTCTGGAGGAACGCCCGCTGCTGGAGTCGGGAAGCCGTACGATGCGTCGACTGCTGGATACCTCGAGGCAGGCGGCGGCCAGTGAGGCGACGATCCTTTTTACCGGCGAAAGCGGTACCGGTAAAAATGTGCTGGCGCACGAAATCCATCGATGGAGCCCGCGCAGTGCTCATCCTTTCGTCGTCGTCAATTGCGCGACGCTGTCCGAGCATCTGTTGGAGAGCGAACTCTTCGGTCACGTTCGAGGATCCTTTACCGGAGCGATAAAGGACAAGCCTGGACGGTTGGAAGCCGCCGATCATGGAACGGTCTTCCTCGATGAAATAGGCGATTTAAGCCTGCCCTTACAGACAAAATTTCTGCGTTTTGTGCAGGAACACGCCTTCGAGCGCGTCGGTGGGACCTCCACGCTATGCGTAGACGCGCGCATAATCGCCGCTTCGAACCGAGATCTTGCAGTCGAGGTTGGTGAGCATCGTTTTCGCGAAGATCTCTTTTATCGGCTCAACGTCATCACTCTGCGCGTACCGTCGCTGCGCGAACGATCTGAGGACATCCTGCCACTGGCCGAGCGGATGCTTCGTGTCGAGGCTATCCGCAGCCGCCGCCCCGACCTGCGATTTTCTCCGGAAGCGGCCGAGGCGCTGGTCCGTTATCGATGGCCGGGCAATGTCCGTGAACTGCGCAACGCGGTCGAACGCGCGGTTGTGCTCGCCGCAGCGGATGTGATTACTCCCGACCTGCTGCCGGACTCACTATTTCGCGATATTGCCAGTCAATCGGGTACGGCCACGCCGCCGGCCAGCCTCGAGGGGATGGAGCGCGAACACATCAGTCGTGTGCTGGCCGAGTCGCCCACATTCGAGGACGCGGCACATACATTGGGCATCAACGCTTCTACCCTCTGGCGGAAACGAAAACGCTACAAGATTGACTAAGCAGCGCGTTCAATAACGTAATTGGGTCAATGCTCTTCCCTGTAAGTTTTACCTGCATTCTCGTCAGGGCACACCTCACCACGCCAGGAAGGTCCTTCGCGGGCTGAGACACCCATAGGTCTCGTCTGTTCGGGGGTCGGTGCTACGATACGTTCGCAGTACGGTGGATTTCTGCGTAGTTCCTAGAATTCTTGTCGCTACTTCTGGAACTCTGTTAGCATTTACCGCCCAACCGCAGGAGAAGAAAGCCCAATGGCATCGTCGCGCACGCCCGCTATCATAACAAAATACCGCTCTGAAATATTGAACGAATGGGTTCGAGAGCTGGTAGACGAGAGCCGGCTACGACCGTCGTATTAGCGAATCAGAACTATCATCGCAGGCGACTGAATTTCTGAACTTACTCGAACAAGCGGCCGGCCAAGCTCGTATCGACGAGCTGAGAGCTGAAGAATGGGCGCCGGTGCGTGAGTTTTTGGATGATATCTCGCGATCCCGCGCACAGCAGGGATTTAGCTCACTACAAATCGCGACTTTCATCTTCTCGCTCAAGAAACCGTTGTTCGAGCGTCTTCGGAAGGAATTGGCTAAGAATCCGGAATCACTCGCGGAAGAAATCTGGAAGACCACGGAACTGATCGACCAACTCGGTTTGCATACGGTTCAATCGTTCCAACGCGAGCGCGAGGCCGTGGTGAGTCGGCAAAATGCCGAAATCCTTGAGCTTTCGACGCCGGTTGTAAAGCTGTGGGACGGCATTCTGGCGCTTCCGATGATCGGAACTCTCGACAGTGCACGTAGTCAGATCATGATGGAGACCCTTCTCCAGCGCATTGTGGAGACAGGCTCGGAAATTGGCGATCATCGACATCACGGGGGTGCCAACGGTCGATACGCTGACAGCGCAACATTTGCTCAAGACAGTTGCAGCTATCCGCATGATGGGTGCGGATTGCATTATTAGCGGAATCCGTCCGCAGATCGCGCAAACGATTGTTCATCTCGGAGTGGATCTGCATGGTGTTACGACACGCGCAACCTTGGCCGACGCGCTGTCCCTGGCGCTTAAGCGATCCGGGCTGTCGGTCGGGAAGAACAGCAATTGAGCGCGCATACGATCGAAAGAATTCCCGATTCTTCGTCTCGACCGGTTTCTGTTGGTCTCGATTCAGATCGAGATGGATGATCGGATAGCAATTCAACTACAGGAAGACTTGACCGCATTAATAGAAAAGACCGGCGCTCGCGGCGTGCTCATCGACATTTCCTCGCTTGAGGTGGTGGATTCTTTTATCGGCAGGATGATCGGCAACATTTCGGCGATGTCACAGATACTCAACGCGCATACCGTCGTTGTCGGAATCCAGCCGGCAGTGGCGATCACCCTTGTGGAACTTGGAATCACATTTGCTGATGTGAGAACTGCGCTGAATGTCGAACGTGGAATGGAAATTCTCAACGGCATCGAGAATTCCGAGAATGGCGGAGATGAGTGAGCCGTTTGCGTTGATCTCTGACCAAGACGTGGTGTTGGCGCGTCAGGTGATTCGCAACGCAGCTCGTCAATTGGGTTTGAGCATCGTTGATCAGACTAAGATTGTTACGGCGGTCAGCGAGCTTGCCCGAAACGCCGTAATTCATGGCGGCGGCGGTTCGATGTACTGGAAATAGTTACTGCCAACGGCAGGCAGGGACTGCGCCTGACGGTGAGTGATAAAGGTCCGGGTATCCAGGATCTCAATTTAGCCATGAAAGATGGATGGACCTCCGGTTCCGGGTTGGGTATGGGCTTGCCCGGCGCGAAACGGCTCGTCAATGAATTTCATATAGACACCAAGCCCGGAGTCGGTACCACGATAGTCATCACGCGGTGGAAATAGACCGGGAAATCTTATGAGCGCGCCTCTGCAATGTTCAGTTGCGATCGGAATCAACGATCGCAGCGCAATCGGGGAAGCGCGGCGCGCATCCGCAAGAATCGCCGAAGCGGCTGGTCTTGGCGAATCCCGTCGCAGTGATGTCCAGCTCATTGTCACAGAACTAGCAACTAACTTGCTGCTGCACGCCAAGGGCGGTGAGATACTGATACGCTTGCTTCCCACCGGCGGAGCCTGGATGGGGATTGAGATACTCGCAGTCGATCGGGGACCGGGAATAGCCGATGTCTCGCGCTGTCTCCATGATGGATATTCAAAGGGAGGGACGCGGGGATGCGGGCTCGGAGCAATCAGGCGTCTCTCAGACGAATCCGACATTTACTCCACTCAACCTCATGGAACTGTCGTACTATCGCGCCTGCTGTCGCCGAAAGAGACGCGAGCGCGAAACCACAACCTTTTGGCGTTATCAACATTCCGATATCCGGCGAGGTCGAGTCGGGGGATAGCTGGCAGTCCATGCAACTCCAGAACGGCCTTGCCGTGATTGTAGTCGATGGTCGAGGGCACGGTCCGCTCGCTGCGACAGCTTCGGAAGAAGCAGTCAAAGTTTTCAATAGTCGCCCCTTCGATACTCCGACAGGCTGTCTCGAGGCGGCGCACGCCGCTATGCATGGAACCCGTGGAGCCGCGGCCGCCGTCGCGAAAGTGGATTTCACCCGGCACACGCTCGACTATGCGGGAGTCGGGAATATATCCGGCAGTATCGTGGATCGCAGCGGCGCAAAGAGCCGATCCCTGATATCATTTGAAGGGATTGTAGGGTCCGAAGATCCGCAAACTGCAGCAGATGGAGTATCCCTGGACGGATGGCGATTTGCTGATTATGCATTCCGATGGGCTGACTGATCGCTGGAAGTTACTCAGCTACCCCGGATTGGCGCAAGCGGATGTCTCGATAGTGGCTGGAGTACTCTATCGCGATGCCAAGCGTGGACGCGATGACGCGACGGTTTTTGTAGCTCGACTAATGAGTAACTAATCGATGGACTCCAATATCAATCGCGTAACTCAAGAGGAACTCGAGCGTATGCGCGAAGAATGCGGCGCGCTCAGAGCTGAACTCGATCATCAAATTGCGCAAGTCGACAATTTGAATAGAGAACTCGCTGAAACCAACAGCGGGGTAATCGCGCTGTATGCGGAACTCGAAGATAAATCGTCGCAACTGTTGGAAGTATCTGAGTTAAAGAGCCGGTTCCTCTCCTACATGAGCCACGAGTTTCGCACACCACTTGGTTCTATCAGAAGTATTGCACGTATCCTCCTTGACCGAATTGACGGGCCGCTCAGCGGTGAACAGGAACGGCAGGTCCGCTTCATCCAGAGTTCAGCGGAAGAGTTGACCGAAATGGTCAATGATCTCCTCGACTTGGCCAAAATCGAAGCGGGCCGAATTTCGATCTCACCCGAATGGTTTGAAATGGTCGATCTTTTTCGCGGCGCTGAGAGGAATGTTCAAACCAATTCTCAACTACTGATCATGTCGCGTTGATTTTCGAGGAACCGGTAGACGTTCCGCGAGTCTATACGGACGACAAGAAGCTTTCGCAGATTTTGCGAAATTTTATATCTAATGCGCTCAAATTTACCCAAAAGGGCGAAGTCCGGGTATCAGCCAAAAGCGAGCACCCTGACCTTGTACGCTTTTCTGTTGCTGATACCGGAATAGGTATCGCCAAGGAACATCAGAGCGCGCTCTTCGAAGACTATGTGCAAATCGATTCACCAATCCAAAAGCGCCTGCGCGGGAGCGGACTCGGGCTGGCGCTCAGCAAACGCCTTGCGCAAATGCTGGGAGGCACAGTGGCAGTAGACAGTTCGTTAGGGGTTGGTTCTAAATTTTCGGCAGTTATACCAGTTTATTTCAAACCACCTGCGGCAACTCCGGTCGAAACGACTTAGCCGCCCTGGAGGAACCTACCGTGTCCCGATACCGCAACACCGCGAGTTCTGGTAGTCGACGATAACCCGGCTACCCTCTATTCAACCTCGCGAGTGTTGAGGGCTGCCGGCTTCGACGTACGCGAGGGTGTTACCGGCGGGCAGGCGTTGGAACTAGCGAGTAAAGACATCGACATCTTACTATTGGATGTTAACTTGCCCGATCTGCACGGCTTCGAGGTATGTCGACGGCTGCGAGAAAACCCTGAGACTGTGCGTCTCCCTGTGATTCATGTTTCGGCTACCTTCGTCAAGGAAATAGACAAAGCGCAAGGACTCGACGCCGGCAGCGACGGTTACTTAACGCATCCCGTCGAACCCACGGTACTGGTTGCGACTGTGAACGCTTTCTTGCGCGCCCGCCGGGCCGAAGACGAGATGCGCAAGAGCGAAGCGAAGTTCCGGGCCGTATTCGACAACGCCTTTAGTGGGATTCTGCTGCTGGACGAAGATATGACCTATCTCGATATCAATCCGGCGGTATGCAGAATCTTGGCGCGCTCGCGTGATGAGATTATCGGTAGGCGGGTGTCCGCCTTCATGCCACCAGGCAGTCCCCGAAATCAGCAAGAGATCGTGCGCTCACTCGACGAGCAAGGAAGCTGGCAAGGCGTTTTTCCCTTGCTCAAAGCGGACGGTGATGCCGTTCAGTTGCAATGGTTTATATCCGCTCATTCGTTCCCAGGCGTGCGCCTGGCGATCATTACCGACATCACCGAACGGCTGCGTCTTGAAGAGCAGCGCGACGAACTGCTGACCAGTGAGCGACTGGCGCGGGCGGTGGCCGAACGGGCGAACCGTCTCAAGGACGAGTTTCTCGGTACGCTATCGCATGAATTACGTTCGCCCTTGAATTCTATTCTCCTCCGGACTGAGGTACTCCGTCACCGAATAGACAATCGTGAGGAGGTCGAGCGAGGACTATTAGCTATCGAACGCAACACTCGCTTACAGGCCGGGTTGATCTCGGACCTGCTGGATGTGTCGGGTATCAGCTCGGGCAAATTGCGTCTGGAAGTGCATCCGCTAAACCTCGTCTCGACGATCATTTCCGCTCTCGATATCCTGGCGCCTTCAGTCGCAGCTAAGGGACTCACCTTAAAGACCTCGTTCGACGAATCGATCGGAATGATTTCCGGGGACGAATCTCGACTACACCAGGTGATCCTGAATCTGGCTAATAATGCGATCAAATTTACCCCAACCGGTGGCAGCATCGAAGTCAAATTGGAGCGAGTCGGCCAGCAAGCGAAGATCACGGTCGTGGATTCCGGCCAGGGGATTCAACCGGAACTGCTGCCTCATCTCTTTGAACGCTTCCGGCAGGGTGACGTCGAGGCGAATCGCCGGCATGGCGGCCTGGGTTTAGGACTGGCTATTACGAAACACCTGGTTGAAATGCATGGTGGGATAATTTCCGCGTCCAGTGCTGGGCTAGGCAAGGGCGCGAGATTCACTGTCCTGCTTCCTTTGTTCGATTCATCGAGCTATTCGCCTACCCTATCGAATGATAGGAGCCTGAGCGATGGCGCCAGACTGGACGAGATCCGCGTGTTGGTGGTCGATGACGATGCGGACGCTTGCGCGGCGATGGAGCAAATCCTGGAAAGCCTGGGTGCGGCAGTGCGAACGGCACTGAACGTCGCTGACGCGATTTCAGAACTCGATCAGTTCAAACCCCAGGTTCTAGTAAGCGATCTGGGAATGCCGGATCACGACGGATTCGAGTTGATTCGGAAAGTCAGAGCCGCAGGCTATTCCCATCAGGCGCTTCCCGCGATCGCGGTTACCGCGTTGGCTCGTCCCGAGGACCGTCGTCGGGCGCTGCTCGCCGGGTACCAGGTACACCTGTCCAAGCCGATCGACGGCAGCGAACTGACTGCTGTAATTGCTACCCTGACCGGCCGCACCGGACTCGAAAACTGATCGACTCGGCTGCATCTCGCGGCGCTCAACTCGAAACAATATTCTCGAGCGACCTCTGCTGCTTCGCTTTCAATCGCATTCAATCGGATGCACTAGCACCATCCCAGTCGCACGCGTGTTGCACTTTCGGCAGGACCTTCTCCAGACCATCCAGATTGTAGGTCATCGTGACAGGTTTAGAATCAAGTGGGGTGTAGCGAAATTTCAGAACCCTTGCGTGAGCCAACCGGCGGGCGAGTGCGACCGCTCTTTGACCAGTGACTTCCAGTCCGTCTCCGTAGGTCGTCGCCTCCCATTGCTCTGTCTGTAACCGGTGTGAATCGACTCGATATTGCACCGCGTACTCCGGATCTGACCCCGCGGTCGGCGCCGCCGGAACGCCCGTCCATACGAGCACTGAAGTCCGATGCTCAACACATTGTATCGCGATCGGCGTCTTCGAAATCGAAGAATGGCTGGAGGTTCGGCCCTCGGCGTCCGAACTGAGCACGACGGTCTTCGATCCATCGTTCGAGTTGGTCCGCTCGCTCACCCGCCATAGGTGCGGCCTTTTCGATCGATGAACAACTCGTGCAGTGCTGACGGCGGGGCTCGCTGGCGCTTCGGTCTTTGCGATCGGCATCGAACTGCAGCTTTGCAGCATGACAACGGTCGCCACTATCAGCGCTGCGGACCCACATAATTGCCTGAACAGCATGCTCTTCTATCTTGGAGCGAACCCAATTTCCTCGCGCACCTAAGATCTGTGAGCAATTATGAAGCCTTACTGCGCCCTATCAAAACGAGCGCGATCTTGCTCGGCCGGGAGGTTGCGGCGGTCGCTGCAAGCGCATAAATACTTGGTTTTGTTGAGCGGAGAGGTGGCCGAGTGGTCGAAGGCACCAGATTGCTAATCTGGCGTATCCTGGTTACCGGGTACCGAGGGTTCGAATCCCTCCCTCTCCGCCACACAGTTTTCAATATTCATTTGCGATGCGGAATTGGCGGTAAATTGGCGCGTGAGCGGGCTGATTTCCTCGGCTCGTGGCACCGGAGAGAGCGACGAAGCTTGCAAATCGCCGATTCGCCGCTTTTCCTCTCTGTTCAAAAGAGATTCGGTGCCAGGAGCCGATTATGTCCGATCCCGCATTAACGCTTCTCACTTGGCTAAATCGATGGGTCCGCGACTGGTCAGGAGCGAAAGGCTCCCATCGCCACCGTTTTTTTAGGCCTCTAGCAGCCGCTGCTGAGTATCCCAATCGATTGGAAGACCAGCCTGAGTCTTCAGACGTTCGGCCAGAGGCAGACCCCCTGAGTCCCAGTACAGATGGATTCCACGATCTTCGGGGCGAGCAATGCGAGCGGCACCACCAGCAGGTGATAGAGCGCCCCGCGTCCGAACTGGAAGCCACCGTGTTGCACATTCCCTCTCGATATCCATCGCTTGGAGTTAAGCGATCTGAGGTCGAGCTCCTCCCTGACGCGACGCAAGGTCTTGTGTTCGAGATAGAGGCTGAATATCAACCGCACCGTCTTGGCTTCGGCCTTACTTACTACTAGGTGGCGATCCTGCGAGTCGTAGCCGAGCGGCGGGGTGCCGCCCATCAACATCCCCTTCTGCTTGGAAGCTACGATTTTGTCCCGGATGCGCTCGCCCGTGACCTCGCGTTCAAACTGCGCAAACGAGAGCAGAACATTGAGTTTTAGCCTGCCCATCGAAGTGGTGGTATTGAACTGTTGGGTGACGGCGACAAACGATACTCCGTGCGCATCGAACAATTCGACCATCTTGGCGAAATCGCCCAGAGCGCGGGTCAGGCATCAAATGAGATCCTCATCAATGTCGGCGGGCAGGCGGTTAAACGCCGGCCGCTCGATAGTGCCGCCGGATAGCCAGCCATCGTCGTAAGCGGTCTTTACAAGTTTCCAGCCCTCGCTAGCCTGGCTCTTGATGAAGGCCTCACACGCTTCGCGCTGGGCGTGCAGAGAGTTGAAGTTCTGTTCGAGTCCCTCCTCGGAGCTCTTGCGCGTATAGGTCGCGCAACGCCGGACTTTGGGTTTAGACTGTTCCATCGAGCCGCCTCCAAATGGCTGCCTTGAGGCCGAAGAAGCGCGGCCCCGACCACTTGGTTCCAGTTATTCAGTATGCGATCTCACACAGTGACTTGTACCGCCGTGACGATCTCGTTCCGAGGTCATGAAGCGACCCGATCGGCGATGCCGCAAGTGTTTCACTAAGCGGTACGGATTGGCAGCTTGGGCAAAAAAGCTGACCAGCAAGAAGTAGCGAGCATCCAGCAGGATGATAGATCGGGCTCGAATGGGTCCGCTTTATCCTTCAGTTGAAATCCGACGGGTGGTCTGTGGCCTGTTCGAAACGTTAAATTCGAGTCTTTATGGCACTAAAGCGTACCGCGAGGGCACTATTTCTGAACAGTTGTTTGAGAGTCGGATGACGACATCTGATATTATTACGAATGCCAACGCCAGTCCCAGTAGCATCAACAGATAGAGGAGAAAACGCTCCAGATCGAGCGTCCGGGCGAGACTATTGCAGGACGCGAGCTTCGGTGGCCTTGGCGCGACGAACTGCCTCGATCTTAGCGCGAAGACTGCGACTCGTCGGATCGAGCGCTAGCGCTGCCTGAAAATGGCCCAAGGCTTGATCGTATCTTCCTCTTCGCATGAGGCGGTCGCCTTGTTTGACGTCGGACGAGATTTTTTCCTGATCGTCGCTGTGGGACACTGTGATCACTGTGTCCGGAGCAGAGACGTAACTCCCAAGGCTTTTACCGACTCTTTCAGAGGATTGGCGGACGATTCAACAGACGCCAGGTTAGCTTTGGCGGGCGTCGGGCTTGATCCGGTATTTTTGGCCGGCTCGTCGTCTGAAACTGTGGTGGAAACAACGACTTCTGGCAACTCCCCAAAATCACGCCCAGTTCGCGTCGGATCGTTGGACTCCGGTGCGGTCGAAGTCGACGAAACGGTCACAGGTTGCGCGACATCACTCTTGGCCAAGGTCGTGGTTGCTGACGAAGAAATCCATCGATTGAGTTTTCCCAGGTAAAGAAAGCTTACGACCAGGGCGAACGATAGAGCCATCGGAACTGCGACCGCGAGCCATGGTGCACGCTTCGAACTGCCACTAATAGCGGAAGGTTGCCCAGCCTGAGCCTCGGGCGTGAGAGCATTAAGGTCCAGGACTGCGATAGCCGCTCGAACAATGTTGACATCGATCTGGTGTTTGGCAGCCGTCTGCCCGTAACTTAGCGCGTTGAAGCATAGAGTGTTGATTCGCCTCGGGATCCCATTACTCCATGCCGCGATCGCCTTGCAGGCTCCGGAATTAAATAACAACGGACCAGCGTAACCCGCTACACGCAAGCGAAACTCGATGTACTTTGAAACTTCCTCTGGTGGCAACGGCTCGAGCCGCGCGATCACGGATAGGCGTTGACGCAATAATTCGTGCTCAGGACGCGACAGCGCTTCCGCCAACGACGGCTGGCCCACTAACACCGTCTGAATCAATTTTTCACTCGGTGTTTCGAAGTTAGACAGTAGCCGCAACGTTTCGAGGGTCGAGCTGGTGAGGTTCTGCGCCTCATCGAGGATCAAGACAAATCGATGCGACGAGCGCGCCTCATTCCGCAACAAGTCATTTAGGCGCTCATGCATCCACAGCAAATCGTGGTCTCCCGGATCCACGCCGAAACTCGCAAGCAGGCATCCGATCAGTTCTCGTGTGCCCGAATTCGTCAGTGAGAGGAAGACTACGCGTACGCCGAGTTGTGGGGCCAAACGCCTCAGCAGCGTGGTCTTGCCGATGCCGGGTTGCGCCACCAGCGCGAGAAATTCCTGGCCGTTGTTCAGGCCGTGATAGAGCGCATTAAGAGCATTATAGTGACTCGGGCTGAGATACAGAAAACGCGTATCTGCAACCACTCCGAATGGATTCTCGCGCAAGCCGTAATAGTCGAGAAGCATTATACTAACATCACCATATTCACATCACCTGCCCTCGGTTCGGCAAACGAAACCGCCAAAGGATTCTCTACCTCATAATTCCCGCAAGGCCTGACGGGGTCGAGTACGCCGCAAAGCTGCGATACTCCGGGGGCACATCGTAGTCCGCTAAAAGATCGTGACCATACTTATCCTGAGTCGAAACGTTGGTCATATGGTCATTCTGAAAATCCCAAATACTGGAAGTAACTGCGCCGGGAATATAACCGAGATTGGTCGACAGCGTTTGGCGCTGAGCGACGTAGGCACTCTTCCACAGCGCCATACCGGCGTCATAGGCATCTTCCCATAGCGCGTAGTGTGTGCGCGAATCTTCGTAAATCATGCGCTTGCCGAAACAATAGCCAGGCTGCTCATTCGGGATCCGGCGCACGTCGATCACGTCGACATCGCGTAATTGCCAAGCTCCCCACGAGGGCTTCGGCCATCCAAGCGGCATAAAGTAGTTATTAGGAAAATCGCCGGCTAGCGGTTGTAACTTGCCGGTCAGCGCAAGAATCTTACGATGCTCGATGAAACGCGCGTCAAATATGGCGACTCCGCCGTTGAACCCAATGCTCTTGTAGTCGTCTTGTACATAATCAGTTCCGACCACCGGACTGCAGCGCGACGCCAACGATCCTCGAATAGTCAGACGCAATGACGGCAAATATATATAGAGATCCTGATTTCGCTGATTGTCTTTGAAGAAGAGCGTAAGCTGAGTGGTGTACTTGGCCTGCTCCGGCTGCTCGACCATTACCCATTCCGTATACCAGACGTCTTTCGCCAGAGCTTCATTTCTTGGAATCCCGGGATCGGTATTGTATGCCGTCTGGCGATAGACATATGACAGCTTGAGACAGCTCATATAGCCGAGACGATCTTGTGTACACGTATTGAGCAGATTCTGCCCTGCGCCCACCGCCAGATGCGGTACGTACGCGAACCAGAGATCGGCGAGTAGTTTGTAGCCTTTGTCGGGCTCTTGCGGATTAGGGAAAGGCTCACCCGCATAGTAATTCAGGATATCGTTACGGCCGTCCGGGTAGTGTGCGACCCGCACCTGACGGCTATATTGTTCCGTCGCCTGCGCGTAGCCTCTCGGAATATCTTCGAGAATAGTTGGACCGACATCGAGCTCAATGTCCTCGGGCATCTTCCAAAACTGATTACCCTTGAACAGCTCAATCATGCCGGCAGGCATGTATTTCTGATACTGCCTCCAGTTCTGCATGTTGACTCGCGAACCCGGCGCTAGCTCTGGCTCCGCGGCAATCTGCACTGGAAGCGGCGCCACCGGCTTCGGCTGAGTCTTTTGCTGAACCTCGATAGTTTTCGTTGGAGCGGGTAACGCTCGGCGGGGAACCACTCGATGCGCTTTTCGCACCGCTTTCAGGAGTATCCCGGTTGCGCCGGCATTCTGGAGCGAATCGAGGTCGCGATTATTCGGGACGAACGCGATCCCGCGCTGATGAACCAGCGTGGCAACTCGCTCATTGTAGACTCCGCCATGGAGAAGTTGGATTAAGTCGTTTTGCGTAAGCGCACGCTGCACCTGCGCTCGCACGAACGTACGCATGGAAGTCAGTAGAATCAAAGCAAGGATTACCAGCAAATCGATCCTTGCCCTCAAGATGCTTTTCTCGCGAATCACTCGCGATTGCGAATCAGACATTTTTGACGGTGCGGGGCGGTATGACCGATGTTGAACTGACGACGATGATTTTTCGCCGTCAACTGTGTCGCAGGCGTCCTAGATTACGACTCCTTGGCCTGTCCCCCCAATTTTTCGATAGTTGACCTGTGCTGACTCGAAGTCAATAAGATGAACATAAGAATTACCTATATTCATCCGCAAAAATGATTACTCCGTTGGCAACTCTTCATCATCTCGAAACAAAAGAATCGCGAAGAGGAACGACGAGTGTGCGCGCTGAAGAGGTCTTTTTGCACGGACAAGTCGCCACCGGAGGCCACATCAACTACCAGCTCACGGAGGCGAACGCGACTGCATAGAATGGCTTCATGCGATCCGCAGGGATGAGGTGTTCGCCACGGCGGCCCAATCACCTGTAAGCTCACCAGTCTACATCAGTCCACAGACACGAACGGAGACTCGCCTTATGGCTGGCACCGGCGGTCTCTCGACGCGATTCGATAATGCTGATAGCTGGAAAATGTCCGTTCGGGTCGAATCGAAGGGGGACCAGACAATGCGTGACCTAATATTTGTGGAGAGGTCGGCGATACGTTTGGAGTACGATGTTGTGGAAGCGATCAAAGTTCTAGCAAGCGAAGGGATCGCGTCTGTCCGATCCGAGGAACATCCTGCCAAGCTCCTTGTGCTCGATGCTTACTGGCATAGAGCATTTCAATTGTTGGTAGCTGAGAACTTCGACGTTACCTAAACCAACTTAGGGTCGTTGTGCCCACGCCCTGAGGCGGATCCCATTCTCTAAAAGCCGATTAGGCGGCACATTAGCTGGACTGAGAGGTCGTGGGCACCTGTTAGACGCTGATGTCCTATTCGCTGCTGCTGGGCGAATCACGAGGCTGATGTCGCCTTGGGGTTGAAGACATCCCTTCAATGAGTGTTTGGATGAGACGTACCACCCGCGATATAGACCCGCAGCCCTGTCCACTGAGCGGTTGTCAGAACTATGGGCGACCGCGCCCCGCGGACCTCTGCGAAATCAAGCGACGGGAACGCGCGAACAATATTCCTGTGTGACCCCTGCTTCGGGTCTCTCGAACACTTTCAATTACACGATCTGTTTCTTCGGAAAGGCGCAGCGGCCACCAGATCTTAGACGACCCCGCGGCTTTGCTTAGCATGTTCCTCTCGAAGTGGTAGAACTCAATACGCGCGGACGAAGATCAAGATTTCTTTTCCTGCCAAAATCACCCGCTCACTGCTTGCCAGAGCGCGTCTTCGGCCAAATCCCGGATCTGCCGCCGTTCGTGAGGAAGAATTTTCGATTGATCAAAGGCACGACGAAGGACAGAAAAGCGGATAGTCCCCAAATTCCTTCAGGCGTGCCTCACCGAGCGACAGCCTATTCAAATCCCGGGCAAAGTCTTTGTCGCTGCGTTGATGCGAGGCCATGACGCTCTCTCCAACTAATCGCGCTGGCTGCGCAAAATCAATTGGAGGGGATCGCGATCGCTAGCTCGATTGGCAGGAAGAATTTATCCGCCAGCTCAGCAGGAGACACAGTTGGATCCGCTGGGCGCCGATCTCCCATCTAGACGAACTCCAAATCGTAAAACCTGGGGCTCGACCAAGACGATGTCCACTCATTTTCCAATCAACGCAAGAGCGGTCCGCATTGGCCCGCTGGAGATTTGAACGATTCCCGAGAACGGTTGGTCAAGTTCGAGGATTAGGAACAACGCGCCGGCGACCGATATCGCCGCCACGAATAGTGTAACCACGGCGGTAATATTATGTGGAGCAAACAGACCAAAGCTGACGAAAAGCGCAGCAAGCCAAAAGACCACAACTATCAGAAACGGTCTAGAAACCGAGGCCCCGCTTTGTGCAGCCAAGAGCAATCGGGTTTGCCCGTAACTGATCAGAATCGACTCGGCCTGCGACTGCAGCATGCGCTGAGAGTCGGAGTGCGGCACGAGTTCTCGGATCTCATCAAAGACCACTTCCCCACCGCCTGACGGCACAAGTGCACCTCCGCCCCTTGACCAAATCTGATCGATTGTCCTAGCAACCGTCATCTTAAGAGTGCCACGCGCTTGCTCGGTGGCCGGTCCGAAGTGCGCCAGAGCACGGTCGAGCAGGATAGCGTCGGCCGCCATCTGCGTCAGTTCAGTACTGCGAGTGTCGTAGGAACTCTTGGCCGAGGCCACTAGCAAGCCGAGCAGCAATGCCGCCATTGTGCCAATAAGTCCCGCTGAGAGTTGCAGCAGATTTTTGTTTTCAGCGCCCAGATGGTGTTCGGGGAGGATGCCGCGTAACCACATTCCAACCAACCCACCTGAGAAGATACAGAAGAAGATGATCGCGCTAGTTTCGGTTGGCATGTGTATCACCTACGATGTCGACTTTGCACTGGGCCTTCGCGTCTCTAGTTCCGGACGGCGCTGCGATGCAGTTACCGAGAATCTCTCACAAGCCCGGTTGCGGCGCCCATTTTCGAACGATAGTTTTTAAGATAGCCGCAACAATCGCCGTAAAGCAGTTGTATTGGGATTGTCGCCATTACGGCTTGAACAGCCCAATCGGCTCCCCTACGGAAAAGCCTGCCATCTATACCAGGAATTAGAGCGCCACGTCTTGCGGAGAGTGCGCCTCCGTCATCGCGTCGAGCCAAAGCAGCGGGCGAACACTTTCTGTGTATAAATTGGTCTAGACCAATTTGACCTCGAGATAAAGGCGCGAGGATAAGGGAATATTACCCTGAGGTGAGGACGCACGTTTAGGTCAACACGTAGAGAACCGGGCGTCGATTCCGAAATTGAAGACCAATTTGGTCGAGACTCGAGAGGTGAGCATATTCACCACGTCTTTTAGTCGCTCGGGCTGTCACCAGGTCATCACAGAGGAAGAATCCTAGGAACCTGACTGAAAAAAGTGGCCTAGTAGCGGCTGGAGATTAAGTAGGCACCTTACTCAGCGCCTGCCTAGGTAATCGACAAAGTCGCGCTCGATCAGAATCGGATCTCGGCTGAGTGCTCTAATCTAAATGAAAAAATCGATGCAACATTTAGGATCGGCTCTTCGCTCCGATAAATTTGTCCAGTCAGAGGCAGACCGCTGCTTTTACCTCGTGTCGAACTTTTTGAGCCTTGGAGATTGGTTCGCCTCAGACTGCGTCATCCGCCAGAGTCTTTGGTGTTTAGCGAGAATCGAGACAGTTGAAGTTCCGCGCCGGACGTGGCCTTTGCGCGCTCGATGGCTGACCGAAGAGCACAGGTGCTTCAGCTGATTCGGTGAATTTCGCGGATTTGTCTCCCGGCACAGAAAAGACGGTTCGCTTCACGATTCGAGCAACATTCGCAGATTCATCGCCTCGGTAAGAATCGGCGAGGCTCTGGGCGGGCCCGACCGTTTTCAACTGCAGCGGCCATTCGAGCGGCAGATCGATGCGCTTGAGTGGCGCCTCCGCATTGAGTTCAGCCGGCTGACGTCCCTGGCCGACGACTTGAATCGGCACCTGCCCCTCATCGAGGCTCTATTGAGCCCAATTTCTCTCATTGCTGCTGGGACCGGTTTATTGGGGGGACGTCAGCGAGAGTATCCCGCATCAGATCAATTTCGTCTCGCGGAGTGAGCGGTCAAGCCGGTCCAACGCCTCACTCAGCATATTCTCCGGAAGCGACCATCCGAGTCGAAAGGCATTCGGAATGCCGAAAAACACACCCGGCGCGACAACGACGTCGTGACGCTCGATCCCCATCTCTATGGCCGGGCGAATATCGTGGTTGTGAGCAGACGAGACTATCGCCAGGCCGAACAGGCCTTCTCGAGGGTTGCTCCACTCGAGTGAGGGATGAGCGGCGATCCATTCACAAACTCGCGTTCGCTTGGTCCCAAGGACCGTTCGCGTTCGCTCGGCGAGCGCGGCGATGTCCTCGAACGCTAAGAGGCAATGATGCATCCACGAACTCGGAAGCCAACCCATCGAACCTACTAGTACATCTATCGCCCGCTCTATCACGTCCTCGGGACCGAGCAGCCAACCGACCCGTTGAGGTCCGAGGCCGTAAGCCTTGGTGAGGCTTGCGGTTGTTACCACATTTGCGCCAAGCCGCCGCGCGGTTACGAAAAAGACGCCGTCGGGTCCCGAGAGATGGTCGAAGGGTGCGTAAACCTCATCGACAAAAAGAAAACCACCTCGCGCCTCCATCCGCTGCGCGACGGCCTGCATCGCATCGTCGGATGTGCGCACGCCGCTTGGGTTGTGAAGATTGGTGATGGCGACGACGCGTGTCTTCGCCGTGAGCGCGGAGAAGACACGATCAGGATCCAAGGCGAAGTCGCAGGACGGACCCCGATCGAAATGACGGACCACCGCGCCAGCTGCCTGCGCAGCGACCACTAGCGGCTCGTAAGTCGGGAGTTCGACCAACACTTCGTCTCCTTCGCTCAGCAGCGCGGTGTAACCGAGCCAGAGACCGTGTGAGGCGCCGAGAGTACCCACAACTTCTTTCGGGCTTAAACCATTATGCCTGGCGATGACGGCGCGAAGACGCTCCCAGCAGTCGGAACTGTCGTGAACCAGTGCCGTTGCGGGCTCCGACCGCAACAGCGAAGGTACGCCGCTTGAACCGAGGTCGTATCGGACGCGCCCGTAATGGCGCGTCGCCCATGCGAGATATTCAGATCGCCATACCACAGGACGTACTATACGGGTGCAAAAAATAGGAGAAAAGAGGACACCGCACAGTCGAGATAAGTTGGAGAATCGGCGCCGCGATAAAGAGCATAAGCAGTGGATGATAAATTGATAGGTATGATCTGATCGACTCGCCTCGCTGCTGTCGGATGGTACAGACTCCGGTCCGATGAGCAGTCACGAAACGCCTATTCACGCTTGGCAGTGGTTAAGGTTGGACCATTGTAATGATAGTCCTGGCGACACGCTTTCATCAGCGTGCGCATATCTTGCCGAAGTTCCTCGAGCGTCGGCCGCCCAACAAACCACCATCCATCGTAGATCGCGTGGATTGTCAGGTCAGGAGCCAGAGAGAAAGTGTACGGAAGTGCGACCAAGCCGTATTTGAAATCTGCTGGGGTCACCTCCACGATTTCGAGCTGACGGATGGTCTGACGCTCGTGGTCACTAAGAAAAGTATATGTCGCAGCCAGTCCGGTGCGGAAGGCCGCACTGACTTCAGGCGGGTCGGTGCTAACAGCAACCAGCTTGCAGTAGTTGACCTGCAAGTCCTCCTGTAATTCTACAAAACGCCGCAACTGCAGCGCGCATTTGGGTCACCAATAACCACGATAGAAACTCAGGATCAGGGGAAATCCATTGGCCAGCTCAGCAAGCGTGATCAATTGCTGCTTATGATCGGGGAGCGTCAGGTTCGGGAATCGTCTACCGATAACAAGATCAGGATGCATACGCATCTCCTACATGCTGGCATAGGGCCAAATAGCGGCTGAATGGGTTTTCTTAGCGTGACTGAAACAGAGCCAACATAAAATAGCGGCGAGCGTCAAACCAGGTTCGGCGCAGAACTAGGTTGGCCTGACTTCCCAAGTTGCGGACTTCATCGACAGTATATTTATGTGAACTTTCCGTATGGATAGTTTCATCTTTACGAAACGATATTACTTCCCCGATCTTCACGACGGGTATGCGCTGAGGTAAACGGCTTCGCAGATGCATCTCAATCCGACCCATCTCGGCGTTATAAATGGCCAAGTGCTCAAAGCCTTGTAGGTCAAATCGTCCACCCAGTTCATAGTTAATACGGCGGAGGACATTTCGATTAAAAGCGGCCGTGATGCCTTGCGAGTCGTTATAGGCTGGGAGGAGGATCGCCGGCGATTTCTTCAGGTCGATGCCCAAAAGGAAGACATCCTCAGGCCCCAGAATGGCGGCCGTGCCACGAAGGAAGTCGGCACTTTCTTCAGGTGTGAAGTTCCCGATACTGGAGCCAAAAAAGGCCACCGCTTTCTTCTCGAGTTTGAAGGCCTGAATCACCTCCGGCTGGCCCGCGAAATCGGTATGCATGGCGCGAATCTCAATATGGGAATATTCCTGCAGGAGCCGATTGGTGGTGTCCCACAGGGCTTCTCGTGAAATGTCCACTGGACAATAGCGGAACGGCTGATCTGCCAATTCATACGCCGTGAGGAGGTGACGAGTCTTTCTCGCATCGCCGGACCCAAACTCTACCAGCGCCAAGTGACCAATCTCTGCATGTATCTCAGCGGCGTAGGTGCTGAGGATCTCCAATTCCGCCCGGTAAAGATAGTACTCGGGCAAGCTGCAAATCTGTTCGTAAAGTTGGGAGCCCCGCTCATCATAAAAATATTTTGGCGGCAGCCATTTTTGCCGGGCCGCCAGGCCAAAGGCCACGTCGCGCTCAAAGGTGCGCCGATGCGCCGCTAGATCTATGTCGTGAAATTGAAGTCGTTTGCTAGAAATGGCCTTGCTCTCCATGGCCATCCTTACCACGATCTCAAACCTATCGTCGTGGTTGACTCGCTTCAATAAATCGGAACGAGCCCGCAAACATTGGCGGCGTGGGCCTTACGCTCGGATCGTTCTGGCGAGCCGAATCCCCATGAACTGCCATCGCGCATCGGCAGGAAAAAAGTTCCTATAGGTGGATCGGATGTGCGAAATCGAGGTCGCGCACGACCCGCCGCGCAATACAAACTGGTTGGCCATAAATTTACCGTTATACTCCCCGATGGCGCCAGATGGAGCGGTGTACCCGGGATAAGGCGAATAATGGCTTTGGGTCCACTCCCAGACATCTCCAAAAATTTGGACCAGCGAGGAACCTTCATCGAGCTGATTGACGGGGGCGGGATGGAAGGTTTGTTGATCGACGAAATTGCCCGCGATCGGCTGGGACATCGCCGCAACTTCCCATTCAGCCTCGGTGGGCAAACGAGCACCAGCCCAGCGCGCATATGCGTCTGCTTCGTAGTAACTGACATGGCAGACGGGTTCGGCATCCCGCACTGGTCGCATCCCTGCAAGTGTCATCATCCACCAGGTGCCATCCCGCTGTTCCCAATAGAGAGGCGCCCGCCACACTTCGCGCTGGACCGTATCCCAGCCCATCGACAGCCACAATTCTGGCCGTTCGTACCCACGATCGGCCATGAAGCCCAAATACTCTCCGTTCGTAACCAGCCGCGACGCTAACTCGAACCGCTCGACAAAGTTTCGATGCCGAGGGAATTCATTGTCGAAGGAGAATCCTTCACCGTCGTGACCGATCCAGTAAACGCCTTCGGGAACGCTCACCCATTGGAGGGGGCTTGCCGCAGCCACACCTGCCGGAATGTCGGAGGCTATATACGCCGGTCGCAGGGGATTGCAGGCAAAGTTGTATTTCACGTCGGTCAAAAGTAATTCTTGATGCTGCTGTTCGTGGTGCAAGCCGAGCTCAACGACCGGAAACCAGCGCTCGACTGCCTCACCTCGTAAAGCTTGCAAGAATTCGGTCATGTGCTGATCCACGTGGGCTCGGTAGCGATAGACCTCATCAATGGTTGGACGTGAGAGGAGTCCCCGTTTGGGGCGGGAATGCCTCTCGCCGGCTGCCACATAATAAGAATTGAAGAGATACGCGTATGAGGTATGTGGTGACCGATAGTCCGAAGAGGCCTCCGCCAGAATAAAGTTTTCGAAGAACCAACTGGTGTGTGCCAGATGCCATTTAGGGGGACTCACATCGGGCATGGCCTGGATGACATAATCTTCCGTCATTAGGGGCTGGCAGAGCCGGTTTGTAAATTGTCGCACCTGATGGTAACGCCTAACAAGTGCCTTCTGTTGCGCATTTTCATCAAAACGCAGGAGGTCGGTTGCGAGCGGAATAGAGTTATCGATTGGCAAATTCATATCCCCTAGGCTTGTCTTCACCCCGATATCCAACAGCTCCGCCTGTCAGCCTCGCGATTGTCGCACGAGATTAGCCAACTCGCGAAAGCTTTCGATGACGTGGTCAGGCGCACACTGCAATAGTGCTTCCCGCGTGCCGAAGCCGTAGGTGACGGCACAGGTCTTGGTGCCAGCCGCTTTTCCGGCCAAGATGTCGGCAGTGGTGTCGCCGACCATCATCGCGTTCGGCGGCGCACAGTCTAATGCAGCGAGGGCCGCAATTATCGTGTCAGGGGCGGGCTTAAGACGCAGACCAGGGCTTCCACCCTGAATGTGCCGGAAGAAGGAGATGAGCGCGAGCCGCTGCAAGACCATCTGCGCTTGGCCTGCCTCTTTGGTGGTGACGACGCCGAGCGTGAAGCTGGACAAGGCCCGTAAGGTGGAGACAACTCCAGGGTAGGGTTCAGTCAGACAGGCCCCTTGACCGGCAAATTTGTCGCGATATGCGGTCAAGAAAATGCTGAGGAGTGGAGGCGAAAGAATGCCGCCAAGCTCACTGACCATCTCGGCGAGGGGCTTGCCGATGTGCTGGGCAATCGCGGTGTCGCTGGGCGGATTTCCACCGACCGATACACTCCAGGCATGTTGAAAAGCTACCGCGATGTCGCGCCGGGAATCGACCAGCGTGCCATCCAGGTCACACAGAATTGTAGTGGTCGTCATGACCGCGCCGCGTCAAACGCGTTTTCTTTCATGGCCGCTAGCATGACCTAACTGCCGTCAGGCTGAGGATGTCGATGCGCAATGCAATATTCTATCTCACGTATAACGGGCTCTATAATTTCACCAACGGCATCGGCACGCAGACTCAGCTCCTCATTGGCGGCTTTGAAATGCTGCGAGAGATGCTGATCAGACGGCACGGCCCTATCGATCTGCACGTGGTCTGTCCAGCGCCCGATAGGCACACCTGGGGTTATGATCATGCCTTCTTTCAGCGTCAGCAAGAACGTCTTGCGAAACTCGATGGTTATGCGCATCTCATTCCATATAAGCAGGAACTTACTCAGGATCTTTGGGAAATTCGTTCCTGGGAAGCTCTGTGTCAAAATGTCGCACCCCTGTTGCATACGCAGACGGCGGCCTATGAGCGGTCTTTGATCATCTGTGTGGACCAACCCTGGCTGCAAACGCCCTATTCACTTGAGATGTGCCAGAGTCTGGAAGGTCATATCGACATGCTCCTAGTGTTCTATAGCACTGCGTTTATTCGGGGCGGGCAGACGCCTGTCGCGGCAGAGGTTGCTTGGGAACAAGAAGCCCTGGAAGCATCGCGCCCCGGTTCGCGGGTAGCGATCGCCGACGTTTGCCCATCGTCCGCCTCGCACCTCTAAGACACACTTCCGAGTGCAGGCAGAGCAGTTCGCGCCTTACACTTCGAGCATTCTCGCCGATAGCCCTGCCTTTGTGTTGCAGGACGACGCGGTTGTGCGGGCCACGCTGGACGCTTATGGCATCCCCCCTGATGCGGATCTGGTGTTGGCATTTGGCAGAGCTGCACCGATCAAGGGATTTGAGCGGCTCATTTCCGCTCTGGCGCCGCTGCGTGATCGGCTGCATTTTGTGCTCATCTCAGTACCGTACATCAATGATGACTCACAACAGCAAGTATACGACCAACTCCTGCAACGGCACGCCATCCGAGCAACTCACATCAAAGAATTTACCCGTGATTTACCTCGTGCACTGTGCCAATGGCCGCGGACAAAGATAGTGGTCGTCCCTTCGCGGCATGAAACCTTCTCGAATATTCCGCTTGAAGTCGCGCTGTGGGCCCGGGACAAGGGGCCAGTCATTGTGGCCTCGGCCACCGGCGGATTCATCGATCAAATTGTTCCCGGTGTGACCGGATTCCTTGTCGATATCTTGTCCTCTCAGCAGCTCACCGAGACAATAGAGCAAGTGCTCGATCTCTCCTCAGAGGCGCATGCCCTCATTCGCCATCGGGCGCATCAACGTGTTCTGCAGAGGTACAACTTCGTGCAGAATTTTCCGGCTACACTCGATTGGTTCTGGCAGCGACGCGCCGGAGATGGAGCTAGCACGGGCGCCGGAGATTGACAGCGGCATGGCCAGTCTGACGGACGGGTGCGGACGGTACTACCAGGATTCCGCGTTGAGCGTGCGCACACCGCCAAATTCTTAGGGAAACTGAGCCGGTCGGCCGTTCGGCTCGAGGATGGCATTCAACCGCTGACACAAAGCTATGACCTCGTCCCCGTAGCCGGGAAACCAGGCATGCATCCAGATGGGACGTTCGAAAAAGGCCTCGGGCGGCTCATTCGCGTGTCGAATGCCAACGCGCATCACCAATCCACTGGCGTTGATGAAACTCACTTCTTCAAGCAAGCGCCCGGGCGCCGCAAAATCCGATCGCGATAGGGCACAGCGCCGCAATACCTGCCACCGATGCTGCGACCCCTCGCAGGCAAAAGGCTTGAGTGCACGCCAGTGCCTCTGCTGGCAATGCCATTAAAACCGTGCGCATCGTCTGGCCGGAAAAGACGGTATCATCAACGAGAGCCAGGGAGGATACATGATCGAGCGGCGGGAGCTGCCGCACTAAAGGAATTCCTGTAGTCGTGACGACGTTATAGGCGCCGTTGCCATCTTCTTCCCGGGTGACATCGACACGCGAGATTTTAGGGAACCAGCCCGTGCACGCGTGTAATTGTTGGGCGACACGTTCACCAGCTCGGCCGATGCCAATCGCAAGTGCAAAGGGGAAATTGTTGTTTGCGCTTAACGCCGCAATTTGAGACTCGAGCGTGAGCAGCGCCACCTGCCCTGGCTCCCGGCAAACAAGCCCGAATAACTCCCGCGTGAGCCGCCAAGCCGGCGATTCCTGTCCGTGATGCCGAGCAACGAAATCGCTGAGATCGTCGTGAATAAATAATACTTTCGGGGTTGGCGCGGAGTACGGCGTAGCATCCCTCATACTTCTCATCTCGCTTCGCAACAGCCGTTGGCTGCGCTCCGATGGCGCTCAGCGAAACGTCCTATCGGTGATATTATAAACGGATGCCATTCTAATGCAGAGTGGGTCGCCAGTGTAAACAACCTCCAACGCCGGCGCCACCTGCGGTCGGAGGTTCTCCGTCTGGACTATCGTTTGAAAAGTACTGAAACAGTATGCCAAGCAGCAACATCTCTTTTTCTCGGGCAGTTCGGGAATTCAATTCGTGAAGAAGATCGTCGTAATAATACCAAGCTATAACAATCACCAATGGTATGAGCGCAACCTTACCTCTGTGGTTGCCCAAGATTATCACAACTTTCGTGTTGTCTATATTGATGACTGCTCTTCGGATGGGACAGGCGAACTGGCACAAGAATTCATAGCGAAGCGCAATTCAAGCAGTTTTATTCATTTGATCCGCAATCCTGTTCGCGTTGGTGCTTTAGCAAATCTATATAATGCGATTCACATGTGCGATGACGGTGAAATAGTCATTCTTTTGGATGGTGATGACTGGTTCGAGCATAATGAAGTTCTTAAGAGGGTCAGTGAAGTATATGCTACCTCGAATTGTTGGTTGACTTATGGTCAATATCGAACATGGCCCGATAATATGATCGGGTGTTCAAAAGAGATTCCGGTTGAGATTATAGAAACTAACAACTTTCGCGCAATTGAATGGTGCTCTTCGCATCTTCGCAGCTTTTACGCTTGGCTGTTCAAATCGATAAAAGTGGAAGATTTGCTCGACCCGTGTGGAGCTTTTTATCAGATGGCTTGGGATCAGGCGATAATGTTTCCCATGCTGGAGACGGCAGGGCATCGAGCTAAATTCATTAGTGAGGTGTTGTATGTTTATAATGCAGCAAATCCAATCAGTGACTGCAAAGCAGATCGCCAACTGCAACGAAATCTTGAAACCGTTATCCGGCTCCGAAAACGATATGATTGTCTTAAGTGAACCAGTCGCGAGTTTCAGACACTGTAGAATTCTATCCTGAGACCGTGACTAAAATTGAGGGCTCTTCTCCGACTCGTCGAGCCTTACCTCGCGCTCGATCTCGGGCAATCGCGCGGGGTCAGGTGTGACGGATGTTTGGAACTGCAAAATATCGCGCAGCGGAAAGATTCGAAATCGCGACGCTGCATGAGCGACCGTGAGACTTGCTTCATTTATCGATTACGAAGTCGCCCGAGCGTTCAAATCCAACTCGTTCCGCCAACGAGTCCCGTCTGTCGACTTTTTCGTTCGGGGCCATCTTGTTACAGCGCGCAGGTGGGCCCCATACGCTTCGAGGGTCCACCAGAGATCGGCGCCGATGGGAATGTTAGGGCATATGAGGGAACTTTTGTCTTTTGACCGGAATGGCGGTGAACTTTAGCGACACACGCGAAACGGGATTCCGTTTGAACTGGCGAATTCGGCGGGTCGCACACGAACCACAAGAAGCGAAAGGGGGCCTGTAAGATTAGGCGCGGGCCAAGTAATTGGACCCGCTCGTTCATATCAAGCCCAAACAGTCGCTTCGGCTAGTTCGAGTAGCCGAGCAGGGTGCGCTCGATGCCATCTTTTTGGCCGACGAGCGCGCCCACCGAGTGGTTCGTGGCAGGCGCTATCGACGGTTTCAATCTGACGCCGGATGTGGAACCTTCTGGCATCGAGGCGTTGGTCGAACGTGTGCTGCCGATCCTTCGCCGACGAGGGTTGTTTCGCCGGGAATATAAAGGCACTACCCTGCCCGATCTTCTCCGTTTGCCCGGCCCTGGAGACTGGGCGCGACGGGTTGGGAAATGTAAGGCATGAAAGCGGTGCTCTTCAGGAACGAGTCGGGAGTTTGAGCGCGCGCATCCCGATCGTTTATTCTGCGAGGTAATGGAGTCAAAAATGGCCAATTCATCCGAATACGTTCCCCCGAAGGTGTGGGTCAACAAGCCGAGCGGCGGCCGGTTCGCCAACATTAATCGTCCAATAGCCGGGCCGACCCATGACAAGGATTTGCCGGTTGGGCGCCATCCCCTACAGCTCTACTCACTCGGCACACCTAATGGCGTGAAAGTGACAATATTGTTGGAAGAGCTTTTGGCCCTCGGACACCACGGCGCGGAGTACGATGCGTGGCTTATCAAAATCGGAGACGGAGATCAGTTCGGTAGCGGCTTCGTTGCAGTGAACCCGAACTCCAAGATCCCAGCTCTACTGGACAGGAGCGGCCCCACGCCGATCCGGGTCTTCGAAACCGGCGCAATTCTGGTGTATCTAGCTGAGAAGTTCCACGCCTTCCTGCCAACGGACGCCGGCGCACGAGCCGAATGCCTGTCGTGGCTGTTTTGGCAGATGGGAAGCGCACCCTACCTCGGCGGCGGGTTTGGCCACTTTTATGCCTACGCCCCAGAGAAAATCGAATATGCAATCGATCGTTTCGCTATGGAAGTGAAACGTCAACTCGATGTGCTCGACCGTCGGCTAGGTGAGAGTGAGTATATCGCAGGTACCACCTATACGATCGCCGATATTGCTATCTTCCCCTGGTACGGATGGTTGGCTAAGGGCTGGCTCTACGGAGCTGGCGAATTCCTTGCCGCGCAGGATTACAGAAACGTCCACCGTTGGGCTGACGCGCTCCTGGAGCGGACAGGCGTGAAGCGAGGCAGCATGGTCAACCGCACTTATGGCGAACCCTCGCGACAACTGCACGAGCGCCACGACGCTAGCGATTTCGATACCAAGACGCAGGACAAGCTCGAAACGAGAAGCTGAGCAGTCATTGGCGCCGGACCCGTGCATCGCCCGCCGAGGGTCCGGCGCATTTCTCACTTGCTGGATTTGAAGATGCTGGGATGGGTCGCTACGCTAGTTGGCTTTCCCGCCAAGACCTAGCTCGCCTGCTGCCTCTAATTAGGTGAGTTTACAGTTCCAGGGCCAGCGGGCCGCCACCAGCCTCGCTCTTTGTTCCAATAGCTCTCTGTGTAATCAAATTTTTCGCAATTCATGTTGCGAGACCTGGTCTCGATGGAGGATCTTCCCGATCGGTCCAGCCTTGGCTACCACTTGAACGCACTCTCCAGCAATGCAACTTCGCTGCGAGCAGGCGTTTTTGCCCTCTATTGAGCGCAGCCGTTCCAGACCTCCGCCGTGAATAATTGTAGAAGCCTCCAAAGTTTAAGCGCTATACCTTCGGCTAATGGCCCAAGTGTGGGTTCAATCGAAAAGCACCTCGCGGTGTACCACACCGAGAAAGGACTCAGTCTGGCGCAAGTCTTGCCTCTCACTTAGTTTGGAGGATTTACCAATGAGTGATCGAACTTCCGTCAAAGGGATATTAGCCGGAACAGCTTTAGGCTTATCGTTACTGTGCCCTCCAATGCTATACGCGCAAGCAGCAGGCGGCGGCGCGCCCGGAAACGCCGGGGCCACGGCGGGAGATAATACGCGCGGGACGAGTGGCCAGCCAGGCAACAGTTCGAACGTGACGTCTCCCTCCACGCTTGGCGGGTCCGTCAGCGGCAGTTCCTCTGATCCGGCCGTTCCCGGTGCCACCGCCGGAGATACCAGTGTCAAGAACTCTACGCCGCCGCCCGCGACGGCGCCTGATTATCGCGGCAACGAGGCCGTACAACAGCGAAAGGCTCAGAGTCCGAAGAACGAGTAGCTTTCGTTAAGTAGAGTGCTCGGAGTTGAATTGCGTTTCACGAGTAAAGGCCTGCCAACGTTGGACTAAATCTTTTAGTCATTGCGCATACCTCGAGTTGGGACCCATATATGTCGTTCGCGACGACTCACACTGCGAGTCGTCGCAGGCGACACTCATGAGGACCTAAAAGAAAACGCGTAAACAAATGGTCGCGAAAGATCGAAACTGTATCGACTTTCCCGCCTGCTGGAACTTTCACGAAATCCTCTCGAGAAGTAGCTCGAGTTATGGCTAGCAAGAAAGTCGCCCGGGCGGTCTCGGGTCAGCGATTCGGATGGTTCAGATGTTTATCAATCGAGCTGGAAAGGGATTAACTCCTGCTCGAAAAAAGGAACTCGAAGAAGCCAAGCGAATTCTTCAGGCTAAGCGAGCAAAGTCCGAGCGTATCATGCGGAACTGCGCTTCATCTTGACCTGTCGCGCCGATCAAAGCCCTCCGATATTACGCCTGACGTATTTCCCCGCTACCTGTGCCTGATGTCGCGAGCCATATCGGTAGGCGTAGACTTTGGTGAACTCGGCGCCGAAGTAAAAGATTAAGCCCGAGTAATAAACCCATAATAGCAGCACCAATACCGAGCCTGCCGCACCATACAAAGATGCGACGGCAGATTTACCGATATACAGTCCAAGCCCCAACTTCCCCAAATTGAAAAGAACTGAGGTCACCGCCGCGCCGACCCAGACATCGCGCCAATCGACTCTGGTGTTTGGCAGCAATCTGTACATCGCGGCAAACAAGACGGTGGCGAACGCGGCGGAAAGAAAGAAATCGACGCCGTGTAGAATCAACTCAGACGCGGGAAGCAGGCCGCTCAAAAATTTGCCAACACTCGCGAGCCCGGCACTCACCACAAGCGAAACGGTCAATAAAAACCCGATGCCTAAAAGCATACCAACAAAGAGTACGTTCTTCTTTATTACTTCTTTAATGTCGCTTCGTTCTTCTGTCTGCCAGATTCGATTGAGCGCACTCTTTAATTCGGAGAGTACTCCGCTTGCTCCGGCGACCAAAGAAAAAATACCTATAATGCCGACGACAACGCCTTTGGCGGGCCGATTGGCAGCCTGAAGCATAGCTTGAATAGCATCGGCACTCTTTGTACCGATCAGCCCGCCAATTTCCTCTACGATCTTTCCTTGCGCCGCCTCACGACCGAACAGGAGGCCCGCGATAGATATTGCAAGAATCAGAAGGGGCGCCATCGAAAATGCCATGTAATACGAAAGTGCTGCGGCCATGCGAGGCGCAGCGTCTGCGCTCCATCGGTTCAGGGTCTCCTTCGCCAACCAGAATGCGGCCGCTGTTCGACTCCGCGGTTCTCTATGGTCTTGGATCATGACCTCGTCGGCCGTTCTTCCGGCGCGCGAGAACCAGATTCGATGCTCGAGCGAGGCCCGTTCCGCTGTAGTGAAAGCGTTGCGAAGAAACCTTAATGCAGCGTCAATGAAGTCAAAATCGGGATCGTCGACGGCGCCGTCGAAGTCCAGCCGCGTTGCTATACGATCCTTTCGTTTGTTTTTGCCAAACCAGGCCAGAAACTCCGCGGCCCATGCCTTAACATAGGCTACAAAGCTGTGTTTTCGCGACGGCTCCAGTTCAAGATGATCAAATACCGGCTTTACATAACCGACAATACGACCACCAGATGCGGCGGCCTCGAGATACACGCCGGCGACTCCGCGGCGCACATCGATTTCTACGGCCTTTTCGATAATGCTTCGCAGTTCGGTTAAATCGATCCTACTGGTGCTGAAGTCGGCATTAAATGTAGGGACCTTTGCCAGAGGGTAACCTTCCGCGCGCAGCTCCAATTCTCCGCTCGTCAAAACTCTTGCGTCCACTGAGATTTTCGTCCTCAACGTGGGCGCGAGGTCTGCACGGTTCGTTAAATTTCCGACTCGCAGATTCACATTGCGGATAGCTATCTCGGCCCCCTGCTCACCGGGGACTCCGCGGATGCGAACTTCTCCGTCAGTCGAAACGATTGGTGAGAAGTTGAACCCCGAGAGCCACTGAATATTGTCTTGCCATGGCTGTTGGCTTGCGGCCGGCTCAGGCACGCGCCCGGTTTTGCGGCGCGGGTTATCGCCACGCTGAAGTCCGTCAAACTCTAGAGATAGACGCGGCGATCCTATTTCGATAGATCCGACAAAAGTTCCAGTGAGCAGCGCTTTCCAACGAGTAGCAAAAGTGATCGAGCGTACTTCGATCCGATGCTCCATCCCGCCGAGAAATTGCTTACTTAACGAGACATCCTGGATCGTCAACCTGGGAGCCATGAAATTGATTCTTACACGCCGGATCCGTCCAGAAACACGGGGCACTTTTCCGATGCCCCAGTTTGCGAGCCAAGTCAGAACCCAAGGGAGCACCCCTTTTGTTATCCCTACAACGGCAATCGCGGTGACGACTACAGCAGTTTTGCGGGCGTTGGAATGCATCGGTGCGAGGTGGCGAGAAGTCCTTCCATCCCGACTAGTCTTTAAGGAGTTCTACCAAAAACCTGGCGGCCGAGATTCGAAGCTGTATCGCGAGCAGCCTTGCGACCAAACAGGCCTAGCAGAGCAATTCCAGGCGTCGTGGCCAGTCCTCCGCCGAGAAGGAAGCCCGCGCTCGCCGCGATTGCGAGCGAATAATATGGTCTGTCTCTGATGCTCTCCTCGATATCCTCCAAATCGAACCCCATCCTTGCAGAATCTAAGTATTGTTGGGCGGTATCTTTGACGGCTCCTTTGGCTTTCTTGGCAGCTCCCTTTACCGAATAGAGGGCCTCATCAATTGACTCTTCGTACTCTACTTCCTCGCTCTGATCCTTACTATCCTTACCAGACATAACGCTCTCCTTTAGAAAGTGTCTCGCGAAAGCACGATATAGTGTTTATCGGGTCTTAGGAGGGCCGCTTAATCTCGCCGCGCCATGCTCCCGTTTCACGCCATTGCGATTCTGTGAACTCCTTGAAGCGATCCAGATCTCCTTGAACGCGAGACGATGCCACGCCGAGCATATCTCCGGCTTTCTCAATGAGGCCTTCGGGCTGATAATCCATCTGGACCATGATGCGGGTTTCATTATTGGCGAGGTGATGAAACGTCACCACGCCGCCGTGATTGGGACCGGAACGGCTACGCCAAGCAACCCGTTGGTCGGGAATCTGTTCGGTGATTTCGACATCAAATTCCTGATCGTGCCCGCCGATCTGTGTATGCCAGTGGAGGTGGCGATCATCGAGCTGCTTAACCGCAACGACTCCTTGCATGAATCGAGGAAATTCTTCGAACTGTGTCCACTGATTATAGGCAGTACGAACTGGAACGTTGACCGTAACTGCTTTCTCTATAGTCGACATTTTCTTACCTCCAAATCTAAATTGAGCATGAAGTATGCCCTGATGCGCGCGCACACTCGCTAGGATGAGTTCCGGACGACGTTGATGCCGGCATCAACATCCTCTAAAAAGCGCGATCAGAATGATTATGGGCAACGGCACGCCTAAGGCGAAAAGCAAAATCGAACGCATCGTAATCTCCTAGTGTAAATTGTTTCGAATTACGTCATAGACTCTCTGGAGTGAAGGAGCTTCACTCGATCGCGCTCTCGGCCGCCGATTGTTGCCGAATAGGTAGCGCAGAAAGCGCCAGCGAGCAGAGCGATAAATAACCAGAGCGCAAACTTTGCAGCGGTTTTGCGAGCGATGTCGACACTCTGTTGAAGCTCTGAGAAAGCGATTTCTACCCGGGCCTGCGCGGCAGCTTCAGGTAGAGAAGCTCTTTCGGCTACTAATCGAGTTAAATAATCTTTATCGGGAACAGAAAGACCCTTTTGCGCTAGACTATGTGCGAAAATCCGGGCGACATCAGCTTGCAAATAAGGGTCAACGCGATCTGGAGAGATGTGGTCAGATCGCAACAACATAGCGGCAAAGTACGGATCTGGATCGCTTACGAGTACGCGGCTACCGCTGACAGAGGCAAGCGAAGAATCGGGTCGCTGCGCGATGCCTCCAACCAGAGAACTAGTTGCGGACGCCAGGAAGGCAGCGGTCATTACGAGTCCAACAGCCCAAACTAGAAAACCGTGCGCCGTGTCACGAAAGTACACCTCGTCGGTATGAATGATCGTCCATTTAGTCCGCAAGCGTCCCGCGAGATATCCACCCATGGCAAACGCAATTATCTGAGTGATGATCAGCCAGAAAATAGCGGCCTTACTCACCGTGGCACCAGAAAGGCCGCTGTTTGTCCAAGGCGAAACCGAAGACAACCCCAATCCGGTTCCGAGGTCGAGCAGGATCAGCGAAAGGGCCGCTGCTACGAAAGCCCCCGCAATGACGGCCGGCCAGGAGACTCCTGATAAAAACGCCTCATTGCTTGAGGAGTCTGCGAGGATTTGATTGCGAATCGGTTCCGGACTCTCCATAGGTAGAGCCTCCTCTATAGTCGAACTGCACTTGAGAAATAGTGACTACCTGTATTGCTTCGAACTCCAAATTGTGAGTGAGCCTCGCACGACACGACGGTCTCAGAGTGAAGAACATCCTAGGTCGGCCGTGAATGGAAACAGTCAGAACCATCATGCTCTATTTATGGGACTGGATTGGGGTTACTGCTTGGCTCAGTGTTGCTTGTTCCGCTCGGAGCGCCTGTCGAACCCATACTGCCGGCCGAACCGGTCGTTCCATTATTTTGAGCTGCCGAGGGATTCTGGCTGATTACTATTAGGAATAGGAGCTCCGGGATTTGCCTCGGGTCCAGTAGACGGAGCCATGCCCATCGACCCGCTACTCGGATTGGATCCAGCGCCTACCGGACCAGGCATTCCGACATTACTTCCCGGAGCGCCACCTCCGACAGAGCCGCTAGAACCTGGTGCGGATGCACCAGCCCCGCTGCCACCGGCGCCTCCTCCCGCACCGCCTCCAGCCTGTGCGAAGGCAGGCGAGCCCATCGCTATCAATGACACCGCCAAACCTGCGCTCAGGACAAACCCCGACAAACTCTTTCTCGCGTTCATAGCCATTCTCCCTTCATTGGTTCGTTGTGACAAAAGATATGAGCAAGCGCCATGCCGCAGGATGTTCCTGTATGTAGGGTAGTCAATCGATCATCTAAATCTCTCGCGGACAAGTTCTGAGCCCTTATGCGTCTAACGCTAGGGTCCAAATGTAATGAATGGTGGAAGGCGTCCGTGGAATCGCAAACTGAGTAAATCTTGCGAGTACGACTCGTTGTTATTTTACTGCTTTTTCGCTGTCACAACTGAATTCCGAACCCGATTCAACCGCGCAGTCATCGCGTCACTTCAGTACCGCACAGTTCTCAGGCGACAAAGTTAACGTCCGAACCAGGCGAATAGTTCAGCAGGACTGGTGGTCGTCTTGAGGAAGCGAGGAGGGAGATTAAGAAGACACTTAGCGCCGATTAGATTATACAGCGCTGCATCAGGCTGTAATGGCGACCGGATGACGGGCATCCGTCGGAAGCGACCGGATGAGTGAAGTTTGCTGTTTGGGAAAGCGACATTGTATCCCCGTATTGTAGTTTTTGATTAGTTGGTCTGCGACCGCCTTGATGTGGCGGGAATTACCGATGTACTCGCCAGTTAGATCGGTACGAACGTCAGGCTGCCATTAACCCAGGAAGGCGAGGTAAGCATCCGGAAAATCGCTCAATGAGACTATGCTGACCGGCCACGCATTCAGTTGCTGCGGACCGGTCAGACCCAACGTGGAGATCGTCTTGTACTCGAGCGCTTGAATCGTAGGACCTTGGTTCATCCGTCCGACAAATAACCATTTCTGGTTGAACGAAGGCACCAGGAACGGAGGATCGGCCGTATGAAACATACATTGCTCTCGCATCAGTGACGTCTCGATTTGGGGACTATCAGCCAGCAGGGCAGAAGGACTGACGAAGACGAATTTGGTGGACTTTCCGACGAAGTTGAACAGCGATGGCCCGGGCGCTACCGCGCCGGCAGTAGCATCGGCGGCAGCAGAGCCAGAACTGGATCCACCTCCGAGCGATCTCAATGCTGCGCATCCGGAAACAATTACCGCGGCTATCAAAAGTGAGATTAGCGCAATTTTTTCATTTGGATTTCTCCGCACTCCGCACCACTGCCGCCGCGACGAATGTAATACTCAAGCCGCCGATGACAGTGGAGGCGCGATCTTCTCGAGACTGGTCTGCTCCGCGGCGACGCCGAGCACGATTTCAACAATGGCCGCGGCGATCATCAGCGTTGCCGCAATCAGATACCCGCCGAAGAGTTCCAGCCGCGAACCCGAATCGATTAGCCTTCCGAAAAGCCAAGGCGCGGCCACACCGCCCACGGCTGTGCCGGCCGAATAGAAAATCGCGATAGCCAGCGCGCGCATTTCCAAGGGGAAAATTTCGCTTACGGTCAGATAGGCCGAACTGCCTGCCGGCGAGGCGAAAAAAAACATCACCGTCCATAGGATGGTCTGACTGGCCGCCGTCAAACTGCCTCGCCAGAACAAAAATCCTGAAAGCGCGAGCAATACCGCCGCCACGGTAAAAGTCGCTGCTATCATCGGTCGACGGCCGATCGTATCGAAAAAATGTCCCAATACGAGCGGTCCCAAGAAGTTACCTAACGCGAATGGAAGAAGGTAAAGTCCGGTGCGCGCGGCAGGCACACCATAATACCGCGAAAGTACAAGCGCATAGGTGAAGAGCATCGCGTTGTAGACGAAGGCTTGCGCGATCATCAACGAGAGTCCCAGAACCGAGCGACTCCGCATCGTCGTCACCATCGGTTTCAGTATCGCCCCCAATCCGAATCGATGGCGCGCGTGCACGCGAATCGCGTCGCCTTGGGGTGGCTGGTTTAACGACTGATGGCTTTCCTGCGCGACCGTCAGTTCCACGTCGCGCACCGTCTTTTCCGCTGCATCGAGTTGCCCGTGGGTCATTAGCCAGCGGGGACTTTCCGGGATGAACTTGCGTAAGTATAGGATGACTATTCCGATAATCGCACCCGCACCGAATCCGACGCGCCATCCGATTCTTATGGGCAGAATATGCGGATTTAATAGAATGACAGTCGACGCCGCACCTGCAGCGGCACCCAACCAGTAACTGCCGTTCACGATCAGGTCGACTTTACCGCGCAGGCGCGCAGGTATTAGTTCGTCGATAGCAGAATTGACGGCGGAATATTCCCCGCCGATGCCGGTTCCGGTTATGAAGCGAAAAAAGGCGAAGCTCCAGAGATTCCACGAAAACCCCGTCAGTCCGACCCCCAACAAATAGATTGCCAGGCTGACGAAAAAAAACGTCCGACGCCCATAGCGATCGGTCAAATGTCCGAAGACCAACGATCCCAGCACCGCTCCCGCCAGGTAACAGGAACTGATAGCTCCGATTTGCGCACCGGTGAAATGTAGAACGTCGGGCCGCTGAAGGACCGCGCTGATCGCTCCCATCAGGGTGACCTCGAGTCCGTCCAGTACCCATGTGATCCCGAGACCAAAGACCAGAAGCCAATGAAATCTGCTCCACGGCAGACGATCCAGGCGAGCGGGAATCAGGGTTTCAAAGGTTTCGCTGTCCGGCGACTTAGCCACTTGTGAATCTCTGGCCCTCGGCAAAATCTAGGTTCACCAGCCCGCAGCATTTGAGAAACCAAAAGCGCATCAAAGCTATTGGCGATCTCTTTGCATTGGGATGAACCCGGTAAATAAGTGAGTGAGGCTGCAATACATC
>CAWDQC010000010.1:0-65429 GCA_963804355.1 uncultured Pseudomonadota bacterium | reverse complement strand
ATCTTCTTCCAGCATTTCGTTCAGTTACGTATTATTGCTATTGCGATCCCCAGCCGCGGCAGCTCCGCCGTAAGCAGATCGTGGGTGCCACCGTAGAGACAATCCTGCGCCAGCATATGGTCGCCGGCGCTTAACAGCGTCAGGAGGGTGGTCGAGATAGCAGCCATCCCGCTGGCCGTCACTAGCGCCGCCTCCGCGCTTTCGATCGCCGCCAGCTTTCGATGCAACGCCACGTGGTTCGGCGTGTTGTTGAGCCGGATGTAGCGCAAGTCGTGATAGTTGGTCTCGCCCCGATAGGCGAAAGTAGCCGATTGAAAAATCGGCATGCTGACCGCACCCTCGATTCGCGGCGAAGGTTCTCCCGCATCGATCAGCTTGGTCTCGATCGCGCGAATGCTCGACATCGCAGTGCCTCCAACGAGCGGCTTGGCGCGGCTTCGCACAGGCTAGCACTGGTCGACGGATTCGTCGCGCGAGTCGATGCGCGCTTAGTTGCGCAGCGCGAAAAGGGGCGCCCGCGCGCCCAACCGTGGACGGTCAAAAAGGGCGGTGTGGAGAATCACCGCTTAGCGGGCGGGCGCGAGATTCGGCAGGAATCTGGCCGATGCGGCGTTCACGATCGTAGACCGTACGCCATGAGCCTGGCGATTGGGCCTGGCAGGACGGACACAGTCCCATCGACGAGGACATCGTTTGAGTGGACGGGAAGGACGCACCGCATCCGACGCAACGGCATTGCGCACTGCGGGTGCTGCGGAATTTTCTGTTGTGTTGAATATCCACGAAGCTTTCCACTTGTCCGGTTTTCACGCCCCGTGGGCGGAAAGGCTGCCCGCTTGACGTGATCGCATACTGCACCGGGAGCGTTACACAAAGATGATGCGCGCATTACCAAGCATTGAACTTGCGCGCGATCGGCGCCGATAGCGTTTAAAAGGCGCTCAGAGCTGCAGGAGAGAATCGAGGAATTCGACCGATCGCAGCTTGCGATCCAGAATCGACGCGAAGAAACGTTCCAGCGCGACCGTCCCGTCACGCCCGCCATGGGGCAGCACCGTCGCTTCATCGAAGCGCGCCGTGCATAGACCGGAGAGCGCGATCGCATTGGCCGCCGCCAGCCGCACCGCTCCCTCGGGCGCGTTCGCGCGGCAGCGCACGACCGATTCCCCCGCGCGACACTACGAAATAGACCGCACCGTCTTCCGCCTCCGGAACCCGGCTGCATACGCGACATCGCGCGAATTCCAGCCCAAAGCCCGCCGCCGACAGCATCCGCAGCTCGTAGGCCTGGCGCAAAGCAGTAGCGGCCGCGCCGCGTCCGAGCGTTTCGCAGCGCCTGTGCCAGCACCTGATAGGCCTGGGCGGCCTCGGCCTCCTCGGTGGTCAGCGCGTCGGCAAGCTCCAGCATATAGCTGCCCAGGGCGATCTTGGCGAGGTCATCCTCGAGCATCGGCGGTCTCGCCTCACCGGCTCGGCGCGCGTAATAAACACGAGTTGGCCGTGCGGGCGGCGCCGGAAAATAAATTGTCACGTGGGAGAATGGTTCGAGCTTGCGTTCGAAGCGGCGGCGCGACGCCTTCGCGCCCTTTGCGATGCCGCTCAGCTTGCCGAATTCGCGCGTGAGCAGGGTCACGATACGATCGGACTCCGAATAATCGCGCGCGCGGAGCACGATTGCTGGCGGTGGATTCTTCAGCCGGCATTGAGTATCGCCATTCTCCGGCAGAAGCTATCGCCGCGTATTCGCGGCGCGCCATAAGGCGCACCCCGGCGATTGCGCAGACGCGCCGCCACGGTCACGCCGCGCTGCGGAGCATCGCTTGTTGAATTTCCTTCACCTTCACCCGCATCGCCTCGAGGCCGTCGGTATCGCGCCCATTCTCCGGCGCCGCCTCGCATACAGTCTTCGAACTTGACCAGGATTTTGCGAGCTTGGTATGCGCTTCGATCGTGGCGCGCTTGCGCAGCTCGTCGCTCTCCCATCCGCGATCGACGTATTCGCGCAGCTCCTGGCCCTGTATCAGTAGTTCGCGCGCCTCGTCCTCGAAGCCCTTGACCAGGCGGCGAATCGCGTCGCGGACCTTGGGCAGTTCCTCGGGATCCTTCCACAGCACGTGTTCAAGAAAGGTCAGATCGTCCTCGGCGACGGTGCTGCGGCCGTGGATCAAAGCATGGGCGCGCAGGATCGCCCAGCGAATTACGCCAGCGGCGATCGGAGACGATTGATCTGCTGAGTCACCAGCACGCGGCGTAATTCGGCTATCGATTGCAGGATACTCCCCGGGAGCTTCACGCCGCCCGCACTCGCGCGGAGCTCGCCAAGTTCGTTAAAGGTCATCACAGTTGCGCACGCCGGCTTCGACCCCCTCGAGCATCTTCAGGAAGCGAAACTCCTCGCCGATGTAATCGACCATGAACCGTAGCATGAAGCGGTCGAACAATGCCGTCAGCTCCTCTTCATCGGGCAATTCGTTGGAAGCGCCGAACATCGTGATCAGCGGAACGTTCACGCGTTCGCGGCCGTTGAAAAACGCGCTCGTTGATCACGGTCAGCAGCGCATTGAGAATCGAGGAGTTGGCCTTGAAGATTTCGTCGAGAAAGGCGATGTGCGCTTCGGCAGCTTGTGATCGGTCACGCGGCGATAGTCGTCCTGCTCGAGGCCTTTGAGGCTAACGGCGCCGAAATCTTCCCGGTGTGCTGAACTTGGTCAGCAGCCATTGGAAGTAGTCGGCACCCTCGATGCGTCGGCAGAGTTCATCGGCGAGCATCGACTTGGCGGTGCCCGGCGGTACCGATCATGAGAATATGGCTCGCAGAGAGCAGCGCACACAGCGCGCCGTCGATCGAGATCGGCGCGTTCGAGAAACAGATGATTCAGTTCCTCGCGAATCGCGGCGAGTTTGGCAAATGAGTCTGGCATGGTGGACGTAACGCGATCGTTCCTGCAAGCAATCTACCAAACACCAGACGATGACTTAAACCGTTGCCTATCCCATCGATTAGCGCGCCGGCACGAAGCCCGAGACCTCGGCTTGCCGCGCGGAGGTATCGGCGCTAGTTAATGAACGACAGTTCCAGCTCTCATCGTCGGGAGGATTCCGATGGAAAAAGCGTTGGCTGGCGTAAAGGTTCTCGACCTGACCCAATTCGAGGCCGGCACTTCGTGCACTGAGATGCTGGCGTGGCTGGGCGCGGACGTGATCAAGGTCGAACCGCCGAAAATGGGCGAGCAGGGCGCTGGCTAGTGACGGAGAAGCCCGGCGTCGATTCGCATTACTTTCATGCTGCTCAACGCCAACAAGCGCAGCATCACCCTCAACCTGAAGTCTGAACGCGGCAAGCAGATCTTCATCGAGACTGATCAAGCAGGTCGATATCCTGGCCGAGAATTACTCGCTCGGCACGCTGGAGAGCTGGGGACTCGGCTACGATCGGTCTGCGCGAAATCAATCCGCGGCTGATCTACCTGACGATCAAGGGCTTCGGCACTTACGGACCGTATAGCAAGTACAAGAGCTTCGACATGATCGCGCAGGCGGCCGGCGGCGCGATGGCGATTGACCGGCTTTCCCGGATCGCCGCCGCTCAAGCCGGGACCGACGATCGGCGATACCGGCACGGGAATCCATGCGGCGTGCGGCGTGCTCGCCGCCTATATTCAGCGCGAGCGCACCGGCAAAGGTCAGAAGGTGGAAGTCGCGATGCAGGAGGCGGTGTTCAATTTTTGCCGCGTGCCGATGATGAGCATGTACATCACGCATGAGCCGGCCCAGCGCGTCGGGCAACCGGCTCGGCGTGGGGCGCGGTCGGCGATATCTTCAAATGCGCGCCGGGCGGACCCAACGATTACGTCTATCTGTTTTGCTCGACGCCGGAGATGTGGCACGCGTTTTGCAAGACGATTGGGCGGCCCGAGATGCCCGATGACCCGCGCTTCAAGGAACGCCACGAGCGCGCGAAATACATCGAGGAACTGACGCAGATTATCGAGGACTGGACCAGTAAGCGCGACCAAGCACGAAGTCATGAGGCTGATGGGCGAGGCGGGCGTGCCTTGCGGCGCGGTCCTCGACAGCCTCGAGTTGCTCAACGACCCGCATATGAGGGAGCGCGGGATGGTGGTCACGGTAGACCATCCGGTACGCGGCAAGTTCACCATGCCGGGATGTCCGGTCAAGCTCGAAGATTCGCCGGCGGAGGTCACGAGCGCGCCGCTGCTCGGACAGCATAACGGCGAGATTTACGGCGAAATGCTGGGCTCTCGGCTGCCGATCTCGAGCGGCTGAAGCAGGAGGGTATCGTCTGAGCACCGCCGCGATGATATTGATTTAACGGTGATTTGCGGGCGAAGAGGAATTGGGACGTGGATTCGCGGCGGCGCAAAGTCGATTGCGCTTGTCGGGGCGGTCCTGATTCTCGCGGCCCAATTGCTTGCGCTCGCCCATTTTCATCAGGGCAACCCCACCCGGCAGTTCAATACGCAGACCCAGGTCGTCGCTGACGACGGCCTGTGCGCGCTGTGCAACTTGGCCTTTCACGCGCCGCTCAATCCTGCGGCACGCCTCGATCGCACGTCCCTATGCCGAGCTTCGGCTGGTGGACTCGCGGTCGCGAGCCCGCGAAATCCCTGTTCCTCTCCTCATGCCGGACGCGTGCGCCGCCTGCCGCATCGGTTTGACGATTTCCCACTGACATTTCGGAAATCCGTTTAAGGGGGGCCGTGTGGCGAATGCTGCTCGCGGGTTTGGTCGCGGACTACGGTCGGCCAGCGATCCGAGGAGGATGAGTATGCGGGAGCGCCTGGAAGCGATGCGGTTAGTTCATATTGGTGCGAGGTTGCGAAACGTTTGGCATGGAAAAAACGTCAATCTATTTGGCTTCGCTCTTTTTTTCGTAGTGTTCTGCTGCGCATCGATTCAGGCTGATCGGAACGCCCGGGCCGCGGGCAGACCGAGCGGGCACGGTCAGCGTATGGCGGGTGTGGTCAAGGACGCTTTGGGACGTCCGGTGCCGGGCGCGCACCTCATGCTGCAAGCTGGCAGACGGCGCGTATCGTAGCGCGCGCTCAGAGCGAGTCACGGAAGGTGCCTTTGAGTTCCGACACGTAGCCAATGGCACTTATGCGGTTATGGCGAACAAGAGCGGCTTCACGCCGCCGCCTGAGTCGTCACGGTGACCTCGCAAGCGCCGCTAAACTCGATATCGCCCTGGAAGCCGAAGCGGCGCTAAGCCTCAAGGTTGTGACGACCAAAATCAACCGTTCAGCCCAATGGCGTAACGAAAACCGGGCAACAGCCAATATTCCTTGACTCCAGCACGACATCGCCGCGCTTCCGCAGGGCGAGAATACCCCGATCAATGAAGTGCTTCTCCAGATGCCCGGAGTCGTCCAGGACGATCAACGCGCAGATCCATGTCGATGGCGAGCACGAGGACCTTCAGTGGCGCATCAACGGGGTCATGATGCCGATGGATAGCTTCAGCGGATTCGGCCAGATCTTCAATAGCTTTTTCGTCAAGGCGCGTGAGCCTGCTCGACGGAATCCTGCCGGTCACTTACGGCTTCCGGGACGCCGGCGTGCTCGACATGGAGACCAAGGACGGCTGCTCCAATCCGGGCGGGAACGTGGGATTCTATGGCGGGCAGCGCGAAACTCTCCAACCGAGCTTCGAATATGGCGGATGTGAGGGGCCGTTCAGCTACTACTACACCGGAACTTTTCTTCACAACAATCTGGCCTTCAGTTCGGCGACGCCGGGCCCGACCCCCAAGCACAACATTACCAACCAGGGCCAGGGTTTCGGCTACTTTACCTACGCAGTGAATCCGCTCACCAAGCTGAGCCTGATAACCGGGGTTTCCGTCAACAACAGCGAGATCCCCACCCAGCCTGGACTGCCGCCACTGTTCACACTCGCCGGCGCCAATCCCGCCAATTATCCCTCGAGCAAGATCAACGAGAGCCTGGACCAGGACTATTACTTCGGGATTCTGGCGCTGAGCGGAGTAATCGGCCCCGAGATCAACTACCAGGTGGCATATACTGGCGCCTACAGCACGATCCAGTTCAATCCCGACCCGATTGGCGATCTGATTTACCAAGGCGTCGCCTCGGATTCCTTCCGCAGCGAATTCGACAATACGCTTCAGACCGATCTGTCCCGCCAGTTCGATTTCGCACGGCTTCGGCTCCCATAACATCGGAGCCGGGTTCTATCTTGGCTACTACGGCGTCCAGACCGACGATACGACGCTTGGCTTTCCGGACTGATTCCTCGATGGCACCCAAACAGAGCGACTTCCCGTCAGCCTCGTTCAGAATGCCAACAACATCAACATGCTCTATGGCGAGTATCTTCAGGACATCTGGCAAATCAACGAACAACTCACGCTTACCGCGGGCTTCGCTGGGACGGCGTCAGCGGAATCATCAACAACAATATGGTCAGCCCGCGCGTCAATCTGCTCTATCAGCCGAGCAGAGATACCGCGTTTCACGCCGGGTTTGCGCGCTATTTCCAGACTCCCGATTTCGAAACGATCTCGCCGCCGAAGCTTCCAGCTCTTCGAAGGGTACCTCGGCCGCCGTTTCACCGGGCGGCCTGCAGCCGTTTCCCGAGAAGGATTATTACTGGAGCGCCGGCGTGCTGCATCATTTCGGCGAGCATCTGACGGTGACCGAGAACGGCTACTTTCGCCTCTCGCAGGACCTGATCGATTTAGGGCAATTCGGGTTTGTGCCGATCTTCGTCCCCTTCAACTATCAACACGGACGGGTCTGGGGCTCGGAATTCAGCGCCACTTACAATTGGGGGACCGCTGAGCGTGCGCGGCAATTTCACTTATTCCGTGGCGCAGGCCAACGAGGTTGCCAGCGGCCAGTTCAACTTCACCCCGCAAGAAGTGGCTTACATCGCCAACCACTACATCTTCCTCGATCACAGCCAGCAGTATACCGCCTCCGGAGGCATCACCTACAGTTGGCGGGACTATCTTTTCAGCGTGGACCGGTACCTATGGCAGCGGCCTGCGGGCGGGCTTCGCCAATACGGACGAACTGGGAGAGAACTTCCAGATCGATCTCGCCGCGGAAAAGGGCTGGCAGGTGCCTAACCTCGGCAAGGTCAGAACGCGAGTCGTGCTCATCAACGCCACCGATAATATCAACGAGCTGCGCGATGGCACCGGAATCGGCATCTTCCAACCGGGCTTTGGTCCGCGCCGCGCGGTGTATGGCGGGATCACGGTACCGCTGCCGCCAATCGGAAGCTCCCGGAAAAATCCATAGAACGTTCGTTGCGTCCTAAAATGCGAGCAGGCACTAATTAATGAACCAGGTGAGGTTTTAACGCGAATGCAGGAACTGATAACGGCTTGGGATGCCCTGCGCTATGGCGGCGCGATGGTGTATCCGCTGCTCTTCCTCGGAATGATCTCCATCGTGATTATCCTGGATCGCGCGGTTGTCTGTTACCGTAGCTTGCGCTTGCCGGCCTCGTTGCTCGAACTGGTCGAGACCTATGGCTTTTCCTGGGAGCAGTTCGATCAGGAATTGCTCAAGCTGCCGGCGACCAACGGCTATCGACGCTTCTTCGGCGTGATCGAACGCAATCGCAGCCAGCCGCCATGGTGGGTGGAATCGCGCGCCGGCGACGAGGCGGGAGCGATCGAAAAGACCCTCGGGCGCGGGATGTGGGTGCTGGAAACTGTCGTCACGGCGGCTCCCCTGATGGGCCTGCTTGGGACTATCACCGGCATGATGCAGGCGTTCAAGGTGATCGGCGGCGCGGGACTGGTCGCGCCGACGCAGGTGACCTCGGGCGTGGCCCAGGCCCTGATCGCAACCGCGCTCGGCCTGCTGATCGCCCTCTTCGCGCTGTTCGGTTACAACTTTTTCTCCCGTGTGCAATCGCATGCGATGGATCAAATGGAGCGGCTCGGCTCGCGACTGGTTGATCATATTCGGCTGGACCATGAGAGCGACGGCACGGGGAAGAGGAACTCACGCGCGTTCCCCTTCGCGAAAAACGGGCGAAGGTATGAAACTGCGCCGTTCCCGCAGCTATCGGCGCGGCCGCATCGAGATCATCCCGATGATCGACGTTATGTTCTTCCTGCTGGTCACCTTTATGCTCGCGTCGCTCTCGATGCAGAGTCTCAACTCGCTCACCGTCAACCTGCCCGCAGGGTGATGCGCCCAACCTGCAGCACAAGGAGCCGGTGACCATGACGGTGACCAAAGACAGCCATGTTTTCCTGGATAAAACTCCAGTAACGCTTGATGACTCTCGCCTTCGCACTTAAACCGATGCTTCAAGGGGACCCCGGTGTCGTGGTCAATGCCGACGCCGGCGCGCCCGAAGGCACCGTAGTTGAAGCGATGCTTCAGGCCCGGCGCGCCGGCGTCGAGCACTTTCTGATCGCGGTCAAGCGCGAATGACTGAAGCTGGCATAACGCCTTATCTTGACCAGCCGTGGCGACGCTTCGCCTGGATCGGGCCGCTCGCGATCGTCTTCTGGGGAATCGTGCTGGTCGCCTTCGCCTTCCTGCTCGAGCAAACTGCGGCGCCGCCCCAGGAACTCAAGCCGGTCGAGGCGCGGATCGTCGAATTGCCGCCGACGGCGGGATTGCAAGGCGGCGCTCCGGCAGCGCCGGCCGGCGCCGGCAGTTCCCAAGCCGAAGCCGCATCCGATGATCAAGCCGAAGGTCGCACCGGTACACCATCATCAAGTGAAACCGCTTGCCGCGGTGCCGCCGCCCTCGCCTTTCGGCACGGCCAAAAGCACTACGGAGCCGGTGCCTCCATCATCAGGCACGGCCAAACCGTCGAGCGGGACGGGAACCGGCGTCCCGGGCGGAAGCGGAACCGGCAGTGGCTCCGGGCTGGGCAGCGACAGCAGCGGCGCGCGAGCGTTGTACGCGCCGACCCCTACTATTCCCGATGACTTGCGCGACGAGACCTTCAACGCGGTCGCGCTGGCCCATTTCAAGGTCAGCTACAGTGGCGACGTACAGGTATCGCTAACGCAGCCGACCACCAGTCCGCGGCTGAACGAGATCCTGCTCGACACGCTCAAACAGTGGCGTTTTTTTCCGGCGATGAAAAAGGGCGTCGCGGTCGACTCGGAGTTCGACGTCCGTATTCCGATCACTGTCGAGTAACGCGTCTTAGGGCCGATGACAGATGTGAATCGTGAGACACCGCGCCTACACGGCCGGAATGTCAGCCGACACGACAGGGCGCGACGTATTACCAATGCCGAAATCGTCGGATCTACAAAAGGGGGCAGTCTTCCAAAGCGAAATTAACTTCACCGCGCGCGCCGAGTTCTATGCCGTCGATTTCGAAGCGCAGCTCGATGCTTTCATTCGGAAATATCGGCTGTGATTAATTCGCAGGAAGCGGTGGACAGAAGAACGAACCCGTCTAAGCGTTCGCCTCGTCCATCCTAGTGAATGAAATTTCGTTCTTTGAGCTCCTCGCATGCCCCATCCAACCCCGGAAACAACGAACCTGCAGTGATGCCCATAATGCTTAATTCCCTCATAACCTCTTCCCGTTGTTTGAGAGGCAAGTCCACGATTTGTAAATATGGGCCCCGGCCGGCTCCAGAGACCTTATATAGGTCTCTACATCATCTATGTTCGTAACAGTCGAGATAGACTGCTGCGGGACAAGACGTTCATTGTCTATGGAGATAAATTCCAATATCGAGAAATGTGGCCTTACATTTGTAATTAGTGGAAATTGACGTTTGTTTCGCCATTCCATTTGGTCAAAAATCAAGATGCGAACTTTTTCACTTTCCTTAGCTGTGGCCGCTTCTGACTTATTTACACGATGATAAGCGAAGAATGCAGCGACATATGGAGAAAAGGTCCAATCAAGTAACGGTGTAGGATATCCGTGGTGCTGAACTAAATTAAAAAACGCCCCATTCTGGTCTGGGATATCTAAGTTGAAAATATGGCTTGTTCTAAAGCTTAGATGTCGGTGTAAGGCTTTAATGTCGTCAGACAAAAATCTACCGAGGTCAGCTCTGGCAGTTCGGTGGAAACCAGTTCGTAATCTCAATAATTCTTTCTGGCCGCGGAAAATGTAACGGCGATGGTCGAGTCTGTTCACGTACGATTTAAATTGATCCCAATTCGTAACTGCGGATATGGGTTTATACTCTGTCGGCAGGTCGGCGTGGGTCCTCGGTAGCCGAGCTATTCCCGAGGTCTGAATATCTGTGGTCCAACATACGCTCAGGACCGGTCCATCAAGGCTGATGTTCACCTTGGCGTGACGTGGGAAGTTGACTCCCGGGAAGGTTGCAGCAAGCTGGTCCCAAGTTGTTGGCGTGTTGTTGCGAGGGTCAATCGGGAAAACGTCGACAGTCAGCTGTGACTCATTCGCTTTATTTGGTGTCCTGATAAAAACTAAAGTGCTCGGGAGTGCTGGCTGGCCGTTCCACGCATAAGCCCGACCCTCGTAATGGTCTCCCATATCATCGATTTCGACGACCAGAAGCCCGTTTTCTGAACCCCAGTAGGTGCCGACCCACTGACCATTCATTTGGTCCCGAATAAATTCTATCACGCGACTAGGCCACCGCGGTGTAATGAATCAACTCGAACTGATCACAAGTTACTAGTGCGAAGTAGCGCGCGGCGAGACCTCGAATTCGAAGTGAGTTGCCTGCGTACGTTCTCTGTTTCGAATATCGGCTTCGCCGTGTGATTTGAGCCCCTTCCGTCATGGAACTGAACTGTTCGTCTATTATGGCGACGCGCAGTATCGGCCGTGTCGGGATGCAACGGTCAAAAACCTCAAGCTCATGCGCGAAGAACGAGGACCACCACAGAAGCATTTAACTATAGTAATTGTCACTGGGGACGGGGTGATCGAGCAACGGCCTCGCAACTTAATTGTTAACAATTCCTAGCCGCGAGGCCCCTCGCGTCATCGCATAGACGGCGCCCGGTCAATCACGCGGCCGAGTAGCCGGGGGGCTTACTTGTCGAGGGCGGGGTGCTCGGGACGAAGAATTCATTCTCCGCGTATGGTTGCGGTGCGTACGCTTTCAGACTGAAGGTAACGCCCGAACAAAGTCGGCAATCGGGCAGAGGCGTCTCTGCCGGGATTAGCACTTCGTGGGGCTGAGCGTGGGCCGGGTCCCGGTGCGTCACGACATATATGCCGGTGGCAGGAGCACCTGTGCCGGGAAGAAGATTCGCTGTCTTTGCCGTACCGGGCATCTTTTCCTACCGTAAAAAAACTTCCGGTCGATTGCAATCTGCAATATTCCTAAAGCTTGGGTAATACAAGGACGGAGAATGACTCGTTTCGCCGACGGCTGGCAGTGGATAGCTGGAATTTTGCTTGCAGATAGGCTTTGTTCAAATTTCTATCCCGGACGTGCAATCGTGGCCAAGAACCTCTTCGAGTGTGAATTCCCACCCTGTCAAAATCCGGCGACGCCGCAGTCGATTAGCCCGTTCAGCGATGCGCCACCTCTGACCGTGAAGCTTTGCGATGCTCACCTGGACGACGTTCTCAACAGGACGATGCTGAAAGAATTCGTCGACTGGCTGGTTTCGCGTCAGTGGCCGTGAGTGCGTGTGCCTCACCGGGCAAAAAGCGCCTGGGGGGTGTGGGTGGATCACCGACTCCGATTCCGATAACGATTGAATAACCTTGGCAATGCCTGACATTTTTCGATCGATCGAGTTCCTCAAGGATGCGGGGGAAGCCGAACTGCGGCGTTTCCTGCGGGCCCATCGCGGCGCGACCGACGCCGAGATCCGCTTCGAGGCGATCTTCAATCGTTCCGCCGCCGCCGTCGACGGCGAGCCGCGCGACAGTTCCGAGAGTGACGCCGCCGCCTTCGGTGTGACCGTCTACTACGGCGCTGCGGGAGGTGTCGTCGGTCATGGTCAGACCGGCGCGGAAGTCGGCAGGCTCGCGCTCAACCGCGGCAAGCTCATTGCCGCCCTGCGCACCGGCCTGGATCAGGCTTACGAACGGGCTCGAGCGAATGCGCGCGAGAAGGCTTCGTTGCTCAAGCTCTGCGGTCCGATCGCGAAAAGCCTGATGCTCTCCGCGGCGCCGGAACCCTCGACGATCCGCGACGAAATCACCGCCAAGTTCAGCCGCGACCCGCGGGCGCTGGATTCGGAGGAGCTGAAGCGCGCCTGCCACGAAGCCTCGAGCGCGGTATGCGGGCTGGGCAGTGAGATCGCCTTCAATGTGGTCGCCGCGATGTCCGAGTTTCGCCACGAGTTGTTCGTCAATTCGGCGGGCGCCCTGATTACGCAGAGCTTCGCGGTGTCCCAGGGCGATTGTTACGTCGTCGCGCAAACCGACGACGGCCACCAGGAAACCTACGACACCATCGGGCAGCAGCGCGGCTATGAGTGCCTGGATGAAGGATGGCGCGACGAGCTGATGCCGAATCCCGACTTGCATAGCTTCGCCCTGGAATTGTCGCGCGAGGCGCGCGAACTGGCCGCAGCGCCGGCCTTGAAGCCGCCCGAGGGCGAGGTCACGGTCGTCACCGATCCTCATTTCAACGCCCTGGTGGCGCACGGGATCGTCGGTCATCCGAGCGAGGCCGATCGCGCGCTCAAGATGGAAGCGGCGTACGCGGGGCGCAGCTGGTTTCTGCGATCGCTCGACGAGAGCGAGGTCGGGCGTCAGGTGGGCTCGTCGATCCTGTCGGCGTGCTCCGATCCGAGCCTCGAAGGCTACGGCCACTATCGCTACGACCATGAAGGCACGCCTGGCCGCCGCATGATGCATCTCGAGGGCGGGATATTTCGCGGCTTCCTCAACTCTCGCGCCACCGCGGCGGCGCTCGGGGTGGAACCCAACGGTTCGGCGCGGGCGAGCGAAGCCTGGCATGTCCCGCTAATCCGCATGTCGAACACCTTCTTTATGCCGGGTGAGAGCGACCCCGAGCGGATTATCGCCGAGGTCGATCGCGGCTATTATGTTTGCGGCAGCCAGATTCCCTCGATCGCCGAGTCGCGGGAAAACTTTCCGGATCTCGGCGCGGCGCGTTTACGAAATCGATCACGGGCGGATCGGCCGGCTTTATCGCGCGGGCAGCGTGATCGCGGATTCCAAGCGTTTCTTCAGCGGCGTCGACGCGGTCGGCAACGATCTGCGCCTGATCGCGATTCCCAACTGCGGTAAGGGACAGCCGATGCAGGTAAAACGCATGTCCAATGGCGGGCCGACCCTCCGCTCCCGTGCCAGATTGGGTGGCGGCTAGGGCGGCGCAGCGAACTCACGCGGGGAATCCGGCAGGAGTTATCCGCGAGGACTCAAGAGGAGGATCAATGGCGACCAGGGTCGACGAAATCGCAAAGGATATCTATCGAATTTCCACTTACGACGATCGAATCCACCTGCAATTCAACCAGTTCCTGGTAAAGGACGACGAGCCGCTGCTGTTTCACACCGGGATGAGGGCGATTTTTCCGCAGGTGCGTGATGCCGTCGCCAGCGTGATCGATCCGGCGAGCCTGCGCTGGGTAAGCTTCAGTCATTACGAACCGGATGAGTGCGGCGCGCTCAACGAATGGCTCAACCTGGCGCCGAATGCGCAGGCTTTCAGCAGCTTCGTCGGCGTCAACGTCTGTCTCGGCGACTTCGCGATACGGCCGGCGCGGGCGATGGCCGACGATGAAATTCTCACCACCGGCAAGAAGCGCTTTCGCTTTCTCTCGACCGCGCACGTGCCCCACGCCTGGGAGGCGGCGCTGCTCTTCGAGGAATCGGGCAAGACGCTTTTTTGTTCGGACCTCTTCACTCACGGCGACGATGTCGATCCGATCGTAAACTCGGGTGTGGCCAAACGCGCGCGCGACCTGATGGTCGAATTTCAGAAAGGCCCGTTCGCCAACTACCTGCCCTACACCCCCAAGACCGATCCGATCATGCAGCGGCTGGCGAACCTCAAGCCGGCGACGCTCGCGATTATGCATGGGTCGAGCCTTGAGGGCGACGGCGCATCGGAGCTGCGCGAACTGGCCAAATCGTTCAAGGATATTTTGGGCGGATAACGGCGCACCGCGCTTTCTCCGATGCTGACCCTGGCGCAAATGAAAACCTTCGTGCGCGAGGCGAGCGATCTGCTTGCTCGCGAGCACGATCTCGCGGCCTTCGAGGTTTACTGCGCGAGCGCGGAGCATCGCGTGGCCCGGCTCAACTACACTTCGGACATTCCCTGCCGCGGCGTCGAGGAATTCAAGGCGATCAAAGCCGACGGCTTCGCCCTGCGAATCGTGACGCGCCGCGACGCGCAGGAAACCGGCTATGCCTCCTCGGCGGGCGACCTCGGTCTCGACTCGGTACGCGACACGCTCGCACGGGCGCGCCGCGCCTTGATTGTCGATCCACACTTTCCGGGGTTGCCGCCGATTCCGGTAAATCCAGCCGTCGCACGCGACAAGACCGCGGGCGGCGACCTCACGCGGGCAACCGATAGCGCGCTCGCCGCGGCGGCCTGGAAGATCATCGCCGGCGCGATCCAGGAATTCTCCAGGCGCGCGGCCGCCGACCTGTTGCATCCGGGGCTGATCGTCGGCGGCGACATGTCGATCGTACGCGACCGTGTCGCAATCGGCGGATCGAACTTCGCGCAGATTCGCACTGACGAGGGCGCGCACTTCATCTCCTCGGTCACCGCGCTAATCGAGGCCCTGACGGCCAAGGGCACGGCGACCGCCGTCGGCGCGATGCGCACCGAAATGACCGCCGCGGCCGATCGATTGGGACGCGACGCGGTCGCTCGCGCCTTCGCCTTGCGCAACGGCGAACGGCCTGCGGCTGGCAACTACCGGGTAATCTTCGGTCCACAACCGGTCGCGGAACTCCTCAACTACATGGTGATACCGTCGCTAACCACCGGTGCGTTTCAGGCCGCCAGCTCGGCGTATCACGGACGCTTCGGGCTCCAGGTGATGGATCCGAGGTTCAGTATCGCGGACGATCCCGCGGCCAAGTCCGGCCCGGTTCATCGACGCATTACCTGCGAAGGTCTGCCCGCGGCCCGTACGCAACTGATCCGCGACGGCAAGGTGGTCGGCCTGCTCTCGAACTATTACGACGCGCATCGCCTGCTCACCGACGAGCATCGCGAGGAAAAACTCGGGACTGCCGCCAACGGGAACCAACTCGCCTTCCCGGCGCATAACGCCTACCGCCTGGGCGAGAGCCCGGCGCGCCGCTTCGATGCGCATCCGGGCGCAAGCGGCACCAACGTGATGATGAAGACCAAGGGCGGGGTCGACGAAAAGCAACTGATCGCCGAAGTCGGCGACGGTATTTACATCGGCCGCGTCTGGTACACCTATCCGATCAATGGACAGCGCGCCGGCGATTTCACCTGCTCGGTGAGCGGGGATTCCTACGTGATCAGGAACGGGAAGCTGGCCGCGCCGCTGGCGCCCAACGCATTGCGCGTCAACGCCAATATCGCGCAGGTCTTTGAGCAGCCGATCGGCGTCGGCAAGCGCGCGCTGCCCGCGGTAGTGTGGGGTGCGCCCGAGGCCTACTTCGCACCGTCGATTGCAGTTGGGGGAATTTCGCTCGCGGCCGTCGTCGGCGTCGAAGCGGATTGATCTACTAGGAGGCTAGTTGTCCTTCGAGTGGTACCTTTCTGAGACATGGACCGCATAGCGCCCAGGCTTCGTCCCGATTGTGAATAATCAGGACGCCGGCAATGATGCTTTTCACGTTCTGGCATCGATGACAAATCAGCAGGTGGCCACTCGAACGGGCGAGCATCGAGAGCTTGGTGAGGCTATCGTGATCGCTCATAAGCTCGACATCAACGAGGTCTTGAGTCGCTTTAAGATTACGCGTGGCCTTCTTAGATCGCGGATTTGTTGCTTTAAACATGTTTAAGTGGGTCGTAAAATAGCAGGCTGGTGTTTAAAGCTCAAGAAACGATGTTCTGCTAACTTACGGATAGCGTAGTGCTAACTAGTAGTTAGCAACATCAGTTAGCAAGCGAACGTTTGGTTAGCAAAAGAAGTTAAGCTCGACACAAACTGCAAGTCGCTGTCCTCAAAACTTTTTGATAGGGAATGTAAAAATAACATTGCAACTCGTATCAACTCGTAGCATGCTAGATGAATGAACGGTTGTTCAAAGGCCGTAAGGGAGGCTGTGTAGCTTCAAGTGGACGCCACGGAAAATCAAGGCGCGGTTTTGGACCAGGATCTCGCGGAGCCCGAACCCGCGTCTTTGCTCGACGACGCTGTCGCCGCTGAATCGGCGATAGACCCGTCTTCCGCGATAGTTGAAGAAAGTGAAGAAATCGAGTCGCCCGCGACGCCGAGTCGGCGCGAACAATCGGCGGATCGTTCCGCGGCCGCACGTCCCGCGACGGTAAAGGCTCCTGGAGCCACGGTTAAGCGCAGCACCAAGCAGACCCTGGGCAAACTGCTGCAGAAACAGCGCCATGCGCTGGGACTCACGCAGCGCGCGCTGGCGGCGCAGCTCGGCGTCAAGCCCGCGCACGTTGCATACCTCGAGACGGATCGCCGGCGGCCTTCGTTGGGGCTCCTGAGCCGTATCGCGACGGTTTTGGGAATCGATCGGGAGAAGCTCTTTTCGCTGGCGCATCCGGAGGCAAGCTCTCTGGTCGCCGCGTGTGCGAAGCCCAAGCACGTGGTGGCGAAGGACCAGGCCTGGAAGGAATTTCGCTACAACAAGGCGTTGTTGGCCCGACACCAGGTCCGTCCGCGCGAGCTTCAGGTCCTGGCCCAGGTCAACCTGCTGGGTAAGGTCACCGCGCCGCGCAACTTCCTGTTTATTCTGAATGCGATTCGCCAGGCGGTCGACGAAGAAGACTAGACCACCTCGACCTCAATTTGACTGCGATTTGGACGCCCCGCCCATCCCCTCGGCGGGGCGTTCGCTTGTCACCTGCCCGTCTTTATAGACCTGGTGATGGCTGCTGAGGCCGCCCGGATCCCAGCTCGTCCAGACGCCTTCGCGCTTGCCATTATGATACTGGCCGCTCAAGGACATCGTGCCGTTGGCGTACCAGCTGGTGTGCAAGCCGTCCTGAACACCGCTGTTGTAATGGTCAATCGAGGCGCGCTGGCCATTCTCGTACCAGATGGTCCATTCGCCATCCTGCACATCGTCGCGATAGGTTCCCTGGAGCATCTTCGAGCCCCCGGTATTGTAGACGATGAAGAGGCCGTCCTTGACGTTCTTGCCGTTGACGCTGGTCTGGCACCAGACTTCCTGGCCCTCGGGCGGCGGCGCACCCATCAGGGTATGTCCGGGCGGACATGAGGGTGGAGGCTCGGGAGCAGCCTTGCAAGCCGTAAACACGCCGATAGACGCACTTAGAGCGATCAACTGCAGGATTATCGAGGGGGAGCGCATGCGGACCCACTGGAATCGACCAAGCCGTCGTTGGCTATGGTTACGCCGGCTATGATTCCACCGATGATATCGAGGCAAAAAGCGCGGGCGGGAGACGAAAGATGCTCCGCCCGCGATACCGAACAGTGGCGCGCGGCAATTCGCCGCGCGCCGCTAACTGATGCGTCAATTCGAACCGGTCGAACCGAGGAGATTACCACCGAGGGTCGGATGACCCACGGTCTTGTCGCCGATTACGTTGACCAAAGCCGGTTTGCCCGATTTGAACGCCCGCTCCAGCGCGGGAATGATGTCATCGGGGTTTTCGACATGCTCGCCGTGACAGCCCATCTCGGAGAAGACTTTGTCGTAGCGAACGTTTTGCAAAATGTTGAAGGGATCGGTGCGATCCTTGAGCAACGGCATCGACTCGAAGCTCGGACCCCAGGAACTGTTGTTCCACAGCACGCAAACGATCGGCAGGTTGTAGCGGGCCGCGGTTTCCAAATCGAAGCCGCCGATACCGAGTCCACCGTCGCCCATGCTCAAGACCACCTGTGAGCCGGGACGCGCCAGCTGGACACCGATACCCATACCGAAGCCATGACCGACGGGCGCGAGCGGTCCCGCGTCGATGACCTGGCCGGGGAAGCGCGAGGTGAAGCCCTGCGACATCCAGCCCGAAAGCGTGAAGCTGTCGATAACGACGGTCGCGTTCTTATCGAGTACTGAGACCAGATCCTTGGTCAGACGGGCGGGATGGATCGGCCGGTTGGTGTGGAACTTCTTTTCGTTTTCGACCACCTGGCGGTCGAAATTGGCGCGCACTTCACCGAGTTCCTTGACCCAGTTGGAGGTGCGGTTCTTGGAGAAATCGAGTTTCAGCTCCTTGATCCGGTTGATCATCTGGCGCAGGACGAGCTTCGGGTCGCCGACCATCGGAATTTCGGCCGGTACCTGCCATCCGATACGGCTCGGAGTCGGATCAACCTGGATGTACTTGGCCTTGTCATTCCATGTCGGCGGACGGCCGAAATGCTCACCGCTCCAGAAGCGAAAGCCAAGCGTCAGGATAACGTCGGCACGTCCGGTGAACGGCTTCTTGAAGGCGCCACGGATTGCCAGCGGATGCTCTTCCGATACCGAACCCTGGCCGGCGCGACGGGCGTAGACGGGGATGGAGGTCAGTTCGACGAACTCCTTGAGTTCGGGGGCTGCCTGCGACCAGAAGAGCCCGTCGCCTCCCGCGATGAGCGGCTGCTGGGCGGCGTGCAGAAGCTCGATGGCGCGGTCGATTTTCGCCGGGTCTCCGGCGGAGCGGACATCCTCGGGAGTGAAGCGCTGGCCACCGGCGCGCTGCTTATTGTCCTCTCCCGATGCATAGAGGATGTTCTGCGGGATTTCGACCAGCGATACGCCTTGTGGCGGGGTGAGCGCCTCGCGGAATGCCAGCCGCATATCGAATTCGATGGTGCTCCAGTCGGTGACGCGCTTCGTGTACTTGGCGAAGCTGCGCAGAACGTCGGAGCCGTACGCTTCCTGGAAGGAACCCTGATGATCTTCGGTGTTGGGATGCTGTCCCGAGACGCAGACCACGGCGCTGTTGGTCATCGCCGCCAGGCATAGTCCGGTCACTGCGTTGGTAAGGCCGCATCCTGCCGTCACCATGCATACGCCGGCTTCGCCCGTCATACGGGCGTAGGCGTCGGCGGCGTACGCGGTCGCCTGCTCATGGCGCATGTGGATCAGTTTGATTTCGTGGGAGCGCAAGTTCGCCAGAATCGGAAACAAATGCCCACCGTTGATTGCGAAACAATAGCGCGAGTGGTTTTCGCGCATTATGCGCGCAACCAGTTCACCGCCGTCTGCTTTGGCCATCGCGGATCCTCCTTAGGTTTATGCCCGCGCACAGTAGGCGTCGGGCCTGGAGAGTTGCGCAGGCCTGCCTGCCGTCAGGGCTGCCCAGAACGAGCGCACCGCTCTCATCGTGCAGAATCCTTGCATATTTTTGAGGCCAGCGAAAACATTACGCTCGGGGATCGCGAAGGGAACCTTCGAATCGTCGCTCGATCCATGCCGATTTCGGAGCCGGTCTGAGGGTTCGGGAATCGGGCCTGACATTTCAGATTTGATTTTCAGTCGCCGAGGCGGTTGATCGCGTCGCCAGAGCCTGTAACTTGATGAGGCCCGCGCAGGGGGATGTTAGTGTCTGTGCGTGGCGGATTGTGACGATACCAGAATGAAGCGCGTCTTAACGGCAATTTTGGGGCTAATCACTTTGATTGGCGCAGCGCTACCGGCTTGCGCATTCGACCTGATGCAGCCCAAGACCTGGCCTACCCCGTTCAATCCCTACGATTGGCCGTTCACACTGATCCCGGTGCCTGAAGTCACAACGAACCCCAACGGCGGTGTGACTTACGGAGTTCTGCTCGCTTTCCTGTTCAAGGACGATCAGAACCAGATCAACAGCATCCTGGCGCCGGATATCAACAACAACACCGATCTCGGGGCAGGCGGTACAGTTCGCTATTTTGCGTACCCCTCCGAAGATACCGAGTGGTACGCGCTCGCCGGCGCGCAGGAAAACATTGCGCGCGTGGTCGATCTGAATTATTCGACCGGGCGGCAACGGGACAATTGGTGGTCGTTTGACGGGCGCATGTTCTTCGAGCGCGACCCCACCGAACGCTTCTATGGCGTCGGCAACGAATCCGGGCTTAGCGGTGAGAGCAACTACACCACCGAGCAGGTCTATGTCAGGGCGCTCTTCGGCTGGAACATCACGAAACAGCTCCAGCTGGCGGCGGTGATAAGGCCTCGTTACGTACGAATTCTGAATGGCGCTTTCGATTCGATCCCGCAAACGACGGTGATTTATCCGCATCTCAAGGGAATCGGCGGCGGCAGCGAGGAGTACAACGAACTCAGATTGACCTACGACACTCGCGACTCGATTGATATTCCGCGCAAGGGCGGTCTCGCATTGATATATGGGGGATTCGCCGATCGCAGCCTTATGAGTTCGGTGTCGTACACGCGCTTCGGTGGCGAGGTTCGCCACTACTGGAGTTTCGGAAGCGCTTTACCCTGGCGGCTCACGCATATTTGCAGTATCAGCCGGCCGGGAGCGAGATGCCCTTTTACTCGATGGCCCGTTTGGGCGGTGACGAATCCCTGCTCTATGACCAGGAAACGCTGGCGGATATGGCGCCGGCCGGTTCATCGATAACAATCTGGCCGTCGGCAACGTCGAGTTACGCACGCGCGTGCTCGAGGCCGACCTTTTCGGCACGCATGGAATACTCGAACTCGCGCCGTTCCTCGAAGCCGGACGGGTGTGGCAACAGATGTCGGTTAACCCATTCAGTTCGTTGCATCCGGTGGGCGGGATGGGCTTTCGGGCGATCGCGGAGCCGTTCGTCGTCGGGTACGTGGATATCGGATGGGGCGGCGAGGGCGCGGCGATTTTTTCGGGGATCAATTACCCGTTCTAGTGATTGACCCGGAAGGAAGTTCGGAGACCGCGAGATTCTTCGTTCCGCAGACTCCACTCAGAATGACTTGGTGAGAAAGGGTGTGCATGCGTTATATTTCCTTCCGCAGGTCTCCACCCGGAATGACTTCGTGAAGAGCGAGTGTGCTGGTGTGCCCGTGCGATTTTCGTCCGGCGGACTTCAGTCAGAACGACGCGTGAAATGGCTTGGCCGAGGTGTGATTATTCGTTCGGCGGATCTACCCGAATGACTCGATGAGAAGCAGACTCTGCTCCCGCGGCGACGAAAAGCCACACTTGGGCTCGAATCCGCGCGCGATCAGGCTGAGAAGAAGACGGACTATTTTGGGCGGAAGCGCGAAGGAAAATCGCTGGTAAAACTGACTTCGGGGTGAAGCAGGCGCGCGCGTTCCAGCAACGCTTCTTCACTTTCGGGAATTTCGGGGTCGGGAATACAGCAATCGACAGGGCAGGAGGCTGCGCACTCCTCGTGGTCGAAAAACCCTACACATTCGGTGCATTTCCCGGGAACGATATAATAGATGTCTTCGGCGATCGGCGCATGAGACTCGGCGTCCGCTTCCCAGCGGACGCCGCCTTCGTAAATCGCATTGTTGGGACATCGCGGCAGACACGCGCCGCAGTTGATGCATTCCTCGGTAATAACGGTCGCCATTGGTACTTGTTGAAAATGCCCCAGCGGGCAGTCACGTCGTAAATCTGAACGTTCGAGTTGCTAATTCGCCGGCATCGCCGCCACAACCTGGCGGGCAAGATCGGTGAAAGCCTGGCTTGCCGCATGATCGGGCAGGGCCAAGGTGATAGGCATGCCGCGGTCGCCGCTTTCGCAGATTTCGGGATAGATCGGCACGCGCGCCAGCAGATCCATGCCCTCCCCTTGCGCCATCCGCTCACCGCCGCCCTCGCCGAAGAGATCATCGCGATCGCCGCAATCCGGGCAGACGAAATAGCTCATGTTCTCGACCACTCCGAGCAGCGGGCAATGCACCTGCCGGAACATCCGCACCGCGCGCAACGCATCGGCGAGGGCAACATCCTGGGGCGAGGTGACGATCACGACGCCGTCGATCGCGACCTGCTGCGCGAGGGTCAGTTGCGCGTCGCCGGTTCCAGGCGGCAGGTCGACAATGAGAAAATCCTGAGTGCCCCAGAGCGTGTCCTTGAGGAATTGGCGCACCGCGCCCATCACCATCGGACCGCGCCAGATCACTGGCGACTTGTCGGTGAGGAAAAATCCCATCGAGATCAGCTTCACGCCGTATTTTTCGACCGGATAGAAGTTCTGACCGCCAGCCGAGCGAGGCCGCTCCTGGCTCGTGCCGAACATCATCGGTACCGACGGCCCGTAGATATCGGCGTCGAGCAAACCGACCTTGTGACCTAGTCGCGCGAGCGCGACCGCAAGATTGGCGGCGACGGTGGACTTGCCGACTCCGCCCTTGCCGCTGGCGACGGCGACGACCCAGCGGGTGCCTTCCAGCCGCACGCGCCCGGCTTTCTCGCCCAGTTCGGGGGCGATTTTGCGCACCTTGAACTCGATTTTGCTGACGCCCAGTTCATGTGCGAGGAGCTGGTGGATACGTCCCGCCAGGTCGCGGAGAATTTCCTCCCGGCCAGTGGCCTGGCGGAGAGTAACGGCGAAGCCGCCGTTGGCGATGGGCGCAACCTCATCGATGATTCCGAGGGCGACGATGTCGCTCGTATAGCCGGGATAATTAACGCGCGTGAGCGCGGCAAGAATATCTTGTGGAGTTAAACTTCGTGGCACAGAACGATTATTTCAAACCAGGTGAGGGGGCGAAAGCGCGGCTCGGGCGCGAGTCGGATATGTTCGAGCGACGCGCACCTAACGCACCATCGCGGACAAACGCCCGGCGATGACTTCATTCGCTTCGGCCGCGATGCGCCGGACGATTTCGCCTGCCGGCGCCACGTCGCGTACCAGGCTGCAGGATTGTCCAGCGTAAAACGGCAGCCGATCGACGTCGCCTTCGAGGTAGTCCGCCGGCGGCATCACGGTGTAGTTGACCAGCGGTATTGCGAGATCGGGTCGCCGCGAATTCGCGATCGTTCCGCCCTCCCCCGGACGCTGACCGGTTGCGGGCCGTCCCGCCTGTTCCCATTGATCGACGACGCCGGTGCGCAGCACGCGATGAGGCGCTTCGGGCCATCCGACATCGAAGAGGGTCGTATGGATCGTCTCCGAGGCATGCGCGCGAAGGATTCGATCCTGGTATCGCGGATGGACCGCTGCTTCGGAAGCGGCAAGGAAACGCGTGCCGAAAACCGCGCCGTCGGCCCCGAGGGCAAGGACCGCTGCCAATCCGCGGCCATCACCGATCCCGCCGGCTGCGACCAATGGCAGGTCGCCGATAGCGTCGCGCACCTCGGGAATCAGCGCGAGAGTCGTAACGCCGCCGCGCACATGTCCGCCTGCCTCGAAACCCTGGGCGATGACGGCGTCCGCGCCGGCTTCCTTGGCCCAGCGGGCTTCGTCGGCGGAGCCACATTGCCAGATCACCTTGATCGACGAGCGATGGAGCCGGGCGATCGAGTTCGCATGAGCGCGCGCGTCATCCCAAAAGAGAGTGACGGCTTGGATCGGCGTATCGGCCAGGAGGTCGATGATTCCAGGTCGCAGGAAGGGGACGAGCAAGTTAACCGCCAGCGGCTTTTTGGTGCGGCCGCGCGCGGCGGTGATTTCGTTCAGGATACCTTCGGCTCCGAATGCGGCCAGCCCGATCGTCCCGAGCCCTCCGGCCTCGGAAACGGCGGCGGCCAGTTCGGCGAGCGCCACCGCGCCCATCCCGGCGCAAACGATTGGATAGTCGAGACCAAACAGATCACAGATTGGCGTCTTCAGCATTGGTCCAGCACTGCCTGTAGGTTCATTCGTCTTTGGCGTAATCCCATGAGATGACTCGTTCGGGTTTGAAGCGCACGACGACGACGGGATCGTTCTTGAAGCCGCTGACGTACGCGCGCCCGGCTTTCTGACCCATGTACGCGATCGCCATTCGCTCGACCATCGCGGGTACGGGCTTCTCTTCCATGGTGGCGCGTCCCTTGAGGATGACGGCCTTGTAGGGCGGCTTGCGCGTATCCACGCAAAGGGTGATGCGCGGATCGTTGGCGAGGCATTTGTATTTGAAGGCGCTCGAGTCGGTGATAAACGCAACTTCTCCCTTGCGGTACTCGTACCAGGTCGGCACGGCATGAGGTGATCCGTCGAGAGCGGTCACCGCAACCACGGCGATATTGGGCTGCGTCAGAAGCTGCGTGACCTCGCGCTTGTTCATCTGGATCGTCATCGGGAATCAGCGTCCATTGAATTTGGGTTCACGTTTTTCGAGGAAAGCCTTGACCGCTTCCTTGTGATCCTCGGTGAGACTGGTGAGGGCCTGCCCAACCGCCTCGCGATCGAGAAGCGTGCGCAAGTCGGTATGAAGCGCGGCGTTCAGATTTCCCTTCATGTAGGCGTAGGCAACGCGGGGGCCGGCGGCAATTTTTTTCGCATACGCGTGAACCTCGTCGGCGAGCGCGGCGGCTGGGACGACGCGGCTAACCAGGCCAAGCCTCAGAGCCTCGTCCGCGTCGAGCATCTCGGCGGAGAAATAAAGTTCGCGGGCTTTGGCCGAGCCGACCAACTGCGTCAGGAAGTAACTGCCGCCGTAATCACCGGAGAATCCTACGCGGGCGAACGCGGTGCCGAAGCGAGCGGCGTCCGACGCGATACGAATATCGCACGACAGGCACAAACCCAGGCCGGCCCCGGCGACGGGACCGTTGACGGCCGCGATCGTCACCTTGGGAATCTCGTGAAGCATCACGGTGACTTCCTCGCCGTGGCGGGTACTGGCGATACGTTGATCGAGACCCGGCGGGTTCGCTTGTGCGGTAGTTTCGTTGCGGTCGCGCATTCGAGTGATGTCGCCACCGGCGCAGAAGCCGCGGCCGGCCCCGGTGACGACGATCGCGCCAACCTCGCGATCGTTCGCCGCGCGGCCCAGATTGTCGAGCAGGCCGGTGATAATGCCCTCGCTCAGGGCATTTAAGCGATCCGGCCGGTTCATCGTGAGGTAGAGCACACCGTCCCGGCGGGCGACGAGCAGATCCTGATTTTCGGTAGACATTGCGGAAACCTCCGAGGTCTGGCTGAACCCGTACTACTTGAGCCTGGCGATCCTGTCGAGGGCGGCGGTCGCGGTGGCTACATTTTGTAAAGGTATCGGCGATGGCACTACGATAATCGTTGAGCCGTGCCGCTTTACGAAAAACTGCGGAGGAGACAGCGTCATCGAATCGGCGTACTGCCACATCTGCGCGACCCGCTCGCGTGCATCGTCCGGGGTGCCGGCGATCGCGAAGGTCGTCACCATCTCGTCGGGAACCGCCTTGAGCATCGCGGCGGTATCCTTGCGAGAGGCGGCTTCGACGACCGCCGCTGCCTGCGCCTCGAAGCCATGGGCGGCATAGTATTTACGGTACTGCGCGACACTCGAATAAAAGGCGACGGTGCCGCGCATATCATCGATGGCCTGCCGGCGATCGTTCGCAATCGCGGCATAGCTCCACAGATTTACGTGAAAATCGCCACGCTTGCGGGCCTTGGCGGCGAGCGTCCGATCGAGTCGTGCCGATTGTTCGGCGGTCCATCTGAGCGACCACACCGGGTGACCCAGGAGTCCGTCGGCGATCTCTCCGGCGAGCACCACGGTATTCTCGAACAGCGCGGGCACATGGATCGGAATCGAGTTGCGCACGGGTTTTCGGCCGACGTTGAATCCACGCAGATCGAGCTTGTGATAGGCGCCATCGATCTGACCGAGGTCGCCGCTATGGCCCTGTTCAATGATCGCGCGGACAGTGGTCACAATCTCGCGCAAATGGGTAACCGGCTTGCCGTAGACGATTCCATAGGAGCGTTCGTTCCAGTCGCGCACACCGGTCCCCAATCCGAGCACCAGCCGGCCGCTGCTCAGTCGGTCGACATCGAGTGCGCTCAAAGCCGTTTCCATCGGACTGCGCGTGAAGGCCAGCGCGATTCCCGAACCAAGCTGGAGCCGAGTCGTAACCATCGCGATCGCGGCGAGGGTCGGGAACGGCGGAAAGTGCAGTTGCGGCACCCATACGCCGTACAGACCCTGGTCTTCGAAGCGGCGCATCAGATCGGTCAGATCCGCGGCAGGCATCGACTGCACGATTTCCCAATAGTTTCGTTTCATGATCCTGGTGCCTCCAAGGCCGCTGCTACTTGAGCGTCGCGATACGGTCGAGCGCGGCGGCGACCGCCTGGGTGCCGTCGAGGTCATGGCCCAGAGCAGCGGCCGAGTTGAACATCGAGGTCATCAAGCCGAGGCCCGGCAAGGCCAGACCGTTCTCGTTCGCCGCTTGAGCGACAAGACGCAGATCCTTGCGGATCAGCTTGATGAAAAAGCCGGGCGGAAGTCACCTTCGATAATTTTCGGGCCAAGGTTGCTGAGTTGCCACGAACCCGCGGCGCCCGCTCCGATAGCCTCGAGCACCTTGGCAGGATCGAGACCGCTCTGGCGTGCAAAGAGAAGCGCCTCCGCGGCGGCTTCGAGAGTCACAGCAACGGCGATTTGGTTGGCGAGCTTGGTGGTCTGTCCGGTGCCGGGACCACCCATGTGAGCTATCGCTTGCCCATCAATTCGAGCAATGGACGCGCGCGCGTGAATGCTTCGCCGGTCGCGCCCACCATGATCGTGAGGGTGCCTTCGATAGCGCCGGTCTCGCCGCCGGCACACCGGCGCGTCGAGGTATTCGACGCCCTTGGCCGCAAGCCGTTGCGCGATAGTGCGTTCGGCGGCGGGGGCAATCGTACTCATATCGACGACGAATTGGCCGCGCGCCAGGGCCGGTTCCAGCTTCGCGACGACCGCTTCGACGTCGGGCGTATCGGGCACCATGATGAACACGGCCTCGGCGCCGCGAGCCGCTTCGGCTATCTCGGCTGCCACACTCGCGCCGTCGGTGGCAAGGGCGCGAGCTTTCTGCGGGCTACGATTGAAGACGCGTACGCGATGGCCCGCGCGAAGAAGCCGGCGCACCATCGGCGCGCCCATGATTCCGGTGCCGATCCAAGCAATTTCCATTTTGTGCACTTCCTTTCCGATCGAAAACCGATGCGCAAAGAGCCTACGACTCCGTGGCGAGAAAACTCAAATGGCGATTGTCAGTCGGCGGCCGCGGTTGTCGTCCCAAACCGGCATTTCCGCGGGACCGATTTCATCGAATCTCGACATATCGAGTGCGAACTTGCCAGCTGGTGTATGCGTCGTGATATCGGCCAGCGCGCGCCCCAGACGATATCGATAGCGCCGTAAGTGTGACGAGCGTATATGGTCTGCGAGAAAGTCTCGTCGATACCGGTCAACGAGACGATCACGCCGGCACGGGTTTCGAACAACGACTCGGGCGTCGCACCAAAAAGAGGACTTTCGGCATCAATCTGGTGAATCGCGGTCCAGGAGTATTCAAAGATCGCATTGCGATGACGAGACAAGGAGAGGTCATGAAAGCGCCGCACCTCTTCGCCCTCGACGGTGAACTCCTGCCGCGCCAGCACGACGTGAATTTGCGCTTCGACGATCTGGTTCGACGCACATTGGCCATCCGAAACATCAGGCTGGGCAGGCCGTCGCGCTTGGAGATCACGGCAACTCGAGTGAAGCGGACGCGCGCCGTTGGGCGGGAAAACTTGGCAAATATGAGACCGGTGATGAGGGCGATGCTGATCAGTCCGGTCAGTGCCTCGATACTCATCAGGACGTGGGAGATGAACGAAACCGGGGACATTTGCCCGTAGCCGATCGTCGCCATGGTTTCGACGCTGAAGAAAAAGACGTCGGCGAAGGAGCCATGACGAGCGTTCGCGATACCTCCGTCGAGCAAATAGGCAAGTGCGAAAAAAGCATTGGCCAGGGCGAAAGCGCCGGCAATCTGCAGCAGCAGCGCCGGCCACGACGACGTCAGCAGATGATGGTAGACGTCGCCGAAGTAGCGATCCTCGGTATAGAAGGTGCCAGTGGGAGAACTTGTCATCACGGGCGGCGGCGTGCCGCCCTTCGGTTGCGAAGCCATGCGCTGGATCATATAGCGTGCAGCGCAGTCCTGTCAGGGATAGCGTCAAGTAAGGAGCCGGCATGAAGGACGATAATCTCCCGGATGACCTGCTAATCGATGGACCACGCGGCAGTCGGAAGACAATCGTGCTGGCGCACGGCGCCGGCGCCGCGATGGATTCGCCGTTCATGAATACCGTCGCGCAAGGGCTGGCTGAAAATAAAATCCGCGTCGTTCGCTTCGAATTCCCCTACATGAAGGCGCGCCGGACCGCCGGCAAACGCGGTGCTCCCGATCGCGAGCCGGTGCTGATCGAGGCTTGGCGGGAAGTGATCACCCGCCTCGGCGGTGGGGAGCGTGTAGTGATCGGAGGCAAGTCGATGGGCGGACGCATCGCGAGCATGGTCGCGGACGAGGCTGGCGTGCGTGGACTGGTATGTCTCGGATATCCGTTCCATCCGCCGGGCCAAGCGGCGCGCCCTTCGCGCGTGAAGCACCTGGAGACGCTGAAAACGTCCGCTCTCATAGTCCAGGGGACTCGCGATACCTTCGGCCGGTCCGAGGAAGTCGAACGCTACAAGCTCTCCCGAAAAATAAAGATCGAATGGATTGAAGATGGCGACCATTCCCTCAAGCCGAGGGCTAGTTCGGGACGGACCGAGGCGCAAAACCTCGCCGTCGCCATCGCGACGGTCAGCGAATTCATCGACGAAGTTATGGATTAAAACGCCGGGCACCTCGCCGGCAGACGAGCCGCTGGCGCTGAGAACGCGACGGCCGCGGATCCCGAAGGATACGCGGCCGTCGATTGCTGGTTGAAGGAATAATGAGGCGCTATGCGGCTTGCTTGCTTTGTCCGCCCGCGGACTGCTCCTCGGCAATCGAGCCGCGTTTCGACAGCACCACTGCGATCGTTAGCACCACGATCGAGAGGATCGTAATGAGCACCCGGCGCGTCGTCACATCGCCAACCACCGTTGTGGTGAACGGCGCGGCCAGGATCGCGACCAGGTTCATCACCTTGATCATCGGGTTGAGCGCGGGACCGGCGGTATCCTTGAAGGGGTCGCCCACCGTATCGCCCACGACCGTGGCCTTGTGAACCTCGGTTCCCTTGCCGCCCAGGTAGCCGTCTTCGACCTTCTTCTTGGCGTTATCCCAGTTCGCACCCGCATTCGCCATGAAGACCGCGAGCAATTGACCGGTCAGGATGGTGCCGCCGAGAAAACCACCGAGCGCGCCGGCATCGAGTCCGAAACCGACCAGCAATGGCGCAAACACGGCAAGGATCGCCGGGCTGAGCAGCTCTTTCTGCGCCGTAGCCGTGACGATATCGACGCAACGGCCGTAATCGGGCAGCTCTTTCCCTTCCATGATACCCGGATGTTCGCGGAACTGACGCCGTACCTCGAAAACGACCTGGTAAGCAGCGCGGCCGACCGCCTTAATCGCGAAGGAGCTGAAGAGAAAAGGAACTGCCCCTCCGATCATCAAGCCGACGAATACCATCGGTCCGTTAATCTGAACGCCCATCGCGCCGAGATGCGCCGCGTCGATGAACGACTGGAACAGCGAAATCGCCGCGATGACTGCGGTCGCGATCGCGAGGCCCTTGGTCAATGCCTTGGTGGTGTTACCGATGGCATCCATCCACGAAAGCGTGCGCGAGGCCTCTTCCTGGTGGATTCCACCCATCTCAAAGATTCCGTGGGCATTGTCGGTGATCGGGCCATAGGTGTCCATCGCGAGGATGAATCCGGTGGTCGTCAACAGGCCGAGTCCGGTCAGCGCTATCCCGTAGAACTGCAGGGCGCGAGATTCGTGAAAGATTACGACCGCCCCGATGATCACGAGAACGATAACAATCAGCGCCCAAACCGACGATTCGAGTCCCTCGCCCAAGCCGGAGAGAATCAGCGTCGCCGGGCCGGTGCGCGCGGACTGCGCAGTCTCGGTAACGGGTTTGCGTTCCGGATGCGTGAAGTAGTTGGTCAGCCAGAGCGTGACGACCGCGAGCACCACGCCGAGGGTCGCGGTAATCGCGAAACGCCAATCGACCGCGCCCGTAGCGTCCGTCATATAGAAGTAGTTGACGATGAAGAAGCCGATTATCGACGCGATCGCCGACGTCATAAAGCCCATGTTGATCGGCCGCATCGGATCGCGCATCGCGGAGCCGGCCGGCACCCGCACTGCCATTATTCCGAGAATCGAAGAAGAACACGCCGACCGCTCGCAGGATAAGCGCGAAGATGATGAGCCTCATCGCAAACGCGCTGGCGCTCCGGCGAAGCCGCTGTAGGTGCTGATAAAAGCCGGGTCTTCGAGCGCATAGGCGGCCAGGATTATCGCCGCGACGAGAGTTACCTCGTAGGACTCGAAGATATCGGCAGCCATACCGGCGCAATCGCCGACGTTGTCGCCAACGTTGTCAGCGATCGTGGCCGCGTTACGAGGGTCATCCTCGGGGATTCCGGCTTCGACCTTGCCGACCAAGTCGCCGCCGACGTCAGCCGCCTTGGTATAGATACCGCCGCCGACGCGCATAAAAAGGGCGGCCAATGAGCCGCCGAACCCGAATCCAACCAGGACCTTCATGGCGTCCTGCTGAAAAACCAGGAAAATTATCGTCGCCCCCAGCAGGCCCAGTCCGACGATGAACATTCCCGAGACGCCGCCGGCCTTGAACGCCAGCTCCATCGCGTCCTTGAAACTCGTCAGGGCAGCGTTCGCACTGCGGACGTTACCTCTGACCGCCAGCCACATCCCGACGAATCCCGCGAAGTAGGAAGCGCTCACCCCAAGAACAAAGGCGAACGCGATTCCGAAGGAGAGGCCCGGTCGATCCGGATAGATCGCCCGGTACATCAGAAGCAACGCGACCGCGATAACGATGACGAAGGGAATCATCGTTTTAACCTGTCGCTTCAAGTACGCCATCGAACCTTCGTAGACGGCGTCTGCCACGTCGGTCATCGTTTTCGGGCCGGGGTCAGCCGAGAGAACGTCCCGGACCAGCCACCAGCCATAAAGCAGGGCAATTAGAGCCGACCCTAGGACCGCCCACAGGATATATCCTGCATAGCGGTAAGGGGCGGCAGAATGATTCTTGCTTCGCTCATCTAATCAAGTCTCCTGCTGATGAAGTACAGAGTTACCCTCGGTCCGTTGTCAGCCTGATTTTGCAGCCGATACGGTCAGCCATTGGGCGCTCAAATGATCTGGCGCAGTTTAGGTTTTCCGGGTGACCATGTCCAGCAAATTCTCATGTGGGATAGCGTGGCAAAAACCTGCGCGTCTTGGGGAAACAAAATAGGTGTAGTCGCGCCACTTCGCGCCATATTAGGGCCACTTTAGAGACTCCGGGTGCGATGCGGAAAAAGCAACAGGCGCGGCCCCCCGGGAGATTCTTCTGTCTTAAAGATGAGCTCTATTCTCAAACATCATTGTTGATCGCGCCAACGTGCTTATGTTTAGCTGACCTACTAGCCATGAACGTCAATATTGAGACTACTTCGGCGCTTCGGCGCAAAATCACGATCGAGCTCGAGCCCGTCGAGATCAACCAGGAGCTCGATCGCGCCTATAAAGATCTCAAGCGCTCGGTCCAACTTAAGGGTTTCCGGCCTGGTCGAGCGCCCCGCACACTCCTTGAGCGCTTCTTCGGCGACCAGGTGCGCGGCGACGTCATCCAGAAGCTGGTCAAGGAATACACTGGTCGCGCCCTGGACGAGAACGATCTCAAACCCGTGGTCGAACCCGAGATCGTGACCGAGGAGAGCGACCTCAAAAAAGCTCAGCTCCGTTTCAGCGCAACCTTCGATCTAAAACCGGCGCTGCTGGTTCGAGGACTACGAGGGGCTGAAGGTTCCCAAGGCGCAGCTCGAAGTCACGGAGGCCGAAATTGATTCCGCGCTCGAACGCCTGCGAGAACGTCATGCAACCCTGAAGAAGGTCGAGGGACGCGAACGTGGTCGAGGAAGGTGATTTCGCCGTGACCGCGTTCGAGGGCTTCGAGAACGGCAATGCGATTCCCGGAACCAAGATGGAAGACCGACTGGTCCATGTTGCAACCGGTGTGCTGGCGCACGGACTCGATGAGGTGCTGCGAGGCGCGCAGATGGGAGTCGAGGTGCAAAAGTCGCGCAGCTATCCCGAGGATTACACCGAAAAGGATATCGCCGGGAAAACCGTCGAATGGCACGCCACGGTGAAGGAAATTTTCACCCGCGTGCTGCCCGAAATGGACGACGAGTTCGCCAAGGATCAGGGGCAGTATCAGAATCTCGGTGAGTTGCGCGCGGCCGTGCGCGAGGGTCTCGAGAAGCAGGCTCAGCAGCGAAGCGGACGCACGGGCGCGTCAGGGATTGCTCGATCTGATCGTGGAGCGCAACCCGGTCGAAGTACCCGAGTCCCTGGTCGCGCGCGATCAGCGGGCGCTCGAGGCCGAAACCGTGATGGCGCTCGAATCCGCGGGTATCCCGCATGAAGCGGCGCTGGAGCGCGCGCGGCAGAACCCCGAGGACGTTAAGGCTCGGGCCGAGAAGCGCGCGCAAGAGCGAACTCATCGTCGACGCGATCGCGGAGCAGGAAAAAGTCGAGGTCAGCGACGACGAGGTCGCCGACCGCGTCGCCGCAATCGTCACGCAAAGCGGCCGTCAACGCGATCGTGCCGCTGAGTTCTATAGCCACGAAGAAAACCGCGCGGCGCTGAAGGTTTCGTTGATGCGCGAAAAGACGCTCGATCTTTTGCTCAGCCGCGCACAAATCGAAGACGCGCCGGCCAGCGAAGCACCGGCAGGCGAAACTCCTGTTGAGGGCTGACCGGACGAACGGCTTCGCGCGCTCCGATCGGTATTCCCGATCGCGGCGAGCCGTGAATAAGAGCGCGGAGTCGTCGAAAATGTACAAGGATTCGAGTCGGTGACTGTAAGCCGATCCGAGCGATAGGCGTAGGTTGCTTTTGTCAACAAGGACGGCGCGACAGGATAGCGAAACTGTTTACTGGTTTTTCGCTTTTAGGTTGCCCGTTTTTGGCAAACTGATTAGAATTTTGTGTACGGGGATGTATTTGAACTTTGCCACTGCGGTATCCGTTGTGGAGCTTCGGCAACTCATGAGTAGCCTGGTACCGATCGTCGTTGAGCAGAGCGGCCGTGGAGAGCGGTCTACGATATCTACTCGCGCTTGCTCAAGGACCGCATCGTTATCCTGGGCTATCCGGTTAACGACGATGTGGCGAACCTGATCATCGCGCAGTTCCTCTTCCTGGAGTCGGAAGATCCCGACAAAGAGATCAGCCTTTACATCAATTCACCGGGTGGATCGGTCGACCGCTGGACTCGCCATCTACGACACGATGCAATTCATTCGACCGCAGGTGTCGACGCTATGCCTCGGGCAGGCGGCAAGCATGGCTGCGGTGTTGTTGCTGGCAGGCGCCAAAGGACGGCGCTATGCGCTACCTAATTCGCGCATTATGATTCATCAGCCGCTAGGCGGTGCGCAGGGACAAGCGACGGATATCGAAATCCAGGCGCGTGAGATTTTGCGGATGCGCGAGATCGTCAATAACATCATCATGCGTCACACCGGACAGAATATCCGCAAGATCGAAAAAGACACTGAACGCGATATGTTCCTGCCGCCGGCACAGGCGGTTGAATACGGGCTTATCGATGAGGTAATCGTAAGCCGGAGGTCCTCCAAGTGAACCGTGGGAGGCAGTATGGCCAAACATGACGACCGCTCGGGCAACCTGGTGTGCTCGTTCTGCGGCAAGAGCCAGGACGAAGTGCGCAAGCTTATCGCCGGCCCGACGGTATATATCTGCGACGAATGCATCGACCTCTGTAACGACATAATCGCCGAGGAGACCGACAACGAAGAGGCTTTCAGCCAGACTTCAGCGGTGCCCAAACCCGCCGAGATAAAGCGTGTCCTCGATCAATATGTGATCGGCCAGGAACGCGCCAAGAAAATCCTCTCGGTCGCGGTCCACAACCACTACAAGCGTATCGACTCGCAGATGGTGACCGGCGAGGTCGAGCTGCAAAATCCAACATCCTGTTGATCGGTCCGACCGGCGTCGGGAAGACCCTGCTTGCGCAGACTCTCGCGCGCTTCCTCCAGGTGCCGTTTACCATCGCCGATGCCACCTCGCTGACCGAGGCCGGCTACGTCGGCGAGGATGTCGAGAACATCATCCTGTCGCTGCTGCAGAACGCCGATTACGATATCGAACGCTGCCAGCGCGGGATCGTCTATATCGACGAAATCGACAAAATCGCACGCAAAGGCGACAACCCTTCGATCACGCGCGATGTCTCGGGCGAAGGCGTCCAGCAGGCGTTGCTCAAGATCATCGAGGGCACGATGGCGAGCGTACCGCCCAAGGGCGGCCGCAAGCATCCGCAGCAGGAATTCCTGCAGGTCGATACCACCAACATCCTCTTTATCTGCGGCGGCGCCTTCGTCGGACTCGACGACATCATCCGCCGGCGAATCGCCGGCAAGACCATGGGCTTTCGCGCCGACCTGACCCATCGCGACCCGCGCACGGTCTCCGAACTGCTGAACGAAGTTCAGCCGGAAGATCTGCTCAAATTCGGCTTGATTCCCGGATTCGTCGGACGTCTGCCTGTCATCGCGACGCTGGGCGAGCTCGACGAAGAAGCCCTGGTGCGCATCCTCACCGAGCCTAAGAACGCGCTGGTACGCCAGTACCAGAAGCTGTTTGATATGGAGAACGTCCATCTGAAGTTCACCCAGGGAGCCCTTCGCGCAATCTCGCGCGAAGCCCTGAAGCGCAAGTCGGGTGCGCGTGGCCTCCGTGCTATAATGGAAGCCATCATGGTCGACCTGATGTACGAGATTCCGTCCCAACCCAATATCAAGGAGGTAATGATCTCCGAGGAGGTTGTGACTCAGAAAGAGCAGCCTCTGCTGGTCTATCAAAAGACCGCTGAAACAGCTTAAGCGAGAGATCGGGATTAACGGAAATGCTTTTCCGAAACGATAAAAAAGACAAGCGCGCCTCCTCGAATGAAAGCGTTCCTCTGCTGCCCCTAAGGGAGCTGATTGTTTTTCCTCACGAAGTCTATCCAATCTTCGTCGGCCGCCAGAAGTCGATAAAGGCGCTCGAGGCTGCGGAGTCCGGAAAGAAACCCATTCTGCTCGCGGCTCAAAAGGATGCTCGCGTGTCCGAGCCCGGACCGGACGATATCTATACCATCGGCACCCTTGGAGTGGTCGTGCAGCTTCTCCGCCTCCCCGACGGTACGGTGAAGGCACTGCTCGAGGGCAAGAAGCGCGCGCGTGTGGTGCGCTACGCCAGCCAGGACGAATTCTTCCAGGTTGAAGTCGAGGAAATCGAGGAGGTCTGTGACCGCACGACCGAGGTCGAGGCGCTGATGCGTTCGGTTAACGCCACCTTCGACAACTACGTGCGCCTCAACAAGAAGATTCCGCCTGAGATGGTCACGTCGATCGCGGCGGTGGACGACCCCGCCTACCTCGCCGACAAACTGGTCGGCCATCTCGGCATCAAGCTCGAAGACAAACAATCGCTGCTCGAATGCACCAATCCGGCGGAGCGTCTCGAACGCATCCTCGGCTATATGCGCTCGGAGCTGGAGATCCTCGAAGTCGAAAAACGCATTCGCTCCCGGGTCAAGAAGCAGATGGAGAAGACCCAGAAGGAGTACTACCTCAACGAGCAGATGCGGGCGATTCAGAAGGAGCTCGGCGAGAAGGACGAGTTCAAGAACGAGATCCAGGAACTCGAAGAAAAGCTTCGCCAGAAGAAGATGCCTGCCGAGGCGCGCGAGAAGTGTGAGCGCGAAATCAAGAAGCTCAAGATGATGTCGCCCGATGTCGGCAGAGGCGACCGTCGTTCGCAACTATCTCGATTGGTTCCTGGCGCTACCGTGGTTCGAATACACGGAAGACAAGCTCGATATTAAGGAAGCCGAGCGCATCCTTGAAGAGGACCATTACGGCCTCGAGAAGGTGAAGCAGCGTATTCTCGAGTACCTCGCCGTCCAGACCCTGGTCGGACAGCTCAAGGGTCCTATCCTCTGCCTGGTTGGGCCTCCGGGAGTCGGCAAAACCTCACTCGGCAAGTCGGTAGCGCGCGCCACCGGGCGTAAGTTCGTCCGCGTCTCGCTTGGAGGCGTGCGCGACGAAGCCGAAATCCGCGGCCATCGTCGCACCTATATCGGCGCACTGCCTGGGAAAGTCATCCAGAGCATGCGCAAGGCCACCTCGGGCAACCCGGTTCTGCTGTTCGACGAAGTCGACAAGATGTCGACCGATTTCCGCGGCGATCCGTCGTCGGCGCTGCTGGAAGTGCTCGACCCTGAGCAGAACTACACCTTCAACGACCATTACCTCGATTGCGACTACGACCTCTCCAAGGTCATGTTCATCACCACCGCGAATACGCTGGACCGGATTCCGCGGCCGCTGCAGGATCGTATGGAGATCATCCGCATCGCCGGGCTACACCGAGATCGGAGAAGCTCCAGATTGCGAAGAAGTACCTGATGCACAAGCAGCGGGAAGCCAACGGCCTGAGTGAGGAGAACATCGAGTTCTCCGACCGGGCAATCCTGAGCATCATCCGCCACTACACCCGCGAAGCGGGAGTTCGCAATCTCGAGCGGGAGATCGCTTCGGTCTGCCGCAAGATCGCGGTCGAGGTGGTCAAAACCGATCGCAACGCCCATGTGAAAGTCTCGGCGTCGAGCCTGCTGAAATTCTCGGCCCGCCGAAGTTCCGTTACGGCATAGCCGAAACGCAGCCGCAGATCGGGATCGCGACCGGGCTCGCCTGGACCGAACTGGGCGGCGAGATTGCTCGAGCGTCGAAGTGACGATTGTCCCTGGCCGGGGCAAGCTCACGATCACCGGCCAACTGGGCGAGGTGATGCAGGAAAGTGCGCAAGCGGCGCTTGTCATACGTCCGCTCGCGTTCGGAGCAGCTGGGCCTGTCCTCGGACTTCTACCAGAAGATCGACATCCACATTCACATCCCCGAGGGCGCGATTCCAAAGGACGGCCCGTCGGCCGGAATCACGCTTGGCGACCGCGCTCGTATCGGCTCTGTGTCGAGTCAAGGTGCGTAACGACATCGCGATGACCGGTGAGATAACGCTGCGCGGCAGAGTACTGCCGATCGGCGGGCTCAAGGAAAAGGTCCTCGCGGCCCATCGCGGCGGCATCAAGACGGTCCTGATGCCGCAAGGAAAACGAAAAGGACGTCGACGACATCCCGCAACAAGTGCTCAAGAACATTACACCTGGTCAAGGTCGAGCACATGGACGACGTGCTGAAGCAAGCGCTCGTGCTCGCCAATCCTGAGACGTTCCTGAGACCCCATCGGCCCGAAGCCGCTTTACTTTTCGCGGACGAAGGCGAAAATAAGGCGATCGTGGAAGAAGGCGACGACGATACCCCTGTCTCGCCGAACCTTTCCTAACCATTTCTTCTATACCGAACACGCATCCGGGCGGGTCACCGCGACCCGCCCGATGCGTTCTTAACCGGGGGGCGGAGGGTCGCCGGGAGCGGGCTCATGACCAAAGCCGATATGATCGAAGGTTTGGCTAACAAACTCGGTCTGAACAAGAACGAAGCCGAGAAGGCGGTTAATATCGTCCTCGACGACATCATAAACGCGCTTAAACAGGGTGAGCGTGTAAATATCTCTGGCTTCGGCACTTTTTCTGTCTCAACCCGCCAGGCGCGTACAGGGCGAAATCCCAAGACCGGCGAATCGATCGAGATTTCAGCCAGCCGTTCCGCGAAGTTCAAACCCGGCAAGCAGCTGAAAGACTCCTTGAATGATGAGGCCGGTCCCGACCAGGCCAGCACGTCTGCGTAGGCTGCACTCGCGCCGCGAGTCGCGCCCGCCCCTGCGCCCGGGCGACGTTGAGATTCATGAATGATCCGGACTGCTTTCCAATCGGGTCGTGGCCTGTTTCACCCGCACGACCCATGGGTCCCGGAGAGGCCTCCTCGGCGGATTCACCCAGGATACGGGCGGTTAGCTCAGCGGTAGAGCATCGGCCTTACAAGCCGGGGGTCGCAGGTTCGAAACCTGCACCGCCCACCAATGAAATAAAGCACTTATCAGATCCTCAGAACTGTGCCTGATCGACTGGTGCCAAATAGGCAGGTGGCGCAATACGGGAAGTTCGCGGTTCACGGTCTGTGGTTAGCCCCGGCTTGCAACCGTTGACGTCCCTTACCCCACCGCCCTACCTGGGGCACACACCAACCCCGTACTCTACGCATAAACGCGGGTAAGTTGCGGGGCACGCCAAAGCCAAACCGGCTTCGCTTCGATGTCGTGTTGATTGACGAAGCATCCAGATGCGACCCAAAGAGGCGCTAGGTGCGGTCGCACGCGGCGGCCAGCTCGTCGTAGTGGGCGACCCGGTGCAGCTCCACTCACTTCCTTTTTTGACTGACATCCTGCAGACGTGGCTGGCAGCCGGCCGAGATGACTCCAAGGCAAAGCGTTAAGGAACTACTTTCGAAGGTATAGGCTTCAAATGTGCGGACGGTTTTCTCTCACCTGGGAGAATTGGCAAAAAGTCGCCGGCAAGCTTGGATTGCATGGCGACGGTGACGTTGCGACCTGCTACAAGGCTCAGCACAATATCGCACCGACTGATTCGCATTTCATTGTCACCGTAGAGTATGAACGCCGTCGAGCATGCGTCGCTCGGTGGGGGCTGGTCAACCGTTGGGCTCGGGACAACCGGCAGGCCAGCAAATACATCAACGCGAGAGCCGAGACTATCGAGCAGCGACCGATTTTTCGAGAAGCTTTCCATCAACGTCGCTGCGTGGTTCCGGCCGACGGCTTCTATGAATGGACGGGTCCGAAGAAAGACCGACGGCCGCTCTGGATTCATTCACCTAATGGAGAGCTGATGCTGTTTGCTGGATTATATGAAAGCTGGCATCCGGCACCTGACCGCTCGGAGTGCACATTCACCATTGTGACCTGCGCGGCAAATGAAATGATGCGTGAGATTCACGATCGAATGCCCGTGGTCCTCGATGAGGAGGGGGCCGAGGACTGGATGAACCCTCGAGAAGAAAATCCCGTATCGTTGAAGCGGCTGCTCGCTCCGGCGCCAACGGATCTGCTCACCGCAGAACCGGCCTTGCGGTTGTCCAGCAACAAAAGCAACCAGCGGCAGATGCTACTTTTCAAGGAGTGATGGTTTTCTAAGAAACAAGAATGCCCACTTCATCAACTATCTACTACTATCCGATGCCCTCTCGCATCATCGCGCGATCCCCGGAGGGAGGACTAGCGACGTGAGCTAGCGCTCGATGGCTATCGGCTGTTGGTGGGAAACCGGGGCAAATTCCGATCGCACAATCACAAAAGTGAGTTTTTGGTTCCAATCTCACATCGATTGAGAACCTGAACTGTACGGGGCGATAGGTTCGGCACCTGCGCGGCTCGCGACTCTGCTCGTGGTGTTTAACCGCCACCGGCATGGTAGCATTTGGCGCGAAAAAATTGGTCGTCATGGAGGACGCGATGGCACAAGGCAGTAATATGCTGCAATTCATTTGCGACCAGCAGCTTAGTCAAGAGGTAACGACGATAGCGCCTCTATTCGCTGAGGTATTCGAATTTCTGAATTCCGGCACCATCACGGTGCGTGAAATCGCGGTCCAAAAGATGGGCGGCGTAGCAGGCGACAGCAGCGCCATCCCAATTGCCGAATCCACCACCGGCTTCGCGACACTGCGGCTGTTTTGGTCAAATGAGGGCGACGTGCAAGAAGTGGATTTCCTCGCCCCGTCGCATGTTCCCTCCCCCGCATTCGCCAATGGGCTTGCGGTGATTTTGGAAGTAAGGGACGTAGGATTCAATTCCCCTCAGGCCAACCTCCAGGTCGCACGAAGGTTGGGTGTGCACGCCTATTTTGACGAGACGTAAGAAGGGCAATGCAAATGGAAATCATCATCAATGGTCCGGGCGAGGTCCTGGTGTATTTCATCGACACCAAGGGCAAAACGCTGGTGCAGGAACGATTGCGGATTTCTGGTTCCGACAAAATCTCCGCCCGGCGGCCAGTGACCCTCTCTGTGGAAACAGGGAATGGCCGAGTCGAGATTTCCCCGGTGCTCGTCAGCCTCGGAGGCAAGCAACGCGTGACCTTCGACGACCAGGAGCCGACCAAGTTCACCATGGCCCGCTGCCAAGAGATCGGTTGCAGCGAGGCTGTCCTTCGGGTCGTGAGAGAGTGTCGGGTAGAGTCTTTGTCGCCGGAGTCTGGTCATACGCCGACACGACAACTGCCCGTGCGCAGGTAGCATGAACTGAGGCTGAAGTTGAGATCAGCGTGCGAATAAGCGCGAGATAGGTAACAAACAGAGAGTCCTCGTCAGTCTCAATTTGGCGGACGGAGTCACTGGAACATTCTTTTGGTATTTTTATAGACATCCTTGCAGGCTATCCATTGACGCACTGATGCCTGCGGTGGTCTTGCTTGATCTTCGCTTTTCGACCGATTGCTGCGAAAAAATGAGGACAAATGGGATCGTTTGGCGCCCTGCGATTCCAACAGATGACGACGCTATTGTTTCGATGTGCATAGCGTTAAACGTCGATGATCCTGGTCTCGTCCCTGTAAGTTCCGATCAAGTCGGACGCACGCTTGTAAAACTCCGAGAGGAACCTGGCCGCGGTCGCGCCGTCGTTTGTGAGATGGGTGGCACCATAGTCGGTTACGCTTTGTTGATCTCGTTCTGGTCCAACGAGTTCGGCGGGGAAGTCCTGCACGTTGATGAGTTGTTCATCGATGAAAGCCATCGCGGACACGGCTTAGCCACTGATCTTCTCGAACGCCTCGCGCATGAGACATCGCTTTGGTTTCCGAAACCGGTCGCCCTCGCGCTCGAAGTGAGTCCAACGAATCACCGCGCAAGGATGCTTTACGAGAGGTTCGGATTTCGAGGTAACAATATGGCAATGTCGCGGCGTCTATAGAACGGTCCCATGACGTCCGGTGAGGCTGTCTACGCGACGATTTTCACGGCCGGATTTGCTATAAATTCGCAAGACGCAAGGATCCGATCCGTGATACCTCGCGTCACGAGTAACAGGCCCTAATCCCCCGGATCCACTCACAGCGCAACTACCGAGTGAACAATTTGTAACTAATTTTTCCGCAGTCTGGTAGAGCTCGAGCTAGGCAAGTCTCAGAAATTTCGACCGTCGCTTTCCAGCTGTAACGAAGTCTGAGCACCGCTCGATTCCTTATGTTGGAGCCACGGATTAAGGCGACATTGCTAGGTAATGCAGTTGTAGTTATAAGTCGGACTGATTCTTAGGCGACAAGTAGTGGCCTAAAACGGACCTGGCGCACAGCTTCTTGGGAGGATTCTATGTCGGAAGAAAATCGGCTGGCATGTGACCTCTTAGTAAAAAACGCACGAATCTTTGATGGTGCGACTTTGCGGGAAGGACTGAGCATTGGCGTAACCGGAGATAGGATCAGTTTTGTTGCGAACTGAGCTGTTCAAGCCGCACAAGAGATAGATGCAGGCGGACGATTTCTGATGCCGGGACTGATCGACTGTCACATTCATCTGCTCAATATGTGGACCGCGAAAGATGAAGCGATGATGGCAGCTGACATCGCCAATGAACTGCCCAAGCGTCTCAACGCATTCCTGGCAGCAGGCGTTACGACCGTCAAATCGGTAGGCGACTCGGAGGATCATATTTGCGTGTGCGGCAGATGCTGACCGGCGGAGAGCTCATCGGTCCATCTCTGTATGCAACCGGGCCCGGCTTTTGCGCTCCTGATAGCCATCCTGCCACAACCGTCGTTGGGCAAAACCCATGGTTACGCACCCGGACAGTCGTAGAAACCGATTCGCCGCAGAAGGCTCGAGAAGCGGTGAAGCGATTGGCGGAAAAGAAAGTCGATGCAATCAAGGTCGTTCATCAGGGCGGTTGCAGGCATGGTGCGCCGTATTTCATGAAGATCGATGCCCTGGGACTCAATCTCCAAATACTGCGGTTGGACAGAGCGGTGTTGGAAGCGATCATCGACGAAGCCCACAAGCACGGGCTGAAGGCCACCGTGCATACTTTTGACGAGGAGGCTGCGATCGAAGCGCTGGAAGCAGGAGCGATGGTCTGAAGCACGGGATTCTTCAGAGAGATGAAGGGGAACCGCGTGATCGACTGTCCGCCGCGAAATAACGCCTCCTATGTACCGACGCTCTGGTTACTCGCGATCGACGAGCAGACGTCCCGAGATCAGGTATGGCAATCTCAAGCGAATCGCAGACGCGGGCGTGCGAGTCGCACTGGGCACCGACAGCTTTTGCGGCTTCGGCAGCTTTGGGGAAAACACAATTGTCGAAGCGGAACGTTCGGTAGCGGCCGGAATTGCGCCGCAGAAAGTCCTGGAGATGGCAACCAAGAACGCTGGCGTGCATCTGGGTAACAACGCCCTCGGCACGATCGCACCCGGACGGATTGCGGACCTGATTATCGTTGATGGCGACCCGACCACCAAGATTGGAGACCTACGAAACGTAGCGATGGTAATCAAGGACGGTAAGATTCGGCTTAACAAAATGGAGAAGCACTAAGGGATTGCCGGACTCTCCGTCGAAGGCGGCATGTGCGATGCGTAGCGGCGTCCTATCGATCGCTCGGGGAAGCTTCAAAACGTAGAAAAGTGTAGAAGAGCCGATGGACGAACGAGATAACGTCGAGATAGTGCATGGTATCTACTCGGCATTTGCCCGAGGCGACATGAACTCGGTGCTCGCCCCGTTCGCGGACAGCCTCGAATTCCAACATCCGATGCCGCAGGCCAACCTGGCCGTGGGCGGGCAGTCGTAGAGGTCCGCAAGGGCTAGCCGAATTTTTTGTAGGAATAACCCAGACCCTGGAATACGAACGTTTGGAGCCTCAACAATTTATTGCTCAGGGCGACTCCGTGGCGGTGGTGCTGTCCGAACGCACTCGCATCAAGGCGACCGGTACCTTCTTCGAGATCTCCAAAGTCCATCTCTTCAGGTTTGAGAATGGCATGGTCGTGCAGCTGACGATCTTCGAGGATACAGCACCAATACTTCGGGCGCTCGGAAAAATATAGAACGTGCAAGAAGACTCTTGTAGGTGCTAGACATCTGCTGGGATTTCTCAACCGACGGACCTACGAAGCCGAGTACTCGCTTACCCCACGGCGCTGCAACGCTTTGCGTAGCTGACTCGTGTTGCCGATTAGCCAGGCTGACTTGGCCGCCGTCTGCGCCCAACCCCGGGGTCGCTAAGTGCCCGTCAACGAATAACCCGATCAGAAGACCCTTAGGCCAAGTTCGTGGTAGAAGCTATCTGCTGTTCTTCTTGGGGGGGACCCATTGCGGTGCTCAAGCTGCAACGCCGAGAATCCTGACAACAATCGCTTTTGCGGCGATTGTGGAGCATCGCTTCCCAACGTCTGCCCGAAGTGCAGGGCAGAGAATCCCTTCGGTAAGCGATTCTGTGGCGCCTGCGGGGCGGCGACGCTTGTTCCCTCCAGACATGTAAGCGCTGCACAATTATCCGAGACCAATTCAACCACTTCCGGGATTCGATTCAGGTCTGATGAGCCGGGCGCACCGGCAACCAGTGATGGTGAGCGTAAAACGATCACGGCGCTGTTCGCGGATATCAAGGGCTCGACCGAGCTGATGGCTGACCTCGACCCCGAAGAGGCTCGCACGATCATCGATCCAGCCCTGCAGCTGATGATCGAAGCGGTCCAGCGGTACGACGGATATGTGGTGCAATCGACCGGCGACGGTATCTTCGCCCTGTTCGGCGCGCCCGTCGCCCATGAGGACCATCCGCAGCGGGCCTCTATGCCGCGCTCAAGCTGCAAGAGGAGCTGAAACGGTATTCGGCGAAAGTGGTCGCGGAAGGAAGTAGCCCGATTCAGGGTCGCATAGGGATCAACACGGGTGAGGTCGTGGTGCGTTCAATTCACACGGGCGCCGGGCAGACGGAGTACACGCCGATCGGTCATACGACCAACCTTGCCTCACGGATGCAGTCCGCCGCGCCTGTCGGCTCTGTCGCCGTCAGCGAGACTACGCGCAAGTTATGCGAGGGTTATTTCGTGCTGAAGCCGCTGGGCGCGACGAAGGTCAAAGGCGTCGGCGAGCCGGTCAATGTGTATGAAGTGACTGGGCTTGGGCCGCTGCGAACGAGATTGCAGCGCGCGGCAGGCCGTGGGCTGACAAGGTTCGTAGGTCGCGAGGCTGAGCTGCTACGGATGAAGCATGCGCTGGAACTAGCGCGCACGGGTCATGGGCAAATGGTTGCGGCTGTTGGCGAACCCGGTGTTGGCAAATCGCGGCTGTTCTTCGAATTCAAGGCGCTGTCGCACACGGATTCTCTGATAGTGGAGGCCTACTCGATCTCGCATGGGAAGGCCTCGGCCTATCTGCCGGTAATTGAACTGCTGCGCGATTACTTCCGCATCGTGCCTGAAGACGACGCCCGTCAACGGCGCGAAAAGGTCGCGGGCAGAATCGTAATCCTGGACCGCAGCCTCGAGGACACGCTGCCTTATTTTTACGCGTTACTGGGAATCGCCGAGAACGATGCCGCGCTGGCGCAGATGGACCGCGAGATTTTGCGGCGCCGCACTTACGAGGCGATCAAGCGCGTATTGCTGCGCGAGAGCCTGAATCAGCCGCTGATGGTGATCTTCGAGGACTTGCACTGGATCGACGAGGCAACCCAGGAGTTCCTCAATCTGCTGGCCGATTCGCTCGGCACCGCGAAGCTGTTGCTACTGGTGAATTACCGCCACGAATACTCACATCAATGGAATAGTAAAACTTATTATACCCAGTTGCGCCTCGATCCACTGGACAAAGAGGGCACCAACGAGATGCTGGCGGCGCTTTTGGGCGACGCCAACGATCTGATGCCGCTGAGGCAGCTGATCATTGAACACACCGAAGGCAACCCGTTCTTCATGGAAGAAATAGTTCAGGTGCTGATCGACGAGGGTGTGCTGGTTCGTGATGGTGCGGAGTCAAGGCTGACCAAGCCACTTGACACGCTCACGATTCCATCGACGGTGCAGGGGATTCTCGCGCGCGCATCGATCGACTGCCCGCCGACGCCAAAGAGCTGCTGCAAACGCTGGCTGTGACTGGGCGTCAATTTCCACTGTCGCTGATTCGCGCAGTGGTCGCAAAATCAAGTGGGGAACTCAATCGACTGCTCGATGGCCTGCAACTGGGAGAATTCATTTACGAGCAACCGGCCACGGGCGATATCCAATATATTTTCAAGCACGCTCTTACGCAGGAGGTTGCCTACAGCTCGCTGTTGATTGAGCGCCGCAAACTCTTACACGAGCGCGCTGCGATGGCATCCGAATCGCTGTTCGCTAAGAGTCTTGCCGATCACTATGATGACCTCGCGCACCATTATGGACGCAGCGGCAATGCGCCAAAGGCGGTGAGCTATCTGCGGCTGGCTGCGCAGCAGGCAATGAATCGATCAGCCTTTCCGCAAGCCGAAGGTCAGCTCGCCGCCGCTGTCGAGCTGCTCCAGACGCTACCGGATGATGCGGAGCGGACTCGAACCGAGCTCGCACTGCTAGTTAGTCGGGCGCGCTGCCGGACCTATATTGGCAGCTCCTCGGCAACTGTCGAGATCTTAGAGTCTGCGCGCGAGCTCTCCGAGAAAGGTGGCGACGACGACATCCGTTTTGAAGTTCTGCGATCGCTCGTATTCGCATATCGACTCCGAGGAGACGATCAACAAAAATCGGCTACATTGCTTAACGCACTTCAAGAAATCGCTAGAGGCGCAGCCAACTCAGAATTGGGCGCGCGCGCCTGGTGCGAACTAGCAATCGCCTCCACATTCGATGGTAACCTCATCACAGCCTTAAAGCGGTTCGATCGGGTTTCCGAGCTTCCGGTTGGGACAAAGTCATTTGAGGCAATAAATTTTTGGTCGACCAAGAGCTATGCGTTGTGGCTTTTGGGTTATCCTGAACAAGCCCAGGCCAGTGACAGGAAATCGCTAGCCATCGGTCGCGAAGTAACGGCCTCCCTTGGGGACTTGGCTATGGCGTTAACCCTTTCTGCGCTCTCAAGCCTGCTGCTCAGAGATCCGAAGACCGCCGCTTCACACTCCGACGAAGCCCTCAGGCTAGGCCAGGAATATGGTTTTTTGATGGGCATTCCGGCGGCGTTCAATCACGGTCGGGCCGTGGCACAGTTGGGACAGATCGAAGAAGGGCTCTCCGAAATGCTGCGATGGACTAACTTACATGAAGAGCACCGGAGCTGACACTGCATTTTTCACGTCTGTAGGGATAGCAGAAGCTTACTTGGCCGCCGGCCGCCCAGGGGACGGACTCGACGCGGTGACTGAGGGGCTCGAATTGGTACAGCGCACAGGAACCAGGCTGTTTGAAGCCGAGATGCGAAGACTCAGAGGCGAGCTCTTATTGAACGGCAGGGACGATGCGGAAATAGAAGCTGATCAGTCTTTCGTTCTGCAATCGAAGTCGCGCGTAGCCAAGGGGCGAAATCGCTTGAGTTGCGCGCGACGACCAGTCTCGCACGATTGCTTTCGATACCAATCGCCGCGACGAAGCGCGCACGATGCTCGCTGAGATCTACAACTGGTTCACCGAAGGCTTCGACACCGCCGATTTGAAGGACGCCAAGGCGCTGCTTGAGGAGTTAGCAGAGTAGCTTGCTGTCGGACGGCATCTTCTTCTCATCCGCATCGGCCACTGAGCGCAATCCTGTTCCGTGCTGGCGCGCGGCTGCCAGGCTATTCTAGCGCTTTCCCACTTCGAACACGCCACCCGTCGGTCCGTCAGACGGCAACCGAACGCCCCAGAGGATGCTGGCCGCACCTTGTTCCACCGAACGCGGCGCGCCTGGCCCACCCATGTCAGTGCGAACCCAACCCGGACTTATCGCGTTTACGAGAACCCCCAGCGGCTTCAGCTCTTTAGCGAACAGGCGAGCCATCGCGTTGAGGGCCGCCTTACTCGCACCGTAGCCGCCGGGTGCTTCCTTGACCAACCTATCGAGTTCAGAGAGTGACAGCTTGGGGTTGGATAGACGCTTGACCAAACTGGCAGGCTGGGCCGAGAGCTGCCCGAGACCGCTCGTCACCATAACCACGCGTGCGTTTCGAGCCAGAAGGGGCTCCAACGCCCGAGTCAACAGCAATGGGCCCAGCACGTTGACGTCCCAAATCTGACGCGCAGTGCCTCTATAGACGGCGGCATTGTTGATGATCGCATCCAGCCGCTGATCCCGCGTACGAAGCCGTTTGGCCAAAGCGTTGATCGATTCGGAGTCGCCCATATCGACGACCTCGGCTTGCGTCCCTGGTGGTGCAGACTTCGGATCTCGCACTCCCGATACCACGTGCCAGCCTTCGGACATGAGAGTTTGAGCGACTTCGCGTCCGATGCCGCGGCTCGCTCCCGTAATCAGTACTGTGCGCGCCGTCATTCAACCAACTCCAACGCAAATTCATCTTTTCTGCAGTATTTGGCTTTCGTTCGCAACGTTAGCGCAGGCGCTGGGTTGTGGCCCAGAGTGGTGAGTTCCCTGGATTGGATGCGCAAGTAAGTTAGAGCATCGGGTTGGCGTCGGGCTGTGCGAGTTTGAATTGCCCCACCGCGCGGTACGCGCTCTGGCTCACTACGAAGTGCTGGGCGGCGGCGGTAATATCCCGAAAGCATCGCTGTAACGGATTTGTATCGAAGAGGGCGGTTCCACCTGCTGCCTGGAATGCCGTCATCGTCACGCGTTGAGCGACCTCGGTGATATAGGTACCGGCGGCGCGAGCTTCAGCCTGACGCGCGGGGGCCGGCACACGTCCGGATTTCGCCTCCTCATACAAATCGGCCGTTACTTGGAGTCCGTAGGCGCGTGCCGAAGCGAGTTCTATCTCAGCCTTGCCCAGCGCGAACTGGACATGGGGCTGTGTGGGCAGAGGAGAGGGTGGAAACCCACGCCCCTTCTCCGCGGCCTGTGTCGAGATCTCGTCCAATGCGTGTCTTGCAATGCCGAGCGCTATCCCGATGTGGAATCCAGCAACCCAGGCCGGCATCCCCAACCGCACAGCGGCACCACCGGTTACGGCCTTGCCCATCATAACGTCCATCATAGGTAGACTCATCCCTTCAGGAACGAACTGATCTTCGATGCTGTAATCCGAGCTGCCCGATCCACGCAGTCCCGCCACTTGCCAGTTGTCATGGATCACGACCTGATCGCGAGGCAAAAGCACTAACCGAGCACCGGCCGGCCCCGGCTGGTCAGGAACTAACGCTCCAGCGCCAACCCAGTCGGCATGATGAATACCGCTCCCATAGGGCCATCGCCCCTTGACGCGATAACCACCCGGAACGGGTTCGGCGGTGCCTTTTGGCAATAATGAGCCAGCCATCGGCGGTACTCTGTCCGCGAAAAGCCGACGCACCGTAGCAACGGGCAGGTAGGCTCCAAAAATTCCGGGAGCTCCCGCAATGATTCCAAGTGCCCAACTGGTGGAGGCGTCGATTCGCGCGAGCGCTTCAAGTACGACGAGCTGGGTAACTGGATCGGCTTCCAGCCCACCAAGATCGCGCGGCGGAGCAAGCCGCAGCAGACGCGTGGTCCGCAGAGCTGTCATTGTCGGCTCATTGAGACGGCCAAGCTTTTCGGAGGCTGTGGCGTGCTCGGCAAGCACCGGGGCTATCGACTCGATTTCCTCCAGCAACTCTTTACGGAGTAACTCTTCTTGCTGCATTTTGCTTCCCCCGGGCAACCCTAACGAAGTTACGGGACATCAAACCAGCGAGCCACGCCTGTCAGACCAGTCATGAACGATTAACTCTGTATGTCGGGAAAGGGAGAATCTTCCTGACCCGTCGATTTGTTCCTAGCGGAAGTCGGATTAGCGCGCCAGTGCTCGCTGGGATCGATTGAATCCGAAACGCTCTCGTATTTCCGAATCCTTAGAGTGCTGATTCAAGAAGGCCAACGCAGAGCTTTCAGCCAAAGAAATAGTGGAAACCGGCTCCACTGTTGCATATGGGCCCATGATGCACTGGCATCTGGAATCGGCTCCCGAAGCGATGAGACGACGAATCCCGCGCGTTCCAGCTCCAGCATGTAACTCTGTAAGGGCTGTGACCATCCCGCGAAGTGCATCTGCAATCCGTTCCTCTCCTCTACGACCTCGAAGCGATCACGACCGAAATAAGAACCATTAAGGACGAAGGGCGCATTTGGGTCTGGACTGGCAAACCGTCCACGATCAGCAAAAGGATGGACTATGGAGATTACGAGTGTTCCAGTGGGGCGCAGAACACGTGCGATCTCCTTGAGCGCCATAGCAACATCATCAATGTCCATCAGCACGTTGTAAGCGACGGCAAAATCGAACGTACCATCCGCGAAGGGTAAGTTAGCCGCCTCCGCGACCCCGTAATCATCTGCTGATCCGGCTTGCTCAGACGCCGATACAAAGGTCTCGACGGGATCGATCGCCGTGACGCGATAGCCGCAATCCTTCAAAACGCGCGAGATCCGCCCTTCGCCGCATCCAATATCAAGAGCATGACCTTCGCCCTTTCCGATGAAGGCGAGCAACGAGTTGCGATATGCCCAAAAGGCGTCGTGATTGGGGGTCCGCGCCCAAGCCATCCACTCCGACGCTCTTCGAGACCAATGTCGATAATCGCGATTCATTTTTAACCCATGAGGCGCGCGCTAAAGACTATATTGGACGCATGCGGCAACGCGGGCATGGCAGCTAGCGTCAAAAAAGTACGCCGATCGCCGCGCAAAGAACCCGAGATTGTCGAGTTCGGCGCCTCAAACGACAAGTGCCGCTAGCTCCCGGCCGCTCGATTGGCCGGCTGGCTAGCAGCTGGCCGCGGCCAGAAGCCAGCAAATTGTTTATTTAGTGATTAAGTCGTGGTCACTCTCGCCGAGCCGTTGGCTGTCGACGGCGCACTCGAGCCGCCATGAGCGCTGCCCGAGGGTACCTGGCGCGCGGCAGTGATCGCCTCCGTGATCTGTTCCGAGATAGACGTCATCCCGCCAGGCGAATATGGCAGCATGATCGTAGTACTGTGCGCTCCGACATCTTTCAGCATGTCGAAGTACTGGGTCATTAGCAGCACCGCCATGCATTCTTCGGGCGTAGACCCGGGCATCCCCTGCTGAAACAGGTCGGCCGCTTCACGCAAGCCACGAGCGATGGCGAGCCGCTCATCAGCCACACCCTTACCCTGCAACGCCTTACTTTCCGCTTCCGCCTCGGCACGCTTCACCAGGACGAGCTTGTCAGCTTCGCTCTTGGCCTTGGTCGCCTCGAGCAAGCGCTGGTTGGCGTTGATTTCATTCATTGAATCTTTGACCCGCGAGTCCGGATCTACGTCAGTCACTAAGGCCGTTATTACCTGGTAACCATACTTTTCCATCGGTTCGGCGAGGTGAGCCTTCACAGCTTCGGCCACCTCATCCTTTTTCGCAAAAACGTCGTCGAGCGGCTGACTGGGCACGTGCGCACGAACGACGTCGAAGACGAAAGCAGTCATCTGCCCTTCTGGATCGGCAAGCGTGTAAAAAGCCTCGTAGACCTTATCCGGGCGCACCATGTACTGGAGCGCAACTGTAATGTGGACGAAAACGTTGTCCTTGGTCTTGGTTTCGACCTTAACGATAAGTTGACGGGTCCGCAGGCTGACTTTTGTGACAACCCAGTCAATGAGCGGCAAGCGAAAGTTTAGTCCTGCATGGGCCAGACTGCTGAACTTGCTGAAACGTTCGACAATCGCGACGGTCTGCTGCTCAACGGTGAAGACACTCGCAATTATCAAAATGAATGCGAGAATTGCCAGGATACCTAGAAGCATCAATGGTCCATCAATCAACGGCGGATTGTTCATTAGAGCCCCCCTATCTAACAAATAGTCTAGGTCAGCGCCGGACGACCGACAATAAGTCTTGTTGTAGCATGCACTTCTACTACATAACGTGTTTTGGTTAATTAACACACGTCTCGGCGACACGCGCTCCGAATCTTTCAGAGAAAATCCGCTCCGGATATTCAGGAAGCGCGACAATAAGGTTCGCGGGCTCGAACTGAACGCGTACCCCCAATCACCGCCCGCCGCGACTGTCAGAAGCATCCGGCGGCCTGCATTTCAAAATGAAGTAATCCTTGCAGAACGAAGGGCTTCCTGGTCGTATCGTCCGCGAGAACCATCAGGAATCTCGTGGGCAATTTCCGGGCATGGTTCATGCGGTGTTCCTCCTGCGGGGCTAAGGAGCCGTATCGATGAAGAAGTTAGAAACGCTCTTGCCGCCTTCGCGAGGTAGTATGAGCAAGCTGGTCGGACTGGTAGCAGTGGATTGGTTGTATCGCTGCAATTATATCGAGAGTCTGGAACGTTCGGGCCGCAAGTCTCTGCGGGACTGGGAACTCGAGCTCAAAAATTGGGATCCAGAAAGTCGAAAGGACTACACCCAGTGGGTACACGCTGGCCAATCTCCGCTACAACAGTAGTGATTTGAGGCATACGACAAGCCGCCAGCCTCAGTCGCCATTTGGAATATCGCTGGTATCCCGCCTCCAAACTTTTTTTCTTAAGATGCGACTCGCGGTGTCAGGGGTTACGGGTCTCAGCAAGCGTCGAACCTCTTGCATGTAGGACCATGATCCTGTGTTCGTTCCTGGCGGAAACGAAACAGTGTCGGTAGATGCTGGTATGACTTCGCTAATCTGAATTTCGTTGGCGGACTCGCGGGCCCGGTCAGTTCACGTCCGTGGTTCGCGCCGGGCGACACTTCACTGACTAACCCCCATTGTCTAACCGACCATAGGAAGATAGAGTCCGGTGACTATCAGGGGATGGGGTTTCTCATCGCCGAAAAATGGGTTCTTTACGGAACTCGTGGCGAATGAGGATGCGGGGGGGAGTGGATGTTTCGAGGGACGCTTCTTAAACTTGGTCTCACACTGGCGATCGTATGCTCAACAATAATTATCTGCTGCTTTGAAGGAAGCCCCGCCGGGCTTACTCAGACCGTTCACCTCAGCACGATTGTATTCAGTCCGACCGCTACCAGACTATCGAATCCAATTTCATCGGCAAGCACGACCAGCCCGCAGCTTATCAAACTGCCATTCGTCGCTTACGATGCTTTCGGCGAACCCATCAAAATTACCAAGGACAACCTAGTCACTTTCAATGTTTATGGTGCGCCCGCCGGGACTATTACACCAACGTCGGCCACTGTCACTTCGGGCAATGTAATAGCGCTCGCGTACAATGGGCAGTTCTTTCCCAATCCGATAACGGTCGAGGCTTACACCGCCAACGACGGAGTTGGCGGGCGGGCTATCGGAGTCACCCAAATCCTGCCCAGGAACAAAATCGCCTGCGCGTATGGAACTCAAGGCTTCACTATTCCGATTGATTGTGGAGGCGAGGCAGACCCGGCTTGCTCGAACGACAATATCGCGAATGGTCTCAAAGTTATTGGGTCTATCGGCTACAACAGCCCTACTGCTCCGGACCTGAAGGACTTCACGATCGATACAGGGTCTCTCGGTGCGGTCGTGCCGCTCACGGACCTCGGGCCCGATGCGATCGGTCCTGGCGGGCCAGGAGTAAAATTTTACGATAGCAGTGGCAATACCTTTGCCGGCTCTTACTATCTTGCTCCAGTCAGCCTCGAAACGAGCGCTGGCACAATCATACAAACGAATCCGATCCTCGTGCTGGCGGTAGATTCGGGATTTTGCGCCCCTGGCTATCCCAATTGCACCCCGCCCGGCACCGATATCCACTACCTCGGCGTCGGCTTCGATCGTAACAACACAACTGCCGGCGCGCCTTCGATTCACCGGCTGACAACGCCTTTTTGCAAATAACCGACGCCAATAACGGCACTGATATAAGTCCCGGTTATACTTTGAGCGGCGACGATGCGACCGTCGGGATTACAGGTACGTCAGGATTCAATCTCGTCGCACTTACTCCAAACCATAGTGTGCCCGGTGACTGGAAGACCGCGCCAGGGTGCTATCAGTTCCCTACCCTGTCGCATCCCAACCAGTTTTGCGGAACTCTGCTTCTCGACGTGGGAATCGACAGCATGTTTCTGGATCTGATGCCGGCGAAGCGGCCTGCGGGCGCAGTGAATCCAGCCGACTCCACCACCTTGCCCACTGGACTGAACGTCTCGATCCTTGCCGGCACGCCCAAAAGCCCGGGTTTATCCTACAGTTTCGCTTATGCGCCGAGCAGCCCTGCTACCAGCGTCGCCCCAACAAAGGTGACCTGGATCAGTTCATCGAAGATATTCGTGAATACCGGGCGCGACGTGCTGTTCGGCAACGACTATATGTTTGACGGGCGCTGTGGCAACGTCGGCTTTCAGCCTTTGCCGTAAGTCCGTCGACGGACTGTCGGGCGTGATTACGCCTCGGAGCTTCGATCCGTTCACCCTGCTCTTAAGGAAAGATCGTACAACCGGCTGGCTATCGGAATTCCTGCTCGGTGACGGCAACGAAACCGATTCGGCCCCGCGCTCATTGGGCCGAAACTTCCTTTATCGGTTTGATAAATTTGAGTGTCATGCGGTCGCTCTCACCGATTGCGAGATACTTTGCGCGATCCTGTTGTCCCTGGCGCAAGGTTGGCGGCAAGTTCCAAACCGGCTGATTTCGCGGGTCCTTGGGATTTGCGTTGATCTCCGATGAGGCGACGAGCTTGAAGCCGGCCTTCTGCGCCAGTCGGATCATATAATCCTGGCGCACATAGCCGTTCTTCGCATCGGGGTCCTGCGGTTGTGAGGGATCGGCGCGATGGTCGGTTATTCCGAGGATACCGCCGGGCTTTAGTGCTTTGTAAAAGGCCTTGAAGTAATCGTCCGTGTTACCGCGTGAGAGCCAGTCATGGACGTTGCGAAACGTCAGGACCATATCTGCGGCGCCGGCGGGCGCAATCGTCGTTTCGGTTGGCGGTTGGAGCGAGTGACTATCACATTACCGTAAAGCGCCGGATCGGCCTTGAGCTTGCTCTCGAAGGCGGCGGCCCCGGCTCCCCCTCCGAGCGCTTCGTACAGTTTGCCGTTGTCCTTGAGAAACGGCGCCAATATCTCGGTATACCAACCGTTGCCCGGCCAGATCTCGACGACCGTCATGTCGGGTTTGATCCCGAAGAAAGTGAGCGTCTGCAGCGGATGACGATACTTGTCACGCGCCTTGTTCTTCTCGGATCGCTGCGCTCCACCAATTGCCGTGCTCAGCGCCGCCACCGTGCCGTTGTCAGTCTGCGCCTCAGCCGCGAACGGTATCGACGAAATTCCCACGCACAGAGCAAAGAAGACGATCAGCAGAAATCGGTATTTCATTTTTGGTGTGGACCCTTCTCGTCATCGGAGCAATTTTTCGTACTTTGTGTGTTGTCAGCGGCGCGTCATCCGACCTGAATGTGAGACGCGCGCGATCCTCTGAGTCTGTCCGGGGGAAAAGAAAAGCGCAATCATAAAAATCGCAGGCGAATCGATCGATTTGCTGGTTGCTCCGCATAAGCACGCCCCCGACCTGATCCCGTCTAGCGAAATTTCGATTATTGGCGCGTTACGCGTCACCGTTGTCGTGACTAAATCGAGTCGAGCGCAGAGCGTCAGAGTGAAACTGCGCCAATGGGACGGAGAGGGACTCTTGTGCCGCGCGTTGCTGGCCGTTAGAAAAGGTAGATTGCACAGCCGGGAGACACTCCCGGGAGGGGAATTCGATGGCCAAAGCCAGCAAACCCAAACCCCGTCCGAAGAGCAGTATGAAAGCGAAGCCAGCGCCGAAGCTTAAGGTTGCGCCGAAGCCAAAACCTAAGTTGAAGCCTGTCGCCGCCAAAGCCAAGGCCGTGGCCATGAAGGCCAAGGCGGTAAAACCGCGCGCGGCGGCCAAACCAGCGTCCAAATCGGCCGTGCGGCCGGTAGCGCCTCCGCGTCAAGCAGCCCCGCCAGCGCCGCGTTCGATTCCCTCGGGACTTCCAGACTATGACGCCCTGCCGACGCGCCCTGGAGCGCCCGCCGGGTCAGCGTGGGGCCTTTTTGGCGACGATGACCAGGTCGGGACGATCAACCTGATGACTCCCGACCGGGTGAAGCAGGCGGCAGGATTCATCCGCAGCGGTAAGGTCTTCGCGCTGAACTTGCCGATCAATATTCCGGATCCTCCGATTTTTGGCCGGGGCAAGCATTCACATCATATCAAGCAGTTTAACGGGTATATTCTCGACGACTACCTTGACAACTTCTATCCGCAAGCATCTTCGCAATGGGACGCGTTGTGTCACGTCAAGCATCCGTCACACGGCGGGTATAACGGCGTGCCCGAGGACGAGACCACGGGGTACGGCGGCACGAAGCTGGGTATCGACAATCTGGCCAAGAGAGGTATCGCCGGCCGTGGAATCCTGGCCGATATCGCTCGCTACTATGAGAGCGTAGGCAAGTCGCTTGACCACAGGACCAACGACGTCGTGCCCTTCGAGGACCTCGTCGCGACCCTCGAAGCGCAGAAGACTAAAGTATGGCCCGGGGATGTCCTGCTGGTTCGCGTCGGCTGGACGCAGGCCTACCTCGACATGACCTCAGAGGAGAAGGCGGCGCTGGCAGCCGACACCAAGACCCCTGGAATCGAGGGTTCGGCGCGGACCGCGCGATGGCTGTGGAACAACCATATTTCGGCTGTGGCTTCCGACTCGCCCGGGTTGGAGGCGATTCCTCCGCCCAACGTTTCCGATTTCACCGCGGCGGGAGACCTCCTGCATTTCCATATGCTCTCGTTCTTCGGCATGCCGATCGGAGAAATGTGGAACCTGGAGGAGCTGGCCGAGGACTGCGCGAACGACAATAATTACGAGTTCTTCTTCACCTCCGCGCCGCTCAATATCCCGGGTGGAGTCGGATCGCCACCTAACGCGATCGCGATAAAGTAACCGCCGCAATCGATTCGCATATCAAGGGCGGAACGCGCTGTGCGTTTCGCCCTTTCCGATCGGGCCGATGGCGTTTCGGCCCGCCCCGCAGGGTTAGTTATGCGACGGCGGAGAGGAATGCCGACGAATCGGCAACCGCGCCGAACACCCCACCGAACGTTCCGTTTTTGAGCGACCGAATACGGACGGACGATCGTATCGATTCGTGCTAGAAGGGTGGCATGAGCAAGGACCTCAAAGAACCTCGCGAGCTGGTTTCGCTCAACCCCTCTCCGCGCAATCTGCCGCCTGACTGGACGCCGCCGGCACCCGCCTGGGCGGTCAGTTTCGCCCGGCAATCGAAACCGGTGGTAATGGCTTACCTGGGGACCCAACTCCAATCGGGCGCACAGGAGCGAATCGCGCCGCGAACGCATGAGTTTCTCGTCGGTCCCGACGCACCCGGAAATTTCGAGAGCGCGAGGTTCGTCGATCGTGACGGATACTCGAACCTCGTCACCGCCGCCTATTGGAGCGACCAGGCGAGTTACGAAAGATGGAAGGAAAAGTCAGGGTTCGAATCCTGGTGGAGCGATCCGGCGCGGATGAGCGACAAGGTGGGTTACTTTCGCGAGGTCCTGAGCGTTCCGACCAATCGATTCGAGACGCTTTTTTCTCACGGCATGCTCGCGGGTGTGGCGAAGACCGGAGGTCCGGTGGTCGGTCCCGTGCGTGAGCATAACTATTGGGGCAGCATGCGCGACCGGATCGAGCTGTCGTCGATGGATGATCTGCGCAGCAGTTATGGCGAGCGCTTGCCCCGCCTGGGTGCGGCGGCCACGGCGGAGCGGCGGTTGCGGGTCAAGGCGCCGGAGAACCTCGCGATCATCAGGTCGGGTCAGGATTGGACCGACTGCGCGGGAATCGAACTGGCCGAATACAACGATTCGGTACGGCCGGCGTTGATTGAGGGAATGAATTTTCTCCGTGACAATCCCGACGCCACCGGATGCTGCGATTTGCGTTTCGCCGAGGAAATCGACGACACCGGTTCGCCTCTCAAGAAGACTTTTGGACTGGGCTACTTCCTGACCCTGGGACATCTGGAAAAGTGGGCGGCGACGCATCCGACTCACCTGGCGATCTTCTCGAGATTCCTGACGATGGCCAAGCAGCACGGCACCAACCTTAAATTAAAGCTGTGGCATGAGGTTTCCGTTTTGCCGGCGGCGGGCCAGGTCTTCGAATACGTCAATTGCCATCCGGGAACGGGGCTGCTGCCCTATTTTCCGGCGGACGAATTTTAGACCGTTTGCGCTTCAGGTCTCGGGCTTGAAACAGGAACGTTCGGGGCCGCAATAGTCCGCGTTCGCCGGCATCCCGTCGGGGCCGTAGGGACGTTGAGTCAGCAGACAGTTGTAGCAGGCGGTGGTGCTGTCCGGATCAATCAGGCGCTCCCCGATTGGCGAGCGAAAGTAGCCGTTCTTGGTGCGAAGCATCAGGCAGAACGAACGATTCGGCCGGTCGGACATGGCGGCAGCTCCACTCACGCGACTTCCTCGATTCCGCCGGCGCGCATAATCGCGCGCCGCACGATCGCCTTCGCCATCGGGACCTTGTAGCCATTGTCGGCGAGCGGCGTCGCCGGCCGCAGCGCAGCGGACGCAGCGCGGACCGCAACGTCGGCTTTGAGCGGCGAGCCTATCATCACCTCTTCGGCCTCCGGCGAGCGCCATGGTATCGGTGCAACCGCCCCCATCACGACGCGCGCATGGCGCACGCTATGCGAACCGGCCTTTGCGATAACGACGGCGACACTGACCAACGGCCAATCGAAGCTTTGCTTCTCGCGCACTTCGAGATAGACGCTGCGCGCGCCGGCGGGCGGCGCTGGAATCACGATCTGCGTGAGGATCTCGCCGGGCTTGAGGACATTTTCGCGGGCCGGGTCGGTTTTGGGCAGTATTGAAGAATTGATCGAGCGCCACGATGCGATCGCCCTCGGGTCCGACCAGCTTTGCGCTCGCACCAAACGCTATCAGCGCGGGTGCAAGGTTCGATGGATGCACGATGTAAGACGGACCGCCGCCGAGAATCGCGTGATAGCGGTTGAGGCCCTTGGCGGCGTAGCAGGTGTCGCCACCTTTTTTGAGGCAGACGACGTCGGGATTGCGAAAGTACCAGCATCGCGGGCGTTGCAGGAGATTGCCGCCGACCGTTGCGAGATTACGAATCTGCGGCGTGGCGGCTTCACCCGCCGCCTGCGACAACGCGGCGAAATGCGTGCCGATAAGAGGATCCGTCGCCACCTGATGCATCTTCACCAGGGCGCCCACCTGGAGACCGCCTTTGCCGTCGGATTTGATGGTGTCGATACCTTCGAGTGCTTTGAGATTGACCAGACTTTTGGGACCGACTACGCGCTGCTTCAGCAGATCGAGCAGATCGACGCCGCCGGCAAGCGCGGCATGATAGGGCTCGGCGAGCAGCCTGGAGACCTGGTTCAAATCCGGCGTTGCGATTATCTCGAAGCGATTCATCAGGTTTTTTCCAGCGCGTTGAGCACTTTGTCCGGTGTGATTGGTAACGCGCGCACGGGAACGCCGATCGCGTCATAAACCGCGCAGGCAATCGCCGCGGTCGTCGCCACATGCGCGGCTTCGCCAAACCCGAGAACACCGGTATTGCTGAGTCCGTTGGCGACCTCGACGAATATCGCGGTAATCTCAGGGACATCGAGCGGTCCCGGCAACTTGTAGTCATCCATCGTCGGATTGACCATCAGGCCGAGTTGCGGATCGAGCCGCCGCTCCTCCATCAGCGCGAATCCTACGCCCATGATGACGCCGCCGTTGACCTGGCTGCGCGCAGTCAGCGGGTTAATGATTCTGCCGGCATCGTGCACGGCGACCACGCGCAGCACGCGGACCACGCCGGTTTCGACGTCCACTTCGACCTCGGCGAACTGGCAGCCGGCTTGATCGGTTCGAAAGCCGCCATAATTAGGCACGCGTTCGCCCTCGGCCGAAAGCGAGTCGCCGGGGATACGGCGGCATACGTCGGCGAAGCTAATCGCCCGCGACGGTTGCGCGCTGACGCGAATCGTCGAGTCCTGCGCTTCCAGTTCGTTGGGATCGGCGCCGAGCAGGCTCGCCGCAATACGAAAGAGCTTGGCCTTCAAATTGGCCGCGGCCTGGCGCACGGAAGGCGTATTCGAGGGCGCCGTTCCGCTGCCGCCCGACGGCACCGAAAAGAGCAGGCGCGTATCACCGATTTCGGCGCTGACCGTGGTGAGCGGCAACCCGAGTTCCTCCGCTGCTACCATCGCGAGAATCGTCCGCGTCCCCGTGCCGATGTCCTGCGTACCGGTACGAACCTCGACATGGCCGTCGCGAAAGGCGATCGCCTGGGCCTGAGGACCCGGAGTGCCGACTCCATGCCACGCCGCGCCGGTCACCGCGATACCACGCTTCAGCGGACCGCGCGATTGCGGCCGCCGGCTCAGCTCGTCCCAGTTAAAAGCGCGCGCACCCAGCTCGAATTCGTAGGCGCGAACCGGATTGAGATTATTGCGACGGCGAAACTCGAGCCGATCAATGTTCAACTTGCGCGCCAGTTCGTCGATCGCCAGCTCGAGTCCGAAGCATCCCTGCGGCCATCCGGGCGCTCGCATCGGCGACGAAGGCCCCGCGTTAATATGGACGTCGCGATCTTCCGTGCGGACGTTGGGACATTCGTAGATGGTTCGGTACGGGCCGGACGCTCCCGCACCACCGCCGATACCCCCGCTACCATGTCCGGTAAACTGAATCGCCGTCAGTTTGCCCGTGCGATCGGCACCGAGGTTCACCTGCTGCCACGAGCTGGGGCGATTGCCGGTTGCCACATGTTCGGACGCGCGCGGCAGCATCAGTTTGACCGGAACGCCGGCATCCCGCGCGAGTTGCGCCGCGATCACGACTTCGGCGCCGGCGCCAAACTTCGAGCCGAATCCGCCGCCGAGATACGGCGTGATCACGCGGACCTTGTCGGGCGGTAGATTGAAGAGTACGGCGAGGTCGTCGCGCACGGTGAAGATTCCCTGGGTCGAACACAGTACCGTGAGCTGGTCTCCATCCCAACGCGCGACGCATCCGTGAGTTTCGAGCGATACGTGCGTCTGAACCGGTGTGGAATAGATCGCCTCGATCGTTTCCGCCGCCTCCTCGAGGCCTCGACTGACGTTGCCGCGCTCGAACACTTTGGGTGAAGACGCATTGCCGCCGGTCGCAAAGACCAGCGGCGAATCGGGTTTGAGCGCTTCTTCCATTTCGACCACGAACGGCATCGGATCGTAGTCGACCGTGACAATCGCGATAGCGTCGTTGGCGATCTGCGGAGATACCGCCGCGACCGCCGCCACTTCCTGTCCGGCGAAGCGCACGATCTGATCGTCGCGCTTGAGCGCGGCGCGAACGCCGGGCAGCCGGCGCGCACTCGCAAGATCGACGTTGCGCACACGCGCATGCGCATACGGGCTGCGCAGGATCGCGCCGTAGATCATCCCGGGCATCTCGACGTCGTATGAATAGCGGGCGCCGCCGGTGGCCTTGAGCGGACCGTCGAGACGCGTCACCTCGGTGCCGACCAGGGTCATCTTGTCGCCCCACTGCCACGGCGTGGGATCGTCGTCGGGGATCACCAGCGAGACGTCGTCGACATGGCCTTGGAAGCCCAGCTTAACCGTCACTCGGCGGCTCATCCGACTTTACCTCCGGATGATTTCACGCCACGAAGTTTTGCCGCGGCCGCCAGTGCCGCCTTGAAGACGTGCGGATAAGTACCGCATCGGCAGATGTTGCCGGTGACGGCGTGCTTGATTTCGTCGACGGTCGCGTCGGGATTACGCTCGAGCGCGGCGGTGATCGACATGATCATTCCAGGCGTACAAAAACCGCATTGCAACGCATCGGCCTGTACGAAGGCGGCCTGCACCGGATGCATGCGATCGGGCGTGCCGAGGCCTTCGATCGTCGTAATTTGGTGACCGCGCGCATCGACCGCGAGAACCATGCATGACGTCACCGGGTTGCCGTCCAGATGCACGGTGCAGGCGCCGCACGCGCCGCGGTCGCAAACCAGCTTGGTGCCGTGAAGCGCGAGAGTATCGCGCAGCGCTTCCAGCAGCGTCACTCTCGGTTCGACGGTAAGTTTCCGCGTGGCGCCGTTGACGCTCAGTTCGATAGTTTCCGCATTGGGGCCCAGATAATCGGCGAAGCCGTCGCTCTTTTGCTCAGGAGAATCGGCTTCCGCCGCGTGTGCTCCGGCACCCGCACCGACCAAACCGGCGACCGCGGCCGCGGCTCCGGCGCCCTTGATAAAGGCTCGCCGGCTGAAGCGGGCGGGATTTTTCGCGTCGTCCTTTTTGTCAGCCATTGACGGCCTCGCGCGCATCATCACGCTGCAATTTGTGCCGGTCGCGCAGATGGCTTGGTGAATATGCGTTCATGGCTGCGCCGATGGATTCGAGGGAACCACTTCAGCGCCGGCGCCGCTCGCGAACAGCACCGCTACGACGATTGCAACAAGGGCAAATCCGGCGATTAGCGCGAGGCAAGTGGTCTTAAGAAAGTAAACCCCCGCGATCAAAACCTTGTCAAGTTGTTGCCCAACGGTATAGCCGACCCGTTGTATCACCCAATCCTGCGCGGTGAAGTCAAAGGCGTCGGGCCCGAAACGCGCCGCAGTGGAGCAAAGTTGCATCAGCGGCGCTACACTCACCGCCGCCAGGATCCCGCTCCACAGCGTGCAGCGCGCCGAAATTTCGCTATCGCTGATCAGGCGCAGGCCGATACCAATCGCGACGATCAAACCCAACGCGGTGGCGGCACCCTCCATAAAGTAGAACTGGCTGCCGTCCCACCATGCGCCCAACGCGGGATTCGCCACGCGGAGGATAAAAGCCGCGCCCGAGGCATAACTCACGACCGACAGCACGCCGACGAATATCGAGAGCAATGCGAGCCATCGTAGCCTCCGCGAGCGTGACCGGCGGCGCTTCGACATGCAATAAGTCTATCGCAAAGCCGTCCAGGCGACAGGCCCCTCATGCCTCGCTTTGTCCCATAGCGGACAATGTTTGATGTAACATTCTCCTGGAATACGACCGGCGGACGGTTCCGCCGGCCTTTCGAGGGACCGCACGAATGGCGACGTACGACTTCGTAATAGTTGGCGGTGGAATCGCGGGCGCGTCCGCCGGATTCGAGCTGGCGCGCACTTCGAGCGTGCTCCTGATCGAGCGCGAGACCCAATTCGGCTATCACACCACCGGACGATCGGCGGCGGTCTACCTGAAATCGCACGGACCCGAAGTCATCCGCGCGCTCGCCAGCGGCAGCCAGAACTTCTTCCTCGAGCCGCCCGAGGGGTTCACCGAGTACCCGCTGCTGCGCCCGCGCGGGATGCTCTTCGTCGGACGCATCGACCAGATTCCCGACCTCGATCGCACCGAGGAGCTGTGCGCACGCTTCGTTAAGGGGCTACGCCGTCTCAGTTTCGAGCAGGCGCGTGCGGATGGTGCCGGTGCTGCGCGAGGACTATGTCGCCGGCGCCGTGCTCGACCCCGAAGCGATGGATATCGACGTCAACGCGGTGCATCAGGGCTTCCTGCGCGGCCTGCGCGCCCGTGGCGGAACGACGCTCACCGGCATGGAGCTGATCGAGCTCAAACGTGCCGATGGCCTCTTCAGCGTCGTGACCTCCGGCGGCACTTTCACCGCATCCACCGTGATCAATGCGGCCGGGGCATGGTGCGGACAGGGTCGGCGCCATCGCCGGCGCCTCGCCGATCGGACTGACGCCGAAGCGCCGTACCGCGTTCGTCTTCGAGCCGCCCGCCGGCGCCATGATCGACGGCTGGCCGATGATCGATGATGTCGGTGAGTCCTTCTATTTCAAACCCGACGCCGGTCGCATCCTGGCGTCCCCGGCCGACGAAACCCCGATGGAGCCGTCGACGTTCATCCCGACGACCTCGACGTCGCCGTCGCGGTCGAACGAATTCAAAAAGCCGCGCGATCACCGATCACCCACATCAATCGCAAGTGGGCGGGCCTGCGTTCGTTTGTCGCGGACGGATGCCCGGTCGTCGGCTACGACCCGCGCGTGAGCGGTTTCTTCTGGCTGGCCGGCCAGGGTGGCTACGGAATCGAAACCTCGCCAGCGATGAGCCGGCTGACCGCCAGTCTCGCACTCAATCGTGATGTGCCCGACGACCTGGCCGTGCTGGGAGTTCGCGCAGAGACCGTCTCGCCCGCGAGATTCGTGCGCTGATCGACACCGACCCGCGTCAGCCCGAGCGAGAGATACACGATCAACAGCACCAGGCTTCCCATGGTGATCCCGACCACGCGGAAGCGCTTTTGCACGCCGCCAATTCCGGATTTGGCGCGGTCGCGCGCCAGATTCTCGCGTTCCCAGGTTCGCGTACTGATGAGATAGCCAGCGCGATTACTACGGTAACGATCAAAAGCTTTATCGCCAGCAGTTGCGATATCTTGCCGATGAACATGACATTGAGGAATCCGGTGAACACCAGCGTCGCCAGTGCGATCAGAACGATCGCACCCATGCGCCGCACGATCCGGCGCACCACGCGCAGGCGCACGGAGGGGGCAGCTCTTCAATCAGTATCGGAGTCAGCGCGAAGGTCGAAAAGAGCGATCCGCCGAGCGCCACGATCACCGCGGTGACATGAACGAAGAGCACCGCTATCCGCCACGAGAGCATTTCCTCGCACCCGCGATCGGATCGCCTACGGATCCCTGCGATAAGTCACAAATTGCCGGTAACGTGCGCACCGAGGCTCTCCGCGGTTCGCCGCGACGGCCAGTTGTCGTCGAGCACCAGCGTATAGCCGGCGAACTTCATTCGGTTTGCGCCATCTAAGAAAGGAACGCGCCGCCATCGCGCGAGCGACTCCGCGAGATCGGCACCGCGTCGAGGTACGCCGACGTCGATCAGTGCGCCGCGCGAGCCCGCCGCCCCGCTCCGGACTGAGCCGCGCACCCGAACGCACATACGCGAGCATCCGCTCAAATCCGGCACTGAGAAGACCGCGCCGACCGGTTCCCGATCCTGTATCGCGATCATCGAGAGGTCGGCGACGAGCATGTCTCCGAGCGGCAGGAGCATCGGACGAACCTCCTGGCGCGTCACCGGGTTCCAGACCCCAGTGACGGTCGAACGCGGCGTTGGTCACATCGGTTCCAACGTCGATCGCCGCCATGAAGCCGTACTCGCGCCAGCTTTTGACGGTGACGCCCGAGCGTTGCGCCGCATTGATCATCTCGCGGTAACGGTCGAGGATCTCGGGCACCAGCCCCGCGGTGTAGTCCACCTGCCCTTTCTCGGTCGCGAAGCGACGCGTTCTTGAAATAGCTGTGGTAGCAATCCGGTTCGCGCGCAGCAGGAACGAGGACAGCTGCTCGTAGTTGTCGATCGTATAAGGGCAGGGATCAAGAAAAGCCGCGAAGCCGCTCCGCGCCGCATTCATTCCACGACGCGCGAGCCATTCCAACGCATGCTCGAGCAACGCGGCGATCGCCTCGTGCTCGCCCGGCAGGGCCTCGAAGTGGATCAACTGGCCGAGCTTTTCCTCCCAATGTTCGTTGTAGCGATGGTTGACGACGGCGCTGACCCGGCCCACCAGCTTGCCGTCGCGCCATACGCAAAAGGGGTTGAGATCGAGATAGGCGGTAATCAGCGCCCGGCCCGCCAGCAGGTCCATTTCGCTTTGAATATCGGGGGGCCACCAAGCCTCGCGCGTGCCATAAATTTGATACGGCAGACGCGCGAAGTGCTCGAACTCTTCACGAGAGCTGATTTGATCGACTTTTATCTTACCGCCGCTCACAGGCTCCGACCTTTCAGCGACAGGTCCAACCTTAGCATCTCGGCGATGAGACTGCTCAACCGGGATGACGGATTATTGATTCCTCCGAGCCACGCAAAACTGGCGACGCAACTTACGCGATCGCGCGGGCTCTCCGACGCTTACCGCCTTCCGTTACCATGGGTAAACCGAACCGCGCCTGATCGGTCGTATCGGCATTTTGGTCGGTCGCATCACCCTGAGCGTCCTGATCGCTGTCAGGGTCGGCTTCCGCAGGATCAGCCTTTTCCGCCGGGTCATTGATCTCCGGCTGATCCATGGGGTCACCGGTACCGGAACTCATCTGATCAGGTTTCGACTGGTCGTCCTGGTTCTGCTTGTTCCCGTCCTCGGTATCCTGATCGTTCTCATCCGGATTGTCTGCCCGCTTTCGAATGGTCGCAGACCCGTCGTCGTTGGTGGCAGCATCATTGTCGTCGTAGGAGGAGTCGATGGACTTCTGCTGATCCCAAGCGGGTCGGTGCCGAGTCCCGGTTCCGGCAC
>CAWDQC010000009.1:0-21350 GCA_963804355.1 uncultured Pseudomonadota bacterium | reverse complement strand
GAATGAATATCGCGTCGTCGCGCTCGCCGGCGGACGGATCTCGATTAAATCCTCGATTTCGAAGCCCGAATCGTGCAGCAGCCTTATCCAATCGCTATGTGAAAGGTGAAATTCGACGCCCTCATCGCCGGGCCATTCGACCCGATACATCCCGAACGCCGGACGCAGCAGCCTTTCCGTTGCCGCAACCCCGTCCTCTGCCGGCATGCACAACATCATCAGAAAGGAATGAACCAGGAATACCAACCGGCCGTTAGCGCGCAGCAAACGCGCAGCCTCCGCGATCCAGCGCTGCGGATCCGCCCACAAACAAGCGCCGTACTCCGAAATGGCGAAATCGAAACTGGCGTCGGGGTACGGGACGCTCTCCGCGCTGCCATGGATGAGCGGGAAGTCTAACCCATGAAGCCGCTGGAGCCGTCGAGCGGTTGCAAGTTGCGCCTCTGAGTTATCGATACCGACGACGCGTGCACCACGCCTGGCGAGCCACGCCGAGATATACGCGGTCCCGCATCCAAGCTCGATCGCATCTTTGCAGTCGAGGTCGCCGGGAAACATGCCGATCTCCGACTCGGGCACTTGCCAGATACCCCACGCCGGCGTGTCATCCGCCCAGGCTCTTTCGCCGCCGGCGACGTATTCTCGTGCAATGGCGTCCCAGTGCTGACGATTCCTGCGGACGTGTTCGGGTAATTCGCCCATCGTTTTACTCCGCCTGTCCCGCAATTTGCCGGATCACAAGCTGACACTGCGCGAATGTCTCAGCTCATCGTGTTTTCTCGAAATTGAAAACTCGTTTCCCGTCGTTCTTCATACTAACCACGACCCCGCCGTTCTTCCGGGCTTCTGCCATCAGCGAGTCGGAGAATGTGCCGACGGGACTATCCGGCAGGCCGGCGGCGGGGCCGTAGGCGTATTCCCGTTTCCCGTAATCTGCAGAACCATCATTAGTCGCGCGCCGGCGCCGGCTTGCCCATTCGAGCATCTGCTGGTCGCCGTTCGAGTTGCCGAACGCAGCGTATGGCCGCTTGCCGATGAACAGATTGATCCCCGCGGGCTTGCCCTCCCTGTCGTCGACGAAGAACACTTTGGGCTCGCGCATCAATTCCGGTTTGCCTCCGGGATATTCGTACTTCGTCAGAATGCTGGATCCCACGACCTGCTCCGGCGGGATGTCATAGACGCGCTGGCTGTACACCCGCACGAATTCCTGGCCGCCGCCAGTGACTATATATGTCCTGAAGCCGTTGGCGCGCAGGAATTCCATCAGCTCGATCATCGGTTGTAAACCAGTTCCGTATAGTGTCGATGAAACTCTCGGATCCTTGGCCGTTGCCAGCCACTGTTTCACCAGCTCCTGAAACGCCTCGGTGCTCATCCCGCTATGGGTGGCGGCGCGGATAAAGTCAAAATCCGCTTCGGAGAACTTGGCCATCGAGGCGCGGTCGTTGGTGAGCACCGCCTTGAACGGTTCGGTTTCTTTCCATTCGGGATGTTGGGAGGCGCAGCTCGTGCACCCGCGCCAACGCAAACATCGCCTGCGTATACAACGGATGTTCGACCCAGAGCGTGCCGTCTTGATCGAAAGTGGCGATGCGATCCGGGGGCTCGACGTACTTGCTGCCGGACTTGTCCGTCACTTCCTTGACGAAGGAGATTATCGCCTGTTTCGCCGGTCCATCGTTCCAGGACGCGAGTTGCGCCGTCTGGGCATTCGCGCAAACCGCCTGTGGCACTGCGCAAAGCGCCGCAGCGGCGAGGATACCGGTAGTTTCGGGAATTTAGTACGAAGGTTCATTTAAACTCGCAAGCCGACTGATTTGCGGTTGAACTTAATCAAACCAGCGCGCCGCGTCGAATAGCCTCGGGCACGATAGGACCGCGACGGCTCTATGAACTGTATCGATAACCGGATCGGATGATCGATCGGGGGATAATCGATCTCTGGGCGTCTCTCTGATGGTGCACTTCGGCGCCATCGAGGGAACGATGTCACGCGGCTTCCACCTCTTTACGAAGCGGAAGCCGCATCTGTTAGACCGTAATCGCGCCGCACTCCTGCTTGCGCAACTTCTACCGCGATCGACTGCTGATAGTCATTGCACGGTGCAACACTATCAGTGCGGATGCGGACCGCTCGGGCCGGCAGCATGCGCCTTCATCTCGGGCGCCGGATGTTCGTTCACATGCATAGCCGGCGCGGGACGATTAATCGCTTCCACGCGCTGCACGTGCTCGTGCTCGAGTGACTGAAGCTGCTGATTGTGATTGCGCTGCAGCGTCTGCTCCTGCTGCATATGCTGTCGCGTGCGATTCTGCTCGGCTGCCATATTGCGTTGCTGAAGCGCTTCCATCTGCTGATCGTGTCGTTGCTGAAGCGCCTGTACCTGGTTCTGATGCTTGGTCTCGACCCGCTCCCACTGCGCCGTTGCCCCTTCCCGATCCTGCTCGTCCTCGTGCTGGCGTTCGAGTTGCTGCATCTCCTGTGCGTTTTTGCGATGCAAGGTGTCGACCTGCGCCTGGTACTTCCGCGCATCGGCCTGCTGCTGTTCCGCGCGCTGGCCTTCGAGTTGATGGAGTTTCACCCCGTGCACCCGGCTCAACGCCAGGGTCTGCTCGGCATGGAGATTCTCCGCCGAACGCGCGAGCGCGGGCCGCCAATCCGGATGACGTTGCATCGCCAGGCGGGGATCGGTGCGCGCCCACCAGTTGACGTCACGCCATACGTGATGGTCGTCGAAATCCCCTACCCATTCCGGATGATGCTGCGTCGCCCACTGAGTATGGTGCGCCTGCCACCAGGCGTCGCTGCGCCAGACGCGATGCTCGTCGAAGTCGCCCCACCAGGTCGGGTGATATTGGCGGCAATAGTCAGGATGGAACTGCCACCACCATCCGGCTGGATACCAGACGTAGTTATTGTCGAAGTCGCCCCACCAATCGGGCTGGTTTTGAGCCGCCCAATCAGGCTGCGTGGTCCACCACCAGCCCGCCGGATACCACAGGCCATTGTAAGGGGCGCCCCACCAATCCGGATGATTGAGTTGTGCCCAGTTGGGCTGATACTGCCACCACCATTGCGCCGGATACCAGTTGTTCTGATAGTTGTCACCCCACCATTCCGGATGATGCGCCCGTGCCCAGTCGGCGCGCTGTGCCACCACCACCATGCCGGATGCCAGTTGTGAGTCTCGTCGAAGTCGCCCCACCATTCGGGATGATGCGACCGCGCCCAGTCCGGCTGGTTTTGCCACCACCACCCGGCGTCGCGCCATACGTGCCCATTGTCGTAATCGCCCCAGTGCGGCATGGCGGGAAGCGGATTGGGCCATGGCGCGAACTGAGCATGCGCCGAGGTCGCGATCACCAGAAACAAGGCTGCTGCGGATAGTACGAGGAACCGACTTCTGACCATTTAGTATATTTCCTTTCGACTAATCACCTTTAGGCGAACGGTACTAACTAGTTGCCGAATAATTTTCGATAACGACGCGTCTCGTGGAATCGTTGACGCAGTTGCTGCTGCTCCTTGGGCGTCATCTGTTGCCATCGATGATAATTTTCCATGACATGCTGGCGCTGCTGCGGAGGAAGTTGCTGGAAACGTTCGTAGCGCTGCATGATTTGATCGCGCTGGTCGGGCGGCAGACGTTTGTAATGCGAATAGGCCTGGCGCAACTGTTCTTGCCGCTCTTCGGGAAGCTGACGCCATTGCCGCAGTCCCTGGATCACCTGGCGCCGTTCGTCAGGCGGCAGGCGGCGAAATTCCTGAAAGTTGCGCTGCGCCGCATGCTGATCGGCGGGAGTCATCTGCTGCCACTTGCGATAATTTTCCAGCACGCGCTCGCGCTGATCGGGAGTCAGGTTTGCCCATTGATCCGGATGCTGCGCGACCAGCGCGCGTTCCGCGTCGGTCATCGGCTGTCCGGGGTCCGCCGACTGCGCTCGCGCCTGGATCGTAAAACCGCCCATCAGGATCGCCGTCACCATCAGGAGCATGACGATCCGCGGCCCGCGAGTTGTACGCATCGAGCGGGTCATTCTGGTTCCTCATTTCCGGTGGGAGGGTTGGCCTGGGGCGGGCCGTTGACGCCGGCGTCTGACGCGGTCGCGCCGCTAAGATTCTGATTCGTCCGCAGGTAGCCCAGCGCATTCAGCGTGCGAATCTGGTCCACCATCGAGTCATTGGTTCCGGCCGCCGCGCCGTTGCTTCCGGGCCCCTGTGGCCCATTGGAATTTCCTGGATGAGCGGCGAACAGATCCAGATTGAGCAGCATCCGCAAGTTGGGCGGAGCTATTCCTGCGCGCGTCGCCGCTCCGACTCCTGAGATATAGCAGTGCGGTCGCCAGCACCATCAGCGTAATGGGTTACGACTTGGCACGGCATTGGATTGACCGCCGGCGTAAGCTCGTCGAGCCGCTCGATCACATCATAGTTTTCGAGCAGGTCCAGATGCTCGACCACGGGATAATTGCGCAGCAGACCGATCTCGGTGACCCGCCCATCGCATCTTCCATCGCGAACCGATCTACCGGCGTGCATTCCGACCCTTCGAGAAATCGCGGACTGAACGTCAAGGCCAGCACCACCGCGGTTGACCGACACGCCTGCCGTCGACCATCGAGACCCACGCTATCTCGCGAACGACCACCATTTACGCTGCGCGGCTTCGATGAAATTAGCGCCTCGAGCGATTTGCGACTGCAACTCGGCGCGATAAACGCTCCAGTCGGGTTCGGACCGACTCGCGCATATCGTCGGCGATCGCGCGCAGGATCGCCGCCGATGAATCGATCGACTCGCGGCAAAGTGCGCACCCCGCCAGATGCCGTTCGAGCCGATGCCTTTCGTCCGCGCTCAATTCGCCGCGCAGGTACGGCAGCAGGTCAGCTTCGGGGTGCCTGGTGTCCATTGCCTTAGTTCTTTTTCATTTCCTTTTTAAGCTGCGCCATTGCGCGATGCACATGCACCCGCGCGGTGTTCTCCGAACAGTTGAGTACCTCCGCAATTTCGCGACTGGTGCAACCCTCTTGCACTTGCAGCAACAGGGCGGCGCGCTGATTCGGTGACAATACGCCCGAGCGCGTTTCGCAGTTGACCGATCTCGGCTCCGCGAATTGCCTCCAATTCCGGTCCCGGTTCGGGCGAGGGTGGATCGATAACGGGCGCGTCGGGATCGTCCGGATTCGAGAGCGGGATAAATTTCTTCCACCATTTATTCCGCCGAAAATGGTCGATACACAGGTTGACCAGGATACGATTGAACCAGGTCGAGAGCGCGAACGCCCGTCGAAACGCTCGGCCGATTCGTAAAGCCGGATGAAGGCGTCCTGTGACACGTCGTGGGCGTCCGCATTGTTGCCCGAAATCGAGCGGGCAAGACGCCAGGCTCGCGCCTGATAGCGTTCGACCAATAAATCAAAGGCGGGCGCATCGCGCTGGCCGATTCTTCGGCACAATTCCTCATCAGTAGGCTCCGCCTCAACCACTTTCCGCCCTCAACTTGCCAACCGATCGCGCTGCCCACTCTATCGAAAAGGATAGCGAGCTTCTGCGCAAGGGCGTCTGGATGAGGCCGTTCTCCTCGCGCATTGGACGCAATAAGGCCCGGATTCGTTTACCGAATATTACACGGGCGAAATTCAGGCGAAAACCCGTTCGAACTCTCGCTATCCTTTATACGCGATCGGCCAGCGGAGCAGGGCGCTCACCGGCTCTCGCGATTGCCTGTAAACGAATCCCGCTGAGCTTGCGTCCAAAAGGCGCGAGAGGGACACCGATGAAAGCGCAAAGCTCACCATTGAAGAATCGAACGATGCTGACGATCTACACAATCGGTGTCGCGGCCCTGGCGACCGCCGTTGCCGGATGCACCGCGTACGATCCGCAGGGTGCGGCTGAACAGGCCGCGCCGAGCTATTACAACCAACCTTATTCCGAACTTAGCCCCGAACAGAAAATGGGGCTGGAAGACCACTTGTCGAATCAGAGCAACCAGGCGTGGCGGACGACCGCGGACGTCGCCTCGAGCGTCGGCCATCTCGCCCAGGGAACAGGGATTTTACTCTACGCGGTGCGTCATTAGCACTTAAATAGAGCGAAACGCATTCTAATAAAATTAATAGATGTTTAAGATGTTATAACAAGTCGAGAGGAGGTTACAGCTGTATCAAGCCGTAAAAAGGAGGCATATTCCCATGAAGAAAAACCGCATGAAGCATACCCTGACGATCCTCGCCGCCACAGTTTTCTCCGGAGCGATCTGCACCGCTGCGATGGCGCAGAATTTTCCCCCGCCCAACGGCGGCATCTCGCCAACCGAGATAACTCATTTCAACCACTACTTGGATAATCATCCGGGGGTCGCACAGGGTCTGGCTGCAAATCCCGGACTGGTGAACGATCCGCAGTTCATGGCGCATCATCCCGGACTGCAAAACTTCCTCGCCAAGCATCCGGGCGTCCGCGACGAACTACACGCTTCGCCCGGCCAATTCATGTATCGCGAAGGACATTATGAATGGGCTCACGGCGGCGGCCCGGTTGCCGCGATGCCGGGGACTCGAGACACCCAGGTCGCTCGATTCGACAACGGTTACCTGGACGAGCATCCGGAGGTCGCGCGCCAGCTCGGGAGCAATCCCGCGCTCGCCGACAATCCGCAGTTCCTCGCCACCCACCCTGGACTCGACAGCTACCTCGCGCGGCATCCCGAGGTCCGGCAGCAACTCCAGCAGCATCCTGAGCGATTCATGAGCGACGAATGGAAGGATCATCGTTGGGATAACGGCTACGGCCAGGGGCAACGTCCGTTGGCAAGCACCGACCGCTACCTCGATCAGCATCCCGAGGTGGAGCAACAGCTAAACCACGACCCTGCGCTGGTCGACAATCGCCAATATGTCGATAGCCATCCCGGATTGCACGAGTATCTCGCCAGTCATCCGCTAGCTCGTGAGGAATGGAAATCGCACCCCTACCGCTACATGCATCACGAGGATCACTATCAGCACACGCACTGAAGAATCCGTGCGCTGAGGGGCGCGGCGCGACGAGCCGCTCCTTCGCGGACCCGCGCGGGATTAACCCCTAAGTTATTCGCACGCTTTCCGCAACGCAGGGCAGTCAACCGGCTGCCCTGCGTCGTTTTTTTCACCGGTCGTTGAAACTTCATCCGGCGCCCATACCGGCCTCGGACGCTCCCAGCTCAATCACCCGGTATCATTCTGGTGGACTCCGGCATCATTCCGATTGGACCAAGAATAAGTCCGAATCTGTCGCTTGATGGAGCTAAATCGAGCCGGTTTATCTTGTTAGCGCATCGCCCCGCTGTTAGTATCCTTGACGCTCCTTGCTCCCCCGTGGGGGCTTGAATCCAAAAGGAGGTATAGCGTTGCGGCGCTACGAGACGATTTTTATCTTGCGGCCCGATCTGGGCGAAGCAGCACAAAAAGACACGATCAAGCGGTTCGAGGGGATCATCGCGTCCAGCGGCGGAGATCTGGTCGAGACCGAGGAATGGGGTTTTCGCGAACTCGCCTACCGGATTGGCGGCGAGCGGCGCGGCTTTTACGTTCGACTCGACTACGGCGGCACCGGCGCGGCTATGAATGAAGTAGAGCGCAACCTGAAGCTGTCGGACACCGTGTTGCGTTACCTCTCGGTTCTGGTCGACCCCTCGGCTGACCTTGAAAAGGTTCGGGCTGAAATCGAGGCCCGTAAACGTCGCACGGCGGAGGCTCGGGCCGCCGCTGAGGCGCGGATGGCCGCTGCGGCCGCCGATCGAGAGCAGGCGCGGGCTGCGGCCGAAGCGGGCGCCGCCGAAGCAGAGGCTGCCCGCCGCGAGAAGGCTGCCGAACGTGACAAGGCGGCTGAAGCCGAGAAAGCCGCCGAAAGTGCCGCCGAACCTGAGAAGACTGCCGCTCAGACGTCGGAGCCAGAGGGTGGGGAACAGAATTGAGTTGCGCGGGAAACTGGCGCGGGCGCCCGAGTTGAGGACGACGCCGGCCGGAACTGCGCTGCTGCGCATCGTCGTTGATTGTGGCGCGCCGGAAAGTGAATTGACCATGAATGTGGTGATGACGGGTGAGCGAGCACGAGCGATTGCCGCCGAATTGGCGGTTGGACGTGAAGTCCGCGCAACCGGGTCACTCCGAGCGACCGCTGCCCGCGGCGGCGCGATCGCGCGTGGCTCGGTCGAAGTGGTCGCCGACGAAATCTCCCTGGCGAGGCCCGATTGACGAAAATCTGAAGGCTCTGCCTGCGGTTTTCTTGCCCTGATACGGCGCGTCAACCGCTGGCGCATGATAAGCTCAGAACTTCTGGGAAAATTAAATGGCCGACGAAGAACGTAGTGAACGCGGAGGAGGCTCCTCCGATGGTGGTGGCGAGTATAATCGCGGCGGTGGACGCGGGCCGAGGCCTGACGGCGACAGCCGTTCGGGTGGGGACCGCGGCGGTCGCAGACGCCCGAGCGGCCGGCGCAAGGTATGCCGGTTTTGTGCCGACAAAACGCTCTCGGTTGATTACAAAGACGTACGCACGTTGCAGAGCTTCGTAACCGAGGGCGGCAAGATCGTACCCAGCCGCACTTCGGGCAACTGCGCAAAACATCAGCGGCAACTGGCAGTGGCGATTAAGCGCGCTCGCGTGCTCGCCTTGCTGCCATTTTCCACCTTGGGGTTGTGAGAGAGGCCGGGTGACGCGCAAGGAGCTATTCGGGCTGATACGGGCCTCCTTTACCACGGCGGCGATGTTTCTCGCCGGTGCCGTGATCCCGGTTGTCGGCGGTGTCTTGATGCTCTTTGCACCAGCCCCTGTAATGGCCTATGCGGTCGGCAACCCCCGCGCCCTGTTGCGGGTCGGCGCGGTGCTCTCGCTCGCCATCGTGATGATCTTTGCGGGGGCCGGTGCCATGGCTGCGGTGGCCTACGCGCTGAGTTTCGGACTGGCCACGGCGATCATGTGTCACATGATCGAGCGCCGTTACCCGTTCGAGACGATCGTCCTATGCGCGACGGGAGCGGTGGTGGTCGCCGGGACACTGCTCGCATTCGGTATCGCCGGTTCGCCGCAGGCGCTCGCGCTCAATATGCACAATGATCTGCTTGCGGCGATCGAGCGCGGCGAGAAATTTTACAAGGCGCTCGGCATCGAGGCGGCGATCGCGCCCGAAACGCGTTCGGCGATCGTGGACAGCGCGCTGCGGCTTTCGCCCGCGTTGGCCTCGATTTCGATCGCTTTCATGGTGCTGGTGAATCTCGGGGTGTTCTGGCGGATGAGCGGGCGGCAGCAGCGCGTCGGGTACGCACTTTTTGGCGACCTGGTTCGTTGGACCACGCCGGAATGGCTCATATGGGGATTGCTGGTGGCTGGCTTCGGCCTGTTCATTCCAGTGCCTCCGCTCGATACCATCGCGCTGGACTGCTTCGTTTGTATAGCCGCGGTCTATTTCTGCCAGGGCCTTGCGGTTATGGCGTTTTATTTCAAGGTTTTGGCGATGCCGGCGCTGGCGCGCGGCCTGATCTATTTCGTCACTGTGGTACAGCCGGTACTCGCTGCGCTGGTCTGCGCCGTGGGTATTTTCGATCTTTGGATCGACTTTCGGCGGCTCAAGCCGCCTAGTGAAGAGGCCCGTAACCTTGGAGACTTCCTGTAAACCGGTCTGAACGAGGCAGGCCAAGCTATGAACGTGCAAGTTATTCTAAACGAAGACATGCCCAATCTGGGCCGCCCCGGCGATGTGGTTAAGGTGCGGGCCGGTTATGCGCGCAACTATTTGTTGCCACGCGGCCTGGCGGTCGAGGCAAACTCCAGGAACCTGACCGCCTTCGAGCATCAGAAGGCGATGGCCATGGTCAAACGCGAAGCGTTGAAGAACCAGGCCGCCGGGGTCAAGGAGAAGCTCGAAGCCCTGTTACTGAAGGTGTCCGCGCGAGCGGGCGAGGAGGGCAAGCTTTTTGGCTCGGTTACCAATATCGACATCGAGCGCGCGTTGCGCGAACACGGCTTCGAAGTCGACCGCCGGCGAATAGTCTTGAACGAGCCCATCAAGCAGCTCGGCGACTATAGCGTGACGGTAAGGTTGCAACCGGAGGTGGAGGCTAATTTGAAGCTCAACGTTGCGGCCGCGGCTGAATAAGATGCGATTGGAACAATAATGAAGCTTTACGACTTCCTGCCTTGTCCCTTCGGCCAGAAAGTCCGCATCGTGTTGGCGGAAAAGGGCCTGTCCTACGAACTTGTCGAAATCGACCTTGCTCAAGGAGAGCAGCGCCGCCAGGATTTTGTACGGCTCAATCCTTTCGCGCGTGTACCGGTATTGGTTGACGAGGACACCACCGTTTACGACTCGACGATTATCAACGAGTACCTCGAAGATGAATATCCCGAACCGCCGCTGCTGCCGGCCCTCGGGCGCAGCGCTCAGCGCGCCCGTGCGCGTATCTGGGAGGATATAGCAGATACTTCGTTTACCGTGCAGGTGGGGCAGTTGATGGCGGAGATGGGGAAGGCCGAGGCCGAACGCGACGGTGGACGCGTCACCCGTTTGCAGCAGTTTGTCGAGCGGACGCTTAACTTTCTCAATCACGAACTGCAGGGGCAGGAGTTTCTCGCGGCGCAATTCTCGGTCGCCGATATCGGCTTCGTTCCGCGCTTGCTGGTGCTCAAGGAACTGGGTGTGGATCCGGGGGCGGGACGCGCCAACGTCGACGCGTGGCTGCGCCGGATGCTCGAACGTCCCAGTATCCAGAACCTGCAGGGAGTCACGACACAGCTTCTGGCCGGGATCTAGCCGGCCTTTTCCGCGCTAAGGCTGTTCCGCGGGAGTCGTCCATTCGAACGACACGCCGTGCGGTTTGGCCGGAACTACGCCAGGAATTTACAATCGTCGAGACAAAAAAAGCGCCCCGGGATTACTCAGGGGCGCTTCGCCGCACGCCGTCAGCAAACGGCGGATGCGGTACGGCAGTTCTCGACTCTAGATCATCGTCGACCGGTTTAATAGGGCAGTTCGACCGCTTTGGCAAGTTGATCATCGTCGTCCGGAGCGGGTGCAACCCCGGTCAGCCGGAACACCAGCTTGGCCGCGATCACCTTGTTGCCCAGCCGGCCCAGGGATTTCAGCATTCCACCCCGGCGATGGCATCGCGGACACGGCATCGAGGCGCTCAGGATGCTGGCGTTGGTGGCGGTGATGCGAAGATCAAACGAATGACCACATCCCGGATTCTGGCAGACGGTGCGATAGACGACACCGCCTTCGTTGCGGGACTTGTTGGTTTCGCGAGTAACGGTTGCTGCAGAATTCATCTCGTACCTCCCAGACTCCTCAGCCATTTAGGGAGAGGTTAGTGCGACGTAAGTTTCGTCGCTTGTTCGATTAGACGAAATATATTGACAAATGTTTCAAGCAACGGTTGTGCCTCTTGTGCATAAATACGGTATAAGCGCAAAAACGCAGCAAATAAGCGGCAAATTCGGCGGAACTATCGAATCGATCAATTCGCAAAATGGTCGGATTTCGGGTTTAGTTCGCATTATTTGGGTTATTTCGACGAAAACTCATACGACACGGCGAGCCGCGCCAAAGGTTGGTTCATTTAGGCCAAGCACGGCTTGGCCTTTCCTGGTATTGCGGTCGGCCCTACTATTAACTGGGCAGAGGTGAGGCGAAGGTGAGGAATTCGACGCTATCGGGCTTGGATACCCGCAAATGAGAACTCTTGCACTCGTAATGGCGGGAGGGCAGGGAACGCGGCTTTATCCGCTTACCCGCGATCGGGCGAAGCCGGCGGTGCCCTTTGGGGGTAAGTACCGGATTGTCGATTTTGTTTTATCCAATTTGATCAACTCGCAGATCTACTCGATCTACGTGCTGGTCCAATGGCGGTCGCAGTCGCTGATCGAGCATCTGAAGGACGGCTGGCAGATGGGGCGCATCATGCACGACGACTTTATCGTGCCGGTGCCGGCGCAGATGCGCCTGGGGGAAAGCTGGTACCAGGGGACGTCCGACGCGATTTTTCAGAACCTGAATCTCATCGACGATTACAAACCGGATTTGGTTGCGGTCTTCGGCGCGGATCACATTTACCGGATGGATATCAGCCAGATGATCGCGTTTCACACCGAGCGCAAGGCCGCAGTGACGGTGGCGACGCTACCGGTCGCGGTGGAAGAGGCGAACCAGTTCGGGGTGCTCGAAGTGGACTCGGGCTTACGGGTTTTCGGCTTCGACGAAAAGCCGGAGAATCCGCGATCGATGCCCGGGGCGCCGGGTAAATGCCTGGCTTCGATGGGCAACTACCTGTTCGACCCGACAATTCTACGCACGTCGCTGATCGAGGACGCGCAAACGAAGCGAGTCATCACGATTTCGGGCGCGATCTATTGCCCGCCTTGATCGATCGCGTGCCGGTATACGCCTACAACTTCATGAGCAACCGGATTGCGGCGACTCCGAGGAGAATCTGAGTTACTGGCGCGATGTGGGGACAGTTGACGCCTACTATGAGGCGAATATGGACTTACGCGATGCGCGACCTCATCTGAATCTGTATAATGCTTTCTGGCCGTTGCGCACGGCGTACTACAATCAGCCGCCGGCGAAGACCGTATTCAATGAGGATTTTCGCCGCGGCCAGGCGCTGCATTCCGTAGTATCCGCAGGGATGCATTATTTCCGGCGGGACGGTGCGCAATTCGGTGCTCGGGCGATCCGTATTCGTGCATTCTTACAGCCAGGTGGATGACTCGGTGATCATGGACTACTGCGAAATCGGACGGCACGCCAAGGTTAGACGGGCGATAATTGACAAGAACGTACAGATTGCCGAGGGCGATGAAATCGGCTACGACCTCGATAGTGACCGTAAGCGCTTCTTTGTGACGGAAACTGGAATCGTGGTGATTCCCAAGTCGCCGAAGCGTAATAACGGTTTCTTCTAGGATGGCGGCAACGACGCGAGGCAACGTAGAGGGGATAGGCAGCGGCGAAGCGGGTGACGAACCCGCCGATTCTGCGCAACCCCGACTCGATACCAAGCTATCGACTGACCGGCCGCGACCGCACAAGCCACGGCGTCCACCGCCGCTGACCGAACTCAAACTTGATTTCTGGAGCCGTTCACTCTTCTACCTGATGGTAGGCGTGCTCCATCTGCTGAGCCTGCTGCCCGACTTTGTGCTTTATCCGCTGGGGATGCTTGGCGGTTATATCGGCTATCTGCTGGATCGGCGGCACCTGAAGATTGGGATGCGCAATCTCGAGATCGCGTTTCCTGAGCGCAGCGAGGCCGAGCGCCGGCGAATCCTGCGCGCTTCGTATATCAACCTGGGCCGGGGAGGCGCCGAGTTCATTCGATTGGGCGGGTTTTTCTATCGTCGGCTAAAGAGCCGCGTCCTCTACGAGCGCTTCGAATACTGGCAAGAAATACAGCGGCGCAATCCCGGCAAGGGATTGGTGATCCTGAGTGCGCATTTCGGCAATTTCGAATTGTTGGGAGTCGCGCATGCGATGCACGGTTATCAGATCAGCCTGGTGCATCATACGCAGCGCTTTGCGGCAGGCGACGCGTTGCTATGTTTTGTGCGCGAGCGGGCGGGCGTCACCATACTGCGCAAGCACGCGGCGGCGCGCGCGGTGCTGCGATCCCTGCGGCGAGGCGAATTAGTCGGGATTCCGTTCGACCAGAACGCGAAGCGCAGCGAGGCGATTTTCGTCCCATTTTTCAGCGAGCTCGCCGCTACCTCGAGCGGACCGGCGCGGCTGGTGGCGATTTCCGGGGCTCCGGTGATTCCGGTCTTCATCGTGCGCCAACCCGACCAGCGATCACATCGGATAGAGATCCAGGACGAGATTCCGATGGTCCGCACCGACGACCCCGAGAGCGACGTACGCGAGAATACGCGCCGGATGGTCGGCGCGATCGAAGCAATCGTGAGGCGTTATCCGGAACAGTTCTTGTGGACGCATCGGCGGTATCGCACGCGTCCGCGCGGAACTCCGCCAATCTATACTCCGTAGGGAATCGGCGACCCAGCAGAAGCGTAAGCGTCGGTCGTTGCGGCCGTCAGTCGTCGCGTCCGATCGTTTGTGCGTGGCTATCCCTGATCGGATCGTCATTCGCGATCGACAAAATCATCTATCGGCCAATCATCTAAGTGTCTGAAGTCATTGAGAAATTCGTTTTCTCAATAACAAGAGCACGAGCAGCGTCGCCAGAGCGAGCGCCCAGCTCGCGGGGGCTGCGATAAGCGGTACGGGGCCGGGACCGGCCAGCCAACGGGGGAGCGCGGCGCCGTGCGCCATCATCGGCCAGGTCTTGGCGCCGAGTACGAATCCCGCATGCATCCCGACCGAGAACCAGACGCGGCCGGTCAGCAAAAAGGCCGCACCGAGCACCATCCCGAGCAAGAACAGCCCGATTACCATCGCGGCGCCATCGCCGGGATGAATGATTCGATCGGCGCTGGCAGCGAGATTCGCGAGTCCGGCCAGCGGGTGAAGTCCAGTCAGGTAGAAGCGGGCAGGGGCGCGCACCAGGTGGGCGATGGCGTAGATCGCCGAACTGGCGACCAGCGCGGTCGGTCTGCCGAAGTCCCGCACAATCCCGCCCAGGAGGATAGCGCGGAAGAATCCCTCCTCGATCAGCGCGATGGCGGCGGCGGCAAGAACAAAGCGGGCCGCGCGGGCGACGATGGGTCCGACGGGAGATCCCTTGAGCTCGAAGGCAATAACGAACAGCGATCCCACCGTGAGCATCGCGAGCGCGAAGCCGCAGAGCAGCATCAAGGGGGCGCGGCGAAAATCCGCGAAGCCGTCCCGGAGAAGATCGAAGAGGCCGAGCGGCCGCGCGATCGCGATCATGGCCGCGGCGAGAGTAATCATCACGACGCGATCGAAGATGCGGGGAAAGGGCACGCGCCACGAAGCCGCACTTACGAGAGCCGCGGCGAAAGGGGCAATGACGACCGCGGCAAGCAGGCCGCCGACCAGCGCCAGCATAAACCATAAGGTGAAGTTGCGCCTGCTCGCATTTGCCGGCGTCGGGTCGCGTCGAGTCGCGGACAATGGTGGTTGCGTGGCGGCCAACTTCGACCAATACCTCAGATCAACGACCGCTGCGCATCGGATCGTGCGTCGGCTCGACCGTCAGTTCCACCGGGCATAGGCCGGGCGGTGCGTTGACGATACCCATCACGGCGGCGGCGATATCGGCGGGAGTAAGCATCAGGGAGCGGTCGAGCCGCTTATTTTCCGGGATCAGGCCGGTATCGGTGAGACCCGGGAGCAGCACCGAAATTTTGATGTTGTACTTGCGAAATTCGCCGAAGCAGGTGTGAGTGAAAGCGATGAGACCGGCCTTGGCCGCCGCGTAGATCGCCTCGCCGGACGGCGTATTCCGTGCGGCGGCGGAGGCGACGTTGACGATCGTGCCGCCGCCTTCCTGTTTCGCCATGTGGGTCGCGGCCAGGCGGGTCAAGGCGACGGGCGCGCGCAGATTCACGGCGATGATCCGATCCTGATCGGCCGTATTTGTCTTGATAAGCGGAGTGCGTGGAGGGGCCCATCCGGCGTTATTGACGAGAACGTCGAGGCGTCCGAAATGTTCAAGTGTTGCTTCAATAAGATTATCGGGCGCGTCTTCGCTCGCGAGATCGACCAATACGATTAGCGAGCGATTCGGGGCCAGACCGGTCAGTGCCCGTGTCTCGGCCAGTTCCTCGGACGAGCGTGCGGCGAGACTGAGTGCGAAGCCGGCGCGCGCGAGATCGAGCGCGATCGCGCGTCCGATTCCGCGTCCGGCGCCGGTAACGAGCGCAACTTTTTGGTCGAGAGTCTCAGCCATCGGGTATCTGCCGCGGAGGTGGAAAAATCCGGGGCTGAATCGGGGCAATAATAACGTGCGAGGGCGCGTCTGCGCCACGAGGTACCATGTTGCTTCGAAAATCCATGCTGGCGAAAATTAGGAGCGATGAATCCACAAGTCTTTCGCGAATACGATATCCGCGGGGTGGTCGAGGCTGATTTCGACGACGACTTCATCGTCGACCTGGGGCGCGCCTACGCGACGATGCTGATCGAGGCCGGCAAGCATACGGTGACCCTCGGGCGCGATTGCCGTCTTTCGTCCGACGCCTTGCGCGACCTGCTGATCGAGGGGCTTTTGCCGAGCGGAATCAACGTCGTTGACGTCGGCGTGGTGCCGACGCCGCTGCTGTATTTTTCGGTGCTACATTGGAAGATGGACGGCGGTGTGATGATCACCGGCAGCCACAATGCGGCCGAATACAACGGCTTCAAGCTGGGGATCGGCAACACCACGATTTTCGGGGAAGATATTCAGCGCGTGCGCAAGATCGTCGAGGCGCGCGCGTTCAAAGATACCGGCGGCAAGGGCGCCCTTACCTCCAGGCCGGTGCTTCACGACTACCGCGAGTATATCAAGGAACACATTCGCATCCCTGCCGGGATGAAGGTTGCGATCGACGGTGGCAACGGATGCGGCGGCGTGGTGGCAGCGCCGCTGATGCGCGAGATGGGGATCCATACAACGGAATTGTATATCGAGATGGACGGGCGCTTCCCCAACCATCATCCGGATCCGACCGTGCCGGAAAATATGCGCGACCTGCAAGACGCGGTTAAGGAGAATGGCGCGCGCGTGGGAATTGCATACGATGGTGACGCCGATCGCATCGGCGCCGTGGATGAAAACGGGCAGATCGTGTGGGGCGACGAGCTGATGGTGGTGTTCTCACGCTCGATCCTGAAGGAGCGGCCGGGTGCGGCGATAATCGGTGACGTCAAGTGCAGCGACCGGCTCTACGACGACGTCGCCCGTAATGGCGGCCGCCCGATCATGTGGAAAACGGGGCATTCGCTGATCAAGTCGAAACTTAAAGAGGAGCAGGCGGCGCTCGCGGGCGAGATGAGCGGGCATATGTTCTTCAACGACCGTTATTACGGATTCGACGACGCGGTCTACTCGTCGTTCCGTCTGCTGGAAATTCTCGGGCGTGAAGGCCGGAGGCCTCGGTGCGATTCTTTCGGATCTGCCTCGCACGACGATAACCCCGGAGATTCGCCTGGACTGTCCGGATGAGCTCAAGTTCGAGGTGGTGCGCAAGGCCGCCGAATACTTCCGCGCGAACTACGAGACTATCGATATCGATGGCGCGCGGGTGAAATTCGATGGCGGATGGGGACTCGTGCGCGCGTCGAACACGCAGCCCGCGCTGGTGATGCGCTTCGAGGCCAAGGATCAGAAAAGCTCGACGAAATTCGCACGCTGTTCGAACGTAAGCTGACCGAGTTGGGCGCGAAAGTCTGACGGTGGCGCAGGCAAAGGGGCGGGGACGCCGCGCGCGGGATAGAGGAACGCTCAAGGCTGACAATGATCGCGCGCGACCGGTGGCAGCGGCGCTCATAATTGCCGGTGGCCGTGGAACCCGATTCTGGCCGGAGAGTCGCGCGGGCCGGCCGAAGCCACTTTTTGCGGTCGACGGCGTTACTTCGTTGCTGGCGGCGACGGTCGAGCGGACGATACCGCTGATTCCGCGCGATCGCGTATTCGTACTGGTCTCGGCCGATCAGGCGACGCCGTTCCGGCGGGCGATACGCGGACTCGTTCCCCCCAAGAATCTGATCGTAGAGCCGTCGGGGCGCGGCACTGCCGTCGCAATCGCCTATGGCGTCGCGATGATCACCGCGCGTCTCGGCGGTCATACGGTGGTTGCGGTGATGCCGGCGGATCATCACATCACGCCGGGCGAAGGCTTCCGCGCAACGATCGCGCAGGCGATCGAGCTTGCGACCGACAATCCCGCAATTGTGGTGATCGGAATAACCCCCACACGTCCCGAATCAGGTTATGGCTATCAGCAGATCGGACGCGCCGTAGGAAAGGGATTTCGCGTCGCGCGCTTCGTCGAAAAGCCACCGCCGGCGACGGCACAGAAGATGGTTCGTTCGGGCAAATTCCTGTGGAACGCCGGGATGTTCGTGATGCGCGCCGGTACGCTTGCGATGGAACTCGAAGCGCATGCGCCGGGGTTGGCGGCCGCGATGCGGACTTTCGGCGGGATGAAAACGGCCGAACTCGCGCGCTTTTACACCAGCCTCGAGTTCGAGGCGTTCGATCGCGTCGTAGTGGAAAAGAGCGCCAACGTTCTCGGCGTGCGCGCAGAGTTCAACTGGCACGATGTCGGCAGTTGGGAGGGTTTGTGGGAGGCGCTGCGCGGAGCCGACTCCAACGCGATTTCCGGCAACGTCGTGGCGATCGATTCCGAAGGGGTGCTCGCGCGCGCGGGCAAACGGCTGACGGTGTTGCTAGGCGTGAACGATCTGGTCGTGGTGGATAGTGGTGACGCGATTCTGATCGCGCGGCGATCGCGATCGCAGGACGTACGGCGGGTGATCGACGAGTTGGAGCGCCGCCGCCTCACGCGTTACCTCTAGGATTCGGTCCGCAGGGGCGAGGCGCTAATCCAGCGCTTGCGGGTCGCATCGGAGGGTGAGATCGCGCAACTTCGCGATGTTATTCTCTTCCTCGTCGGCGAACCGACGCAGGCGTTCGGCCAACTGAGGCGCGATCGCATCCCATTCGGCAATTTCCAGGTTGAGATCGCGATGGAGCGCGGTCTGCAGCGCCAGCGCTGAGCTGAGTCGTTCCCAGTTGTTCGCCCCATCGTGCGCCGGGATATCGGCGGGCCGCGGCGAGGCTTCATGCTCGAGCATCATCTCGCGCAAAACCAGCGCCTGCGCGGTTTCGACTTCAGCGAGACGTTCCAGACCGGTTTTGATGTTGGGGTACGAACATTTTTCGGCGTGACGTTTGAGGTCGGCGGCGAGCATCTCGAACTTGCCGGCGCTGACCGCGAGTTGATCGAGCAAACGGGCGCGCGCGGAGAACGACGGGCGAAGTCTATCGAGTATTCTCATCGAGATTTGGTTGACTCGGTATGAACCTTATCAGAGGCTGAAACACAACAAAAATAAGGGTTTTCGTAACAGGAGCGGCTAATTCGCGCGGACGCATCGGAACGATGAATCGGGACGGACGAATCGAAATCTGAATCCACGGTCCCGATCGATACATGGACTAGTAATGTGATTCAACAGTTCCATCCGGGAACGCGGTGTGGATTCGGTGCAATCGACGAGTAGGGGTTATATCGATCTGGTATTCGCGGTCGAGTTCCAGGAACGTCGGAGGAGATCAAAAGATGCCCAATATCGAAAATTACGAGATTCTCATTCTCGGCAGCGGTGAGGCGGGAAAGTTCATGGCGTGGACGATGGGCACGGCGGGTCATCGCACTGCTCTCGTCGAGCGCAAATGGTTCGGTGGCGCCTGCCCCAACGTCGCATGCCTGCCGAGCAAGAATCTGATTTACGCGGCGAAGGTGGCTTCGCTGGCTCGGCGTGGACCCGAATTCGGTGTCGAGATGGATTCGATGCGAATCGATATGGCCAAAGTGCAGCGCCGCAAGCGCAAGATGGTCGAGGATATGCATCAGATTCATGTGCAGAAGCAGGCGGCGAGTGGCGCGGAACTGATCATGGGCGAAGGCCGCTTCATCGCACCGAGGACCGTCGAAGTCACGCTCAATGACGGCGGTGTCCGGCAGATCTCCGCCGAGCGCATCTTTCTGACCCTCGGTTCGCGCGCGACAATGCCGAATATCCCAGGGCTGGCGGATGCCCATCCGATGACGCATATCGAGGCACTCGATCTCGAGCGGGTGCCCGAGCGGCTCATCGTGATCGGCGGCGGCTACATCGGGTTGGAACTTGCCCAGGCGATGCGGCGATTCGGCGCGCAGGTTACCGTCCTCGAAGTTGGACCGCAGCTCGCCAGTCGGGAGGATCCTGACGTCGGCGCGGCGCTGCTGGAATTGTTTCGAGACGAAGGGATCGAAGTATTGCTTGGCACCGAAATTCGCGGAGTCGAGGGACGTTCGGGCGAAAGGGTTCGGGTCCAGGTGAGAAACGCGGGTCGCGAACACGTCGTCGAGGGAACCGATCTCCTCGTCGCCACCGGACGCAGGGCGAACGCTGACGGGATCGGTCTCGATCGCGCCGGCGTCGAGCTGGATTCGCGCGGGTATATCAAGGTCGACGAGCGCCTGCGGACGACCGCGGCAAATATTTGGGCAATGGGCGATTGCGCCGGCAGTCCGCATTTCACGCACGTTTCCTTCAACGATTTTCGCGTGGTCTATGAAAATCTGAACGGCGGGAATCGTACGACCAGGGACCGGTTGGTACCATTCTGCATGTTCACCGATCCGGAACTGGCGCGAGTCGGACGGAACGAAAACGAGGCGCGGCGCGACGGAATCGAGTATCGCCTCGCGAAAATGCCGATGACCACCGTTCTGCGGACCTGGACGGTCTCGGAAAAGCGCGGTTTCGTCAAAATATTGGTCGGCAAACAGAGCGACGAGATTCTCGGTTTCACCGCATTCGGCTTCGATGCGAGCGAACTGTTGGCCGCGGTGCAGACCGCGATGATCGGACGGCTGCCTTACACGACTTTGCGCGACGGAATATTCACACACCCCACGGTTTCCGAGGGGCTGATCGCGCTGATGGATCAGATCCCGCGCGCGTGAACGGATCGCCTGTAGAGCACAATTGCGACCGTCGTATGGAAGGATCAGGCGCCGGCGTCGGATCGGTAGAGCGTACGCACGAGAAACGACTCGCGCTTGAAGAAGCCGGAGTTGTGATACGAATCCTCAAGCCTCAGCAGCGCGTAATCCAGATAGTGGCAGAGCTCGTGCATCAAGGTGCGCAGGAAGGTTTTCGGCTTGACCACGTCATGACGTTGAGCCGTTCGCATCCAGAGCACGATTAGCGGTTCGCCGGGCCGCGTCGCGGTGGCGGTCCGGTTGAGTGTCGCGGCGCTCGCCGTCTTACCGGGTCCTCGCGGGTAGAAGAGACCGTGCAGTTCGCTCACCTGGTTGCGCGGCCGCACATTGCGCACTTCGATCCGTACGCCGCGAACATTTAGCAACCTGCAGAGTTCGTTGACGAGAGCCTGGCCTGCGCGTTCGACCGGCGAGGGTGCACCGAACTCAAGCGCACGCATGAGCGCCTCGGTAAGCGTACAGGCCTGCGTGCTAAGCGTCAGATCGAAGCGCTCAATCGAATCGCCCTTGAGGTAGGTACGTTGTGCGCGCGCGGGAAGCCGATAGTAGTAGGCAGGCAGCGCCGTCTTGCGCGGCGGTTGCAACACCGAAGGACCTTTTAACCCCACACCCACAACGCTTCTATCCTGTAATCATCGGGGAGCGGGCGCAACATACCCGGCGCACAAATATCCCCTGCGGCGTC
>CAWDQC010000008.1:0-39329 GCA_963804355.1 uncultured Pseudomonadota bacterium | reverse complement strand
TTGTGCGGTGTCGCCACCCGGAATGCACGATGGTGCTATTTCGTATTATGCAAGGGGCTGCGGTCGTCCCACGCCGCTGTCGCAGGCGATTCTGTTGAGACCTTTCCCGCCGAGTGAGCACACGATTGCGATGGGAACCTTCGGCCTGGGGACTATGGCGGTGCCATCCGGGTCCGACGCCTAGGCGGATGGATTACGCTTAACTGGGAGTTGGCGCTGGAATTTTTACACCACGTGCCGGCGGGCGCGCTCGCCGGTCTTGTTTTCCTATCTGTTCGTGCACGATCCGCCGTATTTGCGCGAGCAGCGGTAGCGGGCGGATCGATTACCTGGACCTTCATCTACATCGTAGTGGGCTGGAAGCGCCGTCTCATCGTGCTCGATTGCGGCCAGCGCGCGGACCCATCGTTTCAGCCTGGCTGCGTTATTTCGCCTTGGCTTCCCCTGCGTCGGTGATCCTGCTGGTGTTTTCACGCGAGTTGCGCTTTCCCGACCCGGGTCCAGACCTGCGGATGCTCAAGGTTTTCGGGTTCACATTGGCGATACATATTCATCTCGATGCTAGTCGCCTGCCGCCATCGAGCGCGACACCCAATCCGTTGTTTACGCAGGAATTGCTCGGTCATGACGCGTGGAAAGCGGGTTTGGCCGTTGCACCGCGCGGAATCGGCGCGATCTCGTGCGCTGCTCCTCGCGGTGGGCAGCAAGCTTTCACGTCGCCAGATTGACATGCGGGTGCTCGTGAGCATCGGCTTTATCCTGGCAGCCGACCAAATTTGGCAGATGTCGCAATGGAACCGAGGTGAGCATCAGGCGGTGTCGTGGCCGATCCTGCGTCTTCGGGCTCGGCCTCGGCGCGGTTTTCCTCCCGGCCACGGTGGTGCGGTTGTCTCACTCTTCGAGAGCGGACGGGCTTCGGGTCGAGCCTCTTCACGATGATGGTCAGCACCGGCGCAGGTGTCGGCATGTGACGGCTAGTTTTATTATTACCCGCGCGCCAGCAGGTTCATCAGACGTACCTGGCGCAACACTTTTCGGTGTTCGAGGCGCTGGAAGTTCAGCAAGTATGCCGGGTGTCCGACCTTCCTTTTATGCAGCAGATGGCGTCGGGTCAGAAGAGGGGCCGGTCACCGGGCTGATGGGATCATCCAGTCGCAGGCTTGGTTGCTGGCATATTATGATGCCTATCGGTTGCCGGCGGTGTGCGCATTGCTATGTGCGCCGTTTTGCCTGCTGCTCACTCGGTGCGGGTGGCGGCGCAAGCGTGGCGAGCGAGTGAGTTTATGGTCGCGGCGTATCGATTGATTTCGAAGTAGATGCCGCGGAAGAGACGAGATTTGTTTTGTTCATCAAGGCGACATTTAAGCCGCAAACTGCTAAACTATAACATCCGCACTGCCGTGACAGGCTTCGCCGCGATGACCAAGCTTCGAGCGCCGAGCAAGGGTCGAACCCGGTATCTTACGGACTAGTGGTCCGTCCAATATCTCCCCTTACGCTTCGGTGGTCTCTGTTCCAAAGGCACCTCTCAACCAAGCGGACGGCGGCGATGTAGGCGACGCGGTCGGGATGTTGTATAGAGGGGAGCGGGACACACATACATCAGACACAGCGCGAGGGAGGCAGGCACGGCCCAGCGGCGATGCAACACGGTACCTCGATGGAAAAGTCACAAGGTCTCGATTTCACCCATATCGTGGCAGGGCCGACCTGCACATTGATGGTGGCTTAGCATGGGGCGACGTGATGAAGGTTGAAAACGCGCTGAACGGCCATGCCGCGCGGCGGGCCGATGATGGTCAACTTGCGCAGTGGTGCATTTCGTCCAGCATAACCGCGGCAAAAAGGACATGTGCGTCGACCTGAAACATTCTGAGGGACTCGGCGACGACGGGAAGGCGCTGCTGCCCCTGACGTGGCTGTGCAGAATTATGCGCCCGGCGCAACTTCGGCCCGATGGGTCTTGGCTACGACGTAATATCTCAGCCAAATCAATCCTAAAATCGTGATGTGCTCGATCTCGGCCTTCGGCCAGACCTGCCGCTCGCGCAGGAGCCGTGTTATGACTACCTGGGCGCGGCGTATGCCGGGGTGGTTTCGATGTGCGGAGAGGGGGAGACGCTTGCTGTACTTTCCGATGATTGCGTTGCTAGGCCGACGCGAGACCCCCGCCATGCCATGGGCGCGATATGTGCGGCGTTGCTGGGGCGCACATGCGCACCTGACGCGCGGGCAGCATCTGGGATATCTCGCTGCTCGATACTTACTTCCATTATCACGAGGCTGGAGCTCTGAGACGCATACTATTAGGAAGGCCGCGGTCAAGCCGACGCGGTCGGGAATGCATTGTGGTACGCGTTTCCGGCGGGGTCTCCAAGGGACGTGACGATTCACCTTCATCATAATCGCGGCGCTGGACCATCAGTTTGCGGCGTTACGATCCGGGTGTTAGCCAGAGCTGGCCGAGGATCCACGTTTCCAAGACTAATGCTGCTGCTTACTGGAGAATCTGTTGCAACTCATCCAGCTAATCGAGGGATACCTGCAATCAACCCCCGAGGATAAGTTGCTGGCGGCGATGTCGGAACTACGCGTGCCTTGCGCGCGGGGATCGTCGATAGCCGAAGCCGTCAAGCATCCGCATCTGCTCCAGCGTGGGACCGTGCAGCGCGGTGTTCACCGAATTTCTCGCGACTTCGACGTGCCGGGATTCGCGCTGCGCTTTTCGGATTTTCCGCAGCGGCTCCAACTGGGCAAGCGCGCACCCTGGGTGAGCATAACGTGGAGGTACTGACGAAGTACCTCAACTACCCGGAGTTGCTGGGTGCGCGAGCTGGAAAAAATGGCGGTCCCCCAGCCCCGCCCAGCCCGCGCGCCGCCGTGCGCGATTCGCGCCCAAGAAGCCCGAGCCTCCCGCCAACTACAAGCTGGAGCTTCTTCATAAAAAACGGCAGCAGCGCCGAGTAATCCAGCGGGATTATCGCCCTGGATATGAATGGCCGAGTTGGCGACGCGCACCCAGCGTCCGTCGGGGAAGGCGGAGGCCAACTTCTCTCGGCATTCTGGTCGGAGAATACCTCGCTTCGATTGCCGCGAAGGATGAGCGTCGGGCACGAGATTTGTGCACGTCGTCGAGGATTTGCTTGGCGCGGGCGACGCGTTCGTTGGCGAAGTCGGGTGACATCCGCTTGGGGTCGTGCTTCCAGGTCCATTTGCCGTTGGGCATCTTGCGGAGGTTGTGCATGGAGACTGCGCCGCAGCAGTTCGGGTTGCGTTGGGGGTTGAAGGCCATCGCGCGCTGCACGAAGGCGTCGAACCGAATCGAGTTCGCCATCCTGCGTAATGAAGTCGCGGATGCGCCTGCCGCGCTCCATGTCGAGCTCGACCGATGTTCGACCAGACCAGCCCGGCCATCGACTTCGAGTTACCCATCGCATAGCCGATTGCGGCGAACCCACCCATTCTCGGCTGACGACGAGCTGCAGGTTGCAGCTTGAGCTTTTCGACGAAAGCCCTCCATATTGTAATTCTGGCTCTCGTGGCTGTAGTCGGAAGTCGGCTCCCATTCGCTGTCGCCATGACCGCGCTGGTCGAGGGCGAGGCAATGGTAGTCGTTAATGGAGCATCTGAGGGAGACCATATTCAGGTATGCGCGTTGAGACCGCCGCCGTGGAGGAAAATGATGGGCGGATGCCCAGCCTTACCCCAAATTGAGGTAATGGAAGCGCATCTTATGGATGACGATGTGATGGGACTCCGGAAGGGCTGACTTCGGGGAGTTTAAAGTCCGGCGAATTGGCTGCCAGGTTAAAGGTGCTCGATTTGTTCGGATTGGGTCAACACGTGCCACGCTCCTTGGTCTTGTTCCGTTGCTAGATACCAGCTGTGAAAACGCAATCCGGGGCCAGGGGAACCCTCACCAGCCGCAGCTTCAGCAGTGGATATATAGCAAAGGGGCGAAAAGGGCCGCCAATCGGTGAGGTTTGCCCCGGAGGCAGATCTAACCGTGAGCTCGAGCCCCCCCGCGTCGAGAAAAGTAGCTTTGAGTAAGCAGCGGCCGGTGAAACATGACCTGCCCGTTTAAGCCCTAGTTCTGGCGACTACCAGCGGCGTCCGCCGCCGCCACCGCCACCGTCGCGGCCACCGCCGCCACCGCCCCACGCGCATTCACCGGCCGCCACCCCCACCGCCACCGCCGCGGGATCCTCACCTTCACGCGCGGACGGCGCCTCGCTTTGACGCGAATCGCGCGGCCCTTGAGTTCAGTTTCGTTGAACTCCTCAATGGCCTCGGCGGCCTCGTTTGGAATCGGCCATTTCTACGAAGCCGAAACCGCGGCATTGGCCGGAAAACTTGTCGACAACCACGACCGCGCTGTCGACTTTCCCGGCCGGGGGCCGAAAAAGCGCTTCCAGGTCCTCACTTTACTGAGTAGGCGCAATGTTGCCTACGTACAATTTTGCTGGGGGATCCAAGTTCGCCCCCTCCTTGTCTATGCCGGAAAGCGCGCAGCCAGAGAAACCCGAGTCGGGTTCAAGCCAAAAGTGCGTCCGGGGCGGTTACAGTACACATCATTCCTTTATTCCTCCGCGCAAGCGAAGTCTATGGTGATCATTCTCACCCTTGTTGACAGCAAGGAGAGCCGAGGGCTTACTCGGCTTTGTGTCGACCTAGAAGCTCCCACTACTTCGGTGATTTGGCAGCGGCTGAGCGGACTCTGAGTGTCTCAGTGACTTTACCGTATTCTGGACCCGTTCCTGGAAGGCGTACGAGGAAGATCTGCTATCCGCATGTATTGCTTCGCCCCGGGTATGTGGTCTGCCGCAAGGGGGAGTACGAGCTCGATTTATGCTTCGTGCTGAATGGAAAAGTCGATTCATTCGACTATTTTGCCGGGTGGTCCGCGGACCAAGTTGCGAGCCTCGAGCTGGCGGTCGATGGCGAGCTGGGCGCGATTCCGGCGGCTTCCTCGAACTCTCGACTAAGAGTCCGCGGTCGAGGAGACCGAAATCTTCTATGTCTGGTGTCATGCCTTGAAGTTCGTCGAAAACAACGAGCATGCGGGCGCCGCTGGCCGACCGCTATCGAGTGATGGCGGTGCAGGTGACGGCGGCGGGCCTCGAGCTTTTTGCCGGCGTGCCGACGTCGTTCATCGCCCGAGTTGGTGCCGAAGTGCCAGATCGTGCGGGACCAGTTGCGCGGAGTTCCGCTAATCAAGCAGGGCGAGCCCGGGGAGTCAACTCCACACCGTACGCGATGGGCTTCGTGCAGGTAGTGCGCGAGCGTGAGGACGGCACCACGTGGGTGCTCCGCACGATTTGCCATCCGGCGAATACTTCGGCGAGATGGCGTTGCTCGAAACGGGGTTGCGCTGGGCCAGTGTCCTGATGCGGGGAAGTGCGAGCTGATAAAGATTGGCCGCGACGATTTTCTCGACCTCTGCCCGGCGCTATCCTCACGTTGAAGTGCAATGCTGGAAGAATCATCGATCGTGCAGGTGGAGCAGGCGAATCAGGTCTAACCCGCCGGGGAGACCTCGGCGTTGCTCGAGCGCATCGGCAGCTCGGCGTAATCCAGGCGGATGCGTTGTTGGTGATGGACCTCTCAATGTGCATCAATGTGATGCGTGCGTGAAAGCGTGCCAGTCGCTGCATGGGCAGAGCCGTTGTAATCCCCAATGGCATCCAGATTGGCAAGTACCTGATTCCCAGCGCCTGCCGGCATTGTGATGATTCCGAAGTGCATGAAAAACAGCTGTCCGACCGGTGCGATCAAGCGCCGCCCGGAAGGCGAAATTTATTTTCAATACGACATGTGTGTCGGATGCGGAAACTGCGCGATCGCGTGCCCATACGACGATATCGCGATATCGATACGCCGACCTTCGATCGCGCGCAGTCACGCAAAGCCGAGATGATGAACGATTCCGATTTTTTTTTCCGGCCTTATCCGGTGGCCCAGCACGACGTCGGCGAGGAGGGGTTACTCAAGCGGCTGTTCGGGTCCAGGAAGGGGAGCAAGCGCAAGCCGGAGACACTGGAAGGTGGACGCGACTTTGTCACGTCCGGTCGCGTTCCGATAAAATGCGACCTGTGTGACGGCTTGCCATTTATGGGATGCGTGCATAACTGTCCGACAGGGGCGGCGATTCGGTTCGATCCGGCCAAGCTGTTCGAGGACTACCGGCGCGATCGCGGAAGGATCTCGCGTACGCCAAGGCGAGCGGAAGCGACTAACCCAAAACTAGGTGAGAGAGCAGATAGGCGAGGCCGCTGACCGGCGACATACAGCACCCGTTGCCCTCGGCTGGGCGTTGTGGTCCCTCTGTGTGGGTTGGGCGTGCTGGTGGCGCATCAGATAACCCCTGGGCGGTCCCGGCGCATCTGGGAGCTCATCGCACCGGCATCGTCACCGTGGTCACCTTCGTACTGGCGGCGCTCTATAGCGCGCGAAAACGTACACTTTGGATCTCGGTTCGCTGGCTCAGATGGGCGATGCGTCCGCCGCGACTGCATAGTATTGCGAATGGTGTTGTTCGATCGCCTCGAGACCCGCCGCACCGTGCACATCACGCTGGGAGTGTTTGCCTTACTGCCGTTTTGGTGGCACGTCGAGGCCGGGCCGACCTCGACGTGCCACCAAAACGGCAGTAAGGCAAACACTCCCAGCGTGATGTGCACGGTGCGCCAGGTCTCTGTGGCCATTTGAACAACACCATTCGCAATGCTATCCGTCGCGGCAGACGCATCGCCCATCTGAGCCAGCGAACCGAGATCCAAAGTGTACGTTTTCGCGCGCTATAGAGCGCCGCCAGTACGAAGGTGACCACGGTGACGATGCCGGTGCGATAAGCTCCCAGATGCGCCGGAACCGCCCGGGGTTATCTGATGCGCCACCAGCACGCCCAACCCGCACAGCAACGCCCACAACGCCACCGAGGCAACGGGTGCTGTATGTCGCCGGTCAGCGGCCTCGCCTATCTGCTCTCTCACCTCGAGGTCTTCCGGGTTAGTCGCTTCCGCCTCGCGCCTTGCGTACGCGAGATCCTTCCGCGATCGCGCCGGTATCCTCGAACAGCTTGGCCGGATCGATCCGAATCGCCGCCCCTGTCGGACAGTTATGCACGCATCCGAGACCGGGCAAGCCGTCCACACAGGTCGCATTTTATCGGAAACGCGACCGGCACGTGATCAAAGTCGCGTCCACCTGCCAGTGTCTCCGGCTTGCGCTTGCTCCCCTTCCTGGACCCCAACAGCCGCTTGAGTAACCCCTCCTTGCTGATGTCGTGCTGGGCCACCGGATAAGGCCGGAAGAAATTCGGATCGTTCATCATCTCGGCTTTGCGTGACTGCGCGCGATCGAAGGTCGGCGTATCGATCATCGCGATATTGTCGTACGGGCACGCGATCGCGCAGTTACCGCATCCGATACACATGTCGTATTGAAAATAAATTTCGCCTTCCGGGCGGCGCTTGATCGCACCGGTCGGACAGCTGTTCATGCACTTCGGATCATCGCAATGCCGGCAGGCGCTGGGAATCAGGCACTTGCCGATCTGGATACCGTTGCGGATTAGACGGCTCTGCCCATGCAGCGACTCGCACGCTTTCACGCACGCATCGCATTTGATGCACAGGTCGAGGTCCATCACCAACAACGCATCCGCCTGGATTACGCCGAGCTGCCCGATGTGCTCGACAACGCCCAGGTCCTCGGGGTAACCTCATTTGCCTGCTGCGCCCGTTCCGTTTGACTGATTTTGTGGCATTCGGCTTCGACATGAGGATACCGCCGGCAGAGGTCCAGAAAATCGTCGCGGCCAATCTTTATCAGCTCGCATTTCCCCGCCGTCAAGACACTGGCCCAGGCACTCCCGTTTCGAGCAACGCCATCTCGCCGAAGTATTCGCCGGATTGCAAATAATGCAGCACCCGCGTGGTGCCGTCCTCACGCTCGCGCACTACCTGCACGAAGCCGTCGCGTACGATATAAAGTGAGTCCCCGGGCTCGCCCTGCTTGACTAGCGGAACTCCGCGCACTCGTACCGCAGATCTCGCACTTCGGCACCAACTCGGCGATGAACGACGTCGGCACGCCGGCAAAAAGCTCGAGGCCCGCCGCCGTCACCTGCACCGCCATCACTCGATAGCGGTCGGCCAGCAGCGCCCGCGCATGCTGGTTGATTTCGACGAACTTCAAGGCATGACGCGGAACATAGAAGATTTCGGTCTCCTCGACCGCGACTATGTCCAGAGTTCGAGGAAGCCCGCCGATCGCGCCCAGCTCGCCATAGAACCGCCCAGGCTCGAGGCTCGCGATTTTGGTCCGCGGACCACCCGCAAAATAGTCGAATAAATCGACTTTTCCACTCAGCACGAAGCACAGATCGAGCTCGTACTCCCCCTTGCGGCAGACCACATCCCCCGGGGCGAAGCGATGCATCCGGATAGCGGGATCTTCCTCGTACGCCTTCAGGAACGAGTCCCGCTGCTGCTCGCTAAAGTCGCTAAACAGCTCAAGTCCGCTCAGCCGCTGCCAAATCACCGATGATGGGAGCTTCTCGGTCGACACAAAGTCGAGTAAGCCCTAGGCTCTCCTTGCTGTCAACAAGGGGGTAAATAATAGCCATAGACTTCGCTTGCGCGGAGGAATAAAGAAATGATGTGTACTGTAACCGCCCGGACGCACTTTTCACTTAAACCCGACTCGGGTTTCTCTGGCTGCGCGCTTTCCGGCATAGACTAAGGAGGGGGCAAACTGATGCCCACAAAATTGTACGTAGGCAACCTCGCCTACTCGGTGACCAATGAGGACCTGGAAGCGCTTTTCGCCCAAGCAGGGAAAGTCGACAGCGCGGTCGTGGTTGTCGACAAGTTTTCCGGCCAATCCCGCGGTTTCGGCTTCGTAGAAATGGCCGATTCCAACGAGGCCGCCAAGGCCATTGAGGAGTTCAACGAAACTGAACTCAAGGGCCGCGCGATTCGCGTCAACGAGGCGCGTCCGCGTGAAGGTGGTCCCCGCGGCGGTGGCGGTGGAGGTGGCGGCCGTGATCGGCGTGGCGGTGGCGGCGGTGGCCGCGACGGTGGCGGTGGCGGCGGCGGACGCCGCTGGTAGTCGCCAGAACTAGGGCTTAAACGGGCGGGTGATCTTCACCCGCCCGTCTTACTCAAAGCTACTTTTTTCGACGCGGGGGCACGTCGACTCACTGTTGATCTGCCCTCCGGGCGAACCTCCGCCGATTGCGGCCCTTTTCGCCCCTTTGCTATATATCCACTGCTGAAGCTGCGGCTGGTGAGAGTTCCCCAAAAGCTCGCCCCGGACCTGCGTTTCACGGCTGTTATCTCACAACGGAACAGACCAAGGAGCGTGGCGCGTGTTGACCGAATCCGAACAGATCGAGCACCTTAACCTGGCGGCCCAATTCGCCGGACTTAAACTCCCCGAAGTCACCCTTCCGGAGTCCCATCACATCGTCATCCATAAGATGCGCTTCCATTACCTCGATTGGGGTAAGGCTGGCCGTCCGCCCATCATTTTCCTCCACGGCGGCGGTCTCAACGCGCATACCTGGGATCTCGTCTGCCTGATGCTCCGTAACGACTACCATTGCCTCGCCCTCGACCAGCGCGGTCATGGCGACAGCGAATGGGAGCCGACTTCCGACTACAGCCATGAGAGCCAGATTGCCGATATCGAGGGCTTCGTCGAAAAGCTCAAGCTCAATCGGCCGCTCGTCGTCGGCCATTCGATGGGTGGGTTCGCCGCGATCGGCTATGCGATGGGTAACTCGAAGTCGATGGCCGGGCTGGTCCTCGTCGACGTCGGTCCCGAGCTCAACATGGAGGGCGGCAAGCGCATCCGCGACTTCATTACGCAGGATCGCGAACTCGATTCGGTCGACGCCTTCGTGCAGCGGGCGATGGCCTTTAACCCTCGGCGCAACCCCGAACTGCTGCGGCGCAGTCTCATGCACAACCTCCGCAGGATGCCCAACGGCAAATGGACCTGGAAGCACGACCCCAAGCGGATGTCACCCGACTTCGCCAACGAACGGGTCGCCCGCGCCAAGCAGATCCTCGACGACGTGCACAAGATCTCCTGCCCGACGCTGATCCTTCGCGGCGATCGGAGCGACGTATTCTCCGACCAGAATGCCGAGAAGTTCGCCTCCGCTTTGCCCGACGGACGTTGGGTGCGCGTCGCCAACTCGGGCCATACGATCCAGGGCGATAATCCCGCTGGACTACTCGGCGCGCTGCTCCCGTTTATGAAGAAGCTGGGCTTCTAGTTCGCGAGAGGCTTCGCTTCTTCGGCGCACATCGCGCCGGCGGCGCACTATACCGGGCGGCTTTGCAGGACGCCCATTTTTTCCAGCTCGCGCACCCGCGACTCCGGGTAGTTGAGGTACTTCGTCAGTACCTCCGCGTTATGCTCGCCCAGGGTCGGCGCTTCCAGTTCGAGCCGCTGCGGAAAATCCGAAAAGCGCAGCGCGAATCCCGGCACGTCGAAGTCGCCGAGAATCCGGTCATGCACCGTGCGCACCGTTCCGCGCTGCCGCAGATGCGGATGCTTGACGGCTTCGGCTATCGACAATACCGGCGCGCAAGGCACGCGTAGTTCGACATCGCCGCCAGCAACTTATCCTCGGGGGTTGATTGCAGGTATCCCTCGATTATCCCGATGAGTTCCTTCAGATTCTCCAGCCGCGCGGCGTTGACCTTGAAACGTGGATCCTCGGCCAGCTCGGGCCGCCCCATCGCCCGGCATAATGCCGCAAACTGATGGTCCAGCGCGGCGATTATGATGAAGTAATGGTCGCGTCCCTTGAAAATTCCTGCCGGCACCGCGTACCACGAATGCATTCCCGACCGCGTCGGCTTGACCGCGCCCTTGCTGATCGTATGCGTCTCGACTCCGGCCTCGTGATAATGGAAGTAAGTATCGAGCAGCGAGATATCCAGATGCTGCCCGCGGCCGGTGCGTGCGCGGCCCAGCAACGCCGCGCAGATCGCACCCATCGCATGTGCCCCCGTGCTCACATCGCCTAGCGCGATCATCGGAAAGTACGGCGACCCGTCTGCCTCTCCGCACATCGAAACCACCCCGGCATAGGCCGCGCCCAGGTAGTCATAACCCGGTTCCTGCGCGAGCGGACCGGTCTGGCCGAAGGCCGAGATCGAACACATCACGATTTTGGGATTGATCTGGCTGATTACGTCGTAGCCGAGACCCATGCGGCCGATTACGCCGGGCGCATAATTCTGCACCACCACGTCCACTTGCGGCAGCAGCGCCTTCATCATCGCGAGTCCCTCGGGATGCTTCAGGTCGACGCACATGTCCTTTTTGCCGCGGTTATGCTGGACGAAATAGCCGCTGCGCCCGTTGACCATCATCGGCCCGCCGCGCGCGGCGTCGCCGTTGGGCGCCATTTCGACCTTGATCACATCGGCCCCCATCTCCGCCATCATCAATGTGCAGGTCGGCCCTGCCACGATATGGGTGAAATCGAGAACCTTGTAGCCGTCGAGTACGTGCCGCATCGCCGCTTCGGCCATGTCTGCCTCCTCGCGATATGTCTGATGTATGTGTGTCCCCGCTCCCCTCTATACAACATCCCGACCGCGTCGCCTACATCGGCCGGCATTCACTTTCATTGCGAGGTCCGTCTGGAAGCAGAGACCACCCGAACCGTAAAGGGAGATAATTCGACGGACCACTAATCCATTAATACCGGGTTCGACCCTTGCTCGGCGCTCGAAGCTGGTCATCGTGGCGAAGCCTGTCACGGCAGTGCGGATGTTTATCGCTTAAGCAATTTGGCTTAAATGTCGCCTGGATGAACCGATATAAGCTCCCCGTCTCCTTCTCGCCGTCTCTTTCGAAATCAATCGCGACGCCGCGACAGCAACTCACTCGCTCACCACGCTGGCGCCGCCGCCGGCCCGATTGAGCAGCAGGCAAAACGGCGCACATAGCAATGCGCACACCGCCAGCAGCCGATAGGCGTCGTTGTATGCCAGCAACCACGCCTGCGACTGGATCATGCCGTAGACCATGCCCAGCCCCTGCTTCTGACCCGATGCCATCTGCTGCATAAAATGGAAGGTCGGAGCGCCCGGCATCATCGCCGGCACCTTGCTGAACTTCCACGCTTCGAACACGGAAAAGTGCTGAACCAGGTACGTCTGATGAACCTGCTGGCGCGCGGTGATGATATTGCTCACCGTCGCAATCCCGACACCTGCGCCCGTGTTGACCATCATCGTGAAAGGCTCGACGCGAAGCCCATCCGCTCACGTGGAATTGCGCCGAGCCCCGCCGCCGTCACCGTCGGGAAAACCGCGCCGAGGCCGAGCCCGAACAGCAGGATCGGCCACAACACCGCCTGCATACTCACCTCGAGGTTCCATTGCGACATCTGCCAGATTTCGTAGGCTGCCAGGATAAAGCCGATGCTCACGAGCACCCGCATGTCGATCTGGCGTCGCGAAAGCTGTCCCACCGCGAGCAGCGCCACGATCACGCCGATTCCGCGCGGTGCCACCGCCAAACCCGCTTTCCACGCGTCATAACCAAGCAATTCCTGCGTAAACAACGGATTCAACAGATTCACGCTGAATAGCACTAGCGACTGCATCGAGATGAGTATTATCGCCAATGTGAACCCGAAAACCTTGAGCATCCGCAGGTCGAGAACCGGGTCGGGAAAGCGCAACTCGTGAAACACCAGCAGGATCACCGACGCAGCCGACGCCAAGGCGAAATAACGCACCCAGGCTGAGGCGAACCAGTCCGCGCGCTGACCGCGATCGAGCACGATAAACAGCGCTCCCAAGCCCACTACGATGTAGATTATCCCCAGGTAATCGATCCGCCCGCTGCCCCGCTGCTCGCGCAAATACGGCGGATCGTGCACGAACAGATAGACCATCAACGCGGCGAGCGCGCCCGCCGGCACATTGATGTAAAAATTCCAGCGCCAACTCCAGTTAAGCGTGATCCATCCGCCTAGCGTCGGACCCAGGATCGGCGCCGCCATCATCCCCAGGCCGAAGGTCGCCATCGCAATCGTGTGCTCGCTCGGCGGAAAGGTCTCGAACAGAATCGCCTGCGACAGCGGCATCATCGCCGCGCCCGCCGCCCCTTGCATGATGCGAAATAGCACCATCTGATGCAGTCCGGTGGCGATACCGCACAGTGTCGAGCCGAGCACGAACAATGTCACGGATAGGATGAAGTAACGCTTGCGACCGATTCGCGCGGCGATCCATCCGGTTAGCGGGATCGTCACCCCAGTAGCCACCAGGTAGCTCGTTACGATCCATGTAATCTCATCTACGCTGGCGGCGAAGCTGCCCTGCATGTAGGGCAAGGCGACGTTGACGATAGAAGTGTCGAGCACTCCCAGGAATGCGCCAAGCATAACTGCCGCCGCGACCAGCCACTTATGTGCGTGTACGGGCTCGACGTGCTCGGTTGCGACGGTAATCGAGGGTGCCGCGGTCATCTCTTCAGTCGACTGACGAGTTCCCCAGACCTATTAGCCGGACGATTCCGGTTGCTACTGCGAAGAGACTTACACCTTTTCGCCCGCGATGTCTTGAGCAGTCGCCCTGCGCGCTTTATCCGCGCAAAACCGCGACAATGAGCAGATTTGAGGTGTGAGCGCGAGCAGGCGCTTAGTTTCTTGGCGGGGTGAGCGAGTCGCTGGAGACGGAAGCCGAAGCCGGCGCGAAGACCTCTTGCGGCTCGGCCACGCCGCGCAGGTTGAATCGCCCGAGGCTCTCGAGCGGTTCGCGCGCGGCGGCCGCGAAACTGGCCGACGTCACCAGGATACGCCCTTGCTCCGACGCGAGCCGCTCCAGGCGCGCGGCGTGATTCACCGCCGGCCCGATGACGGTGAAATCGAGGCGATCGGGCGAGCCGATATTGCCGTAATAGACTTCGCCCAGGTGAAGGGCGATTCCGAAGCGGATCTCAGGCGAACCCTCCGCCCTGCGAGTCGCATTGATGGCGTCGGCGGCCGCAGACGCGGCCCGCGCCGCACGAAGCGCCGAGGCGCAGCACGGCCCGACATCCTCGCCCTTGCAGAGTTCGAAGATAGCCAGCATCCCATCGCCCACGAACTTCAGCACTTCGCCACCTTCGTCGGTAACCGCCTTTACCATGATTCCGAAGTATTCGTTGAGCATGGCGCTCAGTTGGTCGCGCGGCAGCCAATCGGCCAGTGCGGTGAAGCCCCGCAAATCGCACAACCAGATGACCGCTCGAATCGATTCGCCGCTGCCTCGCGCGATAGAACCCGACAAAACGCGAGCGCCGGTGCGGGGACCGAGATAAGTATCCATCAGTATCTTGGCGATTCTGCGCGACGACTGCAGCTCGACGATAATGCTTAACACCTGGCCCACTTGTTCGAGGGCGGCGACGTCGGTTTCGCTATAGCCGTCGGGGTGATCGGTGAGAAACGCGATGGCGTTGACCTCGCCGTCGGAGCAGACCATCGGCACTACCAGGTAGTCGGTGCCGCCCTCCTCTTGAGCCGGCTCAAGACCGGGAAATCCATCGAACAGGCGGGATGAATCAGGCGCCGCCGCAGAGTCTGGCGATTGTTGCGCGCCACTGTGAAAGGACTGTTGGTGAACTCGGCGCTTGCCTGGATTCCGCGAGGGCCGATCACCCGCGTCGCATCCTTCTCGCCACGTTTCCAGATATAAGCGGCCGCACCAACCTGCGGATGCAACGTGCCTACGTAGCAGAAGGCGCGTGATATAGGGATTCCTGCCGCTACGATCCGCTCACACATTTCGGTGCCGAACTCCCGCATGCGGGTGTCGAAGCGCCCTTTGGCGAGCATCCAACTGACAACGCCGGCAGCATCGGTTTGGATCGGTGTCATCGCAAATCGTCTTTAATTTAGCTTACTTACTGGGCAGACTGTTTGAGTCAAGTAAAGGATACTCTTGATTGGACCTTGTTCGAACATCGACTCCATATTGGTCAAAAGACGCCTAATATCGCCTAATATATTCCATTGGCGATTCATGCCTTGTGTTAACCCCACATACCGTTAAATTATTTATGACTGAGAGTTAGAGTGCAAAACTGCCTTCCGCAAGATTCTCGCAAATTCGTGCTCAGCGACTATTGCGACTTTGGCCTTACGTCGGCTCCGTCGGATGGCAATGAGAGGGTGTATGGTACGGTATGCGGTCTCGGTAGCGGCATTCGCCGCTAGTCTGTTTTGCAAGCGCCGCACTGGCGCAGCCGGCAAGGTTCCTCATTGCGTCGAGTCATCCAGCGGAGGCCGCCCTCCTAAAATGCGCGCCAAGGCCGCGCAACCGCTCAAAATCCATATCTCTTTCGCATTGCGCGATCGCGACCAGCTGAACCAGTTGCTGGCTGACCAACAGGACCCGACCTCTTCAGATATCACCACTGGCTGAAACCAGCGGAATTTGACGCGCGCTATGGCCGCACCCCCGCGGAGGTTGCCTCGGTTGAACACTGGCTTGCCGCTGCGGGATTCCGCGTCACCAGCTCGAGTTCCGCGAGCTGACCGCCACCGCGACGGTGATTCAGGCGGAAACGGCCTTCGCGACGAGTATTTCCGGTTCGAGCGACGGGCAGCTCTTCGCTAACACGACCAATATCGAAATCCCCACGGAGTATTCCAATATAGTCGCGACTGTCGACGGGCTCGACAATCTTCGCCATTCTTCCGCCGTCGCTTTAACCGCGAAGATGCCCTGGCAGGCTCATCGAGCAAGCCGGCTTCGAACCCCCATCCGATGTTCCTGAAGCGCCGCAACGGTCGGAAGTCCTGTTATGCGCATAGCGCTCAAGACCGCCCCGCAAACCGAAACGGACGGGTTCGGGGATGCCTTCGGTCCGGCTGACCTCGCCACTTTCTATGATCAGAATCCCGCTCATGAACGCCGGTACCAACGGCGGAGGCGGCGATTGCCTGGGGGTTATCGAAGATTCCGACTACCTGACCGGCTCGGTGAATCTCTTCGACTCAACCTTTAACCTACCCACCGCGAATATCACGCGGGTGTTCGCGGACAAGACCACACCCGGACGAAATGGCGACGAAGTCGAAGTCTTGATCGATTTGGAATGGGCACACGCCGTCGCCCGGGGCGCGGCGATTCGTGCCTATATCGGAAATAGCGCGTCGTCGACGATCGATCCGCTGACCGACTCCATCAAGACGGCGGTGACTGAGAATCAATGCGGCGCCATCAGCATTAGCTATGGCTTCTGCGGCGCCTCGTCGTCCTTCTGACAGCGGCACGCTCGATCCGCTGTTCATCCAGGCGGCCGCGCAAGGTCAGTCGGTATTCGTTTCCTCGGGTGACGACGGCGCCGCGGGTATCGTGCTCAGCAGCTCAGGCGGATCGTGTGTAAGGGAACCAGCCCCAACGTGAGCGAGATGTCGGCCGATCCGAATGTGACATCGGTGGGGGGCACGGAGTTCAGTCCCGACTACGTCGCCAATAACGACGTCGGCAATGTCGCCGAAAGTGTATGGGACGACGGATCCGGTGCGAGTGGGGGCGGTGCGAGCGTAGTTTTCCCCAAACCCGCGTATCAGAACTCAGTTACCCCCAACGACAGTGCCCGGGATGTGCCTGATGTGGCGCTGGGATCGAGTCCGAACTCACCTGGCTTTTATCTTGGCGACGATTCGGGCGGCACGGCGACCATGGATTGTTGCTGGGGAGGAACGAGTATCGCCGCGCCGATGTGGGCGGGTATCGCAAAACTGGCCGCACAGGTGGATGGAGCGCGGCTCGGCAACATGAACCCTGAAATCTATACGCTCGGCGCTCTCGAAGACGAAACGGCGTCCGGCGTGCGCGACGTCACTATCGGCAACAACTCTTTCAATGGCGTTACGGGCTTCAACGCTATCGTTGGTTATGACCAGGCCACCGGATGGGGCACCGTCGACATGGCCAGCTTGTGACTGCATTTACCTCTTCCAATGGAGGTCCAACGCCGACTCCGACCCCTGTCCCGATTTCCGGACCGATGACCGTGATGCCGAACGGCATGTCATTCGGCATACATAAGCTTGGGAGTATCAGTAAAGCGAGAGATCGTCACGGTCATTATCCGACGAAAAACAAGCAGACCATCACCCTCAGCAGCATCACCACCACTGGCAGCGAGTTCACGGTCGATCCGGAGACGACCACCTGTCTGAGCAGCCAGGCGATCAGTCAGGGTTCACGATGCAAGGTCGCAGTGATCTTCAGTCCCGCGGCAACGGGCGTGCGGACCAGCACCTTGACGATTTCGAGCAACGCCCTCAATCAGCCACGGGTGGTGTTACTTCACGGCAGGGGAAAATAGGAGCCATCGATACGACGGCGACGAAGTCATCGCCCCAGTCAGCGGTTCCGGCTAAGCGCGCGGGGCCGTGAGCCGAGATGACGGCACCGAGGCGGGGCCGGGAATTTGTGGAGGTTTCGATTCAGTTCAGAGAGCAGAAATTCGATGCGGCGCATCGAATGCAGTTCCGTCACCATCTCCTGCGGCGTTGCTCGAGAGTCCACGATGCGATTCGCGCGAACTCCAGTTCTTCCAATCGTGAGCCGAATAATTCGAGCGGCTGCAGAATTTCCTCGGGCGAATTTGTAATCGCGACTCGCCGCGCGGCCGGCGCGATCAGGCTCTCGTCGCTGCTGAAAAAATCCAGCCATGAGCGAAGCTGACGGCAAATCGCAGCGAAACCTCCGACGATCCGCTTCGGTAGCCGGGTCGAGCGGTGGCATCGGAGTGACGATCCGCGCAGTTGCTATCGATGCCAGCCGGTTGGCGATACGGCGGAGCGTCCCCGCGGCCTGCACGATCGCATTGTGATTGACCAAACTGGTGCGGCCCTCGACCTGCGCGTCATCCGCCACTTGAAGAATTTCGGCGAGGACGTTCATCGTCTCCGAGTTAGCCTGCTGGATTTCGTCTTCGGTGTGAGCAGCGGCGCCGCCGGGCGCCAGGGCGAGCGTCCCGCGAATGACTTTTCGCAGCTTCGGCAAGAGGGAATCACCTCCGCGTATTCCGGCCACAAGATGAAGGTGAAGACGGCCACGACAAAGGTGCCGAGTAAAATTCCCCAGATGCGCCAGAGCGGTTCATAAACGTCGAGAGCAGGGCTCAGGCCGGTGAACACCAGGGCGAAGGTCGTACCATCTGCTTCCCCGCGTATGCCACGCGTCCGCTGCTGAGCGAGGAGTAGGCGGACACATAGAAGACAATGAAGACGGCAAGAAGAAAAGCCAGCAACGTCTCGAAGTTGGGCGTGACGATGATAATAGCGAGAAGCGAAACCGCGCCGCCGGCGATTCCCCCGACGATTCGCAGAATCATCTTGCGCAGCGCCGCGCCGTAAGTGGGCAGCGCTGTTATCAGCACCGTCGTCAGGATCGTGGAGAGATCGGCGCGTTGCGTAAAAAGACCGATTACGTAGCCGGCCACGACGCAGACCCCTCTTTCAGGGAATAGCGGATTAGTGCCAGATAAAGCACCGGTTGATTGCGCGGCGACTTTGGGGACCTCGACGTCGTGAGGCTGCGGAGGTTCGTCGAGCAGATGCTCGATATTCCCGGTCAGCACTGCCAGCGAATCGGTAATGGTCGCGAAATTCTCGATCTCCGCGGAACTCGACTGGCTCAGGTAGACCGGTCTGACCTCGAGGATGCGGGCGCTCAAGGCGTCCATCGCCTCTCGCGCGCGGATCCGCGAGGGCGGAGGCGGCTGGTCGACGCCAACGGCGATATGGGTGGGTATTTCGTGTGCGATCTCGTCCAGAACCACCGCAATCGCATCCACCGCCGCTTTAATCTCGGGCGGACCATCGCGCTAATTTGCCGGGGCGCGGGCTCGCGGGTGGCGACGACGAGGCGATCCACCTCGAGAGAAACCCTTGTCACCCGGGTGATAGCGGCAAGCAGGATCCCGTGCCGATGTTCAGACACGCCCTCGGCCACCGCTCGGTCTCCAGAGCGCCATGTGCGCGGGCAAATCCGAAGTCGGAGGTGGCAGCGGCGGCCGCCGCGCGTTGACGCTATCCAAGTAAAAGGCGGAAGCCTCGAGTAACCGCGAATGTGCGCGCGCGACGGTGGCGCCGAGCAATTCCATCAGGATTTTCTTCGCCGCGGTCGGGCCATACCCAGTTGTCGAAAAGCGCGATCACGCCGAAAGCGATCACGCTTCCGCCGAAGGCATCGGCCGCGGACCAGCCGATTCCTGGGGCCCAAAGACGACGCTGTAAAAGGTGTCGAGGCAGACGACTTCAATCAGTAAGAGGCCGGCGCCTAATTTCCGCGTCACCCCCAGGTAGGTGGAAAATGAAAACAGCGTGAACAGAAACGGCAGCATCAGCCACGGTGTTTCGGCGAGTGCCCGCGCCATGATCACGGATAAAACCAGCGCTATCGCTTCAGCAGACCAGGAAGGCGCTGGCCTTGCGAACGGACATCATGGGCCCCGCGCCGACCAGGAGCCATACGATGTAGGTGCCGAGCTCGTTGTTGACGTGGCAGCTCACCACCAGGCCTGCCGACCGTGGCAATCACGGTCATGCGCAGGGCGTCACGGAACTTCCTCGAGCTTGGCGCAAGCTCCCGCGTGAGCAGCGCGGTAAGCTAATCGAGCCGCTTCGGCCCGGGCAAGGCGAAACTCAATATTGGCGAATCCGGCCATCGCCTGCGCTCAAGCCCTTCCCTCGACAGCCACGATCGCGAGTGCTCCGAGGCGCGACGGGAAACACGGAAGCGATACTGATCGGCACGCTGTGGTAAATCGTGACAGATAAGATCAGGCGCGATCACCGTTGATGGAATTGGCTGCCGTTACGGAAAGGGTCTGACTCCAGGACATTGCCGCGATTGAAAGATCTATCGCTGGCCGGAGGGCACCGCCGCCGATAGTAGACGGCGGCCGGCCTCAGCGTGAAACCAAAAAAACTTCTTCACCTACGGGCGATAATTTACCGGACTTGCCGTGCCGCTCACTTGCCGAAAGCCGAGGTGATGAGTTCGGTATCGAGGTATTCGGTCACTTCCTGCACCTTGCCGCCGGCGATGCGGAAGACGTGGCAATAATTGTTGTTGTAAGACTTACCGCTCTTCGTCATCGATTTGCCGTGCGACTGCATCGCGACATGATCGCCTTCGGCGACAAAGTTGTACGGCGTGATGACGAGGTCGCCCTCGAGTTGCGCGGCCAGCGGTCCGAGCAACCTGCTGATGAGCCATTGGATTTCCCTTGAAGGTGCTGGAATATTTCGAGGTGCCGATGATCGTAAAGCGGACATCATCGGCGATCGCGTCCGGAAGGCCTGGCCGTTCCCTTCGATAACTCGGCAAACATATTGCGGATTAGTTCCTTGTTCTCTGTTGCTCCCATTGCTCTTCAACCTCTGGATGATCGTTTGTTGGAATCAGGCGAGCGGCGCCTAAGCGCCACTCTTGTGTTCGACGCTGACCTCGATCGGTTGCTCCCGCGTGGGCAGGATTTCGCGCCGGCCAAAGTAAGGATTGCCACACTCCTCCGGGGTACGTCGAACGGCGGTCTCCGGTTGCATCAAGGGATGATCGAACATGTGCAGCAGGAACATCTGATCGAGCCAAATCGCATTCTTGAAGATGCGACGCGATCTGATGAAACCGTCACGGGCTAGTTTGCGCCTGGGCTGATTGTCGTTGAAGTCCCGGACCGCCAATAGTTCGCCGCACCAATCATTGTGGCTGGGTGCGAGCACGTTATCCACGTAGACGGTCGCGAGCGGCAGATATTTGTTGGGGTCCGGATGAGCGAGCAGCCGAAATGCCATCGTGGCCGAGGAGTAATAGTCCACGTCGATGATGACAAAGCCCAACGGCGTTCGCGGACTGAGGCTTTCGATGAAGGCCGGAACCGTATCCGACAGCTGACCGAAAATAATTCGAGCGTTGGACGGGAGCACTTTTTGCAGCGCCTCCCGGCCTTTCATCGGAAAATCACCCTTTTGATAAAGATCAGGATGGTCACGATAGTCGCGCGCCGGCGGCATTCCCGCCCCGGTATCGAAGCCGACGATTTCGAAGTCGATACCGGTCGCGGCCGAAACCTTTTTCGCGATCGTGCAGAGGTTGATCAGACCGGTGCCTTCGGCAACGCCGAATTCAACCATGGTGACCTTGCTCAAGCCCGCCGCCTTCGCCAAATCCGCCGCCCTCAGCACGCCGTAGGCATATTGCTGACGGGTAATAAGGTCGAAGGATATTTTCGAACGGTATGAGCCGAAGGCCGCTACGAACAGCGAGATGAGGTTCAGGTGGAGCGGCTCGGTAAGCCGCTCATAGAAGATTCGGCGCCATACGTGAGTGCGTTTCAGCTTCTCGCGTAACATGAGCCTTAGGTCGCCGACATACTGGAAGCCTGCGGCGAAACCGTCGATTCGCTACAGGGGCCAGCCGCCCGAAGACGAATTAAAGCCCACTTCCCCGGATGTATCTCCAAGCCATTCCCTCCCATTGGCCGCAATTAGTCGTGGTCAGGGATCAGATCGATATCCTCCATCCACGCCGTCGCTTCGCTGTCACTTGGGGCGCGATAATCGCCTCGCGGCGACAGCGAACCGCCCGATCCAACTTTGGGTGCATTCGGAATGCAGCTTCGTTTGAATTGGCTCAATTTAAAAAAGCGCCACATGAACGTTCGCAGATGCGTTTTGATCTGCGCCAGGTCGTATTGGTTGCGCTTTTCCTGGGGAATATCCGGCCATGCTCCGATCGTTCGATCGTGCCACGTGCACCATTCGAGGAAGGCAATCCGTGACGGCGGAAAGCCGAACCGAAGCGTAAAGTAGAGATTGAAGTCTTGCAGCTCGTACGGGCCGATGATGGCTTCGGTCGATTGCGTGGTTCCGGCCTTGCTTGGAACCAGTTCAGGGCTGATCTCGGTTTCCAGGATCGCAAGCAACGTCTTGCTCGCCGCCGAACCGAACCGATGGGTCTCGGCGACCCATCTTATTACGTGCTGGATCAGGGTCTTGGGCACACTCGCATTGACCGAGTAATGAGACATGTGGTCGCCGACGCCGTAGGTGCACCATCCAAGCGCCAACTCGCTGAGGTCGCCGGTGCCGACCACGAGCGCGTCGTTCAGATTGGCCAGCCGAAACAGATGGTTGGTGCGCTCGCCGGCCTGCACGTTCTCGAAGGTAACGTCAAAAACGTCGTGACCGGTGACGTAGGGATGGCCAATATCCTGGAGCATCTGGCCGGCTGCAGGGCGAATATCCAGCTCGTGCGCCTCGCAATCGATCGCTCGCATGAGTCGCGTGCCTGCTCCAGGGTGCGCGCACTGGTGGCGAACCCGGGCATTGTGTAGGCCAAAACGTTGCGGCGAGGATACTTCAGACGATCCATCGCTTGCGCACATACCAGTAAGGCCTGGGTCGAATCGATTCCGCCGGAAATTCCTATAACGACGCGGCGTAGCCCGGTGGCGCGCAGACGGCTGGCGAGCCCTTGCACCTGGATCTCGTAAACTTCTTTGCAGCGCTCGTCGCGACGCGTCGAATCTGACGGCACGTAAGGAAAGCGTTCATAGCGCCGTTCGAGCGGCAGATGATCGGCACGAGGCAAAGTGACGGCGAAACGGACATTGCGAAAGCCCTTCAGCCGGGCACTCTCGTTACGCACTGATTCACCGAAACTGGTCTGCCTCATCCGTTCCTGGCTGAGGCGCTCGAGGTCGATTTCGGAACACACCAGCTGAGGTTCGTCCTCGAAGCGACGTGACTCTCCGACCAGGTTGCCGTTCTCATAGATAAGGGCGTGGCCATCCCAGGCGAGGTCGGTGGTCGATTCACCGGCGCCGGCAGCCGAATAGAGGTACGCCGCCAGGCATCGCGCCGACTGGCTCGCGACCAGGTCGTGACGATAACCGGCCTTGCCGACGGTGATTTCGATGCCGAAAGATTGAGCAGAACGGTCGCGCCCGCCAGCGCCGCGCGGGAGGACGGCGGAATCGGCACCCACAGGTCCTCGCAAATCTCGGCATGGAAGGCGAGCAACGGCTGCTCGTCGGCAATAAATACAAGGTCGTTCCCAAATGGGACGTGGTGTTGGCCGCAGAGGTCGATTTCGTCTTCGATGGCGCTGGTGGCCGGGTTGAATTGGCGCGCCTCGTAAAATTCGCGGTAGTTCGGCAGATAGGTCTTGGGCACCACGCCGAGGATGCGTCCCCGGTTGATAATCACCGCGCAATTGAAGAGGAGATGGCCTATCTGCAGCGGCGAGCCGACCACGATGACCATCGGCCAGGCGACCGAGGCCTCGCAATCTCACGCAAACCCTCGCGACAACGGTCGAGCATCGCCCGTTGATGGAACAAATCGTCGCAAGTGTAGGAGGAAATCCCCAACTCGGGAAAAAGTGCAAGTACTGACCTTACGTTCGATCGCGGTTTGCGCCAGCGCGATGGTTTCGGCGGTGTTGAAGGCCGGATCGGCAACGCGCACCCGCGGAATTCCGACCGCGACGCGCACGAAATCATGATTATACAAGTTGAAGAAATTGTCGCCCCGACGCACGATCAGCTCTTCCCTCTCGACGCCGACTGAACCATCCCGACCCGCCTTCGCCGCCTCTCTCGTCACCCTAACATGTCATCGATGTTACTTCATTTGGCGAACCGAAGCTTGAGGGGGTCGGTTCCAGGCAATCGGAGACAGGAAACGGTGATGAACGCGCGGCGTTGAGATGGGGCGTCGCATGAATTTGCGCAGTTCCGTAAAATTTTGACGGAGATTTGGCTTCTTATTGGTGCAAAGAAGGTGACTGAAATAAATCAGTGGCCATCATGCTGCGTAATGACAATTATACGGTCTCTAAAAATAATTAAAGCTAGTCAAAATATGCCTTGACTCTAGTTGCACAGTGTTTTAGTGTCATATTTAGTCGAAGTCAGAAAAAACACCTGTTAAAAGGGGAACGAGAACAATGGAGCTTCTAACTCGGATTTTCGTAAAAGCGCGTGAGTATCGCCGCGGCCAGACGATGACTGAATATGCCCTGATTCTGGCGGCAGTGGCGGTCGTCGTGTTCGTGACCTACGAGGTAATGGGTCAGGACATCAACTCTCTCGTCAACAGCATTGACAAGAGCCTCACCGCGACCTGATCGCGATTCACCGACTGGTCGGTCCGCATATCGGACCGACCAGTCGTTTCCGAAGCGAGTGAGTTTCAGCCTCGCGTAGGCCAGCTAAGTCGGTCACCGCACCGACACTGCTGGTGGAGACTTGCGCGGCATATTTGGCCAGACGCCGCGGGTATAACGAGGCTTTGGCGGTGTCCATTTGGCGCGGCGGCGAGCGATCTCATCATCGGGCACATTGAGCTGCAGGATGCGTTTGTCGGCGTCGATCGTGATCGAATCGCCTTCGTTGACCAGCGCAATCAGTCCGCCCACCTGCGCCTCGGGCGCAACGTGACCGACAACTAATCCATACGTACCGCCGGAGAAGCGCCCATCGGTGATGAGCGCGACCGCGTCACCCAGGCCTGCGCCGATAATCGCCGAGGTTGGGGAAAGCATCTCGCGCATTCCCGGCCCGCCCTTCGGTCCTTCGTAGCGAATTACCAGTACATCGCCCTTTTTGATCTTGCCGGCGAGAATCGCGTCGAGGGAATCCTCCTCGCGCTCGAAGACGCGTGCGGGGCCCGTGATCTCGTGATGGGCAATACCGGTGATCTTCGCCACACAGCCCTCGGGCGAGAGGTTGCCCTTCATGATCGCCAGATGCCCTTGCGGATACATCGGTGAGTCCCACTGGCGGATGACGTCCTGATCCTTGGATGGGGCGTCGGGGATCTCGCGAGGGTCTCGGCGATAGTCCGGCCGCTGATGGTAAGCTGGTCGCCGTGCAGCAGGCCATGCGCCAGCAGCATCTTCATTACCTGGGGAATACCGCCTGCGCGATGGAGGTCGGTCGCGACATAGCGCCCAGAAGGCTTGAGGTCGCACAGCACCGGGATACGCTGGCGAATCGCTTCGAAATCGTCGATCGTCAGGGGCACCTCCGCCGCGTGAGCCATCGCCAGCAGATGGAGCACGGCATTGGTCGAACCGCCGACGGCCATTACCACCGCGATCGCGTTCTCGAAGGCCTTGCGCGTCATAATCTGACGCGGCAGGATCTGCCGGCGAATCGCATTGACCACCGCTTCCGCCGATTTCGCCGCGCTGTCGGCCTTTTCGCCATCCTCCGCCGACATGGTCGACGAGAACGGCAGGCTCATGCCCATCGCCTCGATCGCTGACGACATCGTGTTGGCGGTGTACATGCCACCGCACGAACCGGCGCCGGGACAGGCGCGGCGTTCGACTTCGAGCAGTTCCTTTTCGTCGATTTTGTTCGCGCTGAACTGACCCACCGCCTCGAACGCGCTGACGATCGTGAGGTCGCGGCCGGCGTAATGGCCTGGTTTGATAGTGCCGCCGTAGACAAAGATCGCCGGAATATCCATGCGCGCGATCGCGATCATCGCGCCGGGCATATTCTTGTCGCAGCCGCCGATTACCACCGCGCCATCCATCGCCTCGGCGTTGCATGCCGTCTCGATCGAATCGGCGATGACCTCGCGCGAGACCAGCGAATACTTCATGCCCTCGGTGCCCATCGAGATGCCGTCGCTGACGGTGATAGTGCCGAATACCTGCGGCATCGCACCGGCTGCTTTGGCGGCCGCCTCGGCCCGTTGCGCCAGAGTATTTAGACCGAGATTGCACGGCGTAATCGTGCTGTAGCCGTTGGCGATCCCGACAATCGGCTTGTCGAAGTCGGTATCGGTAAAGCCGACCGCCCGCAGCATCGCGCGGTTGGGCGAGCGTTGCACGCCTTGAGTAACGATTTTGCTCCGTTGATTCTCAGCCATTGGTCGTCTCCATCGGGCGCGGCGTCGTCAAGGGACGCCCGCCATTGTCGGCGAGCGGGGATTGCACCATAAGCTCGCGCTTCCGATCAAGCGCGGCTTCTGGAGGTCGCCGGCCCCTCGAGCCGGCCGAGCTGGATACTAATTGAAACACATCATCGCATATCCCAAAGCAATCAGAATCGAAAACGCCCAGCGCATTGTAACATTTCACGCCATATCGCTAAGGATGCGAAACTCGCGCGGCAGAAGCGAATTTTGCGAAACGATCTTGCGAAGCGATTTGCAAGACCGATCTTTTTGGCGATAGCGTTTTTAGTGAAATTCGAGGTGAAGGATTGACTATGAAGTTCAGTCGGTCTGTTGTCGTGATTGCGGCTTCGCTTCTGTTTTGTTTCGCTACCATCCTCGTAAGTCCTGGAATGTCATGGGAGCAAAGCGCACCAAACTCGGTTGCCGGATTCCAGGGCGTGCACACGTACCACAATGACAACCTGCGAACCGGTCAGAATCTCCAGGAAACCGCGCTCACACTGGACAACGTAAACAGCAGCAGCTTCGGCAAGCTTACTTCGTATCAGGTTGACGGCATGATCTTCGCCCAGCCGCTCTACCTTCCCAACGTCAAGATCCCTCACCGGGGCGTTCGCAACGTCGTCTACGTCGCCACCGAAAACGACAGCGTCTATGCCTTCGATGCCGACGGCCTGATTGCCGCACCGCTCTGGCATCACACCTTCGTCGACCTCAAGACCGGCGTCACCCCGATCCCCTCCAGCAACAATGGCGTCGATTCCGTGGGTTCGGAAATCGGCATCACTTCGACACCGGTGATCGATACCAGCAGCGGCACGATCTTCGTTTCGGCGGCAACCAAGGACAAGCATGGAGTGTTCGCTCAGCATATCCATGCGCTCAGCCTCACCACCGGAGCCGATAAGTGCGGCGCAAAATTGATCTCCGCTTCGATTCACGCACAAGGCGATGGCTCCAAAAACGGCGTCGAGCCGTTTAGCCCGGTCTCGCAGCTGCAACGATCGGCATTGCTGATGGACCAGGGCGCCGTTTACCTGGCCTTCGGCTCCCAGGGAAATAGCCAGCCATATCATGGCTGGGTATTCGCCTATAACGGCAGCGGACTCGGCCAGGCCGCGACCTTCAACGACTCGCCCAACGGCGACGGCGCCGGTATCTCGGTATCGGGCAATGGCCCGGCCGCCGATTCCAGCGGCAACGTCTATATCGCCTCCGGCAACGGCACCTTCGACGCCGCAAATGGCGGTACGGATTACGGTCAAAGTCTCTTCGAGCTCGAGCGCGTCAAATCGAAATTTGAAGTGGTCGACTATTTCACACCGGCGGACGCGGCGGCGATGGCGACCGCGAATCTCGATTTCGGATCGTCGGGTCCGATGCTGTTACCGGATCAGCAATCCGGACCGCCGCATCTGGCGATCGTCGGTGACGCTGAGGGATCGATCTACGTGCTCAACCGTGACAATCTTGGACACTTCAATTCGGGCGGCGACCAAATCGTCCAGGAACTGCCGACCGAGTTCGGTGGGGGAATCTTCTCGGCGCCGGCCTATTTCAATGGCCAGGTCTACTTCGGTTCGAGCGGAAATCCGTTGGTCGCTTTTCCGCTCCAGGCCGGCCAGCTCAATACCGATGCCGGAGTCTCCCTCAGCACTCATACCTTTTCATTTCCCGGAACCACGCCGGCGATTTCAGCCGATGGTTCCAACAACGGCATTGTCTGGGCGATTGATACGGGCGGCTACAACACCAACGGGCCGGCGATTTTGTACGCCTTCGACGCCGCGAGTTTGAACGAGCTTTACGACAGTACTCAGGCGGGTAGCCGCGACACCGCGGGCGCCGCGGTCGAATACAGCGTTCCCGTTATCGCGAATGGCAAGGTCTATATCGGCACGCAAAGCGAACTCGACATATACGGACAGATGTGAGGTGCGCTCTGCTGAAATCGGCGAGATCGCTATTGCAACTGCTGCGCGGTAACCGGCCGCACCGGCTCGCCGTCGCGCGCGGACTGCCCGACGTTGAGCGCCACCATGTCCTGATCCGTTATGCCTTTTTTGATCTCGACGTTGATGCCGTCGTCATAGCCGAGCGTCACCTGCGCGAGCTTCAGATGAGACGCGCGAACCACCGGCACGTAGGGTTTGCCGTCGCGAAACACCAGCGCGTCGTCGGGCACCATCGGCACGCCCTCGGGCGTGCTCACGGTGAAGGTGACCGTCGCGTACATGCCGGGTAAGAGCGCTCCATCGGTATTGGGCAAATCGACTTCCACCAGCATCGTGCGGGTCGCGCTGGTCAATGCATCGGGATGGCGGGTAACGGACCCCTTGAACTCGCGGTCTGGAAACTCGGTCACATTTATCGCCGCAGGATCGCCATTGCGAATGAAGGGCGCGGTACTCTGGGGAACATCGGTGTAGATTCTCAACGGTGACAACGTCGCCATCGCGACTATCGGAGTGCTCGAACTCGAGGGCGTGGTGACTTGCGGAATGAGCGCGCCGGGATCGACGTAACGCGCCGTGATGATACCGTCGAAAGGTGCGCGAATCTCCTTATAGGCCTGCGTCGCTACCAGTTGATCGAGGCTGGCCTTGGCCTCCACCATCGCCGCGTGCGATTCGTCGGCGGTCTGATGAGCAACGACGTTACTGGTCAGGAGCGCCTGATTGCGATGGTCTGTAAGCCGCGTCAACTCATAGGTCGCCCGCGCGTTGGCCACCTGTTGATCGACTTCCGGTGAGTCCAGCGTCGCAATGAGCTGGCCGCGATGCACACGGTCGCCCTTGTCGACCGCGATACTTTTCAGATACCCGGGAATCTTCGCGTAGATCGGCGTCTCGATATATCCGTGCAGGGTGCCGGGCACGTCGACCGTCCGCGTGGTCGGCGAATGGATCACCGGCGCAACCAGCACTCGCGGACCCTGCGCGATCGATTGCTCGAGCTCGCCGGTCTGCCGCGTCAGGCGCAGGTTGTGCGCCAGCACCAACCCCGCGGTGAGTACGAGCGCGACCAAAATCACGATCACCCACGCGGCCACAAAGAACCCGCCCGGTACCGTCGGCTGATAACTTTTAGGATCGTCCTCCATCGCAGTGAATTAATCCTCCCGCTCAGGCCCCGGGCAAAGTCACGGCCTCGATCTCCGCGTCACGCTCGTGTTTGCCCTTAACGTTCCCGCTGAAAATCGAGTAGACCGCCGGCACCACGAACAACGTCATCAAAGTTGCCACCAGCAGACCGCCAATTACCGCGCGACCCAACGGCGCGTTCTGCTCGCCGCCCTCACCCAGCGCCAGGGCCATCGGCAGCATCCCCAGAATCATCGCCAGCGCCGTCATCACGACGGGACGCAAACGTGTGCGCGCCGCTTCGATCGCCGCGGTGGTCGCGCTATAGCCCTGCTCGCGCAATTCGTTGGCGAAAATGATCACGAGGTTGCCGTTCGCCACACCGACGCCGACCGCCATGATCGCGCCCATCAACGATTCGACGTTCACCGTCGTCCCCGTCAACGCCAGCATCCACAGCACCCCCGCGAGCGCGCCCGGCACCGCCATCATGATGATCAGCGGCTCCACCCACGACTGGAAATTCGCCACCATCAGCAGGTAGACCAAAATGATCGCGAGCACGATCCCGAGCTCGAGCGCCGAAAACGATTCGTGCATCGCCTGGCTCTGCCCACGGATATTGATGCGCATTCCGGGCGGCAACTGACCGAGTCCATCGATCGCCTTCTGCACCGCCGCCGACGCGCTGCCGAGGTCGCGCCCTTCCACGCCCGTATTCACGTCGATCACGCGTTGGACGTTATAGTGATTGACCTCGGCGGGTTCGACTTCCTGCGTTATCGTCGCCAGGTTGGATAGCAACTGCGGAGCGTAAGCCGTGCCGTCGGCAGTCTGGGCGGTCAACGGCGTCGCGGCCAGCGCCTGCACCGAGTCGAGCATATGCTGCGGCACCTGCTCGAGAACCGTGTAATTGACGCCGTTTTGAGGATCGAGCCAATAACTCGGCAGCAATAACTGGTTGGTCGAGAGCGCTGTCAGCAGCGAGGATGCGACCGATCGCTGGTCGACGCCGAGTTGCAGCGCCCGAACTCGATCGACGTTCACGCGCACGGTCGGGTAATCGAGAATCTGCGCGATACGCACGTCGGCCAGACCCGGGATCGCTCGCATCGACCGCTGCACCTGCCGCGCGACATCGTAGTCGGCGTTGAGTTTCTGGCCGGAGATCTGCACGTCGATCGGCGCCGAGAGGCCGAAGTTCAGCACCTGGCTGACGATGTCCGCGGCTTGAAAATATACCTGCACGTCGGGAAAGCGCTCGGCGATCAGATGCCGGATCGCCTTTTGGTAGCCGACGGTCGGATGATGCTTCGGTTTCAACGCGATCAGTACGTCGGCATCCTGCGGCCCAACGCTATCGGTCTGATAAAACGCCAGTACGAAGGCGAAGGTCGGCAGGCCGATATTGTCGCTAATCTGATCGAGCTCGCTCGCCGGGATCAGTTCGCGCACGCTGCGCTCGATATTGTCGACGATTCGCTCGGTCTCCTCGATACGCGTTCCCGAAGGCGCGCGCACGTGGATCTTCATCATGCCGGCGTCGACAGTCGGGAAGAAATCTTCGCCCACCACCGGCAACAGAAACAGCGACGACCCCACCAGGATCGCGACGCAGGTCAAGGCGAATCCGCGCCGTGCGATGAATTTTCCCAGCACGCCGCGGTAACCATCTTTGAAGCGCTCAAAACCGCGATCGAAGCTCTGCGCGAAACGCCCCCAACGTCCGCTGCCGGCGTGCTCGGTATGCTCCGCCGGCATCAACGAACGCGCCATCGCCGGCACCAGCGTCCGCGACAGCAGGTACGACGTCAGCATCGCAAACACCACCGCCAGCGCCAGCGGCGTGAAGAGGAAACGCGCGACACCGGTCAGCAACACCACCGGAAAAAAGACGATGCAAATCGCTAACGTCCCGATAAAGGCCGGGGTCGCGATCTCCGCCGATCCATCGAGGATCGCCAGCAGCAGCGGCTTGTGCATCGCGTGATGGCGATGGATGTTCTCGATCGCGACGGTAGCGTCGTCGACCAGCATCCCGACCGCCAGCGCAAGCCCGCCCAGGGTCATGATGTTGATCGATTGCCCGGCGAGGTCGAGGCCGATTATCGCGGTTAAAATCGACAGCGGAATCGAGAGGATGACTATCAGCGTGCTGCGCGCCGATCCCAGGAAGACCAGCACCATCAACGCCACCAGCGCAGCCGCGATCACCGCTTCACGCACGACGCCCCATAAGGCGCCGCGCACGAAGACCGACTGGTCGAAGGCCAGGTTGAGCTTCATCCCCTTGGGAGCGGTCTCTTCGATCAGCGGGATCATCTCGCGGACCTGATCGATTACGCTCAAGGTCGACGCCGCCGCGTGCTTGAACACCGGGATATAGGTTGCGCGCTTGCCGTCGACGCGCACGATATTGGTCTGCACCGTATGCGTATCGGTAACCGGCGCCACCTCGCCGAGAAAAACCGGGGTCCCGTTCACCACCTTGACCGGCAACTGATCGAACTTCTGGACCTCGTTGGGGCTGCCGTTCATTTCGACCCGATACTCGCGATTGCCGATCTTGACCGATCCCGCCGGGATAATGACGTTGGTGGCGTTGAGCGCGTTGCTCACGTCCTCGGCGGAAAGCCCGTTGGCGTACATCTGTGTCGGGTTGAGGTTCACCATCACGGCGCGGTTGCGTCCGCCGAACGGCGCCGGCACCGAAATACCCGCGATGCTATAGAGCCTGACGCGAATGAAGTTGAGACCGTAATCGAACAAGGCCTGTTCCGAGAGCGTGTCGCTCGAAACATTAAGCTGCGCCACCGCCACGTTGGCGGCGTTGTAATCGACGATATTCGGCGTGGTGATGCCGGGTGGAAAAATCGCCAGCAACGATTGCTGCTGCGCCGCCAGCTGCGCGATACCACCCGCGACCGTGGCGCCCGGATGGAAATAGACCTTGATGATCCCGCCGCCGGCGATCGACTCCGACTCCATGTGCTCGATATCGTTGACGACGCTCGCCGAAGCGCGTTCGCAGATGATCACCACGCGCCGTTCCATCTCGATCGCCGAGAGTCCCGGGTAGTTCCAGACCATGATCACCACGGGCAGGTCGATCGCCGGAAATATGTCGGCGTTCATTCGCGTGAATGAGAGCACTCCCAAAACCAGCATCAGGAGCGTCATCACGGCGACGGACAAAGGGCGGCGCAGCGCGAGAGCTACAATCCACATAGAAAAAACTTACTGACCGTCTATCACTACAGGATGACGCGTAACAGCAAATCTGCTCTCAATGTCCCGCGTCAACGGTTAATTCTTTCCCTCTGTCGGACCGCGGGCGGGGCAACGGTTGTCCCGGCTAATCGCGAGCTTAGTCCGGCCGCGTTGCGGTCATCGCAGTTGTACTTATTCAGAGCCGCTATAAGATAAGCCACCTTATTGGCAACCGGCAAGTTCCCCTTCCTGAGATTCCTCTCACAGGGCTTACAATCGATGCCGGCGCGATCGCATCCCGCGCGGCGGTCACCATCCCCCTCGATAGCCGGCTGCAGCCACCCTGCCCTACCCGCCGCTGGCTAAACCTGCCGGAAATCGTCTTCTACCGTTGTTTCACGTCGATGGAACAGATAAAAAGGATAGTTCGCGGCGGGGTCGTAGTTCAGCCCGGTTAGAACGCCGGCCTGTCACGTCGGAAGTCGTGGGTTCAAATCCCATCGGCCCCGCCAAATTGAAACGCGCGATCTCGCGGGCCCTGACTGAGATTCCAGCAGGATTCGCCATAGGATTTGCGTCCGTGGCCGACGGTCTCAGACAATGACCCGGTGGCCCGAAGAATATGATGGGCGGCCTCAAATAATGACGGGTGGCCTCAGTTGAAGCTGACGGAACAGACAATCAGTATTTCTCACGAAAACGCCCTGCGCGACCGGCGCTGGGTCCTCATCGATGCGGACGGACACGCACTCGGCCGCGTCGCCTCGCGCGCGGCAACCGTTTTGCGCGGCAAGCACCGCCCCGATTTCACCCCTCATCAGGACGCCGGCGATTTCGTCGTCATCATCAACGCCTCCAAGGTCAAACTCACCGGCGCCAAGGCTGAGGACAAGCTTTATCATCATCACACCGGCTATCCGGGCGGTATCCGCACCACTTCAGCCGGCAAGATGCGCGACGAGAAGCCCGAGCGCCTGATCGAGACTGCCGTCCGCGGGATGCTCCCGAAGAACCGCCTCGGCCGTCGCCTCTTCACCAAGCTCAAGGTTTATCGCGGCGCCGAACATCCGCACCTTGCCCAGCAACCCCAGACGATGAAGCTCCCCTAGCGAGGCGTTACAGGTTCCGATGGCAGCAGCAGACAAAAACACCATTCGCTCGACCGGCCGGCGCAAGACCGCAGTCGCCAGCGTCCGCCTCGTACCCGGTTCTGGTGCAATCACCGTCAATGCACGCTCGCTGGAAGATTATTTTCCGCGCGATACTGCCCGGATGCGTATCCTCGAGCCCTTCGAACTTACCGAAACCAAGGGTCAGTACGACGCCATCGTGAGTGTTCGCGGCGGTGGATCCTCGGCCCAGGCCGACGCCGTCCGTCACGGTATTTCGCGCGCGCTCGTCACCGCTTCCGAGGCATTGCGCCCGGCTTTGCGCAAAAACGGGATGCTGACGCGCGATCCGCGCGAAGTCGAACGCAAAAAGTACGGCCGCCACAAAGCCCGCAAGCGTCCGCAATACTCCAAGCGTTAGACGCCCGCGGCGACATCCATCCCCTCGTCATTGGGCTGGATGTCCCAATTTGGGGCTGTTTATTGTTCTCGACTGGTTCGCCGCTGCTTAACTGGTGATCCGTCAGATTTCGTGATATTCCCGTTATCTACGTATTAATTCCTCTTAGGGTACTGCGAGGCCGCCAATGGCTCCTCCCGACCGGGTCAAAGTTGCGATTCTGGGGGCGTCCGGATATTCCGGCATCGAAGCCGTGCGTATCCTCGCCACCCACCCCTTCGTCGAGATGAGCCTGCTCACCTCGGAGCACTATGCCGGACGCGAGATCGTCGACGTCTACCGGCATATGGCAGGCTTCGACCTGCCGCCATTCGAGGAACTGCGCACCGATCTGATCCAGGGGCGCGCAGAGGTCGTTATTTCCTGCCTGCCCGAACGCGTCGGTGCGCCGATTCTGGCCGAACTCGTCGCCGGCGGGGTCAAGGCTATCGACGTTTCGGCCGATTTCCGTCTCAAAGATCCGGTCGCGTATCGTCAGACCTATGGCGCCGATCATCCCGCGCCGAACCTGCTCAAGGAGGCCGTCTACGGTCTCAGCGAATTCCATCGACGCGAACTGCGTGAAGCCCGTCTCGTCGCCAACCCCGGATGCTATCCGACCGGAGCCCTGCTCGGATTCTCCCGCTTATCCGGCGCGACCTGGTCGATCCCAATTCGATCATTATTGATTCCAAATCGGGCACCACCGGCGCCCGCCGCCAGGCCGCAATCGAACAGCTTTTCGCCGAAGTGAACGAGAATTTCCGCGCCTACAAGGTCGGCAGTCATCGTCATGCGCCCGAGATGGAGCAGGAGATCGGCTTTGCCCTCGGCCGCGAAATCGCCGTGATGTTCGTGCCGCACCTGCTGCCGGTTACGCGCGGCATCCTTACTTCGATCTTTATGCGCCCGCGGGCCGGCACCACCGAACAGGACGTCCGGGCCGCCTTCGAGGCGAGCTTCGCCAAGTCGCGCTTCGTGCGCATCCTCAGACCGGGCGAAACGCCGGAACTCAAGAACGTTCGCGCCACCAACTTCTGCGAGCTCGCGTTCGTGCTCGACCGCCGCACGCAGACCCTCTGCGTCCTCACCGCGATCGATAACCTCGGCAAGGGCGCCGCCGGTCAGGCCGTCCAGAACCTCAACCTGATGCTCGGCTATGACGAAGCAGCGGGACTGCTGACCGCCGCTCCCGTTCCCTGAGCTTCTCGGACGCCACCGGATCTGCATAACCGGCGCTGATAGAGGGGGCTAAGTAAAGGGCGCTGAACGCAGCCGCTCAGGCGCCCCACTCCCCTGCGAAGCATCGCTCCTCGGCCATCAATGGTCGCCGGTCGTTGCAGCGGCGCTTGAACCCGAGACCAGCCTTTCGTCCACTCCCGGCCTGAAGCTTCGTTCAACCTTCGCTTACCCGAATGGGATAACGGCTATCCGCCTTCGGTTGACAGCTTCGAAGCCTGCTCCAGGCTCTTTCGCCTATCTTGGTTTAAATAAGCAAATTAAGCTTTTAAGTAAATATCGGATGCGGGCACACTTGATGCTCCACCTGAAGGCATGGTCGTTGGCTCTGCAAGTTCAGACGAAAGTTACGCCGCTCGACCCGGGAGGATAAGGGCCATGTTGTTCAAGACGAATTTGCTTTCAGCTTTTGCCGGTGTCGCGATGCTGGCTTTGCCGGCAGTCGCCCTTGCCGCACCTCAAAACCACGATTTCAAGTACCGTCCGACCGCGGCGCACGACAACGGATGGCATAACGGCTGGTCCAAGCATGACCGCGACCGCCGCGACGACGACCATTTCCGCGGTAACGTCCGCTTCAATGATCGCCAATATCCGCCGATGGTGCGTGTCGCATCTCCTCCCCATACGGCGTATTGGCATCCGGTGCCCTACCGCCCGGTTCCGCAACCGGTCTATTATCCTCAGCCGGTTCGCCCCTACTACCCGGCCCCTGTCGCGAACTGCCCGGCTCCGGTAGCCTCCGGATGGAACTACGGCCCGCCGGTTTCCTACTACGACTCGCTCCCGCCTGCGGCTTACAATCCGTCGCAGCAGGTAAGCTGGCTGCTCGAACGTCGTCAGCAGGCCTACGTCGTCCTGGCGCAAATGCGGGCGCGACACGATCGTGACGCCGCAAATCGTATGCTCGGGGTGATCAACAACCTCAACGGACGGATCGAGAACCTGAATCGCGGTACCGCCTACTACAACACGCCTGCGGTAAATTACGCGCCCGCCCCGGCTCCGTACGCTGCTAACCCTGCCGCCTACAACACTTACGCCGGCGGCTACGTCCCGCCCTATTCGAACAGCCCGATGCTCGGCGTGCTGGGTAACGTGGTGGGTCCGATGCTGGGATTGCCGAACTAACGAACGCCGCGAAAATCGTCTCTGATTAAGCCTGAATAAGCTCGATAATCAAACGCCCCGCCTTGCGGCGGGGCGTTTATTTTTGGAGTGCTACCAGGCGCTGGAGAGGGCCTCCATCGCGCGCATGATACGCTTGCGCTTCTCTTCGGGGTCCTTGACGTACGAGGTGAACTGAAGCGCCGTCGAAGTAATCCCCGCCTTTTCGTAATCCTTCAGGCGCTTGGCCCAGCGGTCGGGCGTGCCGTAGATAAAAATCGACTCCATCATCTGGTCCGGGACCGACGCCAGCGCCTTCTTGCGATCACCGGCGTTCCACGCGGTAAGCGCCGTACGCGCCTCTTTTTCGTAGCCGATCCATTGGAAGAACTTGTTGTACTGCGGAACCGTCAGGTAGGCCGTGAGTTCGCGGCGTAGTTGCTCGCGGACGACGTCCTCTTCCTGGTCGATCGCAACCACGATTCGGCAGGCGACTTCGATTGCGCCGGTTTGCTTGCCGGCCTTGCGCGCACCTTCGCGAATATGTGCGAGCATCTGAGGAAAAGTCTCGGGTGTTATGAAGTTGACGATAGTGCCGTCGCCGACCTCGCCGGCCGTGCGCAGCATCAATTCACCCTGCGCGCCGACGTAAATTGGCGGGGGATTCTCCATGTGCGCTCCCAGCCGAAAGCCGTCGATCGCAAGGGTTTTGCCCTTCATCGAGACCTTCTGCCCGCTGAAGATTGCGCGCAACGCCTCAACCGTTTCGCGCAATCGTGTGACCGGCTTCTCATACGGCACGTCCATCCATTGCTGGACGATCGTCGGGGTCGAAATCCCGACGCCCAGGATGAAACGGCCGCCCGAGAGATTCTGCAGTCCCGCCGCCGACATCGCCAGCAGAGCCGGCGATCGCGTAAATACCGGCAGGATTGCCGTGCCAAACCTGATCCGTTCGGTGACTGACGCGGCCGCGGCGATCGGCGTGATACCGTCACCGACCATCGTCTCGTACGACCAGGCGTCGGCGTAGCCGAGCTTCTCGGCATGGCGTACGAGCTCGATAAAGTGGCGGTTCTGAAAACCGTCAAGGGGAATCGTGATTCCAAGACGCATTGTGAATGTTACCTCGCGTCGGCCCGCGGATGAGGGCCGTGATTGAAATTGAGCGCCTGCGCCAGATGCATCGGTTGCCGGTCTGCGCAAAATTGCCTGATCTGGGCGCGACACGCAAAGCCATCGGCGATGATTAAAGTATCAGGCGCGCTGGTTCGAATCGCCGGTAAAAGCACGCGCTCCCCGATCGAGCGCGAGACCTCGAACCGCGCCGTGTCGTAACCGAACGCCCCCGCCATCCCGCAACATCCGCTGTCCGGCGCTTCCACCGCCAAACCCCTGACTCGTTTCAGGACAGACATTTCGCCGGCCATCCCGGCCAGCGCCTTCTGATGGCAATGGCCGTGGACGATCGCGCGGCCAATCCGCGCGCTGGGGGCAAAGGCGGGCGCCTTCGCGGCCAAAAACTCGTCGAGCAGCATCGAATTTTCCGAGATTTTGCGCACGCTCGTCACCCGCGGAAAGAGCGCCGGAAGCTCGTCACGCAAGGTAAGCAGGCAACTCGGTTCGAGACCGACGATATTCACCCCGCGGTCGACGAAGGGGCTCAACACGTCGATCACGCCAAGCAGGCGCCGCCGCGCGGCATCGAGCATCCCTTGGTCATAGAGCGGCCGGCCGCAACAAAGGTCTTTTTGTGGAATTACGACGCGAAACCCCGCGTCTTCGAGCACTTCGGTCGCGGCAATCGCGACCTCAGGCTCGAAAAAATTGTTGAATGTGTCGGGAAAGAGCAGGACCTCGGGCGCGTCGGCGTTGCGCGCCCCGCGACGATCGAACCATGAGCGAAAGGTCTGACCGGCGAAACGCGGCAACGCCCGCGCCGGATGAACGCGCAGCATCCGCCGCACCCTCGAACCGATCGCGCCGCCCGACCCGAGATTGGCGAGACGCGGCGCCAGTGACGCCAGCCGGGCGACCTCGTGAATCCTGCCGAAGAAACGCGCCTGCGGCGGCCGCCAGTGCGACGCGTAATAATTCGCCATAAATTCGGCTTTGTAGGCCGCCATATCGACCGCGGCCGGACATTCCGTCTTGCATGCCTTGCACGACAGGCAAAGTTCCAGCGAATCGTAGAGCGACTCATCGCCAAACCCGTGAGCGAGCGGACCGCCGGTCAGAGCCTCGAACAGCAGCCGTGCACGGCCACGCGTCGAGTACATCTCCTCGTGCGTCGCCATGTAGGACGGGCACATGGTCCCGGCGTCGGTCTTGCGGCATTTGCCGATACCGACGCATTTGAGCGCCGCGCCGGCGAGGCCGCCTTCATGGGAGAAATCGAAGCGAGTGGCACCTTACGGGCGCATACCTGGCGCCGATTCTCAGGTTGGCGTCCAGCGGCTCGGGATCGACGATCACGCCGGGATTCATCCGATGGTCGGGGTCGAAGGCCTGCTTGAATTCGCGAAACGCGCCGATAAGTTCAGCGCCGAACATCTTGGGCAATAGCTCCGAACGGGCGAGACCGTCGCCATGCTCACCCGAAGCGAACCGCCGAACTCCGCCACCAGGTCTCCGATCTCGACCATCGCCGCGCGAAAACGCGCAATTCCCTCGGTAGTGAAGAAATCAAAGTTGATACGACAATGGACGCAACCCTCGCCGAAATGGCCGTAGTAGGTGGCCGCGGCGAGGTCGTAGCGCGCCAGCAGTGTCACCAACCGCCGCAGGAAGTCGCCCAGGCGCGCGGGCGGCACCGCACAGTCCTCCGCGCCCGGCCAGGTGCGCGGATGACCGGATGAGCGCGCCGGCTCCCAGTCCCGACTCGCGGATACCCCAGACCGCGCGCTGATCGGCGCCATCGAGCACGATCGCCACGCCGGAACATTGCTTGACGCTTTCGGCTTGCCGTTTAACCGCGTTGGCGCGGCCCAGCACTTCATCGTCGGTCGCACCGCCAAGTTCCATCACCAGGAAGGCCTTGCCGGGTGGAAGCAGACGTACCGCGGCCATCCCCTTGGCGCGGGCAAAATCGGGCAACTGATGATCGAAGCCCTCGAGCGCTTCCGGACGATGATCGAGCAGCCACGGTGTCTGGTCGGCGGCAACGAAAA
>CAWDQC010000007.1:0-42202 GCA_963804355.1 uncultured Pseudomonadota bacterium | reverse complement strand
ATGTATTGCTAGAGCTTCGCGTTGTCGTTGGCGATCCGCTCGAGTCCGGCCTTGAGCTTTGCCGGATCGGATGACGGCGGTCCGAGGACGACCCGGGTCGACGCCGACGTCCTGGGCCGCCTTGATCGAGTCGAGCTTACCGGAGCCCATCGCGGAGAACTCGATTGCGTCGGGATTGCGTCCCGATTTGCCAGCCGCTTCCCGGACCTCCGAGAACATCTCGGTGAGCTTCTGCGGTTGCGTGATCGTCGGGAAGAAGCCATCGCCGTACTTTCCGGCGCGACTTGCGCCGCGGCGGAATGACCGCCGACATGGATCGGAACGCCATCTGTTTGAACCGGCTTGGGAAAACTCTTGACGTCGTGAAAATGGAAATGCTTGCCGTGGAAGCCACCGGATCCTTCCATATAGCCCGCATCGCCTGAATCGCTTCATCGGTCCGTGCGCCGCGCATATGGTAGTCGACGTCAACGGACTCGAATTCCTCCGGCATCCAGCCGCGGCCGATCCAAGCATCATCCGCCCCTGCGATAGCACGTCGAGCGAGGCTAGTTGCTTGGCGAGGTAGAGCGGATGACGCTGGGGCAAAATGACTATACCGGTCGAAAGCTTGATCCTGCTGGTGATTGCGGCGGCGTAGGCCAGCGGAATCAACGGATCGGGAATAGGCACGTGGTCGCCGCCCGGCATCTGTCCGTCCTTCGAACCCGGATACGGCATGTGAGGCTGCGGTATGATCACATGCTCGACCGTCCAGATTGATTCGAAAGCCGAATTCCTCGGCAATCGCGCGCCAGTTCGCGCGAACGAGTCGGGACGGCTGAAGGTGCCCGAATTCGCAAAGATCATTCCCGCTTTATTTATCCTCAAGATTCTGATCGCCGGTATCTCGGCGTTAGACCCTCGCTAGCCAGGGCTACCTCGCCGACGTTCAATTGCAGCCCCGGCTCCATCTTCGCGATCGCGCAGCGCTCAAAGTTTAGCCGATTAGTTCGTTGCCCAAGCCTTTCGAGTCCGTCCGACAGCCTGCCTTGTCGTTACCCGGGGGCGGCACCACGACCCGCGAAATGCCGACATCCGGCAAAGGCCTTGAGCGAATCAAGACTCGCGGCGCGCCCGACGCACGACAATCTCGATTTGATCGGCCTTACGGCCGGCCTTCGCCGCTTCATCACGCATCAGCGTCGAACAACTCCTTCAGTTTCGGAATTTCGCCTGCAGTCCGGGGAGAAGCCGTCACCGAGACGTCCCTGGATGCTGTGCCGCAGCCGGGAATGTCCACCGATATGAATCGGAATACCGCTCTTCTGTACCGGTTTCGGGAAACTCATCACGGGACCGAAATCGAAATGCTTGCCGTGAAACATCGACGGCCCCTCGCGCCATAACGCTCGCAGCGACCTGATCGCTTCGTCGGTCCGGGCGCCCCCGACGCTGGAAGTCGAGGCCCAGCGCCTCGAACTCCTCCTTCAGCGAACCGCTGAACCGATACCGAAGATCATCCGGCCGCCCGAAAGCAGATCGAGGTCGCCAGCTCCTTGGCGACGTAAACCGGATGGCGTTGCGGCAGTATCACGACGCCGGTCGCGAGCTTGATCTTCTTGGTTATCGGCCGCGACGAACCCAACGGCAGCAGCGGATCCGGAATCGGAACGTCCTCGCCGCCGGGAATCTTACCGTCCTTGGCAGTACGGATACGGCGATCTGAAAACCCTTGCGGAATGACGACGTGCTCGACCGTCCATATCGACTCGAAACCGCACTTCTTCAGCCTTTTGGCGCCAGATGAGCCAAGCAGTTCCGGATTGGCTGAACGGTCCGGCATTCGCGAATATCAGATCCGAGTTTCATGCGATTTCTCACCTCTGTCAGCTGACATTAACCAATGTTTCGATATTTAGCGCGGCCTGACCCAATTGGGAAATGCAAGGCGCCGAACAGATCGCGCCCGGATGGCGGCATCGTTCGAGATGCCGGTCGGCTTGATAGGGCGCGGCGCGGCGGGCTATTAGGAAGTATATGGATATCGGCAAAATCGGTGTTTGGTTCTTCCTCGATGCGATGACGGCGCCGGAGAGCGTGGAGTTTGCGCGCACCGTCGAGAAGCTCGGCTACGGCGCTCTTTGGATACCGGAAGCGGTCGGACGCGAACCGTTTGCACATTCGGCCTTTCTCGCGGCACGGACCGAAAAAGTTGTGTTTGCGACGGGTATCGCCAATATCTGGGCGCGCGACCCGATTACGATGTCGGCGGCGTCGCAGACAGTCGCGGAGATTTCGGCGGCCGTTTTCTCCTCGGCATCGGAGTCAGCCATAAGCCGTTGGTCCTCAATCTGCGCGGCCATAGTTACGACAAGCCCTACAGTTACATGAAGGAATACCTGCCCAAGATGAAGGGTGCACTCTACCGCGCGCCGAAGGCCAAGGAAGAACTGCCGGTCGTTATCGCCGCCTTACATCCGAAGATGCTGGCGCTCGCCGCAGCCGAAACGCAGGGAACGCATACCTACTTCGTCCCGCCGGAGCATACCGCGAAGGCGCGCGCCGCGATCGGTCCGAAGCCATGGATCTGCGCCGCGCAGGCGGTGATTCTCGAGTCCGATGCCACCAAGGCGCGTGCGGCAGCCCGGGCCTACATGAAGACCTACGTGCCTCGGCTGCCGAATTACACCAACAATCTGAAGGCGCTCGGCTGGAAGGACACGGAGTTCGAGAACGGATGCAGCGACGCGTTGGTGGACGCCGTGGTCGCCTGGGGAGTGCAGCAGAAGATCCGGGATCGGATCGATGCACATCTGAAAGCGGGAGCTACGCACGTGTGCATCCTGCCGATACGCGCGGATAACGAATTGTTGCCGGATCCTCGCGCGATGGAAGCGTTCGCACCCGGAAAGTAAGCGGAATTGCTGGGCTTAAAATCGGTCGCGGCCTATCTCGCGGCGTTTGCACTTGGTGCGATGCTCTCGGGATGCGGACCTTCGAGCGCGGAAATCCAGCAGGCGAATCAGCAGGCGCTCGAGTCACAGCAAAAGGCCGAGCAGGCTGAAGCAGCGGCAGAGAAGGCGCGCGTAGCTGCCGAACAGGCGCAAATCGCCGCGGAACAGGCGCGGAAGGCCGTGGATGACGCCACACGGGAGATCAATCGTGTCGCCGACCACATCGATCGGATCAACCGGGAACGCGAAGCCGGTGATGACTAATCTGTTATTTAACCAAGTGACGATTGCGCGCCCTGATGGCCTTTGCCATAACGCGACGATATCGGCGGTTTACTTGATACCTTTTTAAGGGGATGAAATCGGGGCAAAAGGAGTCGAGAACAATGAAGCTTTACAATATGAACCTTTCGAATTTCGCGACGAAATCGCGGATCGTCATCTACGAAAAAGGCGCCAACGTCGAAATCGCGGCGGTACCTGGCGGCGACAATAAATCGCCCGAATATCTCAAGATCAATCCGTTAGGCAAAATCCCCACCCTCGACGCCGACGGCACCATCATCGCCGAGTCCGAAACCATCAACGAATATTTGGAGGATAAGTTCCCCAACCCTCCACTACTTCCCAAGGGCGCCGAGGCACGCGCCAAAGTGCGGAGCTTCACCCGGCTTCACGACCTCTATGTCGAGCCACCGTTGCGGGCCCTGTTTGCCCATCTGAATCCCAAAACGCGCGACGACAAAGTGGTCACCGAAAAGCTCACCGAGCTGCAGGGCCGGCTCGACTTACTCGAGGGCATGCTCGCTCCGGCGGGAAATTTTGCGGCCGGACCTGATTTCTCCTTGGCCGACTGCGCGCTCGCACCAACCACGTTCTTCCTGGTGAACATGCTCCCGGGCTTCGGGGCTAAGTCGGCTCTGGACGGACGTCCGAAGTTCGCCGCCTGGTGGGGTAAGGCGCAGGAGCGTCCCTCGGTCAAGAAAGCTCTCGCCGAAATGGCCGAGGCATTAAAGGCGTTTATGGGCGGCGGCCGCTGAGTTAAGTTCGCATCGCCAAAGCGACGATTGGAAATTGACGGGGCGCGAGAAACATCCTGCGTCCCGTCTTTTCTTTCCGGGTCTTATCAAGCCGCCTTCTTCCGCGACCTTTTGCGGAAGTGCGGAATGACTTTGTCGGCAAAAAGCTTCATCGAGGCGCGAATCTTCTTCGGATCAATTCCCGGCAGCGCCAGCCCGAGCGCCAGGTGCGTCGAGTACGCTTCCATCTCCTCGATTTGTTTGATCGCATCGTCCGGCGTTCCGACCAACAAATCGACGAAGGATCCTGAAGCCGCAGCCTGCCTGAATTCGCCGACCGGAGGGACTTTCGCGAAATTCTCGTCTCCCGGAACGTCGCTGGCTTCCGCAATCCACTGACCATAGCGAGTCAGCAAATACTGCAGGCCGAACTCGCATTCGTCCCAGGCCTTTTCCTTCTTCGCCGCGATAAAACCGAAGCGCAACTGAGCGATATGAAAGTCAGCGGGATTTCGTCCGGCTCCGCGCAACGCTTCGCGATAGATCTCCGCCTGTCGCGCGCCGGTGCCCGCCAGATGGTATCCATTCCGGGCGGCGCGTTCCGTTGCGGGTCGTGATCGCGCTCCAATCCATATCGGTGGATGGGGTTGCTGGACCGGCTTGGGATACAGCGAGACGTCGCGCACCGAGTAGCATTTGCCCTCGAAAGTGAAGTTGTCTTCGGTGAAGGCGCGACGCACGATCTCGACGCCTTCACGGAGACGCTTGCTGCGTTCCTCGCGTGGAACATTGAAGCCGGCGAATTCGCGTGGGACATAGCCTTGTCCTAACCCGAGATCGAATCTCCCGTTGGAGAGCACGTCGATCGTTGCTGCGTCCTCGGCGACGTGCAGCGGATTGTGCAGCGGCATCAGCAGCACAAAGGTGCCGATTCGAATCTTCTTGGTGCGCGCGGCGATCGCCGCCGCTAAGGGAATCATGCTGGGCGAGTAGCCATCGTCGACGAAGTGATGCTCCGTGAGCCAGATCGTGTCGAAACCAAGATCCTCGGCTTCGACACACAGATCCACGTGTTTGCGGTAGAGATCAGCATAGGAAAGTTCGCCGCGCGATGAATTGCGGAATGACATCAATAGTCCGAAGTTCACGTTTCCTGTCTCCCGTTGGATTGGCGTTGGTTCGGACGCGCCGCTCGTGAAACAGATTTTTTGAAGCTACGGCGCATTCTTGCGCCAACCTAGCGATGAGCTGAATAAAACTCCAGCCGTCTCGCCGATACGCGACAGCAGCAAAAGAGGGTCGGCGCGTTCGCGCCGCCTACTGAAAAGAATTGGAACATCAATCCGCGCAGAGTTCAGTTAAGGAGAGACTAAAGTCCAGATAATGACGTCTCAGCAAAGATAAGCTCCTCTTGAATTCTCTTGAATTATGTGTGAGGTGTGTAGCCCTCGATTGAGTTCGGTACGGGTTGGCGCCATCAATAAAAGGGTGGTGAGCGCGAATGATCTGTCCGGTTTGTCAATTTTCGAATCCGCCGTCGGCTGCATTCTGCCGCCAATGTAGAAGTGCGCTCGGACCATTCGAGCCCGATCCTCAAAATCTCCCGTCGCGCATGGCCGAGCGGCGGCAACTCACTGTAATGTTTTGCGACATGGTCGGATCGACAGCACTCTCCGGAAGGCTGGATCCCGAAGAACTCTATGAGTTAAACCGCGAGTATCAAATCGTCTGTACTGAGGCGATTACCCGTGAAGGCGGGTACGTGGCGCAATATCTTGGAGACGGTCTACTCGCCTATTTCGGCTATCCCGCGGCTCATGAAGATGATGCGGTGCGCGCCGCGCGAGCAGGGCTCGGAATCGTTGCAGCGGTCTCGAAGCTGCAAAAGTCACTGCACGTTCGCGTCGGAATACACACTGGTTTGGCCGTTGTCGAGCAATCACAAGGTCAAAGCGACTCGCCCAACATCACCATAACCGGCGAAACCCCCAACATAACATCACGACTGCAAGCTATCGCCGAGTCGGACACGGTGGTCATCAGTGAGGCCACTCACCGGTTGATCGAAGGATTTTTTGTTTGCCGTAGTCTTGGCAAACCCTCGCTCAAAGGCGTCGCCAGACCGTTCGAGTTGTTCCTGGTACTCGATGAGAGTGGGGTCCAAAACCGTTTCGACCGCGCGGTTCTTACCGGTCTCACGCCATTTGTAAGTCGTGAAAGGGAACTCGAATTACTGCTCCAAAGTTGGGAGCATGCCTGCGCGGGCCATGGCCAAGTTGTATTGCTCAGCGGAGAGCCGGGCATCGGTAAATCCCGCCTGATGCGGGTTCTAAAGGAACGTACTACTGTCGCCGGCATCGCGGAGCTGGGGATCAGGTGCTCTCAGTACTATCAGGATAGCGCTCTATATCCGGTAATAACTTTTCTCCAACGTCTGTTCCAATTTCAGCGAAACGATGACACGGCAGCGCAATTCGACAAGCTCGAGAAGACTTTGCAGGCGCCAGGCCTCGATCTGTTCGAAAACGTCCCGCTTTTTGCTGATTTACTTTCGTTGCCAGGCAGCAAGCGCTATCCCAACCTCGGCCTGAGCCCTGAAAAACAAAGGCAGCGGACATGCGAAGCAATCATCGACTGGCTGTTAAAGGTAGCGGAGCAAACGCCAACCCGAATCATCGTCGAAGATGCGCAATGGTCTGATCCTTCCACGTTGGAATTGATCAGTCAGCTGATCGAGCGAATCCCGCGAGCGCGGCTGTTCCTCGCGATGGTTTTCCGATCCGACTTCGTTCTCCCGTGGCGTTCACAGCCACATATTCAAGCCCTAAATTTGGGCCGCCTTTCGAGGTCGGCGACCGAGTCTATGACGCGTTCAATTGCCCGAGGCAAGCTTCTTCCAGGAGATGTCCTGGCCGAAATCCGGGCAAAAACAGAAGGCGTGCCGCTCTTCGTCGAAGAGTTGACACGAATGATCCTCGAATCTGGAAAGTTGCGCGAGCTCAGCGATCGATACGAATCGATCGGGTCCCTACCGTCTCTCACCATTCCTTCCACCATCTATGAATCCCTGATGGCGCGTCTGGATCGTCTCGGAACTGCCAAGGAGGTCGCTCAACTGGCGGCGACTATTGGCAAGGAATTCTCTTATGAATTGCTCCATATAGTTTCGCCTTTGGATGAAGCGAAACTAACTGGTGCGCTTAACAAACTCGTAGACGCCGAACTGCTGGAACAACGTTTACGGCCGCCACGCACATATTATAGTTTCAGGCATGCTTTGATCCGCGATGCCGCATACGAGTCTCTTCTGCGAAGTCGGCGCCGTCAGTATCACGGCGATATAGCTAGAGCACTGGAAAAGCATTTCCCAGAAACGATCGAGTCTCAACCCGAACTGCTCGCCCATCATTTTGCCGAGGCCGGCCTCATAGAGCAGGCGGTGCCTTTGTTTCAGCGCGCGGGACAACGAGCCTTTCAGAGGTCGGAGAGCCAGGAAGCAATTCGTCATCTCAAGAAGGGACTCGCGTTGGTACGCGCTCTTCCTGAAACTACCCAACAGATGCAGGAAGAGCTTTTGCTACTCACTTCTCTGGGACCGGCTCTCTCGGCTACCAAAGGATTCGCGTTTGACGAAATTGAAACCGTATATGCGAGCGCCCGCAAGCTCTGTCAGCGACTCGACGCGAGCCCGCAGGTTTTCCCGGTGCTATGGGGACTCTGGTTGTTCTATCTGGCACGGGCTCAACACGATACGGCGCACGAGCTGGCGCAAGAATGTTTGGGCATGGCGAACTTGTCAGGTGACAAAGTTCATTTGCTGGCCGCCCATCATGCGCTGGGAGTTAGCCAACTCAACTATGGGAATTTCGCTGCGGCACTCGTTCACCTGGATCAGGGACTCGGTCTCTATGAAGACCGGCAGCAGAACTCTCTCGCGTTTACCTTCGGCCAGGACCCGAGGGTGGTCTGTATCTCCCATGCCGCCTGGGCTCTATGGTTCCTCGGCTACCCGGAACAGGCACTGAAGAAGACTCGCGAAGCGCTCGCCCTGGCGCAAAAGCTGTCGCATCCATTTTCATCGGCGGCGGCAGCGGCATTCGCCTCGTGGTTCTTCCAACTTTGCCGTTCTCCGTATGGAGCTTACGAACAAGCAGCTTCAGCAGTTGCTCTTTCCGTCGAACGGGAATTCGCTTTCTGGCGAGGGATGGGAACCATCTTGCAAGGGTGGGCGATAACCGAGCAATCACGAGTACATGAAGGTATTACGCAAATTGGTCAAGGCTTAACCACTCTCAAAACCGCCGGCGTCGAGATAATGATGCCCTACTTTCTCGCTCTGCAAGCCGAGGCACTGGGGAAATCCGACCAGGCCAAAGAGGGTTTGTATAAATTATCCGAGGCGCAAGCCGCGGCCGATGCAACCGCAGAGCGCTGGTGGCAAGCGGAGATACACCGGGTGAGAGGAGAATTGTTGTTACACCATGTCGGCGCGCCGGAATTGAAAGCACCGGAACGCGATGAGGTGGAAGACTGCTTTCGTCGCGCGTTGGCAATCGCGAGAGCCCAAGGCGCGAAGCCGTTGGAACTGCGCGCCGCCATGAGTCTCAATCGGATGCCGCAAGCGAAGAACTCGGATACTCGAAAAACTTTGGAAGACATCTATAACTGGTTCAGTGAAGGTTTCGATACTGCCGACCTGAAGGAGGCCAAAACCTTACTCGAACAAAATTGAAACGGTCAGAACGCTCCAAACGGAAACTCGATTTGATGAACAGGCATTAGTTCAAATCGCGATGTCGCTTTGTCAGTTCAAAGCTCAATCGCCGTTGAAAAAAGTGGTTATTGACTGAGTTTGTATCGTTACGTGAGGCGCGTGTGATTCAAACTATCTTCAAGGAGAGACGAAGAAATGTCCATATCCAGTGTTTTCCAACAAGCGGTGTTAGCTTATAACGAACGCGACTGGGGTACCCTTGGTAACCTCCTCGACGACAATGTAATCCTCAAACGCGTTACTGGAGCGTCTCCGCCGTTTTACTTCGGCAAAACTTCGGTTCTTTGTTTTCTTCAAACCGATGCCGACAGCGACAATCCGAATTTCACACCTAACGCAAGCACTGCCAGTCACCATGGAAACCTGGGCACTATCAATGGAGCGGGCCAGTGGAAAGATCGCAACGGCAGCGGCTTAATCCAATTTGAGTTTACCTTTATCAATAGACTTGGCAGCGGCAATCCAGACTGGAAGATCGTTTTTTTGTGGGGGTCTAACGACTGAGAATAGGACCGAAACGCTTTCTCGGATTAGGTCTTTTCGAAAGTTTACAAGCTGATTTAAATGCGAAAGCATCACGAGTCAGGTCCCTCGACTAACTCGGCATTGGTCAATTTCTACGAGAGCAAGACCAATTCTATTCTGGAGCGTTATGGACCCGGACCCCTTGTTCACTACCACACAGGGTTCATGGTCCAGGCAGATCTTTCAAGAAACTTGGCATCGATTCGCGCAAAACTAGTGGCCGCACAGGAGGAGATGCTCTACTACGCCGCGAACGCCTGGCAATTGAAGTATGTCCCGTTTCGCGATGTGCTCGACGTTGGATGTGGTCTTGGTGGTGGAGCTATTTTTTGGGCCCAAGGCTTCGGCGCGCATGTAACGGCTATAACGATCGCTCCCTCGCACGTCGGTTTCGTCGCAAAATTTTCGGCGCAAGCCGGCGTCGAGTCTCTGGTGAGGCCACTGTTATGCGACGCGCTGACGCTGCCCGGAGAACATTGTTACGACGCGGTTATGGCGATCGACAGCTCGAGTTCATTCCCCCGCAGGCCTTGGTTCGATCGCCTCGCAGCACTCCTCAGGCCCGGCGGACGGGTTTTCATTTTCGACTGTTTTCTCGAACGTGACGAATACGCCGGTCCGTTCAATCGCCATTGGAATGCTCAGATCGGAACTGTGGACGAATACCTGTCTTGCGCTCGACAGGCAGGCTTCAAACTGGAGACATTCGAGGACGTTTCTCGCCGAACGTTACACTTTTGGATTACGACACTTGCGGTGATGCAGATGGAAACGCAAAACCCTGCTCTGACCTGCGCAGGAAAAGCGGCGTTGGCGCAGTCTCTTCGAATTCACGCTCTTATAAAGCATGGAATCCTGGCGGGCGGGCTTCGCCACATCCTGCTCAGCTTGGTGAAGAATTAACCTAGAGAGCAATGCCGAGAGACGCTGAGCGTGTCTCTCGACTCCGATCGAAAAAAGGGCATCGAGTACCAATCCGCAATTTTGCGATTACGCTTGCTCGCCTTTCACGATAATCGTGCCGCTCCATTCATCGACCAGGCCATATCCGATCGCGAGTAGCGTCGGACCAATGAACACTCCGATGAAACCGAAAGCGAGCGCGCCGCCGAATACCCCGAGCATCACAAGGATCAATGGAGTATTCCCTCCGCGGCTAATCAGCACGGGCTTGAGAAAATGATCGACGGCTCCCACCACCAAGCCTCCCCAGATCAGCATGAAAATTCCCCAACTGCTCGAGCTCTCCTCAAAAAGCCAAATCGCAGCCGGGACCCATATGATTGCCGGTCCGCCCGGAATGAAGGCCAGCAGAAAAGTGGTGAATCCGAGGAAGAAGGCGCCCGGCACACCCGCGATCCAATAACCCACTCCCGCTAACGCGCCCTGGATCACGGCGGTCCCTAATATCCCCTGAACCACACCTCCGACGGTCACGCTTGCAACCTCAATCAGACGCCGTCCACGAGCGCCACCGACACGGAAGACGATATTGTCGAATCGGGTCGCGAGGGTGTCGCCGTCGCGATAGAGAAAAAAGCAAATCAGCAAGCTGAGGCTGAGTTCGAGGATCCCACGACCCAGCGCCTTGCCAAGCTCGACCGCAAAGGTACGTACCGGCTGAACCAGACCGCGCATCGCGGCACGCTGCGCCTCCGGGTCACGCGACAGATTCACCAAATAGTCATGGATTCGCGGTCCGGCTACGGGAATCCGCATGACCCATTCCGGCGGACCCTGCGGCCCTTGCTCGACCGCATGGCGGATCACACCGACCACGTCCTTGACGTTATCCGCGAGGCTCTGACCGACGATTACAAACGGACCGACGGCGACTGCGGCGATAATCAGGGTCATCACCAGCGCCGAGAGTGACTTGCGGTCGCCCAGCATTCCCTTGAGCCACTGATAGATACCCCAGGTCGAGAAACACAGGAGCACCGCCCATAGAATCGCCGAAGCGAACGGCGCCAGAACCAGCAAACATCCAATTACCAGTAGTACAAGGACGGCCAAGGCGACGGCCGCCTCGAGCGGGCCTCGACTTCCCATGCTGAAAGGTGCCGGTGTCGGTGTCGGCTGAATCGGAATCGGATCCATCGTATGCGCTCCCCCCAGGGCCAAAGGCGAGCCAGATTACATCCTTGCGCTCCAAGGGACAACGCGTCGCGAACGCCGGTTCTCGTCCTATTCAGGCCGGTTCATATCCCGTTCAGATTGATCCGCCGCTTTGATTTCCCCCGCGATAGTCGCCAAATGCTGCCGATCGAACACCATCACCAGCAGGCGCATGAAGGTATCGCCCGTGGGTGGCACCTTGAGTTCCCTGGGATACGGAAAAAAGACATGCGACGCACTCTGTCGATACTTCTCAATCGTCGAGGCCAGTGCGTCATAACTGCCAACAACGCCGATCGCGACCCCGCCCTCCTTCCATGGCCCCAGGTAGAGGCCGTCGTTCGTACGCACGTCGGGGTCGCTAACCCAGTTCGCGGGCAGCAAGCCAAGTTTCTGGATATTCATCGGGGTCAGTTGCGCAGGATCCTTGCCCAACTCCAGGTATCGGCTCGTCGCGACTAACAACGCATCGATTCGAGCCGCATCACTTTGCCGTTCCATCGCAATTGCGCTCGCATCGCGATAGCGCGCGAGGTCATCCCGGCTCGGGCGATAGATTGAGATGTCTCCGGCATGAACCGGTGATGGATCCACCTCTGCCAGGAGCGGACGCCAAAGCGCCAGGTGCTCATCGTTGACGATAATCGCGCTGACGCCGTGCCGCGCCATGAACGCCATCAGCTGAGCTTTTTCATCCGGGATTACGGTCTGCGTCGAAAGCGCGCCCACGATAGGCCAACTCGAAAACTCCCGTGGCGTGATACCGGTGTAGCCACCCGCCATCGCAAAATACATTTTGCTTTCCGCCTGCCACAGCATGGTTCCGCCGCTAATCCCGTATGGAATTGCGACGACGGTCTCGTTGGGATGCAGGTACTCTCGATATGCTCCACTCGAGATGAATTGAGGAATATTTGCGGGTGCGCCAAAAAACCTGGCGCCCAGGTTAGGCAGGGAAAAAACCACTAGAGCAGCGACCGCGGAGATCCGCAGCCGTCGATTTATCGTGTCATCCGCGAGCCACAATGCCGCCGTCATCCCGGCCACGAGCGAGGCGTATGCCATGAAACGAACCGGAAGCGCGCTCTTGATTAGCGGGAGGTGGGTGAAGAGCTTCCACGGCATTCCGAATGCGGTCATTCCCGCGACGTGAATGCGAGGTCCCAATGCTAAAATCGAAATCACGATTAGCATTGTGACTAACGTACGCACCGCCGGTTCGCGCCAGTGCGTATATGCATACGAGAACACAATCGCGACTAATGGAATACCAAGATAGGCGCCTGCCTCACCGAGGTTTCCTGGGAAAACGCCGCTTAGAGCCATAAAAATCGGCGTATTGCCGATAGCGACGGTTCTTGTCGGTATAATCAGGTTGATCAGGTCCGCCGAATATTGCCCCGCCGAATTGATCGCGCCGCTTGGCATCCCCTGCGCCAACAGGTAGTAGAGATAAGGCGACAATATGCACATTGCGAGAATGCCGGCGCCGGCGATCGGACTGATGAGATCGGTGATTCGCTTTCTTTCGCCGACCGCCGCATAGCTCCACGCAGCGATCAGCGCGAGCCCGCCGAACAGCACGACGGTCGCCGCAAGCTCGATGGAAAGCAGAAACTGCACCACGAAAACCAGCGCAAGCAAGATCGCGAAAGTCGTCGCCAGCAGTCTCCCGGTGAACCTGCGCAAGACCAGCTTGACGATTAGCGGCGCCGGAAAAATGAAGATTAGATTCAAATGGCCACCGACCATCTGGCCCAGCACGTACGACGAGAACCCGAAGATGTACCCGCCGGCAACCGCCGGCCAATAACGCTTCGAGACATCGCGGCACAAAGCGAACGCACACCACGCCGCGACTACCGGAACCACCAGACATAATGCGTTGTACGCGGCGACCGGACCATATCGGGAGGTCAGCGGTGCGGCAGCCAAGGAGGCGATCGGAATCGACCCGGACCAGGTCAGGTTGAAACCGCCGGGTGCCCAAACCAACCGGCAGAGAAACGGGTTGAGGCGATGCGCAATGGCGTAAGGCCACCAAACCAGCGCCCACATCAGAAACGATGGATCGGGACCGCGCCCCAGATGAAACCCTCTGATGTCACCGACAACCGTGCGGCCAAAGAAAACTATCGACAGGACGGCATAGATGGCGAATGCAACCAGACCGAAGCGGTCACGTAGATCTTGGCGATGGTCTTCCGGCGTCAGCAAAATGAATATAAGACTTAAAGGATGTTGCGGCGGTGGTGTAGAGGGCCAAGGCCTCGCCCATCCGGGTGTTCGCGGCATGGACGCAACGGCGTCTCGGGATCAACTCATGGAGGCGGCGGCTAAAAACCACCAAAGCGTATCGAACGGCGCTGAACTGCAATTGTTGGCGCTGCTCGAAACCCTATACAATTCGCGCAATCCGACCGGCGCTGGCTGCATTGCACCCGCCGCGACTGGATTACCGCGAAAGTCGCCGAGTACGCCTCTGGACGACCGCGTCGCGCGCTCGAAGTCGGCTTCGGTGCCGGTGCCTACCTGCCGGCTCTCTGCGAGTCTTTTCGCGAGGTCGTCGCCAGCGACCTCGATCAGGCTCATCTCGATCACGCCCGCGCGATCTCCGCCAAGTATCCGAATCTTTGCCTCGCGACCGACGATATCACTGCCTCCGAGCTTCCCGAGCACAGCTTCGACCTGGTTTTGTGCAGCGAGGTCATCGAGCACATCAACGACACCACCCGCGTGCTGAGTGGTGTCAGGAGGCTGCTCGCACCCGGCGGATCCTGATCCTGTCGACCCCGCAACGCTACAGCCTGATCGAAATGGCCTGCAAGGTCGCCTTTATGCCCGGCGTCATCAGCGTCGTGCGCCGCATTTACGGCGAACCGGTCTTCGAAGCCGGCCACATCAACCTGATGACCTCCAACCGGGTGAAAAGCGCGCTCGAGCATCAGGGTTTCAATGTTCTCGAACGCAATAAGTCCGGGATGTATCTTCCATTTCTCGCCGAATTCGCCGGCGATAGCGCACTGCGGATGGAACAGTGGCTTGAGCAAAAGCTCCGCAACGGGCCGCTCAGTTGGATGCTCTGGACGCAGTATTACGTTGCGCGGCGCGTGGGTGCCTGAATCTCCGTACACCCGCCCCGCTTTACCTGACGGCTCAACTGCATTAGACCGGTAACCTCCGGGCCGAAGCTATCTCACAAGCAGGAGGGTGAAGCTTATGGCGAACCCAATAATCTCCAAACCCATCATCTCGGCTGATTCTCACATCATGGAACCGCCCGACACTTACCTCGCGCGCATCGATAGCAAGTACAAGGATATCGCCCCGCGCGTCGTATGGGACGAAAAGCGCGGCGATACTTACGTCGTCAACGGTATGAAAGAGACCGTTCCCATGGGGTTGATCGCGGCGGCCGGCAAGACCGCGCAGGAATTGGCCGGCGCCGCCGCCCGGGCCAAATTCGACGAACTAGCCCCCGGCGCGTGGGACCCGACACCGCGAATTGCCGACCAGGACATCGACGGCGTCGCCGCCGAAGTCATCTACCCCAGCGTCGGTATGATCCTCTGCAACCATCCCGACCCCGACTACAAGAAGGCCTGCTTCGACGCCTACAATCTCTGGATTACCGAATATTGCAGCCCTCATCGCGATCGCCTGCTCGGCCTGGGACAAACTGCGATGCGCTCGCCCGAGGAAGGCATCAAGGACCTCGAACGCATGAAGGCGCAGGGCCTGCGCGGAGTCATGATGCCGGGTTTTCCGGTCAAGGAAGACTACGACCATCCGATTTACGATGAGTTTTTCGAAGCCGCGATCGAAATGAAAATGCCGTTGAGCTTCCACATCCTGACCTCCAACGAGGGCGTCGGCAAAGCGCCGCGTGGACCCAAGCTCAACTCCTTCCTCTCAATCATCCGCGGCAACCAGGACATCATGGGTACGTTCATCCTGGGCGGAGTCTTCGAGCGCCATCCCAATCTTCGCATCGTCTGCGTCGAGGCCGACGCCGGATGGGCTCCTCACTACATGTACCGGATGGACCACGCCTTCGACCGCCATCGTTACTGGATGACCGCGAGCGAAACTCTCCAAGATGCCCAGCGAATACTTTCGCGAGAACATCTACATGACGTTCCAGGACGACTGGGTCGCCTTCAAGATGAAGGACCTGTGCAATCCTCATCGCCTGATGTGGGCCAACGACTTCCCACACAGCGATTCGACCTGGCCGCACTCGCAGGAGATACTGGCCAAGCATGCGGCAAGTCTGAGCGAAGAAGAGAAGAACTGGATTCTGCACGATAACGTCGCCGAACTTTACAGTCTCTGATTAGACGCGATTCGACCATGGCCGAGGGGTTTGCGCCTCTCGGCCATTTTTTTTCCGGCGATCTGACTTATTTCTTAGCGATCCGGTTGGATGCGCTTTCGGTTCCGGATGTGAGCCGGCGCCGTCTTCGAAAACTAATCGGCGCGCGTGCTCCAGGTCCCGCGCTCGCCCGTCGGCGTCGACTCGAAGGCGCCGCTCAACACATCGCTGCGCCGCTCTCCTTCGAAATAGTACGTCTCCGCGCCGTGAGGCACCTGGAACTGTACGTGACTGCCGCGCACGAAGCCTTCGATCGGCATTCGGGTCATAGCCCGGCAGATGCACCACCAGCTCGCCGTGCAGAAATCCATTCGGCTGCGGCCGCAAGCGCAACTCCATCCCGACGCCGCGATGCCCTTCGATTCCCTCGACCGTGCCCGTCGCCAGGGTGGGCGTATCGAGTCCTACGGCCGTGCTGGATGCGGAACCGAGCGCGCTGCCGCCACTCGAACCGCCGCCGCTGTATGGGACCCCCGCGTCGCCGACGATACGGAATTTGCGCTGCGCGAAATATTGCCCGTTAAGATAAAAATTGACCGTGTACTGACCGGGAAGGAAGGCGCCGCCCGCAGAATTGCCCACTCGTCCGGTGAACGTTACCCGCTGTTGCGCCCGATCTCACGGTTTGCACATCGTCGACGCTGCCGAGCGTGCTGCCGTCTGGCGCGATATACGCCGCGTCGACCCGGTACTGATTCACATCGAGACCGTACAGTCGATTGTCGAAGCTCGCGCGCCATCCCACGAACAGGACCTTGGAAACGCTGAACACGTTGGTCGGCCCGGCCAGCAAGGTCCCGTCCTTGGTGCTGTTGATGAACTGGATATCCTGGAGCTGTAGCGGTTTATGCATCCGCTCCTGGATCATCGCCAAACGCCGATCCTCTTCTTTGCGGCGGTCGTCCGCGGATCGTGCGGCGGCTTCCGCCTCTGCCTTCGCCTTATCGGCGGCGGCTTTCGCGGCCAAGTCCTGCGTCACCGAGAATTGTTCCGCGGCGAGCATCCGATCGTCGGAATAGACCGCGATTTTGTAATTCCCCGGGATCACCGCGGCCGAATCTGGAATCAGCGCCACGCCACTGAAATCGATCGCGGTCTGCGCCGGGCCGACGAAACGTTCCGCTGTGCTGCTCGCGATCTGCGTGCCGCTGATGTCATAAAATCGCACTTCGACGCGATCGTTGTCGCCCCTCGAGTCCCGCCAGCCCATTTTTGAACGCAGGCGTTCCACTTGAGGTAGCGATTGGTCAAAAGTTCCGTGTCGGTGAAGCTGTTCTTCGGCGCCGAGCGCCGTCGCCCCCGCGAGTCGAAAGCATCAACGACAGATCGTCGAATTCCAGCGGATGCTCGCGGGCCTTCGACAGCAATTCTTCGTGCTTCCAGGGCAGGCTGTCGATCAGAGGCTGGATTCCCATCTCGACCTGCAATTGCGGGTTGGAGTAAAGATAGGTCCCGCCGAAAGCAACCCCGGCCAGCACCACGCTGAACACCGCCATCCCGATCAACCGCCGCTTGAAACTCTTGCGCGGACGGCGCGGCACGATTTCATCGCTGAAGTCATCCGCGTTTTGCGGCCAGCTGAGACCCGCCGTACCGCTCTTCCCGCTTAGCCGTGACGGACCCTCGGTGAGGCCGCGCCCATAGAGCAGCATGTCGCGGATTTCCTGGACGTTCGCGGGCCGGTCGGCCATCTCGTATCTGAGCGCATGGTCGATCGCACCCGCCAGGTTGGACGAAACGTCCGCGCGCAATTCGCGCACCGGCGGAAAGCTGAAGGGCGGAAATTTCTCGGGATCGCGCCCGGTAATCACGTAATGCAGCGTCGCCCCGAGCGAATAAAGATCGCTGCGCGGATCGGCGACGCCCTGGTATTGCTCCGGCGCCGCGAATCCCAACGTACCGATCATCGTTCCCTTGCGCTGGGCCTTGAACAGACGCGCAATCCCGAAGTCGACCAGCACCACGCGACCATTTCCCGTCAACATCACGTTGGACGGTTTCATGTCGCGATAGATGATCGCCGGGGTAAGCCCGTGCAGGTAGGCGAGGACGTCGCAAAGCTGCCGCGCGACGTCGATCACCAAACCCTCCGGCAGCGGCCCGCCACGCACCGCGATTTCTTCCTCGAGGTTCCGTCCCTCGACGTATTCCATCACCAGGTAGTGACGGTTCTGGTCGTCGAAACGGTCGCTGATCGCCGGAATCGCCGCGTGCTTCAACTGCGCGAGCGTGTCCGCCTCGCGCGCAAAATAGTCGTTTGCTTCGATACGCTGCTGCGGATCGATGAAATGGTCGACCATCTCCTATCGCGCATGGACGATTGGAAAGACGTTGGTCGCGGGCGAGGTAAACCATCCCCATCCCGCCACCGCCGAGCAGGCGATCGATCTGGTAGCGCTTCTGCAGTACCGTGCCGGGGTCCAGCGGCCCCGGCAGTGGACCTGATTGCGCTCCTTGCGGATTCGGTGAATTCGCCATCGATGTCAGCTCGCGACGATAACCACCACTGACACGTTGTCGGTTCCCCCTCCCGCATTCGCCGCCACCACCAGCTCTCGCGCCGCGTCGTTCGGGTCAGCGTGTCCGCGCAGAATCTCCTCGATTCGATCGTCCTCCACATGCGCCGTCAGTCCGTCGCTGCACAGCATCATGCGATCACCGCGCTTGAGCCGGATACTCACGGATTCAGCGCCGGCTGGACCGCTTTGACGCGCACCCAACGAGCGCGTGATCACGTTCTTGTGCTCGTGATGACGTGCCTCTTCGGGAGTTATCTGCCCAATCTCGATCAACCGTTGGACCAGCGAATGGTCCTTGGTCAACTGGCGCAATCCGTTGCTGTCGCTCAGATAAACGCGGCTATCGCCAACCCACGCAACAGCCGCCTCCGGCGGCAGGATCAACACGCCGACGGCGGTCGACCCCATACCGCGTGCCTCCGGATGGCCCGTCACGTATTCCAGTATCTTGGCGTTCGCGTCCTCGAGCGCGTTTTGCAACATCATGCGTGCGTCGCCGGCGGTCTCGTCTTGAGCCCTTCTGATACATAATTGCGGATCGCACCCACGGCAATTGCGCTGGCGATTTCGCCAGCCTCGGCTCCTCCCATGCCGTCGGCTACGACGTAGAGGAAATTCTGCGCCGGTTCGACTTGCGAGTCACGCCAATACTCGACCAGCATCACCGCGTCCTCGTTCAGTTCGCGCACCATCCCAACGTCGGTGAGCGCCGCCGATCGAATACGCACGAGACTCGCCAGCCGGACCAGTTCGGTCTTGAACGCGTCGATATTAGGCCAACGTCCCGCGGCGTCGAAGATGAGCGCGTGCCGCACCGCCTGTTCGAGCGCCGGTGTCACTACGTGCGGCGGATAGAATCGGATCGGTCCGGCCTCTCCGCGCCAGGTCTCGGAATCGAGTCTCTCGCCCGTCAGGCAGGTGTAGAGCAAGGCGCCGACCGAGAAGATGTCCGCGCGCTTGTCGACCTTCTTGGCCCGGTAGATCTCAGGCGCCGTGTATCCATCGTTGAAGATCGGTTCGCCTTGGAGTTCATTGTCGTTGCTGATGTAGTTGAGCCCGGTCAGCTTGATCCGCCCGTCAGCGCCTGTCGCCACCGACTCCGGACAGATGTCATTCACGCGAAGCCCTCGCCGATGGACGAAAGCGACCGCCTGGCACACCTGGATTGCTATTCCCAGGGCGTCCGACTCGCTCATCCTCAAACCGCCGCTGCGTCGGGCGATCGGCTTCAGGTCCTGGTCGGGATAAACCAGGTATACGCGACCCTGGTCCGCGAAACCGTCGATCGCGCGCTGAAAGGCAGGATGATTCAAACTAAGCGAAAGCGCGTAGACGCGTCCGAAGACTTCACCCAAGTCATCAACCGGTGCGTCCGCCTCGTGTTCCACTTGCGCCGCCCCATTCGCCGCCGATGATCCATTCGTCGACGATACGCTCGCTGGCGATGCCTCCTCGGCCTGCGCCTCGGATTCTGGAACCGCTTCGGTCAGCACCACCGCGCCTTCGGCGTCGCCGGCCGCTTGGACGGCTTCGCCGTCTGGCGTCGCCTCGGAACTGGCCGCCATTTCGCTTCGCTGTTCATGCGCCTCGGGTTGGCCCGGCGATGGTTTGAGCTTCAGGTCTGCCGTCTTGGCGTGCGGGCCGCTGGGGTCTTCCGTCCCCGCGTCCGCGCCTGACATCCCCTGCTCCGCTTCCTCGGATATCGACTCCGTATCTGTTTCGGTGGCTGTGTCTATGTCGCCGACCGGTTCCGGACCCGACCGCTCTCGCAATTGGAACCGTTCCGTCGCCGCACCTTCACGCGTGCGTTCGGCGCGGTAACGATTTTCGTCAGAGTTTTGCCCCAGTAGCTCAATGATGGTGTAGCCGCCCCTGAGCTTGGCGCCGACGGCGAGAGGCGTCAGCGCAGGCGCAGGCAGGCGCTCCACGCTGTTTGATAGTCCCTGGCCACAGCGGTCACAGAACGTCGCGTCGTCATTCGCTTGCTGGCCGCATTCCGGGCACGTCATCATGACGTCTCAGCCTCTCCTGAATTCCAGTTTGGCGCCACCGAGAACGACCTCGTCGCGATCCCTCAGCTTGTACAGCTGGTCGCGTCCAAGCCGCCCGCGCCCACCGATATAGGTACCGTTCAGACTCCCCAGGTCGCGGATAAAATAATCGGTCCCTTGCTTGATAATTTCCGCATGGCGCCGCGATACACGGTCCATCCCGCGCTTGAGCGCCGCGAGATTGATATCGATATTGTCCGCCGGTCCTTCGATTCGTCCAATTACGATGCGCGAGCCAATCACGGCGAACTGCTGCCCGTCGCTCGGCGCTACCAGCCAGGCCCCGGCGACGACCGGCGGTGACACCACCACGGTCGCACTGCCATTGCGCGATACCGGGGCAGCCGGGACTGGACTCCGGACCGGACGTGGCGCCGGCGGGCTCTTGAACGGACGCGATTGCTCGCTGGTCGATGCGGGGGCGGGACGCGACTCACTGGTCTTGCCCGGTTTCGGCGGGAACACCAGCGGCCCGATAGTCGGCCCAACCGCGGCTCGAATCGACGAGATTGCCGCCGCTACCCGCGCCGACGGCGACACCTTGTTCAGTTTCAAAGACTTGGGTTTAACCGCCGGACTCGACTGCGCCGGCGGCTTCCCCTTGAGCCCAAGATCCTGTGTCTTGGTGGAGGAGCCCGGAGCCTTCGCGACCTTCGGCGGCGGCAGGCTGAGGCCAATCTGGGTCTTGGCCAGTGCGGTCGAGTTAGGTAATGGCTTGGCGATCGCAGGTGCCGGCAGCGAAGGTTGGGTCGGCGGATGAGCCTGCGGCATCGGACGACTCAGGACAATCGTCGCCATCGAACCCATCCCGGAGCCGCCCGCTTGCCCCAGACCCGAGGACTGACCCGGATTTTCGCCCGTTTCGGGCCCGGGAGTCGGCAGCAGGTCCAGCATCTCGCGGGCCGATTTAGGTCGCTTCTCGATATCCTTGTCGAGCGCCCTCATCACGACCTGGTCGGTCTGTGACGAGACCTGCGGCGCGAGCGACCGCACGGTCGGAAAGCTGAACGGAGGCTCGAGCTGTGGGTCGCGCCCGGTCAAGAGGTGGTGCATGGTCGCGGCCAGCGCGTAGAGGTCGGACCGCGGCTCCATCTTGCCCAGATATTGCTCCGGCGGCGCATAGCCAATCGAACCTATCTGCGTGCCCCGACCTCCCGGCGGCAGGAAACGCGCGATACCGAAATCAATCAGCATCGCGCGGCCGTGATGGTCGATCATGATATTGCCGGGTTTCAGGTCGCGGTAAACAATCGGCGGCTTCTGGGCATGCAGGAATTGCAGGACATCCAGGATTTGGCGCGCCCAGCGCAGAACCTTGGCCTCTGGAATCTTGCTGTCGGCACCGAGTTGGTCCAGATGGGCCTGCAGGTCGCCGCCGGCAACGTACTCCATCACCAGGTAGTGACGACCGTTCTCGGCGAAATAATCGATTACCTGCGGGATGCTGGGATGCGAAAGTTTGGCGAGAACGCTGGCCTCGCGGCTGAAGTCCTCGATCGCCTTCTTCTCCTGAATCCCGTCACCGAGAATCATCTCTTTGGCGGCGACGGGACGATTGGCGAGCCGGGTATCATTTGCCAGGTAAACCCGGCCCATCCCACCCTGGCCGAGGACCTTGTGGATGCGGTACCGCCCATCGAGGGTCTGGCCGACGATAAGCGGATCACCCGGCTTCATAGCGCTTTAAGAGAACCTAAGCTAACAGACATGAAGACATCGAGGCGCCTTGTCATGGCTCCCCTTGAACCAACACCTTGGCCATCAATCTGTTGGACCAGGGAATCCCCTGGCAGACCCGGAAGACTCCCCCTTTCAGGAAATCGTATCCACGACCAGCTTCAGGAACGTCTTGCCGATAATAATCTCGTCTCCGCCCTTGAGTTCGACGGGAGAGCCGGGCGCCAGTCGCGGTTGTCTGTTGACGAAGGTACCGTTCAGACTCCCGATGTCCTCGATCGTGATTTTACCACCGTCAATGCGAATTAAGGCATGTTTACGCGAGATCTTGGCTTCCGGATCGTCGGCGTCAAGGTCGACTTCGGGAAACGCACCGGTCTCCGGGTCCCATCTGCCGACCAGGTTATTTCCGTTCTCGAGCGGAAATTCCTGACCTTTGCGCCCACCACGAACCATGCTGAGCTTGGCCTTGAAGGGAGCACCGCTTTCGGCCGCTTCGATCGGCGCCGGAGCTTCGGCAGGAGGTGGTGAAATTTCGCCGGTCGGCGCCTCCGAGGGCTTTTCGACGGGAGGCTCTTCAGCCGGCGTCATCTCGGCGACGGGCGCCGATGCCGTCTCCACCGCAGGTGTTGGGGAAGCTTCGGGAGCGGCCGGTGGCGGCGGTGGTGCGGCTTCAGGCGCCGATGCGCTGAGCTTTGCGCCGCATCCGTCGCAGTAGTCGAGACCATCCATATTTTCCAGGCCGCATTCGCTGCACTTGATCATATTTCGTTAGCCCTCGCCTTCTATCATTGGCGTGACGTGCGGATATTGTTACCTCGCAACGCCTAGATATCTCAATCTATTCGCCCTTCTGCATATCCTTGAGGGCGTCGGGATCCAGCATCTGCGTCTTGCGCACAACCGCCTGCGCCTGCAAGAGCGTGGTCTTGGCCGCCTTGGTTTGCAAGGTCTGGGTCTTTTTGACCTGATCCATCAAACCGACCAATGCCTGAGTTGCTTTGACGTTGCCGAGACGCTGGGTTCCCTGGATCGCGTTGCCGAGGAGCCGGGTCGCGCGATCGACGTTGCCAAGCTTCAATTCTTCTTCGGCCTTGGCCTGCAGCTTCGCGATCGACACCTGGTCGACCAGGTTCATAACCCGCCCGTTGCGCTTGCTGGTCAACGCACGGTCGAGCGTGTATTCGACCGTTACGTCGATATTATTCGATTGCTCACCGACACCAGGAACTTCGTAGCGAAACGCCGCCTGTCCGATACGTACGGCACCGGGCCGGCGCGGCGGCAGCACCAGGGTGAGGAGAACTGAGCCGGGGAGATTGGCCTCGAGGTCGCCAACCTCGTAGGTCACCTTGCGGTCCTCGAGCAGCGGCGTGCCCAGAGAGTAAATCTCCGGACTTGCGCGGAAAGCTTCGCGTACCTGGACGCCTTGTGACAAAGTGACGTCGATTTTGCCGTTGCGTACGCTCACGGCACGCAATCCCGTCAACTCGTCCTCGAAGATCCCGGGTATTTCGGATGAATCCCCGATGAAGTGATACTTGCCGTGCGAATCCTGCGAGATTCGCATCAACAACTTTTCGTTGAACTCGACTCCCACGCCCATGGCGGAGAAGGACATCTGGTCGCGATTCTGGTTGGCCAGGTCAATACAGGCCGTCTCCTCATACGTTTGCCCATCTGTAAGTACGAGAACGCGATTGAGACGATTCGGCGAAAGGTTCTTCTTGACTTCGTCGATCGCCGCGCGCATTCCGAGGGCCATTTGCGTGCCGCCACCGATTTCGAGCAGGTCGATGTCATCGATCGCGCGGCGCACGGCGGCTTTGTCGTGAATCTGGTCGGCGTTGACGATCACCTGGGCCTTATCGGCGAAGGCGACAACGGCGACGCGGTCGTCGGGAGCGACATTGTCGGCGAGAAATTTGACGGCTTCGATTACGAACTCCAGGCGGCGCTCGTCGTACATCGAACCGGAGCGGTCGAGTACGAGGCCCAGGTTGAGCGGCATCCGAGCGCCCCCGGCGCCCGATCCGCCACCGGCAATCGCCTCAAAAAGGACGTACAAGACAAAGTTTTCCGCCGACGAAAGCACATACTCACTGCTCGCCAGCGCATCGAATGTGAGGGACTCGGGCATCGAGAATTTCTCCCAACAGCAATTCTAAAAGCAAGTATAACAACATAGCAACTGCAAGGGTCCTTGTCGCCCAGCATCGTTGCCGCGAACGCTCCAGCACGGCGTGTTTTGTACCCGCGCGCTGCCTCCCAAGGGCGGCTTTCCTGCGGTCCGGCCGTTCGAAGACTCCCCTTCGCTTCGCGCGTTCGATAGGGCTGGGCAGATGACCGCGGCATCCCCGATTCGCCCAGGTCACGGTGCGGTGGTTGATCGCTTCCCGGATGGCTCGCACAGATGGCGCGGGGCAGATGGCGGCGGCCGCCGCGCGCGATCCAACTGGTTACGATGCACCCTTCGTCAACGATGCAGCGGACGGACTCGACGCCTCATTCGAATTTGAGGCGGCGTCTGGAAGTACCCGGCTGGAGAGGCACAGCCCTTCGCTGGCGCCTGACTATTCGCGTCGGCTCCGCCAGGTCATCACGGGAACGGTCGGAAAAAGATGGGATTGCATCACGAGCGCAGATGAAGTAAACCAATCATAGGACATCAGAGCTAAACGTGCCTGATTGAAGCTTGGCGAAACGTCTAATGTCTTCGCTTGCTCTGATGGCGTCGGCCGAGGAGATTGCCTTTTTCCCCGGTTTGCCGGATTTGTCAAGGAGAGGCCGTTCGGTAGCTTCTTACGGCGTGGTTGTTGTTAAAGTCGAAGAGGCTTAGAGTCGTATCGAATCTGGACAAAGGTGATGCGAAAGCGGGTTTATAGCGGGACGCCGGTCGAAGTGGTATTCGGAAAACTCAACGACCAGGTGATGCAATATAAGCGCAGGTCCCGAATCGAGGGATAGGTTAACCAGAAGATTTTGCGCCCGCGGACCTTCGAGGCCGCGTGGAGGCTTAAACGTTCAAAATGTTTACGCTTGATCCGAACTATCTGAAACGCCTGATTGAGAGCTCGCCCGATATAGTCATAGCCGTCGACCGCGATGGCACGGTCATTTATTACAACGACGGTGCGCGCAGGAATTTGCGCTTCAGCGCCGACGAGATCATCGGCCAGCCGGTAACCCGCATCTATCCGACCAAGGAAGAGGCCCAGCGCGTGATGCGTGCGATGCGCGCGTCGGGCGATGGCGGGCGCATCTCGAACTTCGAGACCGTTCTGCGCGACAAGGACAACTGCGAAATACCGGTCGCCATCTCGGGTTCGATCATCCATGACGAGCAGGGCGTCGAAATCGGTTCAATCGGTTATGCGCGCGATATCCGGCGCATGCGCCAACGGGAACAACTGGCGACGTGCGGGGAGATTGCGGTCAGCCTTGCCCACGAAATCAACAACCCGCTCGAAACCATCCTCAATAATCTGGACTTGCTGACCCACTGCGCTGAGGGCCATCTGAGCCCCGCCGAAATGGTGGTCGAGAACGAGCGGGTCGATTCGATCCGCGCGGGAATCGCCCGCGTACAGGCGATTGTGCGCCGACTGGACGATATGACCCAGAAAGGGGTCTACGAGACCCGGGACTATCTGAAGGGCCGCAAAATGGCGGACCTTGCCCCGCGCGAATGCGACACCAGGGAAGCGCAGGCGAACGGCGCGGCCTGTCACGAGGAGTGGGCGCTGGCGGGGATGTCGGTGCTGGTGCTCGATGACGACGTAACCGTCGTGACCTCGCTCGCGGACGTGTTGCGGGCGGAGCGATGCGTGGTGCATACGGCTACCCGGCCGAGCGCGGCGCTCGGAATCCTGCGCAACGTAAAGATCGATGCGGTTATCTCGGACGTCGTGATGCCCGAGATGGACGGCTACGAATTCTACCTGCGGGTCCGGGAAGAAATGCCCAACCTGCCGGTCATCCTGATGACCGCCTACTATTACGACAAGGACCACATCATCAAGCGCAGCCGCCTGCGCGGGCTCGAAGGAGCTATCTTCAAAAAGCCGGTCAATCCGGACAAGTTGCGGAAGATGCTGACGCAGGTGCGCCATAAGGGAATCATGGCGACCCCGCTGAGTTCGTTGATACCCGCAGCTCCGGCGAATCCGCCGACGCGCGGCTGAGATAAGGTCCGAACAAACCCTCTCGCCGACCACGAAGGTTGGCTGAGGTCACCGCCGGAATGCGTGTCGGGAAAGAACGCGCCGGGAAAGAGGGCTGCCCCGGCCCGGCTCTCGCACCGACCTGCCCTTCTAAAAGATCAGGCCGTTGGCAAGTAGACAAACTCTATCTTGAGACCGTCGGGATCGGCGAAATAAACCGCGTAGTAGACGGGAAAATAGGCGTAGTCCGCGGGAGGATCGAAGATTTGCGCGCCGATCTCCTTTAAGAGGTTACACATCCCATCGACATCGGCTTTGCTTTCCGCGCTGAACGCCAGATGGTTGAATCCGGGCGCGTTGCGGTCGTGAAGCTTCGCAACGGATTCCCCCTTGGCCGGGCGGAGCGTTAGTGAACCGCTCGGGCTGGCAAAGGCCAGGAGCCGCGTCTTCATCAGTTGCTGCGTCGCCTCCGGGACTTCGACCCGGGTGTAACCCATGAAGCCCAAGACTTTTTCGTAGAAGCTGGTGGAACGGCTCAGGTCGGTGACCGTCAGCGCCAGGTGGTTGATACCGCCGCGGGCCATGTAGGCGTCTCCTCGAGGAATCTTAGTGCCGCATTGCTTCCTTGACGGAATCTCAACGGTATTTCAACGGCGCGCGGCTACAACCGCTGTATCATCAGCATTGACCCGACCGGCTCTAGCGACCGACGTGCGCGCTGGGACCGTCGGATCGGTTGAAGACGGCGTTCAAGCGCCGGATCGCGTCCGCGGGCGTCGGCGCGAGGGTTAAGGGCACAAACAGATTCGGCGTGCGGACGAAATTCGCCAGCCACGAGTCATGCATCGCACGCCATTCCTCGCCGACCAGGATCAAGGGACGCTTCGGCACGATGCCGAGCAGGATTTCCTGCCAGGCGAAGGAAACCTCGGCCAGGGTGCCGATGCCACCGGGCATCGCGATGTAGCCTTCGGCCCGATCGACCAGCCATCCGAAGCGTTCATAGAAATTGGCGGTGTGAATTTCCTCGACCACGTAGGGATTAACGCGGTCCTCGAAACGCGCCATCGTGATACCGACGACGTGGGCGCCGCCGGCGCGCGCGCCTCGGCTGACCGCCTCCATCACACCCTGGTATCCGCCGGTCATCACGTCGAAGCCCGCTTCGCCGAGCAGACGACCCATGTCGACGCCGAGGGCGTAGAGATCGCTGCGCGGCTTGGCCGCCGAACTTCCATAGACTGCAATCAGCGGACGCGGGCGTTTCAGCCTGGCGGGGCCGGACACTCGTCCTTTGTGGTTATGGTTACGGGAAAGGTGATTGGAGCTGCGAATTGGGCGGACGTTATTGGAGTTCCTCATGATGCAAACCAGCCGGGCTCGGTAGCCTCGAGAGTATCCATAGATTAATTGTAGGCCCGCCGCGACGCTGGTGTCATCAACATTCTGTGAAACCTGTGCAGGATCAAAATTTTGACGTAGATCGCGTCTTTACGGCGGCAACTATTGCCATCGGGTTAAGCGCAAGTTGCAAAATTGCGACGCAAGATTGCGCGAAATAGCCCGTGGGTTTTATTGGTACAACGACTAACTATTCTGTTTACGGGACGGGGCTAAGCGACTAGAGTCGAAGTCCAGCAATCTTCAATTTCCAAGGAGAGTTTTCGATGGCCGAGGAACGTAGCGGCGCAGTCACAATGCGCGGAAATCCAATGACCTTAATCGGTCACGAACTCAAAGTCGGCGACAAGGCCCCCAGCTTCACCCTGGTCGGCAAGGATATGAAGCCGGTCACGCTCGATAGCTACAAGGGCAAGGTCAAGATAATCGCATCTATTCCCTCGCTCGATACACCGGTGTGCGATGCGGAGACCCGGGCGCTTCAACGAGGAAGCCTCGAAGCTGCCCGGCGAAGTCCAGGTGGTGACGGTCTCGATGGATCTGCCGTTCGCGGCGGCGCGCTGGTGCGGTGCGGCGGGCGTGGACAAGGTGGCGACGGCAAGCGATTACCGTGGCGGCCATTTCGGCGAAAGCTACGGCGCGATGATCAAGGAACTCTATCTGCACGCCCGCGCCGTCTTCGTAGTCGACAAGAATGACAAGATCGTTCACGTCGAATACGTCAAGGAAGTCGCCAATCAGCCGAATTTCGAAGCGGCGCTTGAAGCCGCGCGCAAGGCGGCGGCCTGAATTCATTCGTGGCGAGGGGAAGCAGATGCCTCCCCTCGCTCTCGTCGGGCCGCGATCGACCACGTGCGGCCGCGTCGAATGGTTGGCGGCGGTCCGCACTGACCATGGGTCTGATCGAAGAGACAATCGCGTCGATCGCGCCTCCGGATATCGACGCCGAAAAGGGCGCGACCACCCGCCTCGATTCGCTCACCAAGCCGCCGGGAAGCCTCGGCCGTCTCGAAGAAATCGTCCGGCGCTACGCGGGGATTCGCCACGATCAAGCGGCGACGATGGGCCGTGGTGCAATCACCGTGTTCGTCGCGGACCACGGCGTCGCCAACGCGGGAGTCAGCGCCTTTCCGCAAGCCGTGACCCTCGAAATGCTGCGGAATATCGGCGCGGGTGGCGCCGCGATAAGTGTACTGGCGCGCCGATTTGCCTATGAACTGATCGTCACCGACGTTGGCGTCGCGACCGATACCAGTGCGACGCCGTTCTCCGGCGTTACTTATCGCCGCGCGGGAGCGGGCACCAGGAACTTCCTCGATGGACCGGCGATGTCGATGGATCAGGCGCGCCAGTCGATCGAGACCGGGATCGAAACCGCGCGCGATGCCGCCCGACGCGGCGCGACCCTGCTGGGGCTCGGCGAGATGGGAATCGCCAACAGCACGGCGGCGGCCGCGATCCTCTCGACGATCACCGGAATACCCCCGGCGCGAATAGTTGGACGCGGTACTGGAGTCGACGACGCCGGGCTGCGCCGCAAAATCGAGGTGGTCGAAGCCGCACTGACGATCCATCGCGCGGACTGCCACGACGGTTTGATGATGCTCGCGGCGGTCGGCGGCTTCGAGATCGCGGCGATGGCGGGAGTATGCCTGGGCGGGGCCGCGGCGCGCGTACCGGTGGTGGTCGACGGTTTCATTGCGACGGCGGCGGCCGCGGCGGCGATGAGACTTCGTCCGGATCTGCGATCGCATCTTTTCTTTGCGCATCGTTCGGCGGAAGGCGGCCATGCGCTGGTGCTCGAGGCGCTGGGCGTTCAGCCGATGCTCGATCTCGAGATGCGGCTCGGCGAAGGGACCGGGGCGGCGCTGGCGATGAACCTGATCGAGAGCGCGATCGCGCTGTTTCACGAAATGGCGACCTTCGCCAGCGCGGGCGTTTCCGGCAAGATCGAATGAACGACGGCGACGGGCGCGCCACGGTTCTCGCGCGTATCCGGCTGGCCGCCTCCTTCCTGACGATTCTCCCCGTTGCCGAAGAGCGAAGTCATGCGCCGGCCGACGTCGCCGCTTCCTTTGGATGGTTCCCGCTGGGCGGATTCGCGATCGGCGGCGCGCTCGCGATCGAATACTACCTGCTCGGTTTCATTTGGGCGCGATTGCTGCGATCCGCCCTGGTCGTGATGACCCTGGTGATCATAACCGGCGGCCTCCATCTCGACGGCCTGGCCGACACCTGCGACGCCCTGGGAGCGGGACGCAATCGTGCGCGTGCGCTCGAGATCCTGCGCGACAGCGGTATCGGGACATTCGGCGCGTGCGGACTCTTCTTCGTACTGGCGCTGAAAATTTTCGCGATCGCGCGATACGGCGGATGGTCGCCGTACGCCGCGTTATGGCTGGCGCCGGCGCTCGCGCGCTGGGCGATGGTGGCGCTGGCGCAACGCCTCGACTATCTGCGCAGCGAAGGCGCGGGAACGACGCTGCTGGCGCACGACGATCGCCGCGGATTCGTCGTCGCTTCGATCATCGTGGTGATCGGCTCGCTGCCGATTCTCGGCGGCCATGCGCTGCGTGCGTTCATCGTAGCCGGCGCGCTGACGTGGGCGCTGGGCGCGTTCTACCGAAGATGGCTCGGCGGTGTGACTGGGGATCTCATCGGTGCGGCGGGCGAAGTGATCGAGACCGCGGTGCTGATCGCGATGTGCGTCTGAAGCGATCGCGCGGGTCGGAGTCGATCCTCGCCACTTCTCGCTACTTGACGAGCAAGGGGTACCCGGCCGCCATCAGCAGCACCGTATCCGCCACTTGCGCGATTCTCTGATTGGTCCATCCGAGGAGATCGCGAAAACGACGCGCCGCCCGATTCTCCGGCACGATTCCCCATCCGACTTCGCCCGTCACCACGATCGCCTCGAAGGGCGACTGTCGCAGACTCTGCGCCAAGGCCGCGGCCGCCGCGCCGATAGTATCGTCGTCGAGTTCGCGATCCATCAAATTCGCGACCCATAGCGTGAGACAGTCGAGCACGACGACGTCGGCGCGATCGCCGATCTTTTGCAGCGCCTCACCCAGGTAAAGCGGTTCCTCGACAGTTTCGAAATCAGGCGAACGTGCCTCGCGATGGCGTGCGATACGATCGGTCATTTCGTCGTCGCGCGCCTCGGCGGTGGCGACGAAGAAACGGCGCTTCCCGGGAGATGCGGTCGCCAGCGCGATCGCGTGCGAACTTTTCCCGCTGCGCACGCCGCCGGTAATCAAGGTCAGCCGCTCCATCGGTGTTGACTAGCATGGGATCGCGCCGCGGACGAAATGACCGGATCGCGAAATCGTTGACTAGATAACCAGCGCCGCGTATCTATCTGGTCGCATCCGATGCTCGGGAAGCCGGTGAGAAGCCGGCGCTGCCCCGCAACTGTATGGGTGGACGAAGGCCCCAAGATGCCACCGCGCGAAGGCGTGGGAAGGCGGGCCCTAGAAAGAAGCCCAAGCCAGGAGACCGGTCGGATGACTTTGCGGTCTGCCTTCCGTGGGGAGGGTGGCTTTGGGGCAGAGCTCCGAAGCCCGATCCTTTGAACGAAGGGGTCGGGTTTATTTTGGCAGCTCGATTCGCCTCCGCCCGCCTATGGAACGACGGCCCGCGCCACGAGGGTGGTTATGGAAAGCGCGTACCGTTTTGTTGTCATCGTCTTCGCTGTGATCGTTGGGACTTGGATGTCGCCGGCTTGGGCCGATCCGACGCTCGCCGGCCCCTCGGGACCAACCGCAACCTCCGCCGCTGCCGGCGCTCCAGCACCAGCTGCAACCGCGACGCCTGCGCGCAACGCCGCGAAAGCAAAGTCGGCCAAGTCCGAAAACACCGCCGAATCGAAGAAAAGACTGCCGCGCATGACTATCGTCGTGACCGCGACGCGCATGCCGCAGCCCCTCGGCCAAGTCGGGGTGACCACCTCGGTCGTGAGCAACCGCCGGATGGATACCCAGCAGATTCAGGATGTGGGGACTGCGCTGCGCGAAGTTCCGGGAGTCCAGATCACCCAGAGTGGATCGCCCGGCACCGAGACCGACGTCGCGATTCGCGGATCGACGGCGGCGCAGACGCTGATCATGATCGATGGGGTGCCGGTTAACGATTCCGCCACCGGCGCCTTCGACATCAGCCGGCTCACGACTAACGACCTCAATCGTATCGAGGTGGTGCGCGGAGCGGGCGGCGCGCTCTACGGATCACAGGCGATCGGCGGTGTGGTCAACCTGATCACCGAGGAAGGATCGGGGGCGCCGCACTTCAGCCTGCTCTCGGAGGGGGGAAACCGCGCGAGCCAGCAGCAGGCCCTGGTCTTTGGCGGCGCCGAGAAAAAGTTCGCGTATTCGGGCGCGCTCTCCTATTACTCGACCACCGGTTTCCGTCCGATCAACGACAATTCGGACAATCTCGCCGGCTCCTTGCGGCTCGACTACCATCTCGACGAGAACACGACCTTGCACGGCTTCGCGCGTTACGATCGCGCCAATATCAGCCTTGCGAACTTCTCGATCTCCGAGGGCATCCCGCTCAACCCCAACGCGCATCAGCGCAACGAGTTCATGCTGTTCAAGGGCGGCGTCGACCACAACTTCGGCGAGCATCTCCAGGTACGCACCAGTACGTTTTACGTGCGCGACGAACTGCGGCTCAACGAGGTGCCCTTCGCCGGCAGTCCCACTTCGCAGGTTGACCACATTCCCGATGAGACACGCGGCGGTAATATCGAAGGTATCTACACCTGGACGCAAAATATTCGCACACTGGTTGGCTTCGATTTCCTCGACCAATGGGCGCGATCGATCAGTGATTCGATCTTCTTCGCGCCGCCGCCGGTCAGCGAGTCGGTCTCCGCGTTCCATTCCCGGCGCCAGGAGTACGCGGGCTATGTCGAGCAGGAAGCCCATCTGCTGCACGACTATCTGATCCTGACGGGTGGCTTTCGCGTCGACGGCAACAGCCAGTTCGGCAAGGAGGTCAGCCCGGCGTGGTCGGTGGCGATCCCGATCAAGCAGTACGGCCTGACTCTGCGCGGGAATTACGCCGAGGGGTTTCGCGCGCCGAGCTTCAACGAGCTGTATTTCCCGGGCTTCGGCAATCCGAACCTGGCCCCCGAAATTTCCAGCGAGTACGACGGTGGTTTTACCAAGGATTTCGGCGAGGTGCTGTCTTTTACCACCACCTATTTCTCACGCCGCGTGCACAACCTGATCGTCACGGTGCCGTGTACGGTCAATCCGACCACCTGCCCCTTCGGCTCGCTCGCTGGCAACGCCGGACGCGTCGATACCCAGGGCGTCGAGACCGGTCCGATGCTCTACCCGTTGAGCGGGCTGCGGATGGGCGGGACGGTCACGATTCTCGATCAGACCCACTCCGCCGGTTCGCCGCAGCCGCTGCGCGTCGCGAAATATTCGGCGACTGCCATCGCGGAATATACCCATAGCGATCTGTTGCGATCCGCCGACAAGGTGACGGCCGGTCTGAGCTACATGTTCATGGGCGATCGCGACGACATCACTCCGACCGGCACCATCGCGAATCACGACGCCTACCATCGGCTCGACCTGGCTCTGCAGTACTCGCCGGGCCTTCACTGGAGCATCATTCGCGACGCTTCGTTCGTCGGTAAGGTCTACAACACGCTCGACCGGCACTACTCCGAGGCCTTTGGCTTCCCGGCGCCGCCGGTCAATTTTCTGGCCGGGCTCAAGCTGGATTTTTAGCGGACGGCTCGCTCGTCTCGCGCGCGAAACAGGTATCGAAGGTTTCACGGATACGCGAGCGGCGATGCTCCAGCTCCGCTAGCAGCTGCTCCGCCGCGTTCGATCCGGTGAAGCCCATCCGGCGCGCGATCGGCGTCAGCTTTTCGGCGCGCCGTGGGCAAGGCCCACGCGGCCTGGTCGGTCTCTATGCGCAGGCGGTTTTCGAGGCGAGCAGAGAAAGCGGTAATCGGCCTCGAGATGGGCGGCTTGGGTCGGGCGCATGAGCCGCGTCTCGGCGAGCGCGCGGACCAGGGCGACCGTGTCCGCGTACGCGCAAGTCGGCAATTCGGCGCCATAACGCAACGCCATCATCTGGGTGAGAAATTCGACGTCGACGAGGCCGCCGGGCCCTGCTTGAAGTTAAGCCGGTCGGGTCTTCGGCGCCGATTTCCTTTTCCATGCGCGGGCGCATCGCGGCGATTTCGCGGACGTCCGCGGTTCGAGGCCGCGGCCGAAGACAAATTCGTGCCGTCGCCGCTCGACTTCGCGCCCGAGCGTTCGATCACCGGCGATTACGCGCGCGGGACCAGCGCCTGCCGCTCCATACGGCGGACTTTGGCGATGGTAATCGCGGAAGCCGTCGAGCGAGGTGACCAGCGGACCGGATTTGCCCGAGGGACGCAGCCGGAGGTCGATCTTGTAAACGAAACCCTCACGCGTGAGCACTTCGAGTATCGCGATCAGCCGCTGGACGACCGCGTTGCGCGCTTCGCGGCCGTCGGACGGCACCTCGTCCGGCTCGTGATAGACGAAAATCAGGTCGAGATCGGAGTTGTAGGACATCTGCGCGCGCCCAACCGGCCCATCGCGAGCGACGCACAGCTTGAGCGTCAGGCGGATTCGATAACGCGTGGCGACTTCGTGCGAAGGCCAGCGCGAGCGCCTCGCGCAGAACAGTTTCGGCCAGCGCGTAAGCTCGGACCCGACTTCTTCGAGTTCCAGATTGCCCGCGAGGTCGGCGATCGCGATGCGCAAGAATTCCTGATGGCGAAACGATCGCATCGCATCGAGGCGGCTTTCGAATTCGGCGCTCGGCGGCGAACAGACCAGCCAGACTCGTCGCGCCAGTTCCTCCGCTGGCCGCGCGCAGTCGCGCCGAGATCGGAACGGACGAGCGTATCGAGCATTTCCGGATGGCGAGTGAATAGCGTCGACAGGTAGCTGCTCGAGGCGAAGAGCTGCAGCAAGACGTGCCGGGTGGCCGGATGCTCCTCGAGCAGGGCCAGGAACGAAGTGCGGGCGCCGACGGCGGCAATACAATGCAGCGAGATTGAGCAGCGCAAGGTCGGGATCCGGCAGCCGGCCGATTTCGTCGAGCAGCAGCGGTCCGAGGCGATTCGAGCAATTCTCGTCGGCGGCCGCTCGCGGGCGCGTGGCGCCGGGCCGTGCGCCAGCAGTTTCGAGGTGTGGCGCTTTCTCGCAGGACGGGCGAAAGCCGAACGCAGCAAGCGTGTGCTCAGCACGTGCGGGCTCGCCGCGCGAGCCATGCCAGGCCTGCGCGCCGCGGCTGTGACCGGTGCGATGACCAGCGTTCCTCGCCACCGGCAAGAATTTCGCGGAAATGGCTGGCGACCAGATTCGCGATGGCCGTCGAGCTCTCTGCGAAGCGCGTTCGCGGCGCGCACGCTCCTTACCGCGGCGCATGCGCGCGGCCAGCAGCCGGCAAGGCCTTCGTCCCGCGGCAAGGTATGAGTCTGGAGACCCGCGACGACCTGCAGCTTGTGCTCGACATCGCGCAAGAAGAGATAGGCCGCCTGCAGACGCCGGCCCGCTCCGCCGTGCATGTAGCCGTGGATTCCAGGCGATCGAGCGCCGCGAGAGTCTGCGGCGTACGCAGGCGTGGATCACGTCCGCCGTAAATCAAAGTCAGCGACTGGACGATGAATTCGAGCTCGCGAATCCCGCCAAAGCCGAGCTTGACATTGCGATCGACCATGTCCGGCGAGCGCAACTCGGTCTCGATCTGCCGCTTCATCGCACGAAGCTGGCGCAGCGTTTCGAAATCGAGATAGCTGCGATAGATGAAACGGTCGAGTTCGCCGATCAAGCGGCGCCCACGGCGATGGCACCGGCGACCGGCCGCGCACGCAACAGCGCCGCCCGCTCCCATGTCTGACCGAGATTCTGGTAGAAATTCAGCGCGCCTTCCAACGAAACGACCAGCGGCGAATTTCGTCCGCCCGGGCGCAAGCGCAGATCCGTGCGGAAGCACCCTTGCGAGAGCAGCTCGGTGAGAGTCTCGCCGACCCGGCGCGCCGACTCCTCGCCCGGCTCCTCGCACAGGTACATCAGGTCGATATCCGAACTGAGGTTGAGTTCGCCCGCCCCGAGCTTGCCCAGCGCAATCACGCAGAAATCCGTCGGCGCTCGATTGGAAGATCTCACCAGGCGTGCAGCGGCCGCGAGCGCCGCGGCAATACATTCGTCCGCCAGCCGCGACATCGCGGTCATCGTGCCTACGACATCGAGTCGCCCGGCCAAATCCCCAATCGCGATTCGTAAAAATACGCGGCGCTTGAAATCGCTCAGCTTGCGCACCGCGTCGCCTCGATCCGCGACGGGCGTGAACTCGAACTTGATCGATTCGATCAGAGTGTCCGCCGAAACCGCCCGCGCCTCATCGAAAAAGGCGACCCAGTTCGATTCCATCGCGCTCAAATCCGAAGCAACCAGTTCGGAGGAGCCGAGACAAAATACCAATTGCCGCGCACGTTCAGGCGCACGCACAGCGCTCGGCCAGCTGCGCCGCCGATTGTTCCGCCAGTTTCAAGAGAAATGCGAGGGCGAGGCGCTCGTCGGGTGCATGCTCGCGCACCAGCGCGAGCGTTGACGCCGCCAGCGCCGGGTCGCCGAGTCGATCAACAAAACGATCGGCGAGTCCGCGCAATCCTCGAACAAAACTTTCGATCGCCGCCTGCGGCATCACGCAAAGCATAGCAAAGCGCGCCCCGTGCCGCTTGGGCGGGACGCAGGGCGGTGCTACCGTGATTCACCACCAATCCGCCAGGAGAGTCTCCATGATTGTGCTGTACACGACGGAACGCGATTACCCGTGGGCACGCTCCGATTGACCCGCCGGCAAGACCAGATCGTGCTCGAGGAAAAGCGCATCCCCTATCGCATCGAAAATATGCCGCCCGGAATCTCTGGAAAAAACCGCCGGAGATGGTCGCGCGGCATCCGCTCGGCAAGGTCCCCTACTGCGAAGCCGACGGGCTGACGATCTTCGATTCGACCGTCATCGACGAATACCTCGAAGACCGTTATTCGTGGCCGCGGCTGATGCCCGCCGATCCCGCCGATCGCGCGCGCGTGCGCATGATCGAGCAGTTCGCCGACGAAGCCCTGCTGGTGGGCGATCTCCCGCCGACCTGGATGCCTTACTGGAGCGAACCGGACAAGCGCGACAAGGAGCGGATGGAAAAGGGACGCGAGGGCTTACGCAATCGCGATCTGCCTTTTATCGAAAAGACCCTCGGCGAAGCTCGTGAGGGCGGCTACATCTGCGGTGACTTCTCGATGGCGGATGTCGGGTTGATGGCGCTGGCGATGGTGCTCGAGGTCGATATCTGGCCGCTGGACCGTTTTCCGCGCGTCGAGAGCTATTTGAAATTGCTGCGCGAACGACAGAGCTATCGCGCCATCAGTCCGCGCACGAAGGTCGCCGACTCGAGCTCACTCAGTAACGCGTGACGCGGTTCGTTCGGATGACGCGGCTGCGGTGGCCGCCGTTCAGGAATCTTCGGGCCGGCTAAGCGTCTCTGCCGCCACCGCGTCCCGTCGATGGGTGGCGCGACGCGCGGTCGCACGATGATGATGGTGCGACACATGATGCAGCGCCGCGCGATGAAGCGTGGGACCGCGGCGATGTTTCGGCGCGAAGTCGGTGCGGACCACCTGTGCCGGCGGCGTTTCCGCATACTTCAAGTCGGGGAAGTACTTGTCTTCGTTCTGATGGATCTCGACGGCCGCCAAAAATTCCGAGTAGTAATTCTTGCTGGCGAAACCGAAGTGCGGTCCGCTGTAGTTCTTTACGATACGGCCGTAGTCGCCATTGTAGGCTTCGGAGGCCTGCTGCATTCCGCCCGCGCCGTAGTTATACGCGGTAATTGCCAGCGGCCAGTTGCCGTCAAAGGTAAGATAATTGGATCGCACAGCTTGGCGGCCGCCTCGGTTTCCCGGGTGATCGAGCCTGTTCATGGTAGCGCGAAATGCGCATGAACTGTTTGCCGGTCGGCCGGGTGAACTGCCACACCCCCACCGCGCCGGCATCTGAATGTGCGCGAATGTAAAAGCCGATTCCACTTCGGCCAAGGTAACGAGTTCCGGCGGCAGACCGTTTTCGGCGAAATCCGCTCCATCGTCGGCCGATAGTTCCGGCTGCGCAGCAGTCCTTCGCGAAACCGCTCGCGCATGCCCTGCTGCACGCGCAGATTCTGCGCCGCAACCGCGTAGGCCGAGAGCGGCTGGCCCTTGAACATATCGGCGACCTGTTGCTCCTCGTAGTTCGAGGGCTTCTGGCCTGCGGCGAGGCGCGTCAGGATGTCGGAGTATTTGTGCTTGAGATAGTTGTTGATCGAGTCGGATTCGCTGCCGCTGGGGCAATCCGTCACCGGGAAGGTGCAGTACCTGGTAGACCCGCGAGACGTCGTCGCGATCATGGATAGCAAAGTCGCGTTCGCCGTACTTGGTAAAAGTGTCGAGCCAGAATTGGACGTTCGAGTCGATAGCGGTCGGCCGGGGAAAGGGAAGCTCGCTGCCCGCTGTTGCAACCAAACGCAGCCGGCGATTCCGGCGGCCGCGACACCTATCGAAAATAAGAGTTTCCTCAAGTCACCTTTGACCATGGCACCCCTGTTTCACACCTGCCCAACCACCGGTCGGCAACCAATTCAAAAAACGAATTTATGTTGGGACCCCCGCGGGACCACCTACAAACCATAGCCTTAGTCATTTGGCCGTATATGCAATCACTTACGCATACATGCGCATTAGATGGCAATCTTCCTGCGCGACAAAAGATTACGCAAAATTTTCGCTTTAGAGCACGATAGACGCGATTCGTCACGCTTATAGTCGCCACGATCATCGTAGTCTCCAGATGCGAATGGCGACATAACCTCGAAACCGCAACTTCCAGACCGTCATCGCACGTCCCGCTCCGAGCCATCATGGAGACTTCGAGGCCCCGGAAAATCGATAACGCAGCCTATGTTGAAGAGCCGTGGCTGGGCAATATGAGGAGACACCGGGATCGTTGGAACAATCGGTGACACAAAGCCGGCATGCAGTTCCATTTTCCCGGCGTTCGAGCATTTCAGGCATGCTTTTCCGCCGCTTTTGACGATCCGCGCGCGCCGGCGGCGTTAACCACCTTGCTCTCGATCAATTCGTCAATCTCCCGATCGGAGCGGCCCAATTCGCGCAGAATCTGGAGCGTATGCTGGCCGAGCGCCGGCGCCGGCCGCAGATTCAAGGTATTTCCGCTGCCGAATCTCACCGTATGCCCGACTTCGTAGACTTCTCCCGCTTCGGCATGATCCTCGGCGACGATAACCCCCCGCGAGCGCATCGACGGCTCCGTAATTACCTCGGCGGGTTCGAACGGCCCCGGCGCAACACAAGGAACTCCTTCGGCGCGAAGCCGCTGAGTGCGGAAACCGTGCTGGTCTTGGCGATTTCGACCTCGAGCCGGCGAGCTATCGGGCTTGCGCCGAGGCGCTGACGACGCGCGTCGGCGTACGACGGCCAGGCGATGTCCGAAATATCCGAGCGCGCAACGAAGGCCGTTCCATTCGCGATCGCTATAGCACGCGATCACGATCCAGCCGTCGGCGGTGGCATAGAGCGCGTTGGTCGGAGCATGGCCACGCTGTTCACGATCGAGTGGAAAGCTCTCGATTTCGCCTCTTTATGGCCATGAATGTTGCACATCGCGAGCAGCCCGGCGCCCGTCTGCGGCACTTCGAGATATTGTCCGACGCCTGAATGTTCGCGTTCATAAAGCGCCGCGACGACCATCGCGCACGACGTCAGGCCGCATCCGTAATCCATGTGTCGTCAAATAATGGTCGGGAGGATTGCCCTCGCCGCCGGTGCGCGAGAGCATCCCGGTCAGGGCGGAATGGAGCGGCTCAAAAGTCGGCAGACGCGACCACGGACCGTCATTGCCGTAACCCGACGAATGGCAGTAGACGAGCCGAGGATTGATAGCGGAGTAACTGGTCCCGATCCCGATGCCGAGGCGATCCATCGCACCGACGCGCATGTTGTTGTGAATTACGTCGGCTTTGCGCACGAGGTCATAAACGACGTTGCGTCCTGCCTCCGACTTGAGGTCGACCGCCAGGCTTTCCTTGCCGCGATGAACGCCGAGGAAGATCCCGAGTTGCGGACGCATGCATCGGATCTCCGCCGTATTCTTCCACCTTGATCACGCGCGCCCCCGAGATCACCGAAGAGGCGATTCGCGAACGGCCCCGCCATGTATGCGCCAAAATCGAGTACCAGGATCTCCATCGAGTGGCCCGATCCTGACAGAAGACGGGGTAGCGCCGTTAGGGTGAAATCCTTCACTACTGCGATTGCCGTTGACGCTCGCGGGATGCGTGCCGGTCAGTAGCGCCCGGTTATGCTCGCCCACGGCGGGAAACTCGCGGCGTATCTCGATTGGGGTGCGTTCGTATCTGACCAGCTTCCCGAGCCGGCGCTGACCGTCGGGCATCACGTCGACCAGTCCGTTTTCGTTCCATCTGATTCGAGCCAAAGGGCGTCGCCGGGCGCGAGCGCGGGCATACTGCAGACGTCGGCCTTGGCCAAAATGTCGCACCAATAATCCGAGGGGCGTGTTTTGAAGGTGCGGGTCGAGATGCCCCCAAAGATCCTTCGCCACCGTGGGCTCGAGCGGGATTCCGAGAATATGCAGACCGGCGTTGGTGTCGATCAAATCCTCGCGGCCGACCACTTTGAGCATCCGATCGAAGGCGCCGCGTGGGCCGGTATGAACCTGAATCCAGGTACCGTCGCTGCATTCGAACAGGCCGACGATCAGACGCACGTTGTTATGACGGGTCGAGATGCGACTGGTGGTCAGCAGCGGTGGTCCCAGCTTCTCGCCGCCGAGCTATCGCACATTGCTGAGAATCGCCGCGCCGTCGAGCAGGGAGGTGGTGACGGTCTGGCCGAGTCCGGTGCGCTCGCGCTCGTAGAGCGCACCGAGGATCCCGATCGCGAGCATCCACGCCGCACCATAGGTCGCATGCGGCCAGCCGAGGAAAATCGGCCCCTGGCGCACGCCATCCTGGAAGTGATGCATCCCGTATTGCGCCTCGATCAGTTCGCCGCATACGGGATCTCCGCCGGCGCCACCCCCGGACTTGAGTTCATCGATCGTCCTGGGATAGGCGGTCAGGATCGCGAGGATTCGCCGTTCATCGACACCGAAACCGTCGAGCAGGCCGCTCGGCTTGTCGGTCCACGGCTGTGCCGTATCGAGGATCACGTCGCGGTGGTGCGCAAGGCTTGCCACGTTCCGTCGTGCATCTGCGCGGGACCGACCGTGACGCTGCGATTGCCGCGAAACCAGACGCAAGTCCCTTCGAGGGCGCGCACCGGATCGCCGCCCTCCGGTTCCACGCGGATTACCTCGGCGCCGAGGTCGCCAAGGACCATCGCGGCCACAGCGGCGGCGGGTGACGTTCGGAAAGGTCGAGGATGCGAACACCATCGAGCGGTCCTGCCATCGGCGTTACCTCCCGCCGCGCGGAACGCGGCCAGTTGAGCCATAGCGCCGGCCCGAGATAGCGTCAAATCCGCAGAGGACGCGCGCTTCGAATCGATAACGTTGGAAGGTTCGCCGAACGTGATAAGAGTCGAAAGAAAAGGAACGCACGCGATGACGATTGACCTTGGAACCTATGCCGAACGCATCGACTATCGGGGCGATTTCACTCCGACGGTGGAAACCTAAGGAAACTTCACCTCGCGCACGCGACTCACCTTACCTTCGAGAATCTCGATATTTTGCTCGGCCTTCCGATCAAGCTCGACCTCGAAAGCCTGTGGGCGAAGCTGATCGTCGGCCGGCGCGGCGGTTATCTGTTTCGAGCAGAACGCGATGTTCGCGGCGATTCTGGAGAAGGTGGGCTTTCGCGTCACCCGACTCGCGGCGCGGGTGCGGATGGGCTCGAAGGAAATCATCGCGCGCACCCACATGCTGCTGTCGGTCGAGGCCGGCGGCGAGCCCTGGCTGGCCGACGTCGGCTTCGGCGGCGAGGGACTGCTGACCCCGATTCGCTTGCGTTTCGACGAAGAGACGCAAAGCTTCGCCTGGAAGCATCGATTGATCCCTCGACCCGCCATTTCACGTCTTGCAAACGATGCATCCGTCGGGATGGTTCGACCTCTACGCGTTTACCCTCGAAGAGCAGTACCCGGCCGACTACGAGCTGGCGAATTACTTCATCTCGACCAACCCGCGATCGCCTTCGTAAACATGATCTTCGTCTGCGACCGGAGCCCGAGGTCCATTGGACGCTGATGAATCGCCGGCTGACCGAGCAAAGAGCCACGGGGAGCACGACCACGATCGTGCCGGATGATGGACGCGCTGCTGACGGTGCTGGCGCAACGCTTCGGCCTCAACTTCCCGCCGGGCACGCGTTTTCGTTACGATAATTCGCGCACGCTGTAGCGAATCCTCGCCGGCGATATGCCCCGGGCGCGTTGGGAATATCGCCGAGGTTTTGTGTCTCGCCGCGCGGCGGACTAACTTCAGACGCGCCATCCTTGATTTCGGGAGGTCGTTCAAATGCTTCGCCCAGCCGGACAAGCACAACCGCAGGAGTCACCGATTC
>CAWDQC010000006.1:0-15859 GCA_963804355.1 uncultured Pseudomonadota bacterium | reverse complement strand
ATGGAGGCTAAAGGGGCCCGAGTCGCCCTCGCGCGAGACCCTAGCTCGTCAGCTGCGACCAGAATTCCGCGTAGCGATTCCAGCGAATCCACGCGAGCGATCCCATCGAGTCGGGATCGGCGGCAAAAATCGCACTGCGCCCCAGTCTCGTATTGCCAGGTGGCGACGGAGCGGAGCGCTGACCGGTCCCGGGCGCACCATCCCAGCGTCGGTCGGAACCGTCTTTCGATTGCGTCGGGCGAAGAAATCGATCGGCGAGGATATCGCCCGCGCCGATACCGTTCAGGACCGAACTGGGACTCCCCGGTATCCATACCCGCGATGCTCGTGGCGCTTGTAGTTTTGCGCCTCGTGGGTCAGATGGACGAGCAATTGCGGCAGCTTGGTGATGTCCTCGACGCGATAGAAGACCCCGCCGGTGGCGCCGGCAAAATCCTGCAGCAGGCGACAAATTGTCAGGTCGGGACCGATAGAATAGTCGATACCGGGATATGTTGCTTGGCGAAATCCGCCATCAACTGGGTGTGATCGCTGTACTGGCGTTGGTATCGCCGTCGGTCAGCAGGATGACCTCGCGCACCGGAATATTATCGGCAAGAATTTGGCGTTTGGCGATTTGCAGCGCGTCGAGGAAATCGGTCCCGCCGCCCGGTTCGAGACGCGCGACGCGGCGTTCGAGCTCGGCGCGTCCTTCCGACAGAGGGCGCAGATCCGAGAGCACATACGGTTCGGAATCGAAGGCGATTACGCCCGCATAATCGGTATCATCGAGCTGGTTGAGCAGCGCAATAGCCGCCTGCTTGGCGTAGCGGATCGGTTCGCCGTCGCGCACGGCGGGATAGCGCGAGTTGTAGCTCATCGAGTGGGAGCGATCGATCGGCAGATAGACCGCAGAATGGTTCACGCGAGGGCGGAGGCGGCTGCGCCTGGAAGGTGATCGGTAAAGTTTTTTCGAGCGGGCTGCCGTGGAACTTGTAATCGCGGAGGCTGTCGCCGGTGACGACGAGGCCGCCGCCGTAATCGGCCACGTAACGATTGAGGGCCTCTTGCACATTTTCGTCCAGCGCTTCGGCGGGGACATTGGCGATAACCACGGCCTGGTAGGCGAGGTAGTCGCGGGCTGCATCGGCAAGCCGCGGGCGCGGTCGATTCGACGTCGTAGTGGCGCAGCCTGAGGGCATTGATCAGGCTTTCCGGCGGGCCTCTGGCAATCACCAGGACGCGGGGCGCCGGATACTACCGAAAGGGCGGTCTCGGCCACCGGATCTGCCGCGACATCGGCGGCGGCACGGAATTTCGGCCTTCATCAGCCATGCGCCGCTGCGCCCGACCCGATAGGGCATCTCGAGACGATTCATGCCGGGAGCGAGGGTGAGCTGCTGTGAGCCCAGGGTGGTGCCGGCGCCGGAGAGCTTGACGCGAGCGGAGACTGACCGCGCCGCCTCATTTTCGATATCGAGATGGAGGGCGAAGCTGGTATCGGCGCGAACCGCCTCGGGCGCTTTGGAAATCGGTCAGGGCGATACGCGCGGCGGCCGGCGGCGGGGGCGCCATGGTGAATTTACGGATTCCTGTTCGCGGCTCCGGGCAATTCATCGAGCGCGTGGCCCATGGTCTCGTCGCCATCGCTCAGGATGAGCAGGCGTTTTTCGTCGCCCGCGGGAAAGACACCTTGGGCGGTAGTCAGGGCCCCGGCGATATCGGTCGCGTTGGGTCGGCCGCCGGGCCTTCACCGGTGGCGAGGCGCGGGTCACCGAGCGGCGAGATCAAGCGCGAGTCGCGTTCCGAAGCCGATGACCGCCATGCGGTCGCGTGGGTTCATCGCGCGGCTCACCCTGGCGAGCTGACGCATCATCCAGGCGCGTTGGTCCGGCGCGATGGAGCGCGATTGATTGATCGCGACGACCAGCGCCATCTGGCTGGCCCCGGTTCGCAGCGGCGTTTCCAGGCCGGCCAGCGCGAACACCAGCGCGACGAAGCAGGCGAGGCGAATCGCAGTCGCGAGTGCGCCCTTGAGGCGCTTGCCGGCACGGATCGCGAGCAGGCCCGGCGCCACGATCAACGGCAGCGCGAGCAACAGCCAGAGCATCTGTGGGGCGATCAAACATGCCGCACTCCCAGGCGCGAGGCCTGGCGCAGGAGCAACGCCGATTCGGCGAGCATCAGCAGGATGCAAGCGCGATCAGCAGCATGGTGAGAGGCTGGACCTGGATCTCCGATAACCCGTGGATTTTTCGAGACTCGTGGGTTGGCGCGGAGTGACCGCGGCGGACGCGGTGGCAAGGTCGGATTCGCCCGCGTCGTAATAGTTAGCCACGATTTCGATCGGATTGCCGTGGACCAGCACGAAATGACGCCCGGCCTCGAGGGGGCGAAAGTGCACGCGGCCCCATTTGTCGGGCGCGAGCTTTTGCCGTGAACCATCGGGGCTCACCAACATGGCGGGGGCAAAAGCCGGGATAGCGACGAACTCGCCGGTGGGAACCACCTCGAGATTCGCCGGCACGACCAGTTGGCGCAGCGTGTCGATGGTCAAAACCAGCGCGTCCATGCGATCAGGATCGAGCAACAAATGGTTGCGAATATCAAACGCAATCACGCCCACCGCGCCCGACGGGGAGCGGCCGACGGCGGCCAGCGCAAACGACTCATGACTGGCGAGCGCCCACCCCCAGCGCCAGCGGATCCATCCATCCGGGCAACTGAACCACGCGCGATGGACCCAGCAGCACCGGCGCGCTCAGCGGAGCGGCGCCCGTGCGCGATTGAAACTCGGCCAGCGCGACACTGCCGATAACCGGCGGAAACGGCGCGGGCTTGCCGTCGAGCGGCGGTTCGGGAAAGACGAAGAGTTTGGCGGCGGCGGCGACGCCGCGGTTGGAGCAGTCGTGCAGTACGGCGAGGTCATATTTTTGCGCGGTATTCTTGCTGCGGGCGTAAACCGCCGGATCCATTGCGGTGACGAGGAAGTTGGGATTGACCGCGAGCACGACCCGCGCGAGGTCATCGCGTACCGAAGCCTCGGGCGAGAGCACGAGGGCGCGCGCCTGCGCAATCGAAGGTGCGAGCGCGTAACCATCGTTGTCGGCGGCGAGCGCGTCCGGGGTCAGTATCCGGGCGTGCACCAAACCGCCGGCGGCGAGCGGTCCAAAGGGCACGATCGTCTGCGCGCGCGGCTCGAGCATCAGCGGTGAATGAAAGACCTCTTTGCCGTCCGCCTCGATCCGGATCGCACTGCTGCGGCCTCATCGAAAAGTTGCGCACCACGCAGCGTCCCTCGCTGGTGTGAGGAATTCCCGGATCGAGGGCGACGATCGCGAGGTTGTCGACCGGACTGCCGACGAGATGAAGGTCCACCCGCCCATCGAGTCGCGCCTCGAGATCAAGCCCGCGGGCGGCGGACGATGGCGAAAAGATCGATCAGATTGGCGCCGCGGGCGTCGATCAGCGCGGCGCGCAGAGCGGCCGGGCGAACCGCGATCGCCATCGGAGACAGCGAGTCGATCGCGCGCAGGGCTTCGTCCTTGTTGGTGGCGTGGGCGCGGATAGTGTCGGCTTCGAGCGCATAGCCGATGATGGTGAAGTCGTCGCTGGGCGGCGCATCGTCGATAATTTTGCGGGCCTGCTGCCTTGCCTGATCAGCCGGCTCACCTGGTCGTCCACGGCTCCCATTCCGGCGCCGAGGTCGAATACCAATGCGTGGCTGCGATGGGGCCCGGCGGGAACGGAACGGCGCATGTAGAGGCCGGCGACGGCAAGGGTGAGGGCGGCCAGTGGAAAGTTTCGAGCCAGAAGAGCAGATCGACCCGAGCTGGCGACTGGCGCTGACCGGCGCCGGCGCACCCTCGAACAGCATCAGGCTCGACACTTCGATCGTGGGGCGCGAACGCGATCGCAGATAGATCAGCACCAGCAGCGCGATGCTCGCCGCGTAGATCAGGTTTGCCGGACTGAGGAACCCACGCTACGCGATCACTCCCATCCGCGGGAAATTCGTGCGCCAGGATCGTGTCGATTGCGAGGCGCCAAAGGCGTTGACGTAGGTGATGCCCCGCCGGGTGCAGAAGTCGCGCAGCCGATCGCCGGTGTTGTTTCACCCGATCGCGGCATGCTTGCGCTTCGCGCGGGCCGAAGAGAATCTCGCGCATCTCGCCGGTCTCGCAATCACGCGCGGATAGGGGCCGGCGGGATAGTCGCCCGCGGCTTCGCGATCACCCATCATGTGGATAACCTTGGTTTCGTACGCGCCGCGAGCAGTTGCGCGAGGGCGTCTTCGTAGTCGCCGGAATTGACGAGAAAATCCGAAATCAGAATGAAAATTCCCGGCTGGCGGCGCTCCTGCAGCAATTCGCCGACCGCGTTCGCGATACGGGTCTCGCCACCGCAGCGGATTCCGGTGACGAACGGGTGAACGACGTACGATTCGCGGCGGCGATGAAACTGGGTCGCCTCGAGCATCCGCGCGCCATGACGACCGGCAAAAGCCACCAGGCGCACCGGATCGTTTTCGCTCATCCCGATATAGGCGAGTGCGGAGCCGAGCAGGAGCGCGAATCCGAGCTTGTCGTCACGTTCGGGAATCGCCATCGAGGCGCTCGCATCGATCATCACGGTAAGTTCGATCTGACGATCGGCGCGGAAGGTGCGAATCGCCAGGTGATTGAGGCGGGCGAGGGCATTCCAATCGAGGAAGCGCAGATCGTCGCCCTCGGAATACTCGCGAAAATTTTCCATCCTCGATACCGCCGCCCTGGACGCGCCCGACATTGCGCTGTCCCGACGGGAACCGCGGCGCCCGCCTGGTGCCCAGAATCAGGTTATCGAGACGATCGATGAATTCAGGCTCAAAAGCGCGTGTCTGAGCATCGCGGCACCGATCAGGGGCGCGTCGTGCGCACAGCCTTGACGACCTGTTCGACGATCCGGGTGGCATCGACGTTATCCGAATGAGCCGCGTAGTTAAGCATGATGCGATGCTCGAGCGCAGCCGGTGCCATCTGATCGATATCCTCGTAGTCGATGTTGGCGCGGCCATCGAGCAGCGCGCGAACCTTCGCGCCCATGATAAGCGCCTGCGCGCCACGGGGACTCGCGCCAAAGCTGACGTAGCGATTGACCGCGTCGACATGGATGGGCGCGTGCATATCGCCAAGGATGCGCGAGTTTTCCGGCTGCGTCGCGCGCACCATCCGGGCCACATAATGCTCGAGCGGCGGCGCCACCATCACCTCGCGCACCAGATGCTTCAGATCCTCGACACGGCTCGCGGCTTCGGCCAGCGGAAATACCGGTTCAATCCCCACTTCTTCCGGGCCGGTGGTCGAACTCACGATGCGGACCAGCTCATCCTCGCCGGGGTAGCGAAGCCGGACTTTGAAGAGGAAGCGATCGAGTTGCGCTTCGGGGAGCGGATAGGTCCCTTCCATCTCGATCGGATTGAGCGTCGCCATGACGAAGTAAGGCGGCGGCAGCGGATAAGTGGTGCCACCCACCGTCACCTGCAATTCGGCCATCGCTTCGAGCAGGGCGGATTGCGTCTTGGGCGTGGCGCGGTTGATCTCGTCCGCCAGCAGAATGTGGGCGAAGATCGGACCCGGCTGGAAGCTGAACTCGCGACGCCCTTCATTACCGCCAAAAATCACGCGCGTACCGGTAATATCCGCCGGCATCAGGTCGACGGTAAATTGAACGCGATTGAAACTCAGGTTGAGGGCGAGCCCCAAGGTTTTCACTAGCGTGGTCTTGCCGGTGCCGGGGACACCCTCGATAAGAACATGACCGCTGGCGAAAAACGCGCTCAATAGTTCCTCGACCGCCACCTCGTGCCCAATGATCGCCTTGTGAACCTCAGCCTGGACGCGTCGGAAGACTCGCGCGAAGTCAGCTATGTTCGGTTTCTCGGCGATATTAACCGCTTCGACTTCGCTCATCGTTGAAACACTCGCTTAATTGCTGCCTGGTCGGCGGAAGGGACGGATCCGCGTTCCAGGGGTTCATCAGGATACTGACTGGGGTTAAGTGGAACTCTGATACGTGGCGGAATGTAACCTGGCGCACCCGCCCGGTTACTCTCGTCGGAAGCGTCGGCTTCGATCGTGATCTTGAAGTTGTCGGTGCCGAGCGTGCGTCCGCTGTCGGGACCAAAAAGGCCTTGAGGATCGCTGCCGGCGCCGTGGATCGAACCCTCGCCACCGCCCGACCCGCTGCCCGCGAGACCTTTGAGGCCCGGATCGGCGGGATTCGACCCGGGCTCTCCGGGAACATCCGGTTTATTCTGCGCGAGCTGGTCTGCTTCCTCACCCGGCATCGAGGTCGTCGGTGGAACCGGCTGCGTACCGGTATCGCCCCCCAAACCGCTGTTATTGTTGGGCTGCGAGGGATTGTTACGGGCGGAATCGTTCTGCGAGGAGGGGTTGTTGGAAGCGGAATCGTTGCCCTGATCGGGATTCTTATCGGTCAGCTTGAGCGCCATCGGAGGGGCGCCGCCGCTTTTGTGACCGGTCAGGTCGTCCTGGAGGTTACCAGCAAGATTCCGCGCCTTGTTCATCCAACGCGACAGGCCGTTCTTATCGACGCGATGCTGGGCGGCCGCTAACTTGTTCCGCAGCTTTCGCAAGGTCTTTTCGTCGGCATAAATCTCGGCATTAGGCGCGAGCGCGGGATCCGCCGGCCGGATGTCGAGGTCGCTGATATCCGCCGAAATCTGTCCAGGGCCAACTCCGGTCATCGGTCCTGGCCGCCGGATGCTATGCGGAATCATGCCGGAAAGCGCGATCAGGATGGCGATGGCGCAGGCGGCGAGAGGCGCCGCGATCCATCGCGAAATCCATCGCGGTTCGATCCGTGCCGGAGCGAATTCGTCGCGTAACCGGTAGGCATCCTCGACCAGGTAGGGCCACAGCGGCGAGCCTTTATGGGTATCCGCGAGCGCACAAACGGTGGCAAGGCGGCCCCTCAGGATACCGCGATGATCGGCAATCGCGGCGGCTCGGTCGGCACTGGCGAGATCACGTAATCCGCGCCGCCCCTCGCGAATTGCCCCGGTCAGGGCGAACATTACGATCAGAAAGGCGACCACCAGGAAGAGCAGGGGCGGCAAGTAGAGCGCCGCCCCCCAAATCAATGCCGCGCCGCCAATCAGGAAGGCGACGGCAGCGAACAGAGACCTCTGCAACGCCAGGGAGTTGAGCCGGGCGCGCACACCCTTTATCTGGAACAGGATGAGCCAGAGCTTCTGTTGGTCTCGGCGAGTTTCTGCCACGTCGATCTCGACAGCGCCAGCGGCTCACGGCGCGTCCACAGACAATAGTTTAAGGTCTCATTTGGGCGCAATCATAAATTCCCGCAGCGGTGCGCACCGACGGTTCGTCATAACCAAGACGACAAAATTAGCGGCGGTATTCATCCGGAATGAGCCGCTTATCCTTGTCTAATTGTCTTGATTACAGCAAAGGTTACGCGCGTTTGTTCATTGCGCTCAAAAATTCCAACCGACCACCGCTTTGAGTGGCAAGCCGTTACTCGCCAGGGTCAGTCCGAAGTCCGGCGCCCAGATCGAGCCCGGTTTCGCAGGAAGTCAAAATTTTCCGCAGTTAACCTCAACTAACGCTCCTTTATTCCAGCCTCATCGAGAGCGCCAAGTGCGAGCGCCGACCAATCCATCTCGTCGCGCCCGTGGGCGAGGCCCGCGATCATCCGCTCGCGCAGGAGACCGGCCAAAGGCATCGGCGATCGCGCTTCACCTGCTGTCTTCAGCACCAGGTCGACGTCTTTCAATCCGAGCGGCATCTTGAAGCCGGCGGGGGTGTGCTGTTTGCGCGCGATCATCTCGCCGTAGCGCTGATAGACGGGGCAGGCAAACAGGGTTTTTCCCAGCATCTCCGCGACCTTTTCGCGGGAGAAGCCGCTCTTTTCCGCCATCGTGAAGGCTTCGCCCATGGCTTCGATAGCAGACGCGATGAGGAAGTTACCGCATAGTTTGGCAACGTTCGCCGCCCCCGGGTCTTCGCCATACTCGAAAATTACGCGGCCCATCGCGTCGAGCAGGGGCCGGATTCGCTGCTGGGCCGCCGCCGGTCCCGAGATGCAGACGACGAGTTGCTTTTTCTCGGCGTTCTCCGGGCGGCCGAACACTGGAGCCGCTACGTAGGTGTTCCCATACTCTGCGTGAACCGCCGCCAGCCGAGTTGCCGTCGCCGGGGCGATTGTGCTCATCGAAACATGGATTCCGCCGCGTCCGAGGCGCGCCGCGATACCGTCCTTGCCGATAGTCACGGCTTCGACGGCGGCGTCGTCCGCGAGCATCGTGATGACCACACCGCCGGGAGTCGCGGTTTCGGCGAAGGACGCGGCGTGGGCGGCACCTTCAGCCACGAGCGGATTGGCCTTATCCGCCGTACGATTCCAGACACGGACCTTTATGCCCGCGGCCAGCAGATTCGCCGCCATCGGCAGACCCATCGCGCCCAGTCCGATAAAGCCTATTTCATCGCTCATTTTCACGTCCTCAAGGTTGTGATGCTGATAATTCCCGCCGGTCGACCAAGGACAACCTAGTCACTTTCGGCAAGCGTCGTTTGCGGCGGTGTATCAGGCGACAGGATGCGTCGCCAGGATTCTGAATGCAAAGTGATGCGCGCTCTCAGCGCGAGTGAGTGACGCCGATTCGCGGGCAGGCGCCCGCGACCGGGCATCGCGAACACCAGGGAGAAACCGGCTGGCATAATGTCTGTCCGAAGGCGACCAGCAGCGAGTTGTACTCGATCCAGTAGCGTCGCGGCAGGACTTCGCGCAGAGCGGTCTCGGTCAGGTCGGGAGTCTTGGCCTTGACGAGGCCCCAGCGATTGGAGATGCGATGAACGTGGGTATCGACGCAAATCCCCGGTTTGCCGAACGCCTCGGTGACGACCAGATTGGCGGTCTTGCGGCCCACGCCCTTGAGCGTCAGCAACTGGTCGATCTCGTCCGGGACCTTGCCGCCGAAGTGGGTGATCAAATCCTCGCAGATCGCGCGAATCACCCGGGCCTTGGTGCGATAGAAACCGACCGGATAGATCACCTTGGCGATCTTCTCCACCGGCAGTTTCAGCATCGCAGCGGGATTGTCGGCGTGGGCGAAGAGGCGCGGCGCCGCGACTGCTGTCATCTCATCCTTGGTGCGCAGACTGAGAATGCATCCGATGAGCGTCAGGAAGGGGTCACGCTTTTCCGCCGCCATCAGCGTCAACACCGGCGCGTTCCAATGTGGCGCTTCCCGGCGCAAGACCCGCAGCATGCGTCCGATGGACGAACTCGTTACCACTCCTGGCGCTTTGACGGCGACAGGGGTCTTCGCGGAAATGCGATCGCCGGCCAGGGCTTTTTTCGACGAGGACCTTCGCTGCGTGAGGGCGGGCTTTTCAGTTCCCATCAGGGTCATCTGTAGCGCGAGAGACGGCGAGAACTCCAACGATGCGGATCGTTTGACGCTTGGACGGGATGGGAGCAGATTACGCGCGATAACCTGCAGGGGGTCTTTGATCATGGAAGAACCCGGGAAGGAACTGTTACTCGATCTCTACCACACCATGGTGCGTATCCGGTTGTTCGAGACGCGCGTGCGCGACCTCGCGATGGCCAATGAAATACCGGGGTTCGTTCATGTCTCGATTGGCGAAGAGGCCAGCGCCACCGGGATCTGCGCGGCGATGCGTCCGACCGATCGGATTACCTCGACGCATCGAGGGCATGGCCATCTGATCGCGAAGGGCGGCAGGGTCGCGCAGATGATGGCGGAAATTTTCGGCAAGCGCACCGGCTATTGCAAAGGCAAGGGCGGTTCGATGCATATCGTCGATTTCGCGCTTGGAATCCTCGGCGCGAACGGGATCGTCGGCGCGGGATTGCCGATCGCCACTGGCTCCGCCCTGGCCGCGGTGGTCTCGGGACGCGATGACGTTACCGCGTGCTTCTTTGGCGACGGCGCTTCCAATGAAGGGACCTTCCACGAATCATTGAACCTCGCGGCGGTGTGGAAGTTGCCGGTGGTCTTTGTGTGCGAGAACAACGGTTTCGGCGAGTTTACTCCGATGCAGACGGTAACCTCCGTCAAGGATATCGCCGTGCGCGCGCAAGCCTACGGAATCCCGGGACATATCGTCGATGGCAACGACGTGGTCGAGGTCTATCAATACGCCAGCGACGCTATCGCGCGCGCACGCGCCGGCGAAGGTCCCACACTGCTCGAATGCAAAACCTACCGCTGGGAGGGCCACGTCGTCGGTGAGCAGGCCTTCCTCGGCAGCGGCGCCTATCGCAGCGATCAGGAAGTCGACGAATGGAAGCGGCGTTGCCCGCTGATTCGCTTTGAAAAACTCGCCGCGGAGAAGGGCAGGATCAGCGCCACGGAGCTCGAGAAAATCCGGGCCGAAACCGAAGCCGAGCTCGAGGCGGCGGTGAAATTCGCGCGCGAGAGTCCGCTGCCGGATCCGTCCGAAGTCACCGATGACGTCTACCAATAAGCGCCGGAGTGGCCTTTCGCAGTGATCCATTAGCGACGAAACCGACGGAGGCGCGAGACCCATGGCTCTGACCAATTTCGTTCAGGCAATCAACCAGGCGCTGTTCGAGGAGATGGAGCGCGATCCGCTGACTTTCGTTTTGGGCGAAGACGTAGTGCTGAGCGCGTTCGGCGCCACCAAGGGGCTAATCGACAAATTCGGATCAAATCGCGTGCGTAACACCCCGATTGCCGAGGCCGGTTTCGTCGGTGCGGCAGTGGGGGCGGCGATGGCCGGGACGCGGCCGATTTGCGAGGTCGAATTCGCGAGCTTCTTCTATTGCGCCTTCGACCAGGTCTGCAACCAGGCGGCCAAGTTGCGCTACATGTCGGGCGGGCAGGCGCAATTGCCGATTACCTTTCGCTGCGTATACGGCGCGATGGGCGGAGCGGCCGCGCAACATTCGGAGACCGTGTATGCGCAGTTCCTCAGCGTGCCGGGGCTCAAAATCGTGGTGCCGTCGGGTCCGGCCGACATGAAGGGCCTGCTCAAGAGTTCCATCCGCGACAACAATCCGGTGATCGTGTTCGAGCATGGCGGCCTCGGCCGTCTGCGTGAAGAGATTCCCGCCGGCGACTACCTGGTTCCGCTCGGTAAGGCTGCGATCAAACGGCCCGGTGAGAACGTGACCGTCGTCGCGATCGGCGCGATGGTTCCCAAGGCGCTCAAGGTCGCCGACAAGTTGGCGAAAGAAAATATCAGCATCGAAGTCGTCGATCCGCGCACACTGATGCCGCTTGACGAAAATACGATCCTGGCCTCGGTCGAGAAGACCAATCGGGTTATAGTCGTCGACGAGGGTCATTTGCGCGGCGGTGCGGCGACGGATATCGCCGCCATGATCGGTGAGAAGGGCTTCGATTTTCTCGACGGGCCGGTCAAACGCGTGACTTCGCTCGACGTGCCAATTCCGTTCAGCCCGCCGCTCGAGAAGGCGGCGATTGCCGACGAGGCCCGTATCGAGGCGGCAATCAGGGAACTGGCCGGACCTCAGTAACACCGACGACCCGAGATATAAGCCGCGGCTCGAAAGGATAGCGTTCTTTTTCGATGGCGACCGAAGTGACGATGCCCAAGTTTGGGCTGACGATGCACGAGGGCACGCTCCAACGCTGTTTCAAGGCGTCGGGCGAAGCGGTGAAGGCCGGCGAACCGCTGTACGAAGTCGAGACCGAGAAAGTTCTCTACGTGGTCGAATCGCCGGTGAGCGGCATTGTCGCGATGTGGACGCAGGAGGAAGGCGCGACCATCGAATGTGGCGGACTGGTCGCGGTGATCGCCGACGCCGGCGAGGATACCGCCGCGATCGCGTCGCGGCATTCCGCTGATAGCAAAGGCAACGCCTCGGCAGCTCCATCGACCGCCCGTACCGCACCGTCAGAGCCTGCGCGCGCCGCAAACGCCGGCAACGGCACCGCACCGGCGGAAGGGCGTCGCGCGGTCAGCCCGATCGCCCGCAAGCTTGCGGCGGAACTCAATGTCGACCTGAGTCGCGTCGATGGAACAGGACCCGGTGGAAGGGTGACCCGCGACGATGTCGAACGCGCGGCGAAGCAGGGCGACAAAGCCGCCGCACACACCGATTCAAATGTGTCCGCCGGTACCGCGACAGCCGCGACAATTGCGCCGAGTGACGGCAACGCCGCCCCGCGCAGTATTCCGCTACGCGGGATGCGCCGTGCGATCGCGACCCGGATGCATCAGAGCCTGCGTGATACTGCCCAACTCACTATCAGCGCCGAAACGACGTCACCGCCGCGACCGAATTGCGCGCGCGACTGAATCGCGACTTCGACTTCACCTACACCGATATGCTGATACAGGCGTGGCGCGAGCGTTGGTGCGCCATCCGCGGATGAATTCGCAATCGTCGACGAGGCTATCGTGATGCTCCACGAGTCCATGTAGGGATGGCGGTGGCGCTGGACGAAGGCCTGATTGTCCCGGTGATCCAGGAGGCGAATCGCAGGAGCCTGCGCGAGATCGCGGCCGCCACGCCGTGACCTCGGCGAACGCGCGCGCACCGGCAAGCTCAAGATTGAAGACGTCAGCGGCGGCACCTTCACCGTTACCAATCTCGGCACCTGGGGCGTCGACGCTTTCACGCCGATCCTGAACCTGGGCGAGACGGGTATCCTCGGAATCGGACGGATCGTCGAAAAACCCGCGATTTACCGCGGCGAAATCGCCAAGCGCGCGATGCTCACGCTGTCGCTCTCGTTCGACCATAGCGTGATCGACGGCGCGCCGGCCGCGGCTTTCCTGCAGACCGTTGCCGATTTTTTCAACTTCGGCGACCGCTGATTACCGTCTCCCTGGCTTGCATCGGCGTAGAGTTGCTCACGCAAGCTGATGCGCGTGAGGCATGAAAATTTGACTCGACGCCGCAAGTTCCTGCGCGGTACGATCTTCATCGCGGTGGCGGCATCCGCGCCCACGATCAAGACGCCGCGGGCCAGCACTCAAGCGTCGTCGCCGGCCGCTGCCGGCATCATCCAAAAGGGCGCCGCGCCGCAACCGATCAACTACGACAAGATCACGCAGGAAGCGGTCGATCTGCTCTCGCAGTACGTCAAAATCAATACGACCAATCCGCCCGGCAACGAGTTGCCCGCGGCCACGATGCTGCGCGAAAAATTTCTCAGCGACGGGATCCCCGCGACTATCTGGCAACCGCAGGCCGGACGCGGAATCGTCGCCGCTCGCCTGCGCGGGACCGGACGGCACAGCAAGGCGATCATCCTCCTGAGTCATATGGACGTGGTGCCGGCGAATCCCAAGGAATGGCAGGTGCCGCCGTTCTCGGGCCAGGTCAAGGCGGGCGAGATATGGGGACGAGGCTCGCTCGACGACAAGGGGCCGGGTGTGATCGAACTGATGGCGATGCTCGCGATCAAGCGCGCGCGAATCCTGCTCAATCGCGACATCCTGTTCATCGCGACGGGCGACGAGGAGGAGGGCGGACGCAACGGCGCGGGCTGGATGGTCGATCACGAGGCGGAGGTCTTCGCCGACGCCGGCTATCTGCTGAATGAAGGCGGTGGTATCGAGCGCCGGCCCAACGGGCGCAATTTTTACGCCGTCTCGGTAACCGAAAAGACACCGCTGTGGGTCAGGCTGACCGCCACGGGACCGGCAGGGACATGCCGCGGTGCCGCCGCCCGATACCGCGGTCACCGAGCTCCTCCACGCGCTGGATCGCCTTGCCGGCTACCATCCGCAGATCCGTATCACCGACACTGTGCGCGACTATATCAAGGCGATCGGCGAGATCGACGACGGCCCGCCGGAATTCCTCGACCTCCGATCCGCATTGCAGAACGGCGACTTCGCGCATAAGTTCCTCGCAGTACCTCGGCAGAACGCGCTCGTGCGCGATACGCTGGCGATCACCGTGCTTACCGCCAGCCCAAGACCAACATTATACCGACTACCGCTTCCGCCGAGATCGACTGCCGCCTGATGCCCGGTGAGGATCCGCAACGCGTCATGAGCAATATGCGCAAGGCGATCGACGACGACGATATCAAGGTGGAGGTGCTCCTGAACTTTCCCGCGGTCTCGTCGCCGCGCAAGTCACTGCTCATGGACTGCGATCGCGCGGTGGCCAAAACGGAGGACAATACTCCGGTGGTGCCCACGATGATCGCTGGTTTCACCGACAGTCACTATTTTCGCCAGAAAGGTATTATCGCCTATGGCTTCATTCCGATCGAGGTTTCGCCGGCGGAGGAGCGCGGCGTCCACGGAGTCGACGAACGTATTCCGGTAAAGGAGCTGGGCGCCGGAATCCGGCGGATGGTCCAGCTGCTCGAGGCCGCGGGCGGTTACCAGGGAGACGATCAGCAATGATCCGTGCTGGAGTAGGATATTCGGCCGCTGCCAATCCTCGCACCGCCGCCGCCGAAGCCGCCACCGAGGCACTCGCCCAGGCCGGCTTGCGCGTTGCCGACGGCGCGATCTGTTTCGCCAGCAGTACGCACGGCGGGGCCTTTCCGTTGCTGCTGCGCATCGTGGCGGAGGTCGCCGGGACGCGCGAAATCGCCGGATGCGGCGGTATCGGCGTGATCGGCGGCGGACGCGAGATCGAAACGGGAGCGGGAGTCTCGGTGCTGGTTTTCGGTGGTTCCGCGATTACTCCGGCGCGCGTTTTCGTCCCGCAACTGCGCGGCCGCGCCGCGCGAAGTCGCGGGGGAAATCGCCGGCATCCTGCGGCCGCGGCTTGGCGCGAACAACCTGCTTTGCCTCTTTCCCGATACCTACAATTGCGAACCGGAGCCGTTGTGTCCGCGCTCGCGCGTGAATTCCCGAGGTGGCGGTCGTCGGCGGCGGCGCCAGCGAGGACGGCGCCGTCGGCGAGACCTTCCAGTTCTGCGGCGACGTCGTCAGCTCAAATGCGGTCTCCGGGTATGCTGCTCGCGGGCGATTTCGAGTTGAATCTCGGCGCCGCCTCGGCCTGCACCCCGATGGGCCCGATCCATCATGTTACCGCCGTTCGCGACAACGTCATCTTCGAACTCGACGGCCGCCGCGCCTGGGACGTCTTTGCCGAGGCCGCCGGTCCGCTCGCCGCGGATCTGCGCCGCGCGCTCGCCTTTATCTTCCTGGGTGTGCCGCTGAAGCAGGACGCGGATCGGCTCGAACGCAACAGCTTTCAGGTCCGCAACATCACCGGCGCGAGCGAGGAACACGGCGCGATCGCGGTGGCCCATCGGCCCGCGATCGGTGACGCTTTGGGATTCGTGCTGCGCGACGGCGAACGTTCACGCAACGAACTCAAGGAGACGCTCGAGGCGATGAGCGCGCGGCCGCTTAATCCTCCCGCCTTCGGCCTCTACTTCGATTGCGTTTCGCGCGGCTCGGGCCTTTACAATATTCCCGATCTCGATTCCGCCTATATTGGACAAGCCTTTGGGCAGGTGCCCGTCGCCGGCTTCTTCACCGGATTCGAAATCGGTCCGCTGGGCGGCCTCGCGAGCGTTCTGCAATACACCGGCGTGCTCGCCCTGATTGGAGAGAAGTCGGCCTGAACCGTCGATGGCGGACGGCATTCAGAGCGACCCGCGGGTTCAGTTCGCGGCGGAACGAACCTTCCTCGCATGGATTAGGACAGGCCTGTCCTTCATGGGCTTCGGCTTTGTCGTCGCGCGCTTCGGTCTCTTCCTGCGCGAACTGGCCACGGTTCACGGCGAGCACATTGCGCGGCCGACCTGGTTTTCGATCGTCACCGGAACCGGGCTGATCATCGTAGGTGTACTGATCAATCTGATGGCCGCGGCCAATCACGTTCGGCTTACCAGCGAGCTGCGCCAGGGTACCTA
>CAWDQC010000005.1:0-58888 GCA_963804355.1 uncultured Pseudomonadota bacterium | reverse complement strand
TCCCACGCAGTTCGTGTGGTACGAGACCTATCCGGACCAGGCCGCCTTCGACACTCATCGTAAAACCGATCACATGAAGGAGATGGGTGGGCGCATCGCCAACCTGCTCGACGGGCGTCCGCAAATCGAGATGCTGACCGAGCTCGATCGTAAATAAGCCCAGGCCCTTACCGTACCAGCGCACGAGCCACGCGCTGGTGCGCCGGTCACGACTTCGCAAAATGGACTCGCGGGCGTTCGCGCCGCCCAATAGATCAGATTGGCGGACCGGTCGTTAGATGCCACGCACGATCTTGATGGGCGACCCGAAGTACTTTTCTGTGCTCGGCGGCGCTAATCCCCATACCCGCAACTTTCTTGGCTTGCGCAAGAAAGTTGACGCGGAACGCGCGCGTCGCCAGTGGCATGCGCTCGCGCGGGCATTGATTACGCGCGGCACGGAAGTCTGCGTGGTCGAACCGCACGAAGGCGTGACCGGCCTGGTTTATCCGGCAAACGCCGGGTTTTTGAATCCGCTGTCATTCGAGCGCAAGCCCGAAGCGGACGACGCGCGCAAAACCTTCTACCTTTCCAATTTATTGCCCTCGCGCCAGGCCGAACGCGAAATTTACCGCAGCTTCATCGCCTCGATGGGTTATCAGACCGGCGATATCCAGAACCGCTTCGAGGGGGAGGCGGATTTTTTTCCGGCCGGCCGCTTCATGATTTTCACTTACGGCCGCGTGGAGAAACAGCGCTTCGTCCCGCGTTTCGGGATCCCGCCGTGGAGACGTGTCTATGGCTTCCGATCGCAGCGCGAGGTCGCCGATGAACTCACCACCGTCGCCCCCGATCGTTCGGTGCTGGCCCTCGAGCTATGCCAGGAGGCGCACTACCACGGCGATACCGTCCTGTGCTCGTTCGGACCGAGGCGCGAGTATCTGCTCGCCTACATGCAGGGACTGACGGCGCCCTCGCGCGAGCTGCTGCGCAAGGAGTTCGGCCGCAATCTGATCGCGCTCTCGCGTGAAGACGCCGCGATCTACGCCGCGAATTCCTTTCAGACCGATTACGAGGGCCGCCTCTATCTCTTCATGCCCGAAGGGGTCAGCGACAAGCTTCTCGGCGAAGTCCGCACGCGATCGATGCTGCCGGTGTTGATCAATGTCAGTGAGTTTCTGGCCAAGGGCGGCGGATCGATCAAATGCATGATCCTTGATCTGGGCCCGACCACCGAACAACCTGCCGAGCCGGACGCCGCGAAGTTCCGCCAGACCCGCTCCTATCAGTATCTTTTCGGCGCGAATCTCTGATGCGTTTGCCGACGTTAGGTAAATAGCGTGTCACCGATCGAAAGACGGCTGCTGTTGTCGATCTTCGCTTGCATATTTTTCGGCTATGCGATGGTGAACTGCCTGCTCTTCTACCGGCGAACGCGCCGCCAGGCGGCCGAATACAAAGACCGGCCCCTGGCCTCCTTCGTGCAGTCGCCCCAGTACGGTCCGACGCTATGGCTTACCGGCGCGATCGGTGCGATCGGCTTCACGGTCGCGTCGTGGGAATTGATCCTGGCCTTGCTCGCGATCCTGCGCGGATCCTAAGAAGCGTCAGCGCAGAATGACTCCGTCCTGGGAAATATCGAGACTGAAGGCCATCCACCGCGGGGCTTCGCCGGAGGCCTGACCCGACAAATCCGGCGGCGCCTTATCGCCCATGGCATCGCGGAGTTCGTCATCGAGATCGGCGCAAAGCCGAAGCGCGGCAGATAGCCGCTGTCCGAGGCTATCGCGAAAAGTTGTCGCGCGCCCCTGGTATGAGCGGCTTTGCGTGCCGCCGCCAGGAGCGCCGCGCCGATTCCCCGCCGGCGCATCGGCTCGATTACCATCAGGATCGAGATTAAGCCGGCGTCGACGACGGTCTCGACACCGACCACGCCGACTGCCTCGGCGCCCGCATATGCGAGCAGATAGCATCCCGCCGGCGTGACCCGCTCGACGTTCGCGCCGCAACGCTCGAAATTGCGGTGACCTGTGCGAGGTCGCGCGTCTGCTCGACGACGATTTCGCCCTCGACTCGACGCCGTCTTATTTTCTTGACTCGGACGCTCACCGCGCATCCCCGGGAGAAATTTGCGGCAGCCGGGCCGTTACTTCTTCGGTTGCGGAAACAGCTGCGTCCCGCGTCTCTTCGTCGACGACGGTGATCGCCTTGGCCGGGCAGGCGCGCGCCGCCGCGAGGATCACCGCATCGGCGGCCCCGGCCTGGTTGTAGACTTCGGATTTATCGCCACTGTCGAACTGAAAAACTCCCGGCGCCATTTCGACGCAATCACCGCTGGCGATACATTTCGACTTGTTTACCGTGGTAACCAGTTTGGCCATCAGGAACCTCCCCCCGAGATCGGGCTCGGCGGAAACAATAGAATCGACCGGGTCCGTCCGCAAGCCAGGCTTCGCTACTTGCGCGAGTGCTCGATTGATCCTTTGTTGATGCTGTCATGGCGATCGTAGGAACCGGAATCGATATCGTCGAGGTCGACCGCATCCATCTCACACTGCACACGATACGAACCTGGCTTGCGGACGGACCCGGTCGATTCTATTGTTTCCGCAGCCGTCTGGGGGAGGTTCCTGATGGCAAAACTGGTTACCACGGTAACAAGTCGAATGTATCGCCAGCGGTAGTGCGTTGAATGGCGCGATTCGGTTGGACAGTAGCGAGTCTACAACCAGCCGGCCGCTCCGATGCAGTGGATATGCGCGGCGGCCCGGCCTGGTTGTAGACTTCGGATTATCGCCCTGTCGCTGCTCCCGGCGCCATTCAACGCATCACGCTGGCGTACATTCGACTTGTTTCTGTGGTCCAGTTTTGCCATCGACTCCCCCCGGTCGGCTCGGCGGCTAGTCGCGGTCCGTCCGCGCCGGCTTCGCTACTTGCGCGGGCTCTTTCCTTGTGCGGTCGACTCGCGTATCGTTCCGGTTCCTACGTCGCCTGCAGTTTCGCGTATCGGCCTCGCGCGTCCCGTTGGCTGGCGGCGGACCCGTCGTTCTATGTTCCGCCGAGCCGTCTGGGGGGGTTCCTGTGGCCTGTACCGCGTTCGTCGTGTTCGCCCGTGTGCGTGTGGCGCGGGGTTTCAGTCGCTGCGTATCCGGTCTACACCGCCGGGCCGCGGCTAGTCGCGGTCGTCCGCGCCGCTTCGCTACTCGCGAGCTCGTGTCTGCTGTCTCTCCGGAATCGATATCGTCGAGGTTGACGCATCGAGCGCGCCCTCACCCGCCCCGCCACCGGCGCGCGTTTTCGAGCCCGCGTCTACACCGAGCGCGAGATTTCCTATTGCGAGTCGCGCGGACGCCCACGCTATCAAAGCTATGCCGCGCGTTTCGCCGCCAAGGAGGCCGCGATGAAAGCGATGGGCACCGGATGGAATCGCAACGTCGGTTGGAGCGAGATCGAAGTGGTGCGCGAGCGTGGCCATGCCCCGACCATCATGCTGCACGGCAAATCGGCCGAGTTCGCGCGCCGTCGTGGGATCGAACGCTTTCACGTCAGCCTGAGCCACACCGCGTCGGGCGCGGTCGCCCACGTAATCGCCGAGAAATAGCCGCGTAGTGACGCGTCGTCCGCGACGCCGAGACTATTTCGCGCTCGCCGATGGCGCCGGTTGCGGCGACGCACTCGCGGCCGGTGTGGGTGATGCGGACAGGCTGACCTCGAGCCGGTTGATCGTTCTGCCGAGATCGCCGATCGACTCGGCTCCCACTTCGTAGACCGCCTGATCCGCGCTGGTGGTGGCATAGCCGAAGCGTTTCGGCGCCTGTGGCGGACTGTTGGGACGGGGTTGCGAAACCGTGACCTCGAGCTCGGAGGCTTTTATCCAGCCGATCTCCTTGCCGTCCTTCGAGTACAGCGTGAAGATCAGGCTCGGCCGCTCCATGCCGTAGCGCTTCGGGTCGCGCATCGGATCCTCGACGATCTTGGTGCCGTGCAGATCGTGGAGTTGGTCGAGCAGGCTTTCCGCCACCAGAAGTTCCGCGTTCGCGCTCTTGCCGCCGCTGCTGATGGTCCATTTGCCGCCGGCGGCGCGTGCGATGGTCGAGGGCGGCGGGCCTCCGGCAACCGTGATCCGATCGACGTTGGACTCATCGAAGGTCAGTACGGTCTTATCGCGCAGGTCGTCGAAGGATTTGTTCGCGGCGGTGAACAGGTAGTCCGCCACCGAGGCGACGGGTTGTCCGGGGGTATCGCCGCGCTGCACGTAGATCGCATTCTTGTATGCTTCGGGAACCTTGAAACCGAACAGGAGTGACTCTTCGCGGTTGTTCTTGTCGCCATAAAGATCGACCCGAAGCGACGGGTTGGCCAGTCCATACTTGGCCAGATCGCCGGGTTTGTCGGCGACGAACTCCGAGATCTCTCCCGCCGTGATCGCATCGAGGAATTTCTGCACCGCGGCATTATCAGCGGGAGTCTGCGACGGCTTCACCATCGCCCAGTTGTCGCCCTTACGATCCAGCTCGACCGCGGCGCCATTGCCCGGCGTTATCACGACGCGATTTATCGCGCCCGACTTGAGAGAAATCAGCGAATGAGATCGCAAGTCATCGGCGTTCTTCTCCACATTGGGAGGAAAAGTCGACGCTACCAGCAGCACCGTGGGCGAATCCGCAAGCTTGATATACGCGGAATTACCGACCGGCGTCTCTTTGCCCACCAAAATTGTGGGCAGCACGCGCTTGTCTTTGGTCGTCACGGTAACGCTCACCGCCGGCTTGGCCAGACCGAAATCCGCCAGCTCGCCTGGGCCGGCGTCGACGGTGCCGGTTACGTCGAGACTGGCGATAGCTCCCGCCATCGCATCGACGGTCCCTCCCTCAGCCGGGGCGGCGACCGGCTTGGTCATTATCCACCCGCCATCGCTGCCCCTCTCGACCTCGATTTGGTTGGTCGGCGTTTGAAGCTCGATCTTCGCAATATCGTCAGCGGTTATAGTGAACGGCAGGTGATTTTTACCGGCCCCCGGATGATGGGCGACGTAGAGCGCAAAGCCGCCCACAAGCAGGAGTAGCGCCATGACGATGATGGTGTTGCGCATCTGCATGATTCGCCCGATCGGCTAGTTCCGCCGCTCCCACCACACCGCGATGCCGATTATCAGCAACAGTTCCGGGATCAGCAGCACCGACAGCACGAACACCACGTCGAACTCACCGATCGTCAGGCTGAAACGCGACGCCCGCAGCGCCCGCGGCCGAATCGTAATCTGATTGGCTTGACCCGCGAGCCAGTCGACCGCGTTCATCACGAAGTCGCGATTGAAGAAGTTCTGCAGGTATTGATTGTTGGCGAAGGCGGTGTCGCCGAATACCACCATCCGCGCCGTGCCCTTTCCCCAGTTGAGCAGTGTGAGGTTGGCGTCGACTGCATCGGCGACGACAATCGGTCCCTTGAGATCCGATTTGCCGAAGGCCGCGGTCTGCTTCTGGAAAATCCCCACCAGATCGGTCTCGGCCCACGATGAATCACTGGTCTTGGCCAGCGGCGTGACGGTGAGGCCGGGCTTGGGCGGCTGTATCGGAATAACCGAGCGCACCATCGGGAAGACCGTCTGCTGGCTGAAATTGGCGGTTATCGGATGCGGCCCGTAGGAATTTACCAACGGATTAAGACCCAGGGCCGGACCCGCAAACAATCGCACCACCTGATCGACAACGACGTTGTTGCCGGCATTGACGCCCCATTGCGCAACCAGGTTGACCAGCGCGCTCTCGTCATTCGGTTCGTCCGGACGCGGCGGCCGCAACATCACCATCGAACGCCCGCCATTCCTCAGATAGGCGTTGATCGCATCGATCTCATGCGGCAACAGCGGACGCACCGGTCCCGCCACGATCAGTACCTCGCAGTCGTCGGGAACCTTGGCCTCCGACGCCAGCAGGACTTTCTTGACCTGGTAGTTCTCTCCTTCGAGCGCCTTTTTGAACTCGCCAAATCCTTCGGCATTCTGTGGATCGTCGGGATCGGCCTCGCCGTGACCTTCGGTGAAATAAACGGTCTTGGTCCCGGTTTTTATCAGCTTGGCGATCCCGTTGGTGATCGCATCCTCGGTCAAGTCGGTGACATTGGTGCCCTTCACCGTTCGCGCCGCCATACTGGATATGCGTCGTATTGGTGACCGACACTTTGAAGCGTTCGGCCAATTCCGGATGGCGATTCGGGTCGACCATCTCGTAGGTCAGCAACGGCTGCGCGTAGGCATACTCCTGGTAGAGGCTCTCGGCGGCGGGACTGCGGCCCCCCTCGACGAAGCCATAGAGCTTCAGTGGTTTCTTCAAACTTTTGAGGAGCTGGAGCGTTTGCGGCGACAGGCTGTACGCCTTGTTCGAGGTCATATCGAACTGGCGATGATAGGTCGCGGCCAGATAGTTGGCGGCGATCAGCAATCCGATAAAGCCAATCGAATAGATCGCCGCGTTCGCGCCATAACGCGTCGCGCGACTGCCCGCCAGCGTTCCCAGCGTGCCCAGCTCGACATCAGCCAGCCGACTACCGCGATGAGTCCGCCGAGCAGGTTGACGAAGATGAATAGTCGCGCGAAGCCGCCCGAGGTCAGGACATAACCCAGGGTTCCGAAGGAGAGTAAAATCAGTCCGATCAGGCCCGAGAGCGCTGAACTCCGCTTCATCCGCAGCTCCGCCTCTGGCACGCCATCGCCAAGGTCACACCCAGGCGCGTGCCGCCGGTCCCCCGCCTCGTCCGACGGGAGACAAAGTTAAGAAGAAACCTCGCCCTTGCACAGGGTGCGAGCGCGTGGGTCGAATTCATTTCTGGATCAAAGCTTCGCCGCAACAGCTTAACGCCAGCGCGCCGACTCGACCGATCGCTGCGTCAAAAACAGCGCCACCAGGATTATGCTGGCGAAGAACACGATATCGCTCGTATCGATCACCCCGCGCACCAGCGTCGAAAAATGGTCCGGCAGCGATAGATACTTGAGCAGCGTCCAGACCAATCCGCCACCCTCCGCCGGCCATGAGATTACGAACAGCAGGATCAGCAGGCCGAAGGAACTAATCGCCGCGATTATCTGGTTCTGCGTCAACGAGCTGGTGAAGAGTCCGACCGCGACGAAAGTTATCGCCAATAGCGCAAGCCCAAGGTATCCCGAGAACATCACGCCAACTTCGGGATCGCCGAAGATCATCAGAATCAACGGAAAGATCCACGCGAGCGCGACCATGATCAGAGTGAAAGCGGCCGACGCGATAAACTTTCCGGCAACAATCTCGCCGGTCCGTACCGGCGCCGTCAGCAGCAATTCGTACGTCCCCGTGCGCTTTTCCTCGGCGAACACCCGCATCGTCAGCGCCGGCATGACGATCACCAGCACAATCGACAGATCGTGCAGCAACGGTTCGATCACCCGCGAGTTCAGGTTCATCTGCGCCAGTTGTTGCGGCTGACCCATCATCTGGACGAGTTGGATCATCTCGTCGAACTGTCGCAATAGCGCGAAGAAAAACCATCCCCCCGAGAAGCAGGAAAACCGTGAGCACCACGTACGCTACCGGCTGGATGAAATAACCGTGCAGTTCCTTGCCGGCGATGACAAGCGCATTTCTCATAGATCGCTAGTTGGCGTGCCCGGCGCCAACCTCCTCGAGGGTTTCCTCGGCGCTGGCGCCCGGCAGATGTCCTTCCTTCGCGATCGCGCTCAGGAAGACCTCTTCCAGTGAAGTTCCCGCCGGCAATTGCGCGATCCGCTCTTCGAGTACCACCCGGCCATTGTTGATGATCACGACTTTGTCGCAGATCTGCGAAACCTCGGGCAGAATATGGGTCGACAGAACGATCGTACGACGTCCCGCAAGTCCGCGAATCAATTCGCGAATCTCGTGTATCTGGCGCGGATCGAGGCCGATCGTCGGCTCATCGAGCACCAGTACCGGTGGATCGTGGATTAGCGCCTGCGCCAGCCCGACTCTTTGCCGATAGCCTTTCGATAGTTGGCCGCATATGCGCAGCGCCATGTCGCTCAGCCCGCACACTTGCAAAACGTGGTCGACCGCGCCTTCCACCGCTGAACGCTTCACTCCGCGCAACTTCGCAACGAAACGAAGATAGCTGTTCACGCGCATGTCGGTGTAGAGCGGAGGATTTTCGGGCAGGTAACCGATCAGTCGCCGCGCTTCGAGCGAATTATTGAAGATGTCGAGGTTGTTGACGACCGCGGTGCCGGTCGTCGCCGGCATGAAACCGGTGATAATCCGCATCGTCGTGGTCTTGCCCGCGCCGTTAGGCCCGAGAAATCCCAGAATTTGCCCATCCTCGGCCTTGAACGAAATATCTTTGACCGCGACGAAGCTGCCGTATGCCTTAGTTAAATTCCTAACCTCTATCATTCATCCGCCACATCGAGCTGATCGGCGCATTGCGCCTGCTGCAAATTATGGACGATCCCCACCCACCGTTGATTCAAGCAAACGGAAGCAATCAAACAGTTAATCCGCGCCAAGTCAGACTGTCAATATAACTTCCGCAGGCAATCGGCTTGGATTTTGCCATGACATTTCCCTTTGTTACTCTGGCAGTAGATTCCCGATGCCAGAAGAAAATCGCAATCTCTATCTCGTCGACGGCTCCGGTTACATCTTCAGAGCCTTCTTCGCCCTGCCGCATCTGAATAACTCGCGCGGTCTGCCCACCAATGCGACCTACGGGTTCATCCGGATGCTGCTCAAGCTGCTCAAGGACGCGCGTCCGAGCTATATCGCGGTAGTCTTCGATTCGCCCAAAAGAACTTTTCGTGATGATCTCTTCGCCTCCTACAAGGCCAACCGTGACGAGGCGCCTAACGATCTCGTAACCCAGATTCCGTACATCCATCGCGCCGTCGACGCCTTCCGCATCAAAAGCATCACGCTCGACGGCTACGAGGCCGACGACGTAATCGGCACTCTCGCGGTGCAAGCCGCGCGGGCGAAATTCAACACCGTCATCGTCACCGGCGACAAAGACTTCATGCAGCTGGTCGGCGGCAATATCACCCTGTGGGATACGATGCGCGACAAACGCGTCGGTCCGCGCGAGGTCCGCGACCGCTTCGGCGTCGAACCGCGCGCGCTGGTCGACATCATGGCGCTGATGGGCGACTCCATCGACAACGTCAAGGGTGTCCCCGGAGTCGGCGAGAAGACCGCCAGCGCGCTGATTCGCTACTACGGCTCGCCTCGATGCGATCTACGGCGGTCTCGATCGGATCGAGGAGACCAAGGTCCGCGGTGCGAAAAAACTCGCGCAGAACTTGATCGACCATCGCGCCGACGCCGAGCTTGCACGCAAACTGGTGCGCATCGAAACCGAAGTGCCGCTCGAACTCACGCCCGAGGACCTCGGATGGGCTGGTATCGAAGAGACCGGCGTCGCCGACCTGATGCGCGAACTCGAGTTCGGCACCCTGCTCGACCGAACTCACCCCGGCTCAGACCTCGCTGCCGTTGGGCCGCGTGGAAAGTGAAATCAACGTCGACCGCGCCGGTCTCGACGCCCTGATCGCCGACCTCGGCCGCTCGACCCGAATCTCGATCCATCTCGACGACAGCCAGACCGAGCACGGCGCGCCGAAGTTCAAGGTTAAAGGCGACGACCCTCGGGTATATGCGGTCGACGCCGACCTGTTGCCCGCGTTCGCAGCGCTTCTTGCCGCTCCGACGCCGCGCAAGGCCTGCCACGACTACAAGTCTGCTGTCCGTATGCTTCGTCGTCGCGGACTCGAACTCGGCGGCGTCGACTTCGATACGATGCTGGCGGGATTCCTCGTCAACCCTGGAAAACCTGAACCCAAGCTCATCGATCTTTATCACGAGCACCTCGCGCCGCTGGGCGGCAACGCCGCGGTCGGTTCCGAACCGACGCTGATTGACGCGCTGCGCGAAACCTTGACCCGCAAATTGAAGGAGAACAGCCTCGACGCGCTGTTCAACGACATCGAGCTACCGGTCGCACGCGGCCTCGCGGATATCGAAGACGCCGGTATCGGCGTCGATGCTGCCGCGATCGACGCGATTTCGTCCGAATTCGCCGGTCAGCTCAAACGCCTCGAGCGCGAATGCTTCGACCTTGCCGGCCGCGAATTCAATCTGAATTCGCCGATTCAATTGCGCGAGGTGCTGTTCGACGGGCTGAAGCTGCCGTCCAAGGGTCTGCGCAAGACCAAAAGCGGCGTCTCGACCGACGCCGACACCCTGGAGAAGCTCGCCACCGCGCACCCTTTGCCGGCCAAACTGCTCGAGTACCGCACGATCTCCAAGCTCAAGTCGACCTATACCGACGCGCTGCCGAGCCTCATCGACCCGGCCAACGGGCGAATCCATACCTCATTTCATCAGGCGGTCACCGCCACCGGACGGCTCAGCTCCACCGACCCGAATCTGCAAAATATTCCGACCCGCAGCGAGGAGGGGCGGCGGATTCGCCGCGCTTTCGTCTCCGCCCCGGTTTCGTCCTGCTTTCTGCCGACTATTCGCAGATCGAGTTGCGGGTACTGGCGCATCTGTCCGAAGATCCGACCCTGATCGAGGCCTTCGCCCGCGACCAGGATATCCATGTCCGCACGGCAACCGAGGTCCTTGGCGTGGGAGTCGAGGCCCTCGACGCCGAGGCGCGCCGACTGGCAAAGGTCATCAATTTCGGGATCATCTATGGAATGGGGCCACAACGGCTCGCCGGTGAGCTGGGAATCCCCTTCGGCGAGGCTACGGCATATATAAAACGCTATTTTGAAAGATTACCCGGCGTACGCAACTATCTCGACGGTACCCTCGCGCAACGCCCGCGAGCACGGTTACGTATCCACGATGTACGGGCGTCGCCGCTATTTACCCGAGTTGACCGGGCCGGACGGGGGTGCGCGGGCCCAGGCCGAGCGGATTGCGACCAATACTCCCATTCAAGGGAGCGCGGCGGACCTGATAAAGCTTGCGATGGTACGTTTGGCGGCCACCTTGGCAGACCGTCAGCTTAAAGCAAGAATAGTCTTGCAAGTGCATGATGAATTGCTCATAGAAGTGCAGAATGATGCCCTGGTCGCGAGCGCCGAAGCCGTCCGCCATGAAATGGAGGGGGTCGCCGCCCTTCGTGTACCGCTCAAGGTCGAGCTCAAGGCCGGTCCAAATTGGGCCGAACTGCAACGATTGTCGATTTGAACCCCGTCGGCGTGAATTTGTCCGCGTTCCCTGCCGTCTAAAGATTTGAACAACCAAGCACCGAACGCAAAGGCGGACGAAGCTGAGCTTATCCGGCAGGCAAAACAAGGGGATTCGCAGGCGTTCGGTACCTTGGTCGAACGTTATCAACGGCGCGTCGTCAGCGTCGCACAAGCGGTGGTCCACAATCAGGAAGATGCGCTTGAATTGGCTCAGGAAGCCTTCGTTCGCGCCTATGAGAATCTTGCTCAGTTCGAGTCGCGTTCCAGCTTCTCCACTTGGCTTTATCGAATCACCGCAAACCTTGCGATCGATTTCCGCCGTCGCGAAGGACGGCAGACAGTACTTCGCGGCGAGGACGCCGAGACCGAAATCGGCAAGCTACCCAGCGAAGTCGGTGATTCCTTTAAGGAAACTGCACGCCGCGAACTCAATCAGCGGCTACGTGAGGCGCTTATGCAGTTGACGCCGGAACATCGCGCCGTGATACTTCTACGAGAGGTGGAAGGTCTGTCGTACGACGAGATCAGCGATATTCTGCATTGCCCGCGCGGCACTGTAATGAGCCGCCTGCACTATGCCCGCACTCACCTGCGAACCATCCTAGAGGGCGTGACCGAGAGCTAAATGATGGCCCCATGTGACCAAATCAGGCTCCTGCTCGGGCCCTTCGAAGACGGCGAACTCGAGCCCCACGAAATCGATGAGGTCGCCCACCACGTCGCCATCTGCGGCGAATGTAAGGCGATACTCGAGCATTACCGGACCCTCGGCCTGTCATTGCGTTCGATAGCAGAGGTTCCCGCCCTCGACGGTTTCGCCGAGGCAGTGCAGGCGCGAATCGCCAAGGTCCGCATCCCGCTTCGAATCCGAATCGGGCGCTATTTCGACTCCGTGAGCGAGAGACTGATGGCGGGAGCGGCTATCGGTGCGGCTTCGGCGATCGCGGCAGTCATAACAATCGTGCTGGTCACTCCGGTGGCCCGTCAGATCGTCGGCGGCACGGGATCGACTTCGGCAAACGGCGCATCGATCCATGCGCCATTCTCAGGGACGATCGCGAAGCTGGCCGCCAAGACCGGCCTGACAGCGCATGGCAGCGGTTCCTTGAGCCAACGATTGGCCGCTCGCGAAAAGACCCGTTCCAATAGCTCCGAAGCCGTAATTTCGAGCCTTGAGGCGGATAGCCCCTCTGTCGCTGTTTGGAACGAACCGCGCTCCGACACCACCGTGATTTGGGTACCCGACCAACACTAATGCGCGTCACTACTGCCGGGTTGATGGTAGCCACGACCTTGCTGGCGCTTGCGGCGTGCGGAGAGGCACGTGCGCAAAGCGATCCAGGAAATTCCGTGGATGTCCGGGTCCAAACGGTAGTCGCGACCTATACGCATAAAGGGATGGACAAGAATCTGGCCGGAACTCCGGTCGGTCATCGTCTCAAGATGATCTTCGACTACACCAGCTATCAGCTGGTCAAACGCAACGAAGAACACACGGTTTTCGGCAACGCCGTCGCCTTCAACCTGCCCTGCGGACGAATCCTCCACGTGACTCCGATAGCGCTCGACGGCGACATGATCGCGATGGACCTGGTGCTGTTCGAAGGCGCCCATTCGCTGATGCGGATGCAACTCAAGATGCCCAATCACGGCGCCCTGATCCTGGTCGGCCCACGCGAGCCGCGGGAGACCTATATTACGACGATCGCTCCCGAGACCGTCGAACTTGAGGTCCCACAAGAGCCCGGATTCTCAGGCCGACCGGCCCCGGCCGAGGACCTGCCTCCCAGCCCGCCCCCTGTCGTACCGCAGCCTTAAAGGTTAGCGCGGCGCCATCCGCAGGGCGCCATCCAGCCGGATAGTCTCACCGTTGAGCATCGCATTCTCGACGATATGCCGCGCCAGCGCCGCGTATTCCATCGGCTGTCCCAGGCGCGAGGGAAAAGGAATCGCGGCGCCCAGCGCCTTGCGCGCATTCTCCGGCAGCGTCGCCAGCATGGGAGTGTCGAAGGTTCCCGGCGCGATCGTGCATACCCGAATTCCCGACGAGGCGAGGTCGCGTGCGATCGGCAGCGTCATTCCCACCACGCCGCCTTTGGACGCCGAATAGGCGGCCTGTCCGATTTGTCCGTCATACGCGGCGATCGAAGCGGTATTGATAATCACGCCGCGCTCGCCGTCGCGATTGGCTGAATTCTTCGCCATCTGATTGGCGGCCAGGCGAATCACGTTGAAGGTTCCGATCAGGTTGACCTGCACCACCCTGGTGAAGAGGTCGAGCGGATGCGGTCCATCCTTGCTGATCGTTCGGGAGGCGCGACCGATACCGGCGCAGTTGACGGCGATATGAACCGTGCCGAAGCGCTCCGCGCCTTTCGCAATAGCACGCTCGGTCTCATCCGCGGAGGCGACATCGGCGGCAACGAACAGTCCGCCCTCGCCGAGCGATTCCGCGACTTTGGGTCCGGGTGAATTCGCCAGGTCAATGATAACGATCTTAGCGCCGCCCGCGGCGAACTCGCGGGCCGTCGCCTCGCCTAGACCCGAACCGCCGCCGGTAATTACGGCTACTGCTTGCTTGAGCTCCATCTATGCCTCGCACTTCGAATAGTACCGCCATAATGCTTCGGCGGGCGGCTTCCTCACAAGTGCGATGCCTCGCGAATGAAGCGAGCTGCGCTCAGAATGACCTGACCAGGTGGCTTCCTGGTTCGTCATCCTGAGCGCAACAAAGTATCTGCCCTGAAAGAGCAGCGATTCCGTGGTTACCGCAAGCCGGAAACGAATTCCTGCAGAGCGGCGTTGAACTCGAGCGTCTTCTCGAGCTGATAGTAATGTCCGACGTCCTTGATCACGTTCAACTTCGCGCCGGGAATATTGTCGGCGAGAAACTTGTTCGTGGCCACCGGCGTTCCTTGGTCCTCTTCGCCGGCAAAGATCACGGTGGGCTTGCGAATCGTCCCGAGCTTGCTCTTTATGTTCCAGCCGAACACGCCGTTGGGATCGGCCATCGAGGCGTCGAACACGTGCCGCGGAAAATTCGACGGCACCGAGAAGTGCGCCTTCATAACTTCGAGAATTTCTGGGCGATCGCGGCGCGTCTTGGCCGAAACCGTACCGTTGATGAGCGCACCGAAAGTACCTTCGTAATCCTTCTTGAAAGCCTCGGCGGCTTCCTTCGGCATCCCCTCGCCGACGCCGGTGCCGGAACTCACGATCGCCAGACCGACCACGCGATCCGGGTAGTCGAGCGCGAACTGCATCGCGATCATCCCGCCAATCGAATTACCGACCAGCACGGCCTTGTCGACCTTAGCGGCATCGAGCACCGCGCGCACGTCGCTGGCATGCTCCTGGATCGAATAGCCCTTGGCGGGTTTGTCCGAGCGGCCATGTCCACGATGGTCGACGGCGATTACGTGATTGGTGCGGGCGAAAGGAAAAACCTGGAAGTACCAGATGTATCCGTTGGTCGTCCACGGATGCAGGAAGACGATCGGAAGACCCTGCCCGTAGCTATCGTAAAAAATCTTGACCCCGTTGTTATCGGCCAATGGCATGATGAAACTCCTGCCCAAAAGTGGATCGGCGGCGGTCCTCGCCCTCGAGCGAAATCTCCGCCGCCGCCATGTTAAGTAAGTGCGTCGCGATCAGATCGACAATCCAAAACTGCCGCCGAAAATCAGCCTATCGGCAGTTTCGTCAAAATCGACAACACTTCGTCTTCGACAATTTCGGCGATTAGCGGGGCGTGTTTCTGCAGTTCGGGATCCCCTAATGCCGCCTCGACCGCATTGGGATTAGGCAACTCCCAAAAGTCGACCACCGTGTTGAGACGGCCAACGATACTCGCGTAGCTGCCGACGAGTTTCCATCCGTGCTTCCCAACCACCGGCGTTAGTTTGTTGATCAGGTTGATGAAATCCGGAAGCTTGCCCGGATGAAGCTTGATCGATGCCTGTAGATAGACCATGAGCGGACCTCCTTATGGGTGATCGCCGGTTAGCATCGCGGCGAAAGCGATGTCAAGGCGACCCCGCGCCGCGGTTGTAATCTAATTCGAGCGCTCTGACCTGTCAGATTCTGTGACCAAGGCTTCCGCTACTCGCTTCGATTCAGCGGCGGTTAGAACTGCTCCCAATGTCGAGTTGCCGAGCCTTAGTCTCAGGGCGACCTGACCCTCGCCACATACTTCGACCGCAATGGTAACCGCTTTGCGATCGATCACGACGGGCATTAGTTTCCCCTCTCGTTGGCACGGGAGAGGGGACGCGTGTAATCGGGGCAAGTGCATTCCGTGTCCGGCAATAGATGCCATCGGTGCCCGCATAAGAACCGCGCGCACCAACTACCGTCGCTACCTTCGGACGATCCCAGAGCGACCAGAAGATTTACGCCGTCAGAGTCGTCAGCACCGCAGATTGGGCAACTCTGGTCTTTCATTCAGTATCACCTTTGGAAGCCTCTTGGGCGCCTGGTTCATAGGCCCTTAGATGGGCACGAATCAGGTCAAAGTGCTCCTTGCTCAAGGGTGCGCTTGCCCGAAATTCAACCGTCGCTCCCTTAAGAGTAAATCGAAAATATGGAATATCGGCGCCCATCGAGGCATTCGCTCCAATTAGCCGATCGTCAAGTTTTTCTTGAATTTCCATTCGAGGAACAGCTTCAACGTTTGGAAATAGATCACCTGAGGCTTCATCGTGCGTCGTACCATCGAGCTTTGCAAATGTCACTGTCTTGCGGAGTATCTTGACAAAAAAATCGACACTCGCAGGATTAAACTTCTTTTGTTTTATGAGAAAATCTTTAATAGAAGCATCGGACGGTAATCCACTAGGAAACCTTGTTAGAATCTCGGAGATGAGAGGGGGGCGGCGCGCCGCCTGCTTAATGAGTTCGTCTCGATCGGGCGAATCGGATAAGTGGATGACATTAAATCCCAAGTCAGAGATCCCTAAATTACCCGAGTCCTCGTCTAGGAGCCCGTACTGGCGAAGCGCTGAAATTACCCGATTTGCCGTGGCATTTCCCGCTGTTAGACTCAAATCGCAGGCAAGAACCTCGGCGCTTGTAAACGCCCGCTTCTCCGCGCCGTAAATGATACGCGCGCGCTCGATTGCCTCCGAGAGGTTCAATCCAGGGTAGTTCGGACTGCGATGAATTTGTCGCTTCTTGGTGTCAGTTTCCTGCTCATTTTCCATGTTATCCATATGGCGCTCCCGCCTTCCGACTCTAACTTAGTCGCTGTCCTAGATTTTGTCAAGACGTTGGTCGTGACAAATTAAGAGACAAGATGAGACAGGGCTTGACAAACCGCCCCGGTCGTGCTATAACTAGTCTATGCACGGAGCACACGAGATTGCGGGTAGGAGTCCATCCCGCTCGATTAGTCTTTTTCGGGGTGCCTACGTGAAGTCGTCAGAGCGACGCGGGACTCCAAATCCCCTACTTCGCCCTGACGGCGGCCCTTTGAATTGACCACGCAAGCGCGCCAACGCCTGCGCCCGGTCGTCGCCTTGACGTGCCCGAAATACCGGACAAAATCGCGGCTACCGACTCCATTGTCTCTCCGGCCTCGCGGTCCGTCAAGCTGGCGGGGCGCGAGCGTTCTATCGCTGGACCGGCTAAATCAAATTCTTTCAAATGAGCGGCGCGCATATCTGCGTCGGCGTGGGCTGCGAACGCCTCATGGATCAAACCATGCGCGGTTTTCGAGGTCAGCGCCTCGAGTCGACGAAATCTGGGCGCCTCGAAGTAGCCAGCTTGAGAGCGATCCGCCAACAACCCCGCCGACGAGCCCCATGATCGCAACTAACGCGTATGGTTCGCTCACGCTTCCTTCCTCCACGCGTCACCAATCGGCAATCGGTTTCAGCGCATCAGAGATCTGCAATTTCATCGCTAATTTGGTTCAACGAATGGCCAATGCGCCTTTTCAGAAAGCTATAGAGCCGAGTGATCACTTCTGGATCATCCGCCGGCGCCTGCCCCCCATACTCTCTTCCTTGATGCTCGATCGTCACCGCAAGACGACGTGGACCGATATAGTCTCGTTCTTGAAGTCTCACGTCTGCCAAGTTTCCCTCGCCAAGCGCCGGGGAGATGTCGCCTCCCCCGTGGGCACCGCCCGCTTGCGGGGGCCATGTCGAAATTCCGTGCCACTTCAACTTCGGGTGATCCCTCAAATGTGCTTCCATTGAACGTCTTGCTCCCGAGTCTCTGTGTTTATCTCGCTAGTATACTTGATTATGCAGGGTTAGGAGCAGGTAGCAATCTGCTATTAAACAGCTACAAGAGGGAGCCTAGATTGGTGCGAGATGGCTGGCGAGCATGGCCTGCCCATCTCAACTCAATTGCAAAAGCCCCGCAAACCCGGTGACCGTCGAGATGACACCGACAAATTGCGGCGGGATCGCGGGATCATCATTGGTCATGTAGCGGTCCGGCATCGGTGAGTAGAGACGCACCTTGAACGCATTTTCGACCTGCGCGACCGTGCCCTTGAATTGAATATAGTCCTGGTTCTGACCGTAGGCCTTGTCGGTGATAGTGAAGCCCTGCGACGTCAGCCATTGCGAAACGGCGTTGAAGTCCGCCTGCGATTCGCCGAACCGCTTATGCATCTCCTCGGGCGTCAGCCAATGATGATAATTGGGTGAGCTGCGGTCATCCATCTCGCGTATCAGTTCGTCGAACTGCGGCTTGTTGCGGGTCGCAAAGGAAAGTTCCAGTTGAATTACATATTTCGGCGACGTCCGCGGCGCTTTGCTGATATCGACGTCGGCATGCTCGCCGCCGAAAAGCCGGGGCTGATTCTCTCCAGCCGGGTTCGACGTACTCGCCGCACAGCCGAAGACGCCGAGGCAGAGAGCGGCGGCCAGCAGAAGGCGAACGCTACGCCATCGCAATCCTTGGAAGATCATCGATACCAGTCAGTCAGTGATTGAGTTCAGGCGACGTCCGCGACGCGCGGCAACACCTTGGTCCAGAAAAGCTCGATGATCTTCATCAGGCGATCATGCGGCATCATGCCGTTATACATCCATGCAAAGAGCCAGCGAATGGGCAGGCGCTTCACCAGGTTTTCCAATTGACGCGTGACGGTATCCACCGAGCCGACCAGCGCGAGACCGTTTTCGAAGAGGTCGGGCGTCTCGCCGGTCTTCGGATTGACCAGGCCTTGCGAGAAACCAAAGGGCTCGAACCATTCGCGACCGCAGAAATAGCCGCTCTGACGCCACAATTCCTTGGCTTCGGCGTCGGTATCCGCGATCACGATATCCCGCAGCACGCCCATCCCCTCGCCCATCGGTTTACCGGTCTGCTGTGCGTAGATCTCGCACAGGCTGTGTTCGTAGTCGGGGAAAAGCGGCGGCAGCACCGCCGTCGCATCTTCCTGCGCACACCAACGGATACTGCGCTCGGAGGAGGCGAAGGGTTGAAAGACCGGCGGATGCGGTTTCTGCACTGGCTTGGGAACGACGCTCACCGCCTTGACGATTCCGTTTTCGACTCCCCTACCCCACTTCTGCGTAGCGTCGAGCGTCCACGGAGTATCGCCCGGCGGCACCCGCCAGTATTTACCCTGATAGGAAAGCGACTCCTCGGTCCACGCCTTCTTGATGATCCGATAGCATTCCTCGAACGCCGCTCGGTTGGCGGCGTCGATTTCGTCATGCTGATGCGGCCGCGCGCCATGAATCCCGTGAGTCTGCTGCGCCATCACATCGACCCAGCGGCGCTGATAGCCGCGGGCGAACCCGGCGTTGGCGCGTCCACCCGTCATATGGTCGAGCATCGCGATATCTTCGGCGACGCGGATCGGATTGTTCGCCGGCAACACGATACCGAGCTGGCCCACGCGCAGCCGCTTCGTCTGCATCCCGATATAAAGGTCGAGCAGAACCGGATTGTTCGAAACCTCGAAGCCTTCGGCGTGAAAGTGATGCTCGGTAAAGGAGATCGAGTCGTAGCCGAGGGTATCCGCGAGCTTGGCCTGCTCGCTGATGTCGTGCAGCATCTGGTCGTACAGTTCGCCGCGCAATCCGACCATGCCTTGCTCGATCTGTGCGCGGTTGCCTACTGAAGGCAGATAAAAAAGCGATACTTTCATCTCGGCTCCGTGACTGACGATTCCGCCGCCACGCGCGCCGTTTTAAAATTTTCCGGGAGTTGCGCGGGCATCGGAAAAACTAATCTCGACTGTAAACCGCGTCGTCAGGGGCGGCAAGCTACGCTTCGCATGGCCACCAGGTCATCGCGATTTCGTTTCGAAACTCTGACTACGCCATTGCGGCGGCGCAATGATAAACACCGCGGCGACCGCAAGCGCGAACCCTAGGTAAGCAACGGCAAAAATCCACTCCGGCAAATTATAGAAGACCAGCCGATCCACCCAATAGCCGAGGAAATCATGCGGGTAGCCGATCGATCCGCATGCCGCGCGCAAGCGATTCTCGAGGGTTGTCAGAGGACACTGGATTCCCACCATCCATTCGATACAAACGAGCACGATCGCCGCGAGATGCGCGATACGAAAGCGGGCGTCCCGCACCCATGCCCATCCTCGCGCGACTCCCGCGAGGATCAGCGCCATCCCGACGACCACAAAGAGAATGTAACCGAGGTGAACGATCGCCACGCTATCGGCGGCGATCGGGTACAGGAATGTCGTGAAGTTGACCTGAAGCTAGCGGAGCTAGCGAATAAGGCGAATCAAGCCGGACGTCTGGAGACCGCCACTCGCGCCTCGTCCGGAACCGCGCCGAAGGAGGTAATCCGATACGCCGGACGGGGATCTTTCTTCGGCGGGCTCACGGCCCATGCGAGCGCTACCAGCCAACCGATCCCGCTCCATCCGAAGAACAGGTTGAGAATAAAGATCGCCTGGAACGATGAGCTCTTGGAGCTCATCGCGGCGATCGTCGGTACGAAGTAAATCAGGATGAAGGTGAAGGGAAGCGAGTAAAAATATAGGCGCGCGCTCCAGGCGGAACCCTCGGCCATCGGGGCCGTCGCCACGCTGCCCAATAGGGCGAATCCGATGATGAAGGTCCACAAAACGGCCTGAGACGAGAGACCGAAGCGGCGAGTTGCCCAAAAAGTCATTAAGGTCGAGGCGGCAAGCGCGATCGCAATCGATATTACCAAGGTGGAGGCCCAGTTGATGAAAGCGGGATTGATGAAATCGGTCATTCGTACTCCGTCGAGGCTCGCTGCCGTCCAACCAGTCAACTCTCTTAATCGGGTTAAGTCAAGAAAGATGGTTTAAGCTATATGTCGCCAATCAAGGATTTAAATAAGGCCCAATACTAAAGTTAATGACGCTCGAAGCCCGATGAATATTCGATAATTCGTCGTGACGCCTCGCGCCGGCTCTGAAGCCACCGCTAATCCTGCCCCTCGGACGAGGCTTCACAGATGAACAATGGTGCCGATGAAGGCCGGCAGCGGGCATCGATGAGGTCGTCGCGACGCGGCGTCAGGGAGTGAAGAGCTCCGCACTGCTAAGAAAAGTATCCACGCCCGAGTTACCGGTTTCGCCGCCGGCGATCAGCACTTGCCCGTTCGGCAGGAGGGTCGCCGATTGGCCCAGACGCGCGACCGTCATTCGAGCGGTCGACTCGAAAGCGTTGGCGGAAACATTGTAAGCCTCGGCGCTGGCGAACGTCAGTCCGAGCAAACTTTCCGCCGCCGGCGATCAGAACGTCGCCGGAGGCAAGGGTGGTGGCGGTCGGGAAGTCAAAGCGCGGAGTCACGACGCGAGGACCGACGGTGAAGCGGCGCGTGGTCGGATTGAAAAGCTCGGAGCGCGCGGCCACGGTCGCGCGGTTGGTCAGCCCGCCCACGACGAGGACATTACCGTCCCCTAAAAGTGCGGCCGCACCGAGGAAATGCCCCAGATGCGCGGGACGGGCGGTGCGTTGAAATTTACCCGTTGACGGATTGTAAAGCTCCGCCGTCAGGGGAAAGAGACCGGTGCGCGAGGCGCCGCCGGTAATCAGGACCTGACCGTTGGTGAGCAGGGTGGCGACATGACCGAACCGTGCCAGTACCATCCGTCCGGTAACGGAGAAGGTGCCGGTAGACGGATCGTAAAGCTCGGCCGTTGCTTGCGGTATGCCGAGGTTGTTGACGCCACCCGCGACCAGAACCTGGCCATTCGGCAGCAGCGTCGCGGTCTGGAGCTATTGTGCGAACGCCATCGTGCCGGTCAGGCTGAAGGAGGCGGTCGCGGGGTCGTAGATTCTGGCGGTGATATAGGATCCGGTGACGCCGGCGAGTCCGCCTCCATCGATTAGCACAGTGCCGTTCGGCAACAGGGTGGCGGTCTGATTGACGCGCGGCGAAACCATCGAGCCGGTCGGACTGAACGTTCCTGTCGACGGATTATAATCTCGGCGGTGGCGCGCGTCAGCGATGGACCACTGGCGCCTCCGGCCATGAGGACGGTGCCGTCGCTGAGAAGCGTCGCGGTATGAAAGACCCGGGCAACGCTCATCGAGCCGGTCGCCGCGAAGGAGCCGGGGTAGACGGCGGCGGACGGATTCGCGACCGAGGTGGTGGAAAGATCATCTGGACTTGGACCGGCAGCCGACAGATCGAGTACACTGACGCCGAGCAGGACGGCAGTCGCGAGCGTCAAGATTGCGATCAGGCTTGATCGTCGGCAAATTTGAAAAAAACGTAACATTTGGATCGTTTCGACCTCGCGCGCACCTTGGTAGTCGTAAGTTACCAGAGCAACAACCTGTTTATAGTCGTTTGCCGGATTTTATGTCACATAAATGGTCGATTGCACCAATTTTCTTTGATTTGCGTGTTGTAACACGATAGAACGAAGCAGACTGACGAAACGGAATTGCGCGTACGCGGCAGCCACAGCCTAGGGTAGCCGTCACTAACATGCATATTCGTAGCGCAGCTAGATATGGCTAATGAGTCCTTGACAGGTTAAAACTTTCTTAGTAGCCCATCAACGTAGACTTCAAGCTGTCAACCTCAAATTCTAGTCGAAGGGGCTTGGGGCGCCGGGTGACAGGACCTCCCGCCTTGGAGAACGTTTTATGAAGATGCAGGATCTGAGAGAGCGGCTTCTCAGACACCAGACGCAGCACAGTTCTGAGGCCAAGTACGCAATCTCTCAGATTTGGCCATCCAGCGCCGAGGGCAGTGACAAATCGAAAGCCGAGGGTAGTGATAAATCGAAAGAGGATGGGGTTTCGGCAATGCGATCGCAAGAGCCAACTGTAAAAGCGGGACCGCAGGTGGAGTCCCAAAACAATTCCATACCAGCGTCGGCGCAGCCGCCGGCGGGACGCGAAGCACTGGCCGCAGTGACGGCGCTTTTTCAATTCGCCGAAGGCTTCGAAAATCGAGTGCGCGAGCTGGTGAAGGTGCTGCAGCCGCTCGAGGCGTTGAGTCATACGACGGTGAAGGAACTGGCGCCGTTGGCGGACTTTCGCGCCCAGATCGAACAACTGGCGGCGACGCTCGACCCGATGAAGGCCTTTTATACGCAACTGCAGCGTCTGGCCAACGACTTCCCGCCGATGCGCAACCTTTACGAGCAGGTCGTAAAGATCCCCGAAGAATTCCAGATTCAGCTGCTGCATCTGGCCGAAACGCTGGCGCCGGCCAAGGCTTTCCGCCAGCGAATCGAGGATCTGGCCAAATCGTTCGAGCCGATCGACGCCCTGGAAGAGCAGTTTCTCAAGCTCGCCGAGTCCTTCGGACAGGTGGTCGGTGAACGGCCCGCGCAAAACGGCAACGGTAACGGCGGCGGCGGCGCCACCGGCGATCGCGAATTGCCCTCGCATACCGAGAACGGGGTCAAGATGTCGGCGGTCACCTCGGGTCCGGGCGGCAAGTCGGCGTGGGTCATGGGCTGACGATCTGATCTGGAATCTTGCTGATCGCGCTGGCCTGGGAAATTCGCTGAGCGCGCTGGCGTGGAAGAGTTGGCGGATTCGTGCGGCTTCAATCCGCATGGCGGAGGTAGTGCCGGCGCGCCTTCGCACGGTTGCCGCAGGACTGCATCGAGCACCATCGGCGGCTGCCGTTTCTGCTGTCGTCGACAAAGAGCCACAAGCATTCATCGTTGGCGCATTCGCGGATCTGCGCGAGTTGCGGTCCGGTCAGCAAGGCACCGGCCGACCATAGTACGGGAGCCAGCAGCGTCGCCACGGTCGGGCTCGCCGTTTCGACGCGCCATCCGAAGCCGTTTTTGGTGCGTTCGATCGATTTGCGTTGAGGAGACGCCGCCAGCGCGCGGTTGAAGGCCGCGAGATCGACTGGGGGCGGATCGCTGGCGCCGGCGAGCGCGTGCAGGATGCGGTAGATCGACTCGCGTATCGCGATGGTCTCACTGAAGAGCGCTTGATCCGCGCCCGGATGAGCGCGGACCCATTCTTCGAGGGCGGCCCTGAGATCGGCGAAGGTCGATATTTTTGCGCGTATCTTTGCGTTCGCGCCCGGCTTCTCCTCCGCGCTCGCGCCCGCTTTGGCCGCCATTCCGGCAGTTATCCCGGCGTTCGACGAACACCAATCAAGAATATCGCGAAGGTTGTGCAGGCTGTCGACGGCAGCGCCGCCGCGCGGGGCGAGCGTGTTGGCGAAGTCGACGCACAGATCGACGCGCGGGGTGAAGAGCAATCCTTCATGCGATGGTTCTCCGCGGCGTTTCGTCATCTACGGAAAATCTAACCGTTTAGGTGGTTGACAACAATCCCCGCTTCGGCTACTTCTAACCACCTTACTGGTTAGACAGACCGGCGGGCGTGGTGCTCGACGGCAAGCCAAAAGGAGAGGTCGCATGATCAGTCACGTATCGGTCGGAGTGAAGGATATGGCACGCGCCCGCCGCTTCTACGACGCCGCGCTGAAGCCGCTGGGCTTCAAATGCCTGTACGAGAGCGAGGAAGCCTGCGGTTACGGAGCCGCGGCACCCGAGTTCTGGATTCTCGGGGTGAGCCAGCCGGTGCCCGCGAACGATCAGTCGGGGCTGCACATATGTCTCGATGCACCGAGTCGCGCCGGGGTGGACGGTTTTCATGCGGCCGCGCTGAGCAGCGGTGGTCGCGACAACGGCCAGCCGGGAGTGCGCAAGGATTACGGCGAGAAGTATTACGCCGCGTTCGTGGTTGACCCCGATGGCTATCGCCTCGAGGCGTACTACGGGAAGTAGAGTTTCGCTGGCGCGATCCGATTGAGGATCGCGAGGTGTGCGGGCCGGGTTTGGTCGGACGTTATGTGGGGTTCGACCATTTCCGGCCCGTTTTTTTTCCCAGTGTTGACGCAAGCGTTTCGTCGAGCTTCACCAGCGGTCTCGTCTGCCGGAAACGCAACCGCAATGGGAATTTTGATCTGAAGGCCCATAAAGATACGTCTACATGTTTTCAACGTCGAACCGGAGACCCCTTCAAACTGTTGTGAGCGCGCAGGTCGGAGGCGGCTAATAGGTTTCAGTGATGGATCGGTCGCTTCCAAGGTATTGGACATCCATCAGATGGTCGACCACGCAGCAGAACTTCAGCGCGAGCACCAAGAAGAAGCAAAATCTCGAATTCAACGCCCTGCCTGTCGTTCGCGGCAATTCGGGTAAAAACCTGAATCAGTATGAACAGGACGTGATTGAAGCGCTTTGGCAGTTCGGGCGGATCGTCTGGTAACTTCTCTGTCAGGACGGAATCAAGACGGCAGTAGGCTCCGAAGCTTCACCGGCCAACGGCACGGGACGCGCCCCGCGGGGTGAACGACATAGACCTGAGGTTTCCAGCGGAACGCAAAGGTACAAAACTGATGTCTTTTTCGGTTTGGCCTAGAAAGACGAGGCAATCAAATTGCTGCGTTTGACTGGGCAAGCTATGGGAATCAAGAGATGATCGCCATCTCGAGCAGGTCTGGTCAGCTTTGGAGCCCAACCCTCATATAGAATTTCGTAGAGGACGTGGGACTGATGCATCGGAACTAAAAAAGACAGAGATCGCGGTACAGCTTGAAGAAATGGGCCGATTCGCCTTCGAAAATCGCCAAGGGCACAGTCCAACGTAATGAAATTAACCACTCCGAAGGGGCGGGCTACCGGAACGATGGTAGCAATAGTGAGGATGACTAGGAGCTAAACCCTGGTGCCGCGCTTAACTCCCTGCTCGCGTGAAGCCTTTATCCGCAAGCTTAAGAATCTTGGTTACGATGGCCCATACAAAGGGACTGGCGGCCACCCCCAATTCATGTCCAAGCCCGGAACTGGCATTATCGCGATTCCCAACCCGCACCGTAAATTTGGCGGCGATATTGGCATTGATTTACTGCGCAGAATTTTACGAGATAACGCTATCTCGCGCGACGACTGGGAGAATGCCTAAATCAGCCGACCTTTTCAGGAGGATGCAATGGACTCAAGCCATCAAATTCTGGCAGAGGCAATTTTCCGACGTGAGCATTGACGTGTAGCCAACCATCGAGTGCTGAAAAGAGCTCTTTCTGAGCGTCTTCTCTGGTGAGTGCCGTGACCCAAAGTCCCCTCAGGCCGGGAATGCAAACATACCATTCCCCATCTTCCATTCGTTCATATTCAGCGTGCTTCATCGCTGCTTGCATGTATTCGAGGTAGGTTGCCACTTTCATTACCTCGCTAGCAAAGTCCGCTCACACCAAAGGACTCTGCAACTGTCGTGCAAGGCATTATATCACGCCTCAAGATGCTATCGGGCAACGTATAACTTTCGGTCCGTAGATCTGCGCGCAGATTGCACAGTATGTGGGCAAATCTGTGTCGTCAATGAACGGATGTCAGCTCCGGCCTGCCACGTTCCGACCAGCCACTAACTTCAGTCAACTATATCAATGCCCTAATTAGCTATTAAATGCCTTATTTGGTATCTTTAGGTTTAATGAATTTCATGATGCCAATAACGTCATTAGATTGGTGATCAGTAAAGAACGGCCCAATCCTCATCGCAAATACCTCTATTTGCAACCCGTCGCCGCTGTCCTGGCCTCGTTTCTCATCGCCGCTTAGTCGCCGTCAGTCCAGAAACCCATTGCGGAGCGCTTTACCGGCTCTTGACCCTGCGGGCGCCTCGCAATTCAGCGGAATTCTCGAAGACCTCGACGGCTGCCTCCGCAATGCCAGCCTTGATACGAGTGCACTGCCCTGGCTGCTGAGGTTTCCGAGCGGCGACTCCTGCGGAGATCCGGTTGATGTGCCGGCCTTAATGCTCGAGCTTTCTCCAGACGTTGAGTCGTCGGGTGGAAAAGTAGCCGGCTTCTTCTTCAACGAACCAGTTTGTTGGTTGTCTTCGGGTTCCGGTACGTTTTACCGCCAACCCGACATTCGAGGGCGGCTGGACTTTGATGATGACCGGAAGTCGCTCACATATCAGTTACGACCATTGCAAATGACAGGTGGCTACGCGGCGTTCGTGGTTGACCCCGATGGCTATCGCCTCGAGGCGTACTACGGGAAGTAGAGTTTCGCTGGTGCGATCCGATTGAGGATCGCGAGGTATGCGGGCCGGATTCGGTCGGACGTTAGGTTGGGTTCGACCATTTCCGGCCCGGTTTTTTTAGCGGAGTGTGGGGCACAGCTAGGGCGCTCGCCTTTCCGCCTCCTTGCTGGAGCAGAATCTGCGGCGCCTGCGCGCAGGGTGCTTTTGTCGCGTCACTTGACAAATTATCAAGAGGCTTGTCAAATTATCAAGTGATGGGCGGCGGAAAGGGATGAACCAGGGGGTGGCGCGGCCGATGAAGAAGAAAGCTCAAGCCATCCCTCGAATCGACGATCCGCAGCATCCATTGAGTTTAAAACATGCATCAATTTTCATCAAGAAATTGTGGCGCGAAGGCAAGGTGACATGGCGGGAACACGCGCAGGAACGAAGAGAGGAGCGCGCGTTCGACACCCTGGAGGTCGAAACGCTCGTCCTCCAGGGCACGGTGGTCGGTGTCGGTGGACGGCAGAATGATTGCTGGCGCTATGAAATAGAGGACCGACAGCAAACCAAGCGCCTTGTAGTAGCGGTACGGAGAGAGCGAATTCAGATCATTACGATCGAGCGTCGGAGACGTTTTTGAAGCCAAACACATCAGTCTCCGTGGTAAGGAGTCAGGCCGACATGCATTGCGCCGACTGCAACATCGAGATGAGAGTCGACAGGGCAACCCGTGAGAATCCCTACCGGTTCGATCGATGCGGCCTGGATAATGTTTTTTTGATCGGGATTGAGCGTTACGTTTGCCCTCGATGCAAAGCGATTTATCCAATGATTCCGAGAATTCAGGAGCTTCATGCGGTTATTGCCTCGATCTTTGATCGAGAAATCCGGCCCCTTGGCGGGTCAGGAACTCCGTTACCTGCGAAAATGGATTGGCGTCGAAGCGCAAGTATTTGCTGATTTGCTGCAAGTCAGACCGGAGCATCTGTCGAAGGTCGAAAATGGGCGAATCGCAAAGTTAGGAGCGACAGCCGACCGGCTGGCCCGCGTCTACGCGATGACGTACAAGAACGGGCAAGAATTCCAGCAAATCTTCGAACGAGTACAACGGGCAAAGAAAAACCGTGAACGTGCCGAGCTTCGTCGGCAGTACCATTTCAGCGGGAAGGGTTGGAAAGCAGAACAGGTGGCCGACGCTGCCTGAAAAAAGAGCCGGGGACCTACGACCTCCGGTTCTTTATTTTGGGACTATGACGCCCAAGCCGAACCAGGATCGAGGATTATTCAGCCAAGTTGTTCTCAAACTGGGACACTACCCGGTCACACATTTTGTAGATTTAGGCTGTCTCGTTCGGTGGACCGACTATGGTTGGCCGAGATCGAGGCTCTTCAGCTTCGCGATGATACCCCGGCTAAAGTAGAAACATTCTGAGGCGGAGCCGGGGGTGTCTTACCTTGCGGGTAATCGACAGCGCCGGAATGTGATCTCTATTGATCTACGAGCGGAGGTAACTCTCGTGGATCGACGAACCCTTCTGAAATCGGCGGCGATCGCGGTGGCGGGAGCGGGACTGCTCGCGGGCAGCCTCGACGAAGTGGTTGCGCAAACCGCCGATACTCAACGTTCGAAGGAGAACACTATGCGGCTACCATTCATTGCGGCGAAAGACGGCACTCCCCTGTTCTACAAAGATTGGGGCGCGGGCCAGCCGGTGGTTTTCATCTCGAGCTGGGGGATGAATGCCGACATGTGGCAATACCAGATGACGCCGATGGTCGAGCAGGGGCTGCGCTGTGTCGCCTACGACCGGCGTGGTCATGGCCGTTCCGGACAACCAGCGCATGGCTACGATTACGACACGCTCGCCGACGATCTCGCCATGGTGATCGAGGAACTCGACCTGCGCCATGCCACCCTGGTAGGCCATTCGATGGCGGGCGGCGAAATCGTTCGCTACCTGTCGCGCCACGGCGCCAAGCGCGTCGGCGGTATCGTGCTGGTCGCGCCCACGACGCCGTTCATGTTGCAGACGGCGGACAATCCGAACGGAGTTCCGCGCGAGGTTTTCGATCAGGCGCGCGCGCAGTGGCGCGAAGATTTCCCCAAATGGCTGACGGAGAATGCCCGCCCGTTCGTCGTGCCCGAGACTTCGCAGGCGCTGGTCGACTGGATGCTGCGCCTGATGATGCAAACTTCGCTGAAGGCGATCTTCGACTGTAATCGAGCGATTATCGAAACCGACTTTCGCGCCGAGTTGCCGAAAGTCCAGGTGGCGACGTTGATTATCCAGGGCGACAAGGATGCCTCGGTGCCGCTTGATCTGAGCGGACGCCCAACCGCGAAATTGATCCCCGGTGCGCAGCTCAAGGTGTACGAGGGCGCTCCGCACGGGCTCATGTTCACCCATACGAGCCGCTTCAACCGCGACCTGGTCGCATTCGCCGAAAACTGAAAAATCGCGGCGAGCGGGAAACATTTCCCTCTCGCCGCGATTCGATCGCAATCCGTCAACGTGGCTGGAACACGGCGGGGCTGGAACGCGGCGGGGGCGAGCACGACGCGGCGGCCGGAATCGCGAAAAGCGACGACGCCTATTTTTGGTGGGAATCGAAGATCGCGCGGCCCAACTCGGCGCTTTTGAGCTTGACCTTTCTGAGGAGGCGGCGCGCCCAGACAAATTCGATCGCGAGCAGGCTGAGTCCGCCAAGGATGAGCAGCGAGCCGGGTCCCGGCGTCAGGATCATGACGACGCCGCATGCGACGAGGGTCACGCCGCCCACCAGGATGATCAGGCGGCGCGCCTGGCGAAGCGTTTCCGGCCACATTTTTTTGATCGCGGCGGAGAACATCCTCAGTCGCAAATTGACACTACCTTTCGATCTCGTTCGATCGCGCGAGTCTTCGCACGTTTACGCATAGCCAAACTGAATCATCCAATGTGCCGATTCGAGTCATAAGATTTCGCGCGATCGCATAACGAAGGTTTTACATCGTTCACGGAGGCGTCGCGATCGTTCGGCCTGCCGACCGCGAAGCGATTCGAGAGTCGAAAGACGAATGAGACAAGCAGGCGGCTCACTTCATGCATTAGGGACGATGTGCGGATAGTGGAGCAAAGCCATGATGACGACGCCAGTATCGTCGCGCAATTTTCGGAGTTTGATCGCCGCCGCGAGCGATTGCGTCGCGCTGGCGGACAATTTACGAACAGGTTATTCTGTTGCAGACGGAAACGCGATCGACGTTCGACAGCTATTTAGTCCGCACGACGGTCCGGGTATCGCGGCAGAGCCGTTCCACCCCGCGCGCCCAATAAAGCACTGGACAGATAGACTCTATCTCTCAGCAGTTCTAGGCCGACAATGCGACTACCAGTTAAACCCAATGGAGCGGGTTGGCCTGCTCCGATCTCGCGGTTAGCGCCCTCCTCCGAAGATCCACGAGTGCTCACCGACACTGACGCGCTACTCCCACCTCATCGGTTCTCGGAGGCGGTATCCGCGTTGCGTTTCGGATCCACTTTCAAGACGACGCGGCCGCGACGTCATGTAAAGTCGAATCGATATATCAAGGAGACGTACAACGGGAGCAAGCCGACGATCTTGGATATCGGCGCGTCCGATGGCAGTACGTCGATCGATCTTATCGAAGCGCTCGGCGACGGCTTCACCCTCTACTACGTAACCGACCTTCATATAACGGTGAGCTGCGGCTTCGACGACCGCGGGGTCGCGTACTTCAAGGATCGCGAAGGGCGCTGCGTGCTGTCGGCGTCGAGTAAGTGGCTGGCGTATGACGATCCCAACGGCGGATGGCTGCCGCTGCGAATGGTGGCGAAACGGATGCTGGCGCGAGCGTCGAGAGCGAGCAACTGGCGCGAAGTCCCGCTGGTGCAGCCGAGCCTGATACGTCGCATGAAAAGCGATGACCGGGTGCGGCTCTCGCAATACGACATGTTCACGCCATGGACGCGGCAACGTCCCGATCTGATCAAGATCGCCAACGTGCTCAACCCGGAATATTTCTCGAGCAGCCTGGTCGGTCGAGTCCTGCAGGTGCAGAGCTCGCGTCTCGCCGTCGGTGGGCGTTTGATGATCGTTCACGGGCCGACCACTCGCGGTCAACCGGAACGATTCTCGGTCTACAAAAAGACCGAGTCGGGAATGTATCTCGAGCACGAGTGCGACGGCGGCGTCGACGTGGCTTTCGACGTGGCGACGCTGACGTTTGAGCCCGAGACCCAGCGCGATATCGGAATCTGAGTTTTCATTCCGGCGGCGTCCGCGATGGATGCCGTAGTGCGTCCGCCGCGCAGAATTAGCCGACATTTCACGAGCATTTAACTACAGCGAAAATTTTGCCGGCTATTAGCCCCGAGGATGAAAAGAAACGGATTGGTATGGGCAGGAGCGGCGATGGCGTTGACGCTGGGGGCGCTGATGCATGGGGCGCCCGCTGATGCGCATCCGAGGCGAACGGGGAAAATCAAACATGTGCTGCTGTTGAGTATCGACGGCATGCACGCGGTTGATTTCTACAACTGCGCGAACGGGATTCCGGGCGTGAATAACGGGAATCCATACTGCCCGAACCTGGCGGCGTTGGGCCAGACGGCGATCAACTACGTCAACGCGACTTCGTCGAAGCCCTCGGACTCGTTCCCGGGATTGACTGCGCTGGTGTCAGGCGGATCACCGAAGACAACCGGCGTCTACTACGATGTCGCGTATGACCGGGCGCTCGATGCGCCGACGACGACGACGGGCACGGGGCTGGCCGGAGGACCGTGTACGCCGAATGGCACGCCGACCGGGACGACGACCGATTACGACCAGGGTATCGATCTCGATGATACCAAGCTTAACGGGGGCGCGCCGGGCGCCGGTCTGACGGAAGGCGGCGCGGCGTCGATCGATCCGAACAAACTGGTGCGCGACCCGAAGACAGGTTGCGCGCCGGTGTATCCATGGAACTTCATCCGCACGAACACGATCTTCGGGGTGGTTCATGCGGCGGGCGGATACACCGCGTGGATCGACAAGCATCCGTCGAATGCGTTCGTGTCTGGGCCGGGCGACGGCACCAACGTCAATGATTTTTATGCGCCCGAGGTGGACTCGGCGGTGGTGGCATTGCCGGGAGTGCAGACCTCGGAGGGGGCGTCGTGCGCGACGATTCGCGATCCGAATGCGGATCTGACGTCGTGGACGAACAGCTTCCTGAATATCCAGTGCTACGACGCGATTAAGGTGAATGCGCTGCTAAACCAGATCGCGGGCAAGACCCACGACGGTGCGGCGGCGGTAACGCCAACGCTGTTCGGGATGAATTTTCAATCGGTGTATATCGGGCAGAGTCTGAACGAGCCGGGCGTGGGCAGTGGCGGTTACCAAAATGCCGCGGCGTTGCCCAGCACCGCGTTGCTCAATCAGATCGAATATGTGGACTCCTCGATCGGCGAGATCGTCGACGCGGTCAAGAGTGCGGGCCTGACCGACGATACGTTGATTATCGTAACGGCGAAGCATGGGGAGTCGCCGATAGATCCGACCCGTTACGTGGCAAACGGCAGCAATACGCCGGCAACGTTGCTGGGAACTGCCATTCCGTTCTCGGAGTCGCCGTTGAATCCGACCAGGATCGGCGCAACCGAAGATGATGTGTCAGTGCTGTGGCTAACGCAGGGCGCCAGCGTGAGCGCGGCGGTGGAGTTGCTGGAAAGCAATGCGACGGCGATCGGATTGGGGCAGATCTACTCGGGTCCGACCCTGGCGCTCAATTACAACGTGGGCGGGATCGAACCCGGTCAGGATTCGCGCACGCCGGATATTATCGTGACGCCGAATGTAGGGGTGACCTACTCGGGCAGCACGACGATGATCGGAGATCACGGCGGGTTCGCGCATGACGATACCAATGTGATCCTGCTGGTGGCGAAACCGGGGTGTACGGCACAGACGATCTCTGCTGCAGTGTCCACCGCGGAGGTGGCGCCAACGATCCTGACGGCGCTGGGGCTCGATCCGATATCGCTGGACGCGGTGAAAGCGGAAGGTACGCCGGTTCTACCGGGATTTTCGGAACAATTCAGGCGTTAAGCTCGCGGAAGTCCGGCGACTATGTCGCACCTCGTGCGCGGTGAAAGCTGATTCCTCCGTCTTTTCAAACAGCGGGCGAGCATGCGAATATTTGGCATCGCCGATTCGGCCCAGGAGTTTGTCCCGATGAGTGACGCTGTCAGTAATTCGTCCGCGAGCAATGGTTTCCAAGGTATCGATTTCGACCCCGAGGCGTTGCGCGCCAAATACCGTGAAGAGCGGGACCGGCGCGTTCGCGTAGACGGCAGCGAACAGTATGTCGAGGTGAAAGGCGACTTCAGCCGGTATATCGACGATCCATATGTTGAGCCGGGGTTTACGCGCGAGCCGCTGACGGACGATGTGACTGTCCTGATCATCGGCGGCGGCTTTGGCGGTCTGATGGCGGGTGCGCGTCTGCGTGAGGCCGGTATCGAGGATATCCGCATAATCGAGAAGGGCGGAGACTTTGGCGGAACCTGGTACTGGAACCGTTATCCGGGCGCGCAATGCGATATCGAGGCATACATCTATCTGCCGCTGCTCGAGGAGACCGGATATATCCCGAAGGAAAAATACTCGTACGCTCCCGAAATTCTCGAGCATTCGCGGCGGATCGCGCAAAAGTTCGACCTCTATCGCAACGCCTGCTTCCAGACCCAGATAAAGGACATCACCTGGAGCGAGGACGAGTGCAGATGGATCGTGACGACGAACCGCGGCGATCGGATGCGCGCTCGTTTCGTCGTGATGTCGAATGGACCGCTCAATCGGCCCAAGCTCCCAGGGATCGCGGGCATCGACAGCTTCAAGGGACACACCTTCCATACGAGTCGCTGGGACTACGGCTATACCGGCGGCGATACCACCGGGAATCTGCACAAGTTGGCGGACAAGCGCGTGGCGATCATCGGTACGGGGGCGACGGCCGTTCAATGTGTGCCGTACCTGGCGAAGGACGCGCAGCATCTCTTCGTATTTCAACGCACACCGTCGTCGGTCGATGAACGCGGGAATCGTCCGACGGATCCGGAATGGGTAAAGACGCTGACGCCGGGCTGGCAGAAACGGCGGATGGACAACTTCAATATCCTGGTATCGGGCGGGAGCCAGGATGAGGATCTCGTCGGCGACGGATGGACGGATATCTTTCGCAATCTGGGCGGTCTGCTTCCGGCGAAGACGGCGGCAAATCTATCGCCGCGCGAACGCGGGCGGATGGTGGAGTTGGCGGATTTCAAAAAAATGAACCAGGTTCGCGCGCGAGTCGATGCGATCGTCAAGGACAAGAAGACCGCGGAAGCGCTCAAACCATGGTACCGTCAGTTCTGCAAACGCCCTACTTTCAACGATGAATATTTGCCGGCGTTCAATCGCCCGAATGTCACGCTGGTGGATACCAAGGGTCGAGGCGTCGATCGGATTACCGAGAAGGGTCTCGTCTTCGACGGTGTGGAGTACGAGGTCGACTGCATCATCTTCGGCACGGGATTCGAAGTGGGCACGGCCTATACGCGTCGCGCGGGCTTCGAGATCTACGGTCGAGGCGGCAAGACCCTAACGGAGCATTGGGCGCAGGGTCTGCGCACGCTCCACGGTTTCTATAGTGCGGGATTTCCGAATTGCTTCCATATGGGGATCACGCAAAACGGTCTGACCGCGAATTTCCCGCACATGCTCGATGAACAGGCACGGCATATCACGGAGCTTATCGAGCACACGAAATCGGAAGAGGCGCGATGCCTCGAGCCCACCGACGAGGCCGAAGCCGAATGGGTAGCAACGATCAAACAAAAGGCGATTCACAATCGTCGGTTCCTGAGCGAATGCACTCCCGGGTACTACAATAATGAAGGGAAGCCGGCCGAAAGCACCGGACTATTCGGCGAGCAATACGGCGGCGGACCAGTCGAATTCCACGATATTATCCGAGAATGGCGCGCGAACGGTCAGTTGAAGGGGCTGAAGATTAGCTGAGGCCGGATCGGATAGCCGGCACACATCGGAGTTTGATCTCGCAGATAGCGCCGGAGCGGACCGTCGATCGGTCCGATCGGCGCTGTCTCGGTAGTGCGGATTTCCTCTATCTGGGACGGATCTACCGATATCGGGGTGGAGCGCCTTGCAGAATCGCGCCGCGCTCACGCTTTGACGGGCTATCGTCGGTTATGCTTTGCGGCGCAAACTAGATACCTCGGTACCGGTGGCCGGAGCGTAGCGTCATTGATTTAGAGGTATATTTGCGACCGCCGACGGAGTAGAATGGACCTACCCGGTCTTTCGGATCACGCCCAACCTCTAGGCCGCAAAAGGTCGATCGTGAACAATCCGAATGCTCTAAAGCACGGAGGTTACGATGCCCAAGGTCTATGTTGGCAATCTCGCCAAGTCGGTCACGAGTGTCGATCTTTTGGCTCATTTCTCACGAGCCGGCGGAGCGCTGCGGGCACTCGCGGTCAGTGACAAGACCTCCGGACATTGCCGCGGCTTCGGATTTGTTGAGATGGAACGGGCTTCTGACGTCAGGGTCGCGTTTGGTCTTCTCAACAATACCGTGCTCAACGGTCAAAAAATAACGATCGAGCCCGAGCCGTCGACGGCGAACGGCAAAGCCCGAAAAAGAGCATCGGCATGATTGCACCCGTGCCCATCCGAGAACCGGAGGAAGATGTCGCTAGCACCCAACAACTGGCAAAGCCACGATTTCATAGTGAAGATGCTCGACTGGTCCGCGGTTCGAGGGTCGAGACTCTCATACAGCTGCCGTAGATGCGGCCGGAGATTTTGTCTGTTTGCGGCGGCAGGCCAGGGGACCTGGGCAGTTGATGGAGAAAACCGGGCGCTCGAAGGTATGGTGAGTGATCGCTGGCTAGCCGAACAGTGTCCCCGACTCTTCAACGCGAAGGACGACGAAGATCGTAAGCGCCTGGTCAAAGTGGCCGCCGCGTAGGCGCTGAGTAAGCCTCCCAAGCCCTCCAGGGATTCCTTCTCGATTTTCACCCCGCGGGGGTTCAAATTGGGAGAAAACCGACTGTTTCCCTACAGACAGATCTGACCGATTCCGTCGGAATCACCCCGGAAATTCAAGCGGCAGTGGATTTTGTCAGTCGTCTGATCGCCGTTTCGAGTTGGCTATCGGAATCGTCGTAGTCCTTCCACGGCTTTGCTCTTGGCGAGCAATGCGGGCGTGGTGCGGATGGTAAAGCGCAGAGGATCCAAGCCTGCTTTGACTTGCGACCAATCAAGCGGCATCGAGACCGTTGCTCCGGGTCGTGCGCGTGTCGAGAGCACGGCAACGGCGGTCGACATGCGATCGTTGCGCAGATAGTCGAGGAAAATCTTTCCGGTGCGATCTTTCTTGGCCATCGTCGTCAGATAACGATTGGGACTATCAGCCGCCATCTGACTTACGACTTCATGGGAGAAAGCCTTGGCGATCGGCCAATCCAGGCTTCCTTTTTTTGGATGCGCGAGCGGAGTGACGACGTGCAGGCCCTTGCCGCCAGTAGTTTTGCAGAAGCTGACCAGTCCAATCGCGTGGAGGCGATCGCGAAGCTCGCGCGCGGTTTCAACGACAGCGCTGAACTCCAGATCGGGTGCCGGATCCAAATCGAAGATCAATCGTCCCGGTATTTCGGGCGCGTCGGGTTCACAGTTCCACGGATGTAATTCCAGAGCGGCCACCTGGGCGACCGCGATCAATCCCTCGACCGTATCGATTTGGAGATAAGGTTCGTGATCGCCCGAGACCTTCACGACCTTGAGCAACTTCGACATCCCCTGCATGCCGTGGCGTTGAAAGAAATGTTGCCCGCCGATGCCCTCGGGTGCACGCACGATCGAGCATGGGCGTCCCTTGATATGGTCGATCATCCAATCGCCGACGGCTTCGTAATAGAGCGCGAGATCGAGCTTAGTGACGGGTTTTCCGTCGCCGGCGTCGGGCCACATCGCTTTGTCGGGATGCGAAATCGCGATACCCATCACGGTCGCATTGGAAGCGGTCCTGGTTTTAGTCGAGACGACTCTGTCGGGACTGGTTTTCTTCGAAGCTGGCGCTGCCATTTCGACTACCTCTGTGTTCGCCGGTCGTAGGGCGATGACCTCTCGGGCAGGCTTGTCCTCGCGGAAACCTTTGAATGCGCCCGCCCGCACCATGCCGTCGGTGGTCCATCCAGCGAACTCGATTTGAGCCACTAGTTCCGGCTTCAGCCAGTGAATTCCGGTTCGATGACGCGGCGCGTTGGGACCCTCGAAAGGATTTTTGTCGACCGTGAGCTCATTCAAGCGGGGGAGGATTTGTGTGACCACTTCCGCGCTGAAGCCCGTGCCGATCCGGCCGATATAGACGAGATGGTTGTCGCGATAGATTCCCGCGAGCAGCGAGCGGAATCGTTTGCCTTCGCTGGTCCAGCCGCCGACAACGACTTCTTGATCGGGCCGGCACTTGGTCTTGGTCCAGTCGCGTTGACCCGGACGATACTCCTTGTCGAGTTGTTTCGAGACGATGCCTTCGAGCGACATGTTCCGTGCGCTCTCGAGCACCGATTCGCCGGGTGCGTCGAAATGTTCGACGTAGCGGATCGGTGAATCATCAGCGAGCGCCGCGATGATTTGTTGTAGTGTCGCTTTACGTTCGCGCAGAGGAAAACCTTGAAGGTCCTTACCCGCTGCGAACATCAAATCGAAGACGAAAAAGAGCAGTTCGTTGGTCTTACCGTCCGCGAGAGCCAGCTGCAAAGCGCCAAAGTCGGGTGCGCCCCGTCTATCCAGGGCGACTATCTCGCCGTCGTAGATTCCATCGGGCAGGTCCGCCGTTGCACGCGCGATCGGGCCGAATTTTTTCGTCCAATCGAGACCTTTGCGGGTGCGCAATACAGCCGTGCCGTTCTCGATGCGCGCCTGGATGCGGTAGCCATCTAACTTGATCTCATGGACCCATCCCGCGCCAGAGGGGGGCCGATCCATCACTTTGCAAAGTTCGGGCGCAATGAATTCAGGCATGGACTCCGATGCGGCGGGCTTGCCTTTGCCGGACACCGCTTTGGAACGTACCGTCGCGGGAGCGAGCTTCTCGCTTGCCGCTTCGGAGGCGCGCAACTCCGCGGCGCTACCCCTGTTCGAGTTCCAGGTCGCGTCGGGCGGCGCCTCATGGCGGGCGGCGAGAATGAACGGCTTGGGGCCGTCTCCAACTCCGGCGACGATGTCGGCCATGGGCCGTCCTGAAGCGACCGAACGATCCTCGGCGAGCAGCGCGTCGGCGTCACCATCGCGGGCGAATTCGTCGCGATGCTTGATGAGCAGCCAATTATTTTTCTTGTCGCCGGGTCTGCGGTTCTTGATGCGCACGAGCACGAAACCACCGTGAAGACGATCGCCATCGACCACAAACTTCAGCTCACCTTTTTCGATCGCGGCGGCGGGATCGCTCGCTTCAGGCATCCAGTAGCCGCGATCCCATAGCTGAACCGAGCCGCCGCCATATTGGCCCTTGGGAATCGTCCCCTCGAAGTCTCCGTAGTCGAGCGGGTGATCTTCGACTTCGACGGCGAGCCGCTTGTCGTGCGGATTGATCGACGGCCCCTTGGTGACGGCCCACGATTTCAATACGCCGTCGAGTTCGAGGCGGAAATCATAATGAAGACGCGTGGCGGCATGCTTTTGAATTATGAAGCGGCGAACCTCGGAGGGCGCGACGGCATGCTCGCCGCTGGGTTCGGCGGTTTTGTTGAAATCGCGCTTGGCTTGATACGGGGAAAGTTTTTTATTCGCCGCCACGACGACTAGTTCGCCTCCAGATATTTTGTCCGTGGCCGCACTTCGACGCTACACAACGCGGCTTCGGACTCGCGCTGCGAATCTGAACCTCCCGGCGGCGGACGGTTCTTTCAAGCCTGCCCGGAAATGTACCGGCGTAATTCCTCGACCTCGATTTGAACCTCGTCGAGACGCTGCTTCACGACATCCCCGATGCTGACGATCCCGTAAAGAGCGCCATCGCGAATAACCGGTAAATGCCGGATCCGTCGGAGCGTCATCACCCTCATGATGCCGACGAGAGGGTCCTCAGGGGAACAAGTCGTAACCTGGCGGGTCATCAGCCGCTCGGCCGGAAACGCCAGCACGGCGTCTCCATGTTCAGAGAGGCCGCGGATGATATCGCGTTCCGAAAGTATCCCGACCAGACGATCATTCTCGTCGACCACCGGCGCGGCTCCAATCTTGTTCAAGGTAAGCACCTGCGCGACTGAAGCCACGGTCTGGTTCGGCGAGACGGTTACGACGCGATGACCTTTATCTTTCAGGACTCCTGAAACGTGTGTTGCCATGTTACGACCTCCTGGCTTTTCGATTACACGCCCGTTCGGACCGCCGTCGTCCTAGCTTCCAGAATTATTATGCGCTTTGAGACGCTTCGCCACTGCAAACTTCCTATTGAGCCTTCTGGCGAGCAGACGGGCTGGCGGACCGCCGGCCCCGGAATCGTCGCGCCGGGATTCATTATCGATCGCCCATATTTCGCTGTGTGGCGCACAAAGACGTTAAGTAGCAGATCGTCGTAGGAGCATCGGTATACCCGCCAGTTGGCGAATAGTCGGTAGCGGCAAGAGGAATTGCCCAACCTTGCGTCCGCAGCTACTGACGTCGCCGGCAGTATCTGATTTGATCAACAACGACCGATCGAGGAACCCACAGAGGTCCCGCATCATCCGCGCAACAAAGAGGAGATGCGATCGACGTCGCAATCACAGATGAGTCGTAGCGTCCGCCCGTTAAAGTTCGTCGCGATGATCGCGGGGCTGTTCGCCGCAGGAATCTTTCTCGGCCTGGGTTACCAGTGGTATCGAGGCTTGATCGTGCCCTCCCAGTTCTTTCTCACCGCGGCGGGTAGTGCGACGCCATCGGAGATCGAACCGTGGGCCTCTGCGACTCCGTCACCCTACAATCCGTTAGCGAGCATGGCCGCGCCATCTCCGCAATCGAATCCGCCGTTGACGTCGAATGTGCCACCGATCCAACCGGCCCAGCCAGTTCCTTCGTCGAACAGCAATGTCACGGTACTAAATTCCGCCAAACCGCCTCCGATGTCATTGCCCGCTCGAGGGGACGAGTTAACGTTACCGCAATCGCATCCGCAGGAATCCGCGGACCGCTTGCCGGCGATAGGTAGCGGAGGCCAGACGATTTGGGTTCCGCGCGCAATCGAGGGGTGTTGGGCCGGAACCGGAGGCTCGAGCCTGGAATACCTGGGCGGATGTCCCGATATGTTCTCGGGCAGCAGCACCCCGATCAAACTCCGGTGGTGTTTTCGGCGAATGGGCGATCAGCCGCTCACTCTAATGATGGCCAAGGGGCAATATCCGGGGCGGGTCTCGCAACGCTGGGATGTCGTGGGAGCGCATGGGCAGACGATCGAGCTACGAGAAAAGATAAGTTATATGACCATGATGTTCTTACGCGTGGTCGATGTCGGCGATTGGAGTTGCCGAATCACTCCTGGCGACGAGTTGGTATGCGATGAACATGAAATGGCGCGATGCGGCCCCGGCGGATGGATCAACGGTCCTTGGTTCCGCGGTAACGGATCGGTTACCGCGAGACGCGTAGGCGGCGGGATCTCGCGCCGCCACGTCGCTTCGGAACCATAGGGTCTCAACTACTCCGCCGCGCGATACATGAGTCGGTCGCAGCCAAAGCTACCAATTAGTTAGCTCGAACGCGGATCGGTTCAATCCAGTTACCGAATCGTGCCAGCCCGGACGCGCCAAACAACTCGAGGCATGCCTCAGTTGTGATTGTAACCGCCGGCCTCGTTCTCCGTGAGCGAATTCGCCACGGGATGCTTTTCGAAGAGCGTGAGAGAACGGCCTATGTCATCCAGTAGAAGATTGCCGAGGTCACGGCTGACACCGTGGCGAACCAGGATGCGCTGGACGACGAGATCCTCTCGCTTCGGCGGCATCGAGTAGGCTGGGACTTGCCAACCACGCGCGCGCAGACGGTCGGAAAGATCGTAAAGGCTGAAGCGATGCTGGACGCCCTCGCGGAGCATCCAACAAACCGCAGGCAGTCCACCATGACCGTCGTGGATGATGCGAAAAGGTCCCATCTTGGCAATCTCAGTCGCGAGATGCTGGGCGGTGTGGTAACAGGCGTTTTGGACCTTTTGATAGCCTTCAAATCCCAGTCGAAGGAAGTTGTAGTATTGGCAGACGATTTGACCGGCCGGACGCGAAAAATTCAGGGCAAAGGTCGGCATATCTCCGCCCAGATAGTTGACGTGGAAAATCAGATCTTCGGGCAGGTCCGCACGGTCGCGCCATATCACCCAACCGACGCCGAGTGGAGCGAGGCCAAATTTGTGACCCGACGAGTTGATCGATTTGACCCTGGGCAAGCGGAAATCCCACACAATATCCGGCTGGCAAAACGGAGCGAGAAAACCGCCGCTGGCGGCGTCCACATGCATCGGAATATCCAGTCCGGTGTCGCGTTCGAGCTTATCCAGGGCTTGCGCGATCGCCTGCACCGGCTCGTACTGGCAGCTCATGGTCAACCCAAGCGTCGGAACAACCATGATGGTGTTTTCGTCACAGCGGGCAAGCACCTCGTTCGGGCCCATCGCCAGACGGTCGCCCTCGACCGGAACCTCGCGCACTTCCACATCGAAATAGCGGCCGAATTTATGCCAGCAGACTTGCACAGCTCCGCAGACCAAATTTGGTTTTTCGACTGACCTTCCCTGCGCGCGCATTTTGGCTCGCCAGCGCCATTTGGCGGCCAGGCCACTGAGCATCGCCGCTTCGCTGGAGCCCGTCGTCGAACAACCGAATCGTGTTTGCGCCGTCGGGGGAATTCCACAGATCCGCCAGGATGTGAACGCAGCGATTCTCTATTTCCGCGCTCTGCGGATATTCATCCTTGTCGCAAATGTTCTTGTCGACGCACTCGGCCATCAGCGCCTGGACCTCGGATTCGTTCCAGGTAGTGCAGAAAGTCGCAAGGTTTTGCCGGGAGTTGCCGTCGAGCAGGAGTTCGTCGTGAACGAGGGCATAAGCGATCCGCGGTGAACGTTCCTCTCGCGGTATCTTGTATTTGGGGACTGACAACGACAGATCGCCGGTGGCATACATGACGTCCGACGCCTTTATTCCAACCTCGTGTTTTCTATGAAGCGACATGAACGTTCCTCCGATGCCTATGGGAAGCTGAGCCAGACCAAGGGGTGATGCGGGATAGCCGATTCGACATGTGGGTTGCGCGTTCGAGGGCTAGCCCGTGATTTGTACCAGTTCGCTGTAGCCGTCCCAAATGATCGCGATGCCGATACAAAAGAGGATGAATGCCGACAGGCGAACCAGCACGTTGGTGCCCTCCTCTCCGAGCACGCGAACGGTACTGTCGGCAAAGCGGTAACACACGTAAATGGTGATCGCGATCGCGATCAGGCCGGCGATAGCAGCGCCGCCGAACAGCGCAACATGAGTCAGGGCACCCCGCGGCCGTCGCTGCCCAGCGTAATCGCGACTGCAATCGAGCCTGGACCCACCGTGATCGGCATGGTTAGAGGGTAAAACGGATCGGTCGGGACGACGGGTGTGTGATCGTCTCGCACGTTATCTTCGTCTCCGGCTTTAAGAAGGTTCGATCCGGTGGCAGCTACCACGAGACCGCCGGCGACACGAACTATCGGCAGGGTAAGACCGAAGAATTCAAGCACGTAGGATCCGCCGAGCAAGGATCCAAGCAATAGAAATAAGCTGTTACTTGCCACGCTCAGTGCCAACGCGTTGCGCTCCGGGCGAGTGCAGTGCCGAGTCAGGCCGAGAAAGATCGGCGCGCCGCCGATGGGGTTCACAATGGAAACAGACCCGCATAAACGAGGAGGAATGTCTTAATAAGAACGTGCACTGCTAACTATCGATACAGACCCTCAATTTGTTGTTCGCATCAAAGCATATAGAGCGCTACCAACACGACCTCGGGGCAGTAATATCGCATCGGGCGCATTACGAGCCTCTCGTAACGCAGCGAAGCGACTTGATGCGTTCGAGGTTCCTCGCCGGCGTCGCTTGATTTGCGTTTGGCTGAAGTTAGAATCATCGGACAGCGATGAAGTCCGCTTAGGGAGCAGATCCAGCGATGCCGCGCGAGGAGATCGAGGAAATCGTCGATCGGGAGACTCGCGCGTGGGACACGCAGGACGTCGAGCTGCTTTTGAGTATCTTTCACCCGGATATGGTATGGCCGTGGCCGCCGACCCCCGATTCACACTATTCGGAAGGTTGGGTGATGGAGATGGGCCGCTTCGATCGGCGGCGCTGGGGAGACTCGTGGCGGCGGCTCTTTACAACCCATCGATTGGTCCACAATCGCCGACAGATTCGCAAGATCGAAATCTCAGCTGAAAGCGACGGCGCCTTTGCGGTGGTCGATATCGACACTGTGGCGCTGCGGCCAATGGTGTAAATCCGCATTGGAATGGACGCGTGTGCAAGGTCTATGCGAAGGTCGGCGCGGAATGGAAGATGACGATGCATACGGGTGTATTGCGCTATTCCACGGTCGGCAATCAGTGAGACTGTGCCCGCGATGCGATACGCGCGGTGAATATGCTGAGAAATGCATCGAGAAGATTGCGGCCGACAGCCATTAGTCTCTCAGCGGAGAATCAGATTGTATGAATGATCAGTCAAAGCGCATCGCGTTGATCACCGGCGCCAACAAAGGTATCGGGTTCGAGGTGGCAAGATGCTTGGGGAAGGCCGGCCTCATCGTTTTGGTCGGTGCGCGCGACCCCAAACTCGGAGGTGCGGCGACGGCCAATCTGAAGGCCGAAAATCTTGATGCAAGATTCATCGAACTCGATGTTGTCCGTCCGCCAACTATAACGGCCGCGGCGGCCACCGTCGCGAACGAATTCGGCGGCTTCGACGTATTAATCAACAATGCCGGTATCAACGACCCCGCCGACGGACCGCCAGCACGACCGACCTCGAAGCCGTACGAAGAGTAATGGACACCAACTTCTTCGGTGCGCTCGCGGTAACCCGTCGATGCTTCCGCTGCTACGCAAGTCGCCAGCGGCACGTGTCGTTAATGTCTCCAGCGGCTTGGGTTCGCTCACCTGGAACGCCGATCCGAATTGGGAATTCGCGCCGGTCAAGTTGCTGGGGTACAACGCCTCCAAGGCCGCTATGAACATGCTCACCGTCCAGCTCGCCTACGAACTGCGCGGCACGACGATCAAGGTGAACGCTTCAAATCCCGGCTACACGGCGACCGATCTCAATGGTAACCGAGGCCATCAGACGATCGCGGAAGGCGCCGCGGAAACCGTCCGGCTGGCGCTCCTGCCTGTCGATGGTCCCACGGGAGGATTCTTCGAGACGGGCGGGTCAGACCCGTGGTAATCGCGGGCAAACGTTAGTTCGTCGACTGATCGATAACGCGAGAGGTGCTTGCGATGCAGCATTCGGAGAAACGTATTCTCACCACGCATGCGGGAAGCCTGCCGCGGCCCGCAGAATTGGCGGAGATGTTCGGTAAGCTGAGTCGGCGCGAGCCAATCGACGCGGCCACAATTGACCACGCGATCGATGAGGCGACCCGGCGTGTCGTGCAAAAGCAGATCGAGAGCGGAATCGACGTCGGCAACAACGGCGAGCAACCGCGCGAAAGCTTCTTCACCTACATACAACATCGGATGAGTGGTTTCGGTGGTAAGGGCGATCGGCCGCGGCTGAGCGACGTGTGGAACTACCCGAGCTTCGTCGAAACCATTTCGACCATGATACGCGCGCGAGTCAAAGTCGACTTGCTTCATGCACCCAAGGCGATCGGCGAAGTGCGTTATACGGATCGCGCCCCGCTGGAAAAAGAGTGCGACGACTATTTGAGAATCGCCGGTGAAAGCAGGCCCGGTTTCGTCGAATCATTCATGACAGCACCCTCGCCCGGGATTGTTGCGGCCGCGATGCTGAACGAACATTATCGCAGCCTCGAAGATTATATTGCGGCGCTGTCTGATGCCCTGCGCGTCGAATACGAGACGATCGTATCGCGCGGCATGATCCTCCAAATCGACGCGCCGGACCTCGCAATGGAACGCCACGTGAGTTACGCGCAACGTCCGCTAGCCGACTTCGTCGGCTTCGTCGAGCTGGTGGTTGCCGGAATCAACCGGGCGCTCGAGAAGGTTCCGCGCGATCGCGTAAGGCTGCACGTATGCTGGGGCAACTACGAAGGACCGCATGATCGGGACGTGGCACTCGCGGAAATCCTGCCGCAACTGCTCAAAGCCCGGGTCGGCGCGATGCTACTCTCGATGGCGAATCCACGGCACGAACACGAATACCGGTTACTCGAAAGTCATCGTCTTCCCGATGACATGCTGCTGATCGCTGGCGTAATCGATACGACGACCAACTACATCGAACATCCGGAGGTCGTAGCGGATCGGTTGGAACGAGCGGCAAAGGCCCTCGGCGACCCGCACCGCGTCATGGCGGCGACGGATTGTGGCTTCGAAACGACCTCCGGCCTCGCGCCTGTCGCCGATGAAATCGTCTGGCAAAAACTGCGCGCGATGCGCGACGGGGCGCAGTTAGCGACCAAGAGGATGTTCTAATCGCCGGAAGCTCGACGCGCTATACGCGAGATCGGACCGCCTCCGGCGCGTCGGCGCAGAAATTTCCGAAATTCCACGACCGATCATGGCGCGGGAGGGGAGACGTCTGTCATTCGATGGCGCGCTCAGCTACAAAGTCAACCTGAGGAGGGCCAGACGATGATACCTCTTTTGTCTATCGATGAAGCGATCAAACGCGGTAAGGAGTTCGGCCTCGACGAACGATTCGCCGGTCTTAACGCTTTTCGTGTGATGCTCAATAATCCGCGCGCCGCGGGCGCCGTGGCTAATCTGTTGCGCACACTGATGTTCACCAACACCGTCAACGCCCGCGCCCGTGAATTGGTGATCTTGCGCACGGATGGCGCACGCGCTCGGAATACGAGTTCTGCCAGCACGTGCGAGTGTCGCGGGATCTCAAGATGAGCGAGGAGGAGATCCTGGGTGTGCGCGACCCCGACGCTTGCGCAGTCTACAATGACACCGATCGTGCGGTGATACGGATGGTGGACGAACTGCTCGAACGTTCCGAGGTGTCGCAACAGACTTGGGCCACGCTCGCAAAATCCTTCCCTGACGCCGAACTGGTGGAACTCCTTCTTATCGCGGGTTTCTGGCGGATGATTGCCGGGTATCTTAAAACCGCCAAGGTGCCGTTGGACGCCGACGTGCCGAGTTGGCCCGAGGGGAAAGCCCCGGCTTAGCAACTGGAACTCGCCCACCCTAGTTTCCGAATCAATCAGGACTACTTGTGCTCCATATCCTTGTTAATCTGATCGGCCTGGCCTTCCTGGCGGGGTTCATTGGTTCAATTTCAGGTTTGGGCGGCGGCGTCTTTATCGTCCCAGCCTTGGTCATCGTCTTCAAAATGCCCATGCGCGTCGCTATCGGCGCCAGCCTGATTTCTGTCGTCGCAACCAGTGCCGGGGCGAGCGTCGCCTTCGTTCGAGACGGCTGGACGAATCTCAAAGTCGCGATGGTGCTCGAATGTGCGACGGTTACCGGCGCGATCATCGGTGCCTACATGGCCGGAATAGTTCCGACCACCATTCTCGAAATCCTGTTCGCGGCGATGATGCTCCAGTCAGCCTATTTCACTATCAAGAAAAAGGGTGACGATATCCTGACCAAGGGTGACCCGCTGGCCGAACGGCTACAATTGGGCGGGCAAGTTCCTGACGAGACCGGCAAACTGATCTCCTATGAAGTGGTAAAGATTCCGGGCGGCGCAGCGTTGATGGTGGTTGCGGGCCTGATGTCTGGTTTGCTGGGAATCGGTTCCGGTGCCCTCAAAGTGATGGCGATGGATTACATCATGCACCTGCCTTTGAAGGTTTCGAGCGCCACCAGCAACTTCATGATCGGCGTGACTGCGGGCGCCGGCGCATTAGTATTTCTTTCGCGCGGAGACGTCTCGACTACCATAGCGGCCCCGGTGGCGATAGGTGTGACAGCGGGAGCTTTGACCGGCAGCCGCGTCCTGCCGCATCTGAAGGTCGAATGGTTGCGCATGGTATTCGTAGTGATCCTGATCTTAGATTGCGCTCGAAATGGGATGGCGCGCGCTTAGCGGAATCTAAACAGTGACAACCCCCGACGTTCAAACGACTGCGTCCAAGAGCAACGAAGATCGTATCCTGCGCTTCTGGACACCAATCCTTTTGCGCACGATTTTAATCGTGGCGATGATCGTCCTGGTCATTGGACTGCTTTTGTGTGCGACTTACGAACCCGGATACCTGGTCAAGCGTTACCAGGAGGTTCAACACTCGCGGCTGATGGGTCGAATCGACCTTGGTCGATTCTGGACCGATGTGCGAGCGGGACAACCGCACACGGTTATAATGCTCGGGCTCTTCATACTCACGCTGGTGCCGCTAGCCCGCGTCGCGTTCTGCTTCCTGCTGTTCGTCAAAGAACGGGATTGGATCTACGTCGCATTTACCGCTTATGTGCTGGCGGGCCTGATTGTTGGCGTGCTAATCGGAAGCTCCGGATAGTTGCCTCAGAGATCGGAATGGCCCGAAATAACAGCCGGCCTGCGTGACAAGCGTTGGATCAGTGCCCGCACATTCATATCGATTTGCGCCAGGGCCTCAGATGGGCGGGCCAAATCGACGTCAGGCACGTGCCAGAACTCCACGCGTTCGGCCCAGCTCGGAAACTTTCGTTTGAGCAGCGGCAGATGCTCGTTGCCATCCAGCGCAACTATATGACTCGCGACCGTCAGATCGCTTCGCTCAAGAGCAAGTGGATAGCGGTATTCCTTAGAAGCAGTAATTCCGCGCTCGGTGAGGCCCTCCACGGTGGCGCGCGAAATTGGGCCGACGTTTCCTCCACCAAGCTCAAGTCCGAGGCCCCGGGATACAGCTATCCAGCGAAGATCGCTTCGCGACGACTGATGATTAAACAACAATTCGGCGAAGCGGCTTCGGTAGTAGTTCCCGGTGCAAAGGAAAAGTAGGATCTTTTGTGCCATAAGCGACTGATTTATTTTCCGATCTTTTCCACAATTTTACTCCAATATTTTTTCTTCAGTTGGCCTTTTTCTGAATGTCCAGGTCAGAATTCCCTGGGTGTCGCACAAAGGCACAGGATGTCCGGGCTGCAACTGCCGGTTGCACCCATCGTCCGCTTACTCAGAACGTCGCGATCCGAGACGAATGGACCGAAACAATGGCGAATCAACATGAACAACGAAATCAGGCGATACATTTACCTGATGTGGCCAACCTAGTTCGATCGCCATTGACACGTGACGGTTTGTAAAGGGTTTAGTAAATTTTTGTCGTACTCCTGGTGTTCGCGGACTGTGAGTTGCAGTGCGGCGTAACTCCCGCGCGGGAAGAAGACATAGCCCTTCTCCGACCACTCTGGAGGAAGGCCATCAAGCGGAGGACCAGGGTAAGTGAGCAAGTGCGAGCCGAAAGGATCCAACATCGTGGGACTTAGTTGAAATTCTTTAGCCTGAACCTTTGAGTGTTGGTGGTATCCCGGTTCTTGCAGCGAAGAGTAGATCAGCGCAACCGGTCCAACCACAAGGAGTCCCGGGATCCAAATCGGAATGACTGGAGCCATCAGCGCGTCCCTGGCGATTTTTTGGTCAAGTGGGCGCTCTACTTCCTCTTCGCGATCACCAAGAGCGGCCAACAGTTTGTCGCCTCCGCCGGCCTTCTCAATGGCCTGGTCGGTGTCGAGTCGATCGAGCCTCTTGCCGGACATATCCACCGCTTGAGGCCAGTGCAATTCTAAAAGCGTCAATCCTAGTGGGTCCGCGTTACTCGATTGGTTGGATACGGTGACGTAGACGGCAGTAACGTCGCCGACCTCGATTGACGGCTCCATGCTCATCGCGACTACAGAGGACCTCATCGAAGGCCCGTTGACCATAGTGACTGGGGTTTCCTGATCGCGGAGCGCACCCCGCCACCACAAGTGATGCAATGAGAACAGCCGCTGCCACCAGCTGGATCGACCTGACGTTGGACACGAGTCCCACGGCCCAGTACTTGATCTTCTCTTCACTCATCGCGAGATAAGTGAGTACCACGCGAGCCTCCTTGGCGATCAAGCAGTTCGATTGGATTGCCGAGGAGACCGTATCGAATCCCACCGCCTGAACCCAATGGTAGCGACGCGCTGGGTCTCGAACATTTCTTATAATCGACTCGGCGGAGCAAGGTGGAAATTGCTCTCGCGATCCATGCGCTCCTCATACCACTGGGGATTTCGCGCCGTCGACGTTGATCGCGGCACCGCTTATGTAGGAGGCGGCGATCCGAGGCCAGGAAGCACGCCATATTCGCAAATTCTTCGCCAGTGCCAACCGACCCATCGGCAGACCCAGGGCCTTTGCCTGCGTCGCGAGGTATTCTTCGAAATTCTGGTCGGGGGCCTCGCGACGATGGCGTCGCGCCCATTGGTCGCTGACGATCATACCTGTCATCAACGGGCGTTCACGGCGACCGTTTACCCTGCCCCTCGCTGGCCAGCCACCCCTCGATCAGCGCCATCCCCGCCGCCCCATTACGGTGGTCGGGGCGCTGCCCGGACCCGGCGCCTTTGCACCGATGTTAGTACGTTATAATACGTCCCGATCGCCGCTTCCTCGATCTCCGGGAATGCCAGACGAGCGAGACGGATAGCGGCGAATACCTTCAGGTCAAAATCCGCCTGCGCAGACCTGTCGGTCGAGGTCCTCGAATTTACCTAGTCCTAGAAGTGCCGCATTATTTATCAGGCATGCTCCAGACTCCCTCGAGATCCTCGCATACCGCCGCAAGACGCGATCATCTCGCCCGGCTCGCTGACATCGGCGGGATAAGCCCGGCAGCGCCCGCGCAGCCGCGGTGATCTCGCGGGACTGTCCTCCTCAGGGGCTCGGGCCTCGCGCCACGATTGCGACATCCGCTCCGCGGTGGCTAATTTCAGCGCCATGGCTCTGCCCATACCCATACTCCCGCCGGTAATCATAGCGACCTTTCTGTTCAGGCGAATCTGCATCTGTCTCTCCTTGGAATTCGAAGCAACGTATCTCCGACTTATACGATGAGACCCATGGACCGCATATAACAGTCCAGGCTGAACTTATCACGAAATTTTCGGGGCAACCCCTCGGTAAACTGAGAACGACGTCCATGTGCAGGCGAAACACTGCAGTCCAGAGGCCGCATGCGCGAATCGTCTGCGTCGACAAGCGGCAAATCCTTCGATTCGCTTTCGGACTCTTCCAGCTCGAAAACGGCACTGGGCTTGCTGATGCGTCTGGCATGTCGGTCATCTGCAACAGGGCCAGCGTCACGTCAGCTACATTACCGGAAGGCGCAGGCCATAACCATATGACAGGTTTTCTGATTATCGCGATCAATCATCTTCGCGCTGGTAAAGCGCCATAATTGCCGAGCACAGCCAGATCTCACGGCCGGCGACAAATGGTCACGCCACGGGACCGCTGGGTCGGGAACGACGAGACGGAACCAGGGCGCAGAAGACGGTGGAGAAATGGAGCCAGCGATGGCGCGAATTTAAAGCTGGTCTCGCGAGGGGCGTACGATCGGCCGAGCAAGTCGGGAGCGCAGGGCTGCGCGCAGGTCCGAAAGTAACCGAGGCCATAGAGAGCGTGAGGCCGCAAAGGGCGCGGGCAATCGCGATACGTCCAGCCGAGCCGGGACTCACAAATCCTCGACTGCCGGCGCATCCTCGCCGCGCGACAGACGTCAAACAGACGCGCGAAGCGCGATCGAAGAGCGAAGCCGATCGGACCAGTTCGAGCGCGCCCGAAACGCGCGACCCAGGAGGCGGGCTTTTATTTCCACCTGATGTGGTATGGGATCATCATCGATTTTTCCTGCTGATCAACCTTGTCGTCAGCCCGTCGACTGGTCGTATTTTCCCAGCCCTTGGATGGGGGTCGGATGGCGAGTCATTTCGGCGCCGTATATGGATGGCGCTGGATCCAGATCGTGTATTTGAGCCGGCCATCAAGCGCGAGGTGCAGCGCGAGGTCACCCTCGAGAAGGAAGTCGCGCAGTGAGAAGCAGCCTCGCTCGACGAACTAACTGCCACCTTCGCATGAGATCAGGAATCCGATCGCCGCTGCGAAGAGTCTTTTTTCAGCAGATGGGCGAAGATCCGACTTCGAATGAGAACGTCGAGTACGCAAAAGTCGCTCTGGATGAACTGGCGCGCGTCGAGCGCAGCGTCTCGCATCTGCTGAAGTACGCCAAGGAAGAAGACTACAACCTAATCAACGTGAACCTCGCCTCCGTGCTTGATGGCGCACTCACGCAGATGCGCGGCAGCTCGAGGCTAAGCAGATCAACGTATCTCGCAATTATATCAGCGGACCGACCATCCGGGCTGACGCTGACAAGCTGGTCACGTTTTCACCAATGTAATTGACAATGCTATCGACGCGATGGAATCGAACAGCGGCGAGCGGCACCTCGAACTCGGGATCACGCGGACTTATCCGGAGTCAGCCACCGTAATGATTCGGGATAATGGCTGCGGCATCCCTGACGATAAGCTCTCAAAGATCTTCAACCCTTTCTATACCACCAAGCAGAGCGGCACCGGCCTCGGAAAGGGGATGGCAAAGAAAGTCATGGAGGCCCATCGCGGCCGGATCGAGGTCCGCAGCAAGGTCGGCAGCGGCACTGAGTTCTCGCTATCGATACCGCTCTCGGATGCGACGAGGGCGTCGGCGAGTCAGACGAATTCCTCCCCGGCCAAAGGTTTCACAAGTCGGCCATTCCAAGACGAGCCGAGCTGAATCAGCGCCCAGGCTGCGAGAGTTGGCGATGATCCGCGCGACCGCCGAGCTTCGCCTTGAAGCGGGGACGCGCCAATGATCGGGCGGTTACTGATTGTAGATGACGAGCGCGGTATCCGCGATTGCCCTCAAGGGGCTGTTTACGAAGAGGGCTATGCGGTCGAGACCGCGCAATCGGGCGAGGAAGCGCTGGCCAAGGTCCAGGCCGGACAGTTCCATGTGATCATCACCGACCTCAACATGAAGGGCATAAGCGGTCTCGATTTGTTGCGAGCCGCTGCGTCAAGTTGGACCCCGATGCTCGGTTCTGATGATCACCGCTTACGGCACACAGCGGATCGCCGTCGAGGCGATGAAGGCTGGGGCGGAGGCTATCTGCCCAAGCCCTTTGACGTGACGAGTTGCGGATCAAGGTCCGCAACATCATGGAGAAGCAACTGCTTCGACGCGCTTACGACCGCTTGGTCGAGCAGATGAACCTGGACAGTGGGCGTTTCGCCGAGATGATCGGTCAATCGCCGGCGATGCGACGAGTTTTCGAGACGATCGATAAGGTAGCTCCCGACCGATGTAACCGTGCTGCTGCGCGGTGAGTCGGGCACCGGCAAGGAACTTGTCGCGCGCGCGATGCATAGCCGTAGTCCGCGCGCCAATCGATCATTTGTTGCGGTCAACTGCGCAGCGTTCTCAGCCGAGTTGGTCCAGAGTGAGCTCTTCGGCCATGAAAAGGGCGCCTTTACTGGCGCGCTCGCGCGTCGCGAAGGCAAATTCGAGTTGGCCGACGGCGGTACGCTCTTCCTCGATGAAATCGGCGATATGAGTCTCGAGACTCAAGGGAAGTTACTGCGCGTTCTGCAAGAAAAGCGTTTCGAGCGTGTTGGCGGCAATCAGTCGCTCGCGGCGGACGTGCGAATAATAGCGGCAACCAACCAGGACCTCGAAACGATGGTCGCTGACGGACGCTTTCGCGAGGACCTCTATTACCGATCAAGGTAGTCGAGATGCGGCTGCCGCCATTGCGAGAACGGCCGTCCGACATTCCGCCACTTGTAATCCATTTTCTCAAGGAAGCGTGCGAACGGTTTGGAATCCCCCTCAAGACCGTTACACCCGAGGGACTCCGGGCATGCGTCGCGAATCCTTGGCGCGGCAATGTGCGTGCGCTAAAGGCCGCGATCGAACAGGCCGTGATCCTTTCGCTGGGCAATGAAATCACGCCTGCAGAACTTTTCGGCGATACCCCCTGCGAAACAAGCCCTCGGGCGGCTGATGAGGTCTGAAATCCGCAGCACCGAGGTTCAAACGCCAGTGATATCGCCGCCAGTAATCGCGGAGGACCTTAGTTTCCGCGAGGCAAAGGAACTTTTTCTCACCAACTGGGAGCGTGACTTCTTTGTCAACGCTCTTAAGGCCACTGGCGGCAATATCTCGCGCGCTGCGGAGCGAGTGGGGATGTACCGGCAAAGCTTCCAACAGAAGCTTCGCGAGCTCGGAATCAACGTGCAGGAACTTGGACTTAAGCCCGAGGGGGATTGACCCCGAAAGAGAGGCAAACGATGAGCGAGAGTGGAACCGACATAGCGGGCGATTACGGCGGGCTCAAGATTTACCCCCCAGCTCTTGCGGGTATCCTTTTGCTTTGCGGGCTACTTCTGCATCTGCTTGGAAGGCACGGCCATCGTCTTGTTCACCTTCATCAACTGCTGGGCTTGCTGTTGATCGCAGTAGGTGTGGGGCTGTCGTCCTATGCGGCCGCGCTCTTTACGGCGCGCGATACGACCAAGAATCCATACGGGCAGCCAACCGCATTCGTAGCGGTAACGCCCTACACGTTCACGCGCAATCCGATGTACCTCGGACTGACCGCCGTGCTGCTCGGCTTCGGCCTGTTCTTTGGGTCCGCCGCGATGCTGCTGGCGCCAATCGCCTTCGTAATCGTTATGGATCGGACCGTGATCCCACGGGAGGAGAGCCACGTTGGAGCAGTTATTCGGCCAGCAATACCTCGATTACAAAATTCGCGTCCGTCGCTGGCTCTGAGCCTCGACCCGAATGTCGCGGCATAAGCAAGTACGAAAAAGGAGAACCGACGATGTCTATTACAAGGTTATTCAGCCTCATCGGTGGAAAGTTCAGCCGTTGGCTGAAGTCGCGAGAATTGAACGATCCCGAGGCCGTGTACGAAGCGGCGATCTCGGACCGCGTACGCCGGTACCAACAGCTTAAGACCGCCGCGGCCGGGGTCATTTATATGAGGAATAAGCTCGAGCGCGAATTGAAGCAGAAGTCGGTCGAGCTCACCGAGGTCTCGGAGCAGGCTGCGGCGGCCGCAGATATGAATGAGGATCAATGTGCGCTGCTGCTCATCCGGCGCAAGCATGAGCTTGAAGCCGACTCCGCGCGGCTCAAGGAGGAGCTCTCGGAGCTCACCAGCTGAGGCCGAGGATGCCAAGAAAAATCTGATGGCGTTCAAGGGCGAGATCGACAGGCTTAAGGTCGAGAAGACAAGGATGCTGGCGCGCTTTCGGAACGCGCAAGCGCGAGCGCGAATCCGTCGTGCGCTCGAGGAGTTTTCCTACGACGAAGACCTGCGTGCGCTGCAAGAGGTGCGCGAGTCGATCGGGCAAATGCTCGGACAGTCAGAGGTCCATCGTGAGCTACATGAGACCGAAGTCGGGTCGAAGCTCGAGAAGATTCGTCGACGCAACGCCGACATCAAGGCCCAGGCCGAGCTGCAAGAGCTCAAGCGGCTCCATGACGCTCCGACCGCATCAACAAATGTTCGCGCCATGGATCCATCCGTGAACGGCCATCAGAGCGCCAGCAGTGCGGGTAGCGACACGCTGAGCTGATCTAGGTTGACGAGCGCGACCGAGTTTGACGCGGAAAAAATACGTCTCTCACGGCGGCGTGCAAAATAACCTCTTCGAATGTTCTCGCGCTGCATCGGCCGGAGACATCAAGCTGAAGCGCCGCAGGGGATCAAGCGCCAAGGTCGAGTAGGTACTCACGAAGGGGTGTTTCGAATGGAAAAACTTCGTCGCGGATATGACAGCGGTATGGGCTTTGATCTATGGGTCAATCAGGGCGCATGGTTCTGGGGCTTCACTAATCGACTTGTTAAGGGGGGAATCGTCGGCGCGGCTCGTACGAAAGCCGAGGCAATCCGCGAGGCCTGCGCGGCGATTGAAGAGCTGTCAGAAACTTTCATTCGTCAAAACCGCAACCTGACGACCGCAAACCCAACCTAGTGTTTGCCACTCTCGCCGTTAAGATTATCTCGCAATACCCGCGCATCGGCGAGCGCGGGGTCCCCGCATAGCAACGAAAGTGTTACTGCGCGGAGCCCCGCGTATCCGGCGAGGGGAGCCTAGCGTAGGCCTCATAGCTGGACTTGTCTGGGTTCGAAGAACACATCGAAAAGCGCAGGAATACGCCGGCATCTGGAACGAATTCACGGTTGCGCTCGATTAGCAAACCGCCGAAAAAATCCTTTCTGAATCTTAGTGTCTTTCGCGCTCGCGTCGCTCGATTATTCTTGTCCGCGAAAAAGTCTTTTCGCCGATCGGCATCGTAAACGCGATGACGGCGACCCGCCAACACAAATCCTCTATTCACAGTACAACTTATACGGCGAATAAGTTGAGCCAGTTTGAGACTGAGTTCTGCGACTAAACCCGCTCTATGCGGACGCTTTTTCAAACGCCATCGTAGGGCAAAATGGGGATGAACAGGAGGGTCACTGATATGAAACGTGTGGTTGGTTCGCTACTTGTCATTGGCCTGGTGATGGCGTTGATGCCATCACGCTCGAGGGCCCAGACAACCGATCGTAGTGCCGTCGACGATTGGTTGAAGATGAGTGAAAAACAGCCGTGATGTGCCGATCGGCACTAAAATCACCATGCAGAACTGGCAGCAGTACAAGCAGTTCATGCCTCTGGGAATGATCAAGATGTTCGAGGGCTCTTACGGATGGAAGATGCCCCAGGACGTCGAGATGGAAGTGGCCCCATCCACAACGGCTTTCTGCCCAAGACCTGGGTGGAAGCGACCGAAAAGTACGGCTCGCAGACCTCGGTTGACGTGCTACCCAACGGCCACTACGTGCTGAAGAATTACCATGGCGGCACGCCCTTCCCGAATCCGAGCGATCCGAACAAGGGATGGAAGGTTCTGGCCAACGTGTTCTGGGCGTTCGTGCCCGCGCTTTATGCCAACACGCCGGACAACTACGGCGCGGTGTGGGCGCTGGATCGCTTCGGCAATATCTCGCCGGAGACCTTCGACGTGGTCTATCGCTGGAGTTCCTACATAACCGATGCCGGTTTTCCGCCTGAAGAGACCTACGCTCCCGGCACCTGGTACACCGAGTGGGGTATGCAGGAAACGCCTGAGCAGGCGCGTTATACCGCTTCTCTAGCGCTGTATTACAAAGACCAGGAAGCAAATCCGTTCGCGGATACGTACGTGTTCGTACCGGCGCTGCGTCGTTCGCTGCGCCTGTCGACCAGTTCGCGATGCTCCCCGGTTTTCGGTCTGGACTGGAGCTATGACGATGCCAAGACCAATGGCTTCAACGCCAGCACCTCGATTTATACGGGCGACTTTCTCGGCGATCGCAAGATCCTGACTCTGGCGAAGTTCAATCAGGACGGAGCTAACTTTCCGGACGGTTACCTGATGCCCCTGGCGTGGCCCAAGCCTTCGTGGGGCACCTGGGAATCCGCCCGATGGCTGTTGACGACGTTCACCGCATCCCCAGTGAAGCGGCGGGCTATTGCTACGCCAACCGCATCCTCTACGCGGACAAAGAACACTGGAACGGCGACTGGGTTGACCTGTTCGACACCAACCACAAGCTGTGGAAATCGATTGCGTACTTCAATGACGTCGGCGTGGTGCCCCAGATGGGTAGCATGTGGGACGGCGTCGCCTCGATGGCGTGGGATCTTCAAACACCCATGCGACGGTATGGTGCGGATTCGGCAACAAGAACAAGCGCAAGCCCTACCTCGACGCCAACGTGCCGAAGGAATACTTCGACGGCGTCAAGTACGGCAGCCCCGGCGGCCTGATGCAGATCATGCGGTAGTGATCCGGCTGAAAGGGACTTAATGGCGGGAGCGTAGCCCGACTAGGGTTACGCTCCCGATCGTTTAGGTGAAAGGAGTATCAGGTCAGGGGCTGAAACGTTTGCGGGATTATCGGATTTGCCAAAGTCCTGCGCTCCTTGGACGCGTCAGGCTTACCGGCCGGGATTTGAGCTCGGAACTGGCCAGCCTCACTTGCCCAGGCGGTGCTCTATTCGTACCCAAATTCCGTGTAACACCATACGCGGCGTCTAACAACAGTTCCCGCCAATCCTGCCTGCTCGTCAGGAAATCGCGCCGGTCAGATCGGTAATAGACCCGTCCTCTTGGCGACCGCCCGTCGCCTGCTCATCGTATACCTGAATTTGTTGAGGATTTTGGCGCGCCCTGAGGGATTTGAACCCCCGACCCACAAATCCGTAGTCTGTTAATCACGCAACCTCACGAAATCTCGCGCAAACTCAAAAGCTCGTCTTTCCTTTGTAAATAGGTTGTTTCTTGTTTGCTGTCCATTGCTGGACATTGCGCCCGATTGCGCTTATGTTGGTACCTTAACGGTACCTACAGAGGAATCACAGACAGATGCGAAAACTTTTCACCGAGGCGGTCGTCAGAGCAGCGAAGGCGCCTGAGAGCGGGCAGCACGACATTTGGGATACCCGTCACCCCGGTTTTGGGCTTCGCATTTCGTACGGCGGCGCAAAAACCTTCGTGCTGCTGTATCGCCAGAACGGACGCAAGCACCGTCTCACCCTGGGCAGTTGGCCGACGATGACTCTCGCTGAGGCGCACAAAGCCGCGAGGAAGCGTGGAGGCGAGATCGCGGAGGGCAAATATTTCCGGCCGGCGACCGGGCGGCCGCCAAGGTCGCTCCAACATTCGGCGATCTGGCCGATGAGTATCTCGAGCGACACGCCCGGCCAAACAAAACCGCGCGCTCTGTGGGCGAAGATGTTTCAGATGCTGAAGGCCGACCTGCTACCGGAGTGGAAAGACCGCAAGCTCGCCGAGATCACCCGGCGCGACGTCAGGAATGTAATCGATGCCATCACCGACCGCGGCGCGCCGATCCATGCTAACCGCGTTCGCGCGTTGGTCTCGAAGATGTTCAACTTCGCGATCGACCGCGACTATATCGAGGCGAACCCGGCCTATCGAATCTCGGGAAGGAACAAGGAGATAAAGCGCGACCGTGTGCTCACCTTCGACGAACTGCGCCGACTGTGGGGCGCCCTGGAAAGCGAACCGGCCAGAGTGGGTGCGGCGTTTAAGCTATTGCTGCTGACGGCCGCGCGTCGAAGCGAGGTTCTGGGCATGTCCTGGGCCGAGCTCGATCTGGAAAATGGCTGGTGGACGGTTTCGGCCGATCGTGCAAAAAACGGACTTTCCCATCGCGTCCCTCTTTCGCCGAGCGCCCTGAGGTTACTGAAGACGCTCAAGAACGATACGGAGTTTGTCTTCCAAGGTGGCCCGCGCGGACACTCTCGCTAACCCTCAGAAATGGATCTTGAGGCTTCGCGACCGCGCAGCGATTCCTGACTTTCGCTTTCATGATATCAGACGCACTGTCGCATCGAGCATGACCGGGCTCGGGGTCCCGCGCCTCGTCGTCAGTAAGTTGCTCAATCACGCCGAGGCGGGCGTCACGTCGATTTACGACAGACACTCGTACGACGCGGGGAAAAGCGCGCGGCGATCGAACGTTGGGAGCGCGCCCTTTTCGACATCGGCGAGGCGCGACACGAGTCGAACGTCATCGAGCTGGCGGCGCGAGCTGCGGTGTGACGCAACGGCAAGGCCCTGGGACGAGACTGTTGCTTGGCTTCCACAGGAAGAGCGAGCCGAGGCGGAGCGCCAGCATCAGCTATATCTCGATAAAAGCCTTCGTCGGCTATTGCAGATCAACCTGGCCTGTTGCGAAGAACGCGCACCTGAGCTCTGGCGAGAGTTGCGCGCGTGGGATCCGTCCACGGGAAAGCCTCCCCCGCCTCTGGGACTAATCGTCCACGGTGTCGAGACGATCCGAGAACGGATTGTGCGCAAGGAATCCATGGCCTCATATGCAGGCCCTCGAGCGAGCCGTTGCAGATCTCGGATTGCGGATCACACCGGACGCCGCCCGCGGCATGAAACGTGGCGCAGGCAATCCGAGATTACACACGCCAGTGCCAATGCGGCGGCTAAGGAACGTAC
>CAWDQC010000004.1:0-57591 GCA_963804355.1 uncultured Pseudomonadota bacterium | reverse complement strand
ACCGCGAGGGACGCCACCGAGTCGCCGCCCAGGCGGAGCAGGGCGGTCAGCGGCATGTCCGGCCATGGCCGGCCGCGGCCGTCGTCGGCGGGAGAAAGGAACAGGTCCACCAGGGAATGCCAGCCGAGGGCGGCCACGATGGCGTCGCGGGTGACGGGGGCGAAGCCGGTGGACAGGCACACCTTGATCCCGTGCGCCCGGCAGGCGGCGAAAAGCTCCTCCGCGCCGGGCATCGGGGAGATCTCGCCCTTGGCGACCGCGCCGGCGTAATGCTTCTCGAACGCGGAGTTGGCGGCCTGACCGCGTCCTCGCCGCCGAGGATGTGCCGGAAGACCTCGATCTTCGACTGGCCCATCGTCTCCCGCGCGTACTTCATCGCGCTGTTGAACTCGCGACGGGGAGGTTCCGGCTCGCGATCGCGGTGGCGAACACCTCCATCGTGGTGTTGTCGTCGCGGACGGTCGTCCCGGCCATGTCGAGGCAGACCACGGAGAAACGGCTCACAGAAATGTCCTCCTCGGCGATCGCGGGGGAGCAGGTCATACGGCGCCCGCCCGGGCCGGTCACGAGGACCACGCCGGGTTTCACGGTGGAACGGTGGTAGAGCGCCGCCGGTTCCCGTCACCTCACTGTAGACGCCCGCCCAGCGCCGCTGCACGCGCGGGAGTTCAGTGCCGAGCAGCGCCGAGGCGCGGGCAACGAGGTGGACGTAGGCGTCCTCGTCCACGTCGAACGCGAACGGCTCGTCGTACTCATGGGTGTCCCCCCAGATTGTCAGTGACCCGTCTAGGCGCTGCACCATGAGCAGTTGCGCCCTGTTCTCCGGCCGCCACGGCCGCCTGGGGCGGCAGCGACCGCCAGCGACGGGACATCGTAAGCGGGGTAGTAGCGCAGCGAGTCGCCCGTCGGCGACGGAAGTAGCCAGCCGGCCGGGGAACGGCAGCGTCTGCAGCATCTGGAGCCGCACCCGGCGCAAACCGGTGCCGCCCGGAGCCGGGCGAGTTCGCGAGCCCCCGCGGCGGAACCCGGCCAGGTGCGGCCCGGCGATGCCGGTGAAGTTCGCCCCGGTGCACAGCACGACCAGATCGCCCCGGTGCGCACCGGCCAAGCTGGTCGCGCACCCCGTTCGCGGCCACCTCGACGGCCTCCGCCCCGGCAGCCACTCGTAGCCCGGCCGCCGACGCCAGCCAGGCCGCAGCGCGGGCAGCGCCACCCGTGGCTCCACGATCGCGTCGGCCCGGCACCACGCCCGCCGGGAACTCACCGCGCAGCGCCGGATTGACCTCCCGCACGTCATCGGCGGAGAGGACCTCGAACTCGCGCTGCTTGGCGTCGGGCAGTTCGGCTGCCTCCCGCATCACGGCCAGCTCCGGCTCGGTCGTCGCGATGGTCAGCGACCCGGCCGGCCGGAACCCGGTCCCTGGAGCGTCGGCCGCGATGGACTCCCACAGCTCGCGGGCACGAAGCGCCAGGGCGAGTTCGGGGCCCGCCCGCCGCCCGCTCACCCAGAGGAGTCCGAAGTTCCTGACACTCGCGCCGCGCGCTTCCTGTTCCCGTTCCAGGTGCGTGACCGCCAGCCCGCGCCGCCGTGCGATGACCGCGTGCATGGTGCCGAGAATTCCGCCGCCGACGATGACAACCCGTCCAGCCTCATCCATCACGGTCAACGAGTGTAGCAAACTTGTATAGCCAAGTTGGTCCTGCGGCGGCTCCTGCACAACCCGCGCTACGCCGTCCTGCGAGGCATTGACCCATCCGGTTGGGTGATGCCGCCGGACTGCCCGCACCCTCACTCGGTCCACGCGGATTCGAGTGCGCGGTTGACGATCCGCGCCCAGCCCGGGGGCGCTGACTTGTCGCGGTTTGCGGTTCCTGCGAGCCAGAGGAGGCTGAACAGGTCGTCCTCGGTGAAATCGGGAGAGCGAGCCGTCGGCGTGTGCCTCGCGGACGAGGTGCTGGCCCAGCGCGGTAGAACGGTCGCATACCCCTAGCAGTGCTGCGGCATCGGGGTAGCGCCGGAGGATCGCGTCGTTGAGCGCGGGGTCGTCGTGCTGCACCCCTATCATGCCGTGCACGAACGCTTCGAGGTGCTTGCGCGGGGTCTCCTCTGCCATGACGGCGGTTCCCAGGTCTTGCAGCCGCCGTGCGGCGACGTCGGGGATCACCGCGTCGATCAGGCCTTCGCGTGACCCGAACCTGTTGAAGAGCGTTCCGATGCTCACGCCTGCCGCCCGCGCGATCTCGTTCAGCGGGGCGTCGAGGCCCTGCGCCAGGAAGAGGTCGAGGGTGGCCGCGCGCAGTTTCGCGGCGTTGTCGCGAGCGTCACGTCGCAGTGTCTTCGGTGCTGTCATCCCCGTCCTGCTCCATCCCGGCCATTGATCTTGAGTGGTACTCAAGATAGTGCTATCGTCGATCTTAAGTAGCTCTCAAGTTACAGGAAGGTGCCCCGAGATGGAACAACAGCAGGGATCGAGCGGTCCACCCGGCTGACGATCGACGTGTGGGCGGACGTGCTCTGCCCCTGGTGCTACGTCGGCGAGCGGCGTCTAGACAAGGCCATCGAGCAGTCCGCGCACGCCCACGACATCGAGCTGAAAATGCACACTTTCCAGCTCGACCCCAACTCCACCAGGGAAGTCAGACCGATCCTGGACTACCTCCCGAAGAAGTTCGGGGTCTCCGTCGCCCAGGCACGGTCGATGGAGGAGGGGATGGCGAAGCAGGCTGCCTCGGAGGGACTTACCTATGAGGTCGACCGGCCTCACAGCAGCACCCTGGACATGCTGCGCCTGGTGCACCTTGGTGCCGAGCACGGCGTCTCGTGGGAGTATCTGCGCTCCATGCAGACCGAGGTGTTCAGCGGCAACTTCGACGCCTTCGCCGGCGACACGCTCATCCGCATCGGCACGAGCCTCGGCATTCCCGCCGACGAGATCCGCGACGTCCTCTCGACTGATCGCTACGCCGACGCGGTGCGCGCCGATCACAACGCCGCCGTGAGCCTGGGCGCTCGGGGAGTGCCGTTCACCGTGCTCGGCAACCGCGTAGGCATCCCCGGAGCCGCGAGCGTCGGCCAGTACCAGGCTGCGATCAACGAGGTGTGGGAGCAGGTCAATGGATGACGACACGGCACCAGCGGCGCCGGCCCTTATCGAATTGCTACCGGACGACACTCCAGCCACTGCGACCCGGTGACTGGCGTTTGCGCACTGCCAGGGTCCGCGAGCAATGCCGCAGATCACGAGAAGTCTGACCGCGAGACCCGCATCACGCGCGCCGGTGGCTCATCCTCGCCGTCATCCTGGTGGCGCAGGTCATGATCCTGCTTGACACCACCATCGTGAACGTCGCCCTCCCGTCGGCGCAGGCCGACCTCGGATTTTTGACGCGGACAGGCAGTGGGTCCTCACCGCGTATGTGCTTGCCTTCGGCAGCCTCCTGCCCCTGGGCGGCCGGTGTATCCGACATCTTCGGCCGCAAGCGCACTTTCCTCGCGGGACTGGCTGGCTTCGCCGCCACCTCGGCGATCGCCGGAGCGGCACCGAACATCGGCACCCTGATCGCCGCGCGAGCAATCCAGGGCACTTTCGCGGCCATGCTGGCCCCCGAAGCGCTCTCCCTCATCACGGTAACCTTCACCGACCGGGAGGAACTCAACAAGGCAATGGCATCTTCGGCGCGGCCTCCGGTGGCGCCAGCGCCCTCGGACTGATCCTCGGCGGCCTGCTGACCGACTACGCCTCCTAGCGCTGGACCATGTACGTCAACATCATCTTCGCCGTGACCGGGATCGTCGGCGCGCTCGCGCTCGAGCACTCCACCCACCCGGACAAGCCCCGGCTCTCCCTCCCCAGCACGATCTCGGGCTCGGCCGTGCTCTTCGGCATCGTCTTCGGGGCCTCGAAGGCGGAAACCAACGGCTGGAGCTCGGGAATCACCATCGGGTCGCTCGTCGCCGGCGCTGTCCTGCTGGCCGCCTTCGTTCTCCTGCAGAAATACGACCGCCACCCGTTGATCCCGCTGCGCGTGTCCTCGACCGCAACCGGGGCGGCGCCTACCTCGTTGTCGGCCTGTCGAACCTCTCGCTGCTCGCCGAGTTCCTCTTCCTTACCTACTACTTCCAGACAGTCCTGGGCGACCGACCGGTCACCACCGGGTTCGCCTTCCTGCCGCTCCCGTCGCGATCGCCGTCACCGCCGTCGTCACCCAGGAGAAGCTGGTGAAGCGCCTGACTGTCCGGGCACTCGTCGTGACCGGACTTGCCATCTCGGCCGCCGGGGCCGTCCTTCTCGCCGCAGGCCGGCGTTGGCACGCAGCTACGCCGCGCTCCCGCTGCCCGCGCTGATCCTGCTCGGAGTTGGCCTGGGCCTGTCCGTGGTGGTGGCGACCAGCATCGGCCAGCAGGGCGTCGACCCAGAGACGCCTGCACCGCCGGGGCGATGAACAGTGTCAGCCAGCAGATCGGCTCGGCGATCGGGGTCGCGGTCATCAGCACCTTCGTCGCCACCGCCACCACCAGCTACCTCACCAGCCACCCGGCCGGGGCCGCCGAAGCGACCGTGCACGGATTCAGCGTCGGCTACTGGTGGGCTGCCGGCGTTGACGTTGTCGCGGCAGTGGTCTGCGGGCGCCTGATCCGGCCCAAGACCTACGCACACCACCACACCGACGCCGAACTCGGCGACGAAGCCATTTTGATGATCGGCTAGAGGTCAGGCCGTCGGGCTCGGGCAAGCTAAGCCCGACAGCCCCGGGCGCATCGCGGGTCGGCGAGGGCGCCATCCTCCTGGCAACGGGTTCCAAGACCGGCACGCCGTAGCGGGCTGTGGGCACGCACCGGGTTATTCAGGGCGAGTACGGGCATGGCCCGGGCCGCGGGCCAGGGCACCGGCCCGTGATCACTACGGGTGCCAGGCGCCCCTGCGAGTGCGACACTGGGGCAAACAGTCGGCCCAGGCAGCTCACCTCGGCAAAGAGACCTTCACGCGAGCGGGCTGCGCTCGCCGCCAAGACTAACCCCGACGAGCGCCCGCTGATTCAGCGGATGGAGGCGGTGCTCACCGTCCTCGACTGACCGCTATCCCCGGTCCTTAGCTTTCACCACCCTGACGGGCCTTTCCCCGCAGACAGGCCGCGAGCACGCACGCCCGATTGGTGGATCAGATGATCCACAAAGAAAAGGAAAAGAAAAGGAGTAGGCAAGTGACACAGCTCAGCACCACCAAGATCCCCGAGGGCTTCACCGAGAAAACGGCGCAGGCGAATGGCATCACGCTCAACTACGCGATCGGGGGCGCGGGGCCGACCGTGCTGCTTCTGCACGGCTACCCGCAGACCTGGTTCATGTGGCGGAAGGTGATGCCCGCCCTGGCCGAGCAGTACACGGTGATCGCCCCGGACCTGCGCGGCTCGGGCGGGTCGGACGCGCCCGCAACGGGCTACGACAAGGCCACCCTGGCGGAGGACATCCACCAGCTGCTGCTTGCGATCGGCCACGCCGGCCAGGTCAACGTGGTCGGGCACGACATCGGGGCCATCCTCTCGTATTCCTACGCTGCCGCCCACCCGGACTCGGTACGCCGCCTGGCGGTGATCGAGGGGCCGCGGGTCGACGAGAGCGTCTACCAGTGCCCGGCGCTCACCCCGGACGGCCCCGGCCTGTGGAACTTCGGCTTCTTCGCGCTCGACAACGGGCTGCCCGAGCGCATCGTAAGCGGGCGCGAGGACACCTGGGTCGCGGGCTTCGTGGACTGGCTCGAGGTCGTCAAGGGCGGGGTGGACCCCGACGCGATCGCGGAGTACACCGCGCACCTGCGGATGTACGGGCACCTCGCGGCCTCGTACGCCTACTTCAGGGCCTTCCACCGCGACGTCGAGGACGCGATCCGCAGTCGCGAAACGCCGCCCTGTCCATGCCGGTGCTCGCGATCGGCGGCGAGGGCGCTCTCGGCCAGGTCGTCCTCGACCTGGCCAGCGGTACGCCAGCGACGTCACGGGCCACGTGTTCCCGTGCGGTCACTGGATCCCTGAAGAAATCCCGGAACTCCTGCTCAAGCACCTGCTGCCGTTCCTCGACTAGCCCGGCGAGCACAGGGAGGAAGAGACATGCAGCTCGGGTACGGCCTCCTGGCCGAGCCCGTGGGGGCCTGAGCTGGCCAGGACCGGCTGGCGGCGAGCCGCTCGGCTGGTCCCCGTGGACCTGACGTCTGCCAAGCTCGGGGAAGCGCGAGCAGCTACATGACTTCGACGGGAATCATGAGGCCCTCGGCCCGAGAGCAGGTCGCCCCACTCCCGAGTGGCGCGACCTGCCTTGGCCGTTAGGTCGCCGCGGCTGGCGATGCTCGTCAGCTCCCGCTGATCTCTAGGACGGGGGCGTGCGGGACAGCGCGTTGACCGCAACGGAGTTGTGCACGCTGAACGCCGTCTCCGTTCCCAGGTAGCGGTCGTCGGACCACTCGACCGGCAGCCCGGAACGGTCCGTGGTGAACCGCCGTTCCCGCAGCAACGGCGTTCCGGTCCGTATCCCAGGCAGCGGGCGTCCTCGGGCGACGCGGCCACCGCGTCGATGACGTGCTCGGCGTCGGTGAACACGACGCCAGCTCCTCGAGGCGCTCGGCGATGGAGCCAGTGGCCAGGTCAAAGCCTGCCACCAGGACCCCGACCTTTTCCGGGTAGACGGCACGCTCGAGCATGACGGGCCGTCCGGACAGCAGCCGCACCCGGACAAGGAAGTACACGAAGTCGTTCTCGGCCAGGCGAGCCGTTCGGCTTCCGAGTCGGTGGCGCGCCGCCGCTCCAGGGAGTCCACGCGCCCGGTGGGCACCTCGCCATCGCCCGGGCCCACCGGGAGAACGACAGCAGTTCGCCGAAGGACTGCACGCGCGGTCCCCCGATGACGATGCGCCGCGCGCCCCGCCGTGACGCAATTATCCCGTCGGCGCGCAGCGCGGCGAACGCCTGGCGCACCGTACCGCGCGACACCGAATACCGCTCGGCGAGTTCGGCCTCCGACGGCAGCAGCGCACCCGGCGGATAAGTGCCCGATGCCATGGCCGCCTTGAATGTCCTCGGCGACTTTCCGGTACAGAGACTCGCCAGTCACAAATCACCACCCTACTTCGCGCGCGCCGCGGCAAGCTCCTCTTCGGCGCGGTGCGCCCTGGTCCGCTCCGCGCCCAGCAGTGCTCGCTCCGCGTCCACGGCCGCCTGGTGAGCGGCCGAGAGCCGGGCGAGTTCGGCGGCACTGGCCGCCTCACGCCTGCCAGCTCGGCGCGCGCAGCCGGGGCGAGCTCGCCCTCAAGCGCGCCGGCCCGGGCGGTCGCGGTGGCGGCATCGGACTGCGCCGTCGCGGTCCGGGCCTGGGCGGTAGCCTGCGCCTGACGGGCGGCCTCGCGCGCCGCGTCGGCCTCCGCCCGCGCCCGCCCCGCCTCGGCCCGGGCCTGCGCTGCCTCGGCCCGGCTCGCCCGGCCGACTCGCGCTCGCGCTCCGTGTCGGCCCTGGCCTGCCCGACCAGGTCGTCCGCCCTCGCCTGCGCAGCCGCGGCCTGCTGCCGCGCCCGCTCGTCGGCCGCGGCCGCAGCGGCAGCCGCCTGCTCCCTGACGCGGGCGATCTCCTGGCCTGCTCCCGTGCCTGCTCGGCGCTACGCAGTGCGTCCGCCAGCGCGGCGGCGGCCTGCTCGGCCCGGTCCCGCGCGGCGGCGACCGCTGCCTCCGCTGCGGCCCTGACGGCCGCTGCTTTGTCGTGCCGCGCGCTCCGCTTCTTCGGCTGTCCGGGCCCTGGCGACCATCGCCGCTAGATCGTTCTCGAATCCGGCGGTCCGCTCGGCGAGTACCCGCTCGGCTTCCGTCGCGTCCTCGGCGAGCTGCTCTGGCCGCGTCGTCGGCCGCGGCCAGGCGAACAGCCGCGTCGCGCTCCCGCTCGGCGGCCAGCTGCGCACGGCGCGCGTCGGCGGCGTCCTGCTCGGCCTGCGCCACCTGCCGCCCGGCCCGGGCCGCCACCGTCGCGCCCAGGTCAGCCGCCGCCGGGTCGGCGAGTGCGGCTAGTTCCTCGCCTACCCGCTGGTAGAGCTCGCGCTCCGCGCGCAGTCCGGCGAGCGCCGCCGCGTGCTGCCGCTTGGCCTGCTCAAGCAGCTCACCAGCACGCTTCTTCGCACCGGAAAAGGAACTTGGCTCCTGAACAAACGAACTTCCTTCGCCTTCGCGCGTGCCTTCGGATCCGTCGGCGGAACCCTCCGGATCGTCGCCGTCGTGGAAGCCGGGAGCGGCGCGGCGCGGACTGCCGTTGCGCAGCGCAGCCCAGCGGTTGCGGGCATTATGCACCGGCCCGCCGCCGCGCTCCGGCGGTTTCGCCTGCAGAGGCAGTACTCCTTCTGCCGCCCCGACCCGGACACGCGTCCCGGCGCGCGCGCCCGCGTGCAGCCCGGCCAGGCGCAGCGCTCCGGGGCGGAAACGGCACTCCGCCCGCCCCTCGCCAGAGCACCGTTAGTGCCTGCCGTCGCCTCTGTGCCCCCGGCGTCCGTGGGCCCGCGCCGCTGCTCACGCTGTCCGGCCCGGGAACCTCGCTGTTGCTCACAAGCAGTGATTCTATCACTCTGAAACTCGATCAAGAGACGGATAAATAGAGTGAAAGAAAAGTAGATAATGCCGCCACGATGAGATCAATCGCGATACGCTGTCAATATCGTGACTGATGAACCGGACCAGGTGCGGTATGCAGCGTGCAGGTCGTGACGTCGACCCGGTGGAGCCCCCGCGCGACCGGGATCAGGGCCACCAGGACGATGGCGCTGATCCCGTCCGTCCTGGGGACCCGGTAGCCTGGCCGAAAATCAACGGATACCGCTGACCTGCGGCGAGGCGGGGTGAGTGGCTGGGCTGGACGCCGTCGGCCCCGCCGCGCCGATCAGGGCGCGGGTAACCGTGGCGGCGGGCAACATGTACCGGGCACTTCTTCGTGCCCGATGCGGGTTTGTGGATCTCATGTCAGCTCGCTGGATCTGTTCTGGCGGGTTGGTCGGTCCAGTTGGCCAGCGCGGTGGCGAGGCCCTGGACCAGGCGGTCGAAGCTCCGGTCGATGTTGGCGGGATGCACGAATGTGGCTTCCAGGCTCACCAGCCGTGCAGGGCGGCGCGCAGCCCGCGGGTCGCGTCGATGGCGTCGTCGCCTCGCAGGTCGTAGCCGGCCAGGACGTCACCGATGATCTGACCCGAGGCCCAGTCGGCGGCTTCCGCCTCCGTGTCGCCGGGGGCAGGAACCCGCTGTGCGGCGGCGTAGCGGCCCGGGTGTCGAAGCGCCCAGTTGCGGTAGGCGTCGGAGAGGGAGACAAATATAGGCCGAACAGGGTAAAGCGGCAGAAAAATTAACGAGCAAAAAGCTGAATTGCGTGAACGACGAACCGTTTGCTCCCGTTAGGAACCAAGGTAGCGGAACACCGCGAGATATTCGCGATTTCCCGCCGCTCCCGTAATCGGCGACTCGATCGTTCCCGTTACCTCAAGTCCTATCTTCGCTGCGGATTCTATTACCTTCTTCAGCGTTTCGGCGCGCAAGATGTCGTCTCTGACCACTCCGCCCTTGCCGACCTTCCCCTTGCCGACCTCGAATTGAGGTTTGACCAGTGCAATTATTTCCGCCGGCGCCGCCGCCAGCGTCACCACCACCGGCAGCACCAGGCACAGCGAGATGAAGCTCACGTCCACCACAATCAGGTCCGGCCGGTAGGGTAGGTCGGTCGCGCTCACATAGCGGATATTGGTGCGATCGATAACGGTCACCCGCGGATTCTGCCGCAAGCGCTCGACGATCTGCCCGTAACCCACATCGAGGGCGATTACCTGTGCCGCGCCCCGCTGGATCAGGACGTCAGTAAATCCCCCCGTCGAGGCGCCAACGTCCAATGCATGGCGTCCCTCGACGCCGACACCGAAAGTATCGATTGCCGCGATCAGCTTGTAGGCGCCCCGGCTGGCGTATTCGGCCGATTCTCCCACGACGGCAATCTCGGTGCTGTCATCAACCTTCAGGTCGGATTTCGCCGCCGGGCGCGAATTGACCCTGACCCGTCCCGCCATGATGAGGCGTTGGGCGCTTTCGCGGCTCTCCGCGAGTCCGCGCCGCGCCATTTCGACATCCAGTCGCGAGCGCATGATGGCTGCTGGTTTACGTTAATCGTCCGCGGGATTCGTCAGGATCTGACCGCTCGGTCATGGGAGCATCCTCAGAAAGGCTTCGGCAGGCTGATGGCGTCGGTCTGATCACGGATCGCTAGAACGGAATATCGTCGTCTTCCTTGATCCCGCCGTTTGCCTTTCCGCTCTCTTTGGGAGGAACTCCCTCGCCCTGGTACGGCGTGCTCCTGAGTTCTCCCTGGGCCCCACGAATCAACACCTCGACCCGGCGCTCGACCTCGTCGAGCTTATGGTTGAGCGATCGCACCAGCGAGACGCCGCGCTCGAACGCGTCGATCGAATCCTCCAGGGAAAGCTCGCCCGAATCGATTTGCGTAACGATCGATTCCAGGCTGTTGAGCTCTTCCTCGAACTTCGGACCGCTGTTCGATCCCGCCCCACTCGCCTCGGGCAGCCCCGTCGCTTCGAGCTTTTGTTTGTTCGCCATGGCCGTCTCAAGTCTCCCGTGCCGTCGTGCGGGCCGTCAATCGCCCGCGATTGAGCCGGATCTTCAATTCGTCGCCGATCGCGACACTGCCGGCGTCGATGATCGCGCGGCCGTCGATGGTGTTACTGACCACCGCATAACCGCGTTCGAGCACGCGCAGAGGCGAAACCCCATCGAGCCGCTGTCCCGCCGCTCCCAGCTGCATCCGTCTTTTTTCGGTCGCGTTCTCCATGGCGTCATGAAGCCGCGCCCGCGCATTCGCCAAATGAGATCGCCGTCCCGCGACGATCCCGCGCAGATTGCTTTCGCCGAAACGGGCGTTGAAGCGCTCGACCGCCAAGCGCAGCGGTGCGATTCGCGATCCCAACGCCTGCGCCAGCCGATCCGCATAACGCCCTGCAATCAAGCGACGCTCGCGCCCCAGCGCGAGTGGGCTCTTGAGACGCGTCGACATCTCGACGGTCCGTCGCCGCGAATCTGCGATCCGCGCTCGCATCGAGGCTTCAAGTTCGGCCGCCGCTTCGTCGAGCCGCTGGCGCATCTGCCGCAGGATCGCGCGCGGATCGCGCATACGTACCTGCAGATGCTGTAACTGCCGTCGATGACCACTGCTGGCGCTGCGGATAGCGCCCCCGAGAGTCGCACTTATATCCTCGAGCCGCCGCCGCAGTTCCGCCTTGTCGGGCACGGCGAGTTGTGCGGCGGCAGTCGGCGTGGGCGCGCGTACGTCGGCGACAAAATCCGCGATTGTATAGTCGATCTCATGACCCACGGCGGAAATCACCGGAATCGCCGATCGAAAGATCGCTCGCGCGACGATCTCTTCGTTGAAAGCCCACAGGTCTTCGAGCGATCCGCCACCGCGGCCCACGATAATCAATTCCGCGCGGCCGTCGGCGTTGAGGTCGTCAATCGCATGGCCGATCTCGACCGCGGCGCCGGCGCCCTGCACCAATGCCGGCCGAATCACCACGCGCAAATTGGGATAGCGGTCGAACAGGATGCGCAGCATGTCGCGCAAGGCCGCGCCGCCGATTGCCGTTACGACTCCGACCGTTCGCGGCAGCACCGGTAGCGCGCGCTTGCGCGCACTATCGAACATCCCTTCCTTGCCGAGCCGCTGTTTCAGCTGCTCGAAGGCGACCTGCAGCGCGCCCAGCCCGCGCGGTTCCATCTCCTCCGCATAAAACTGGAGGGTCCCGCGCGCCTCGTACAGGTTCACCCGCCCGCGAACGATCACCTCCATGCCGTCTTCGACGCGAAAACGGAGGCGTCGGCACGACGACGCGAACATCACCGCATTGACCGAGCTGCGCGAGTCCTTGAGCGTAAAATAAAGATGGTTCGACGGCGCCACGCGCGCGTTCGAAATCTCGCCGACTACCCAGAATTCGTCGAGTTGGATTTCGAGCGTCTCGCGCACCAGCCGCACGAGCTGCGTAACATTGAGCGCGATCCTTCGCGCCGACGCCCGCAGATTGAGCTCAAGTTGCCCGGCCATTAGCTAGAAAATTAGCAGAAGCGCGCCCGCCGGTAGAATCCTCACCCGCTCCGCCTGTGGGTAAACTGTCGCCCTCGATAAACAAATAGGGGCGGCTGTTGGCCGCCCCCATTTGCGAGTTCTTGGGCTCGTCGACGAACTAAGTCCCGATCTATTGACCGGCCGCGCTGCCGGAATCGGCGGTCGTCGCCGGCGGCTCGTCGGCCTTCGCCAACTGTACCTTGTACTTGCTCCAATGCTCGAGGATGCTAATTGCCTTGTCGAGCTGGATATCCTTTTCGGGCTTGGCCGCCTTGCTCTGATCTCCTGGTTTGCCCGCGGGATTCTGCTGCGGTGCGGATGCACCAGGCGCCGCGCCGGGTACCGGCTTTGCCCCATTTCCCGGATTCTGGAAATGATGCAGCAGGTCGCTTTCGTGGATTTCGTCGTCTTCATTGTTGAGCTCGACGCTCGGCATCTCGAGCGACGCCAGCGTCGGCTTGGGCGGCTCGACCACTACGTCGGGTGTTATACCGACGGCCTGGATCGACCGACCATTGGGCGTGAAGTAACGCGCCGTCGTCAGGCGCAGGGCCGACTCATCGTCCAGCGGCAGGATCGTCTGAACCGATCCTTTGCCGAAAGTTTGCGTGCCTTCGATAATCGCGCGCCGCTGATCCTGTAGCGCACCGGCCACGATTTCGCTCGCGCTGGCGCTGCCGCCATTTACCAGCACCACCATCGGAAAGTCGGCGAAGCCGCGCTTCTTATGCGCAAAGTACTTCTGTTGCTGGTTTTCCTCGCGCCCTTGCGTGTAGACGATCAACCCGCCGTCGAGAAAGTCGTCCGATACCGAAACTGCCTGGTTGAGCAGCCCGCCGGGATTGTCACGCAGGTCGAGCACGACTCCTTTGATCTGTCCCTGGCTTTCCTTGCCGAACTTCTCGATCGCCTTCTCGACGTCCTCGTTGGTGCCGTCCTGGAAGGTCGAGATACGGATATAACCGTAGCCTTCCTTGAGTTCCTTGTTGCCTCACCGATTTTATCTTGATCACGTCGCGCACCACGCGTGACCGTGAACAGGTCGGGAATTCCCTCGCGATGAAGCGTCAGGCGGATCTTGCTGCCCTTCGGGACCGCGCATCATCTTGACCGCGTCCGTCAGGGTCATGCCCTTGGTGAAATCGTCGTTGATCTTGATTATTTCGTCGCCCGGCTTGACCCCGGCGTTGTAGGCCGGCGTGCCCTCGATCGGCGAGACCACGGTCAACACATCATTCTTGATCGTGATCTCGATTCCGAGGCCGCCGAAGCTGCCGCGCGTCTCGACTTCCAGGTCGCGATACAAATCGGGCGTGAGATAGGCGCTGTGCGGGTCGAGCGATGCCAGCATTCCGGTAATAGCCCCATTGATCAGGCTCTTGGTCGATACCGGCTCGACGTAATTCTTTTGCACGATCGCCAGCACGTTGGCGAAGGTCTGAAGTTCTTTGTAAGTATCGTCGGGCAGCGCCTGCGCGCGCTGCACCGCGAGATCGCCAATCACCAGGAGGCAAACGGCGAGCGCAATTCCCATCGCTACGATTAATCGGTTTCGCTTCTTTGCTGACATTCTGACCCGCCTGTATTCCGGCCCTCTGCGATCGTCGCGAACTAGCCTTCTTTGGACTTGATCAACTCTTCGAGCGCCTCGTGCATCTCGGAAGACGACCAATCGTACGGCCCCACGTGATGGGCCACGATGCGGCCGTCGCGATCGATTATAAATGTCTCCGGAATCCCGCTGACATCGTATGCTTCCCCGACCTCGTTTGACGGATCGAGCAGGACGGTGAACTTTATCCCGTTCTTCTTCACGTAGGGCACGACGGCCTTACTTCCCATCGTGTCCTGGCTGACCGCAACGACCAGAAAATCCTTGTCGTTGCTGAATTCTTCGTAGAGCGACTCGATTGAGGGCATCTCCTCACGGCATGGCCCACACCAGGTTGCCCATACATTAAGAAATACCACTTTGCCGCGTAGTGAGGAGAGCGAAATCGTCCTGCCCTCCAGGTCTTGCAGCTTGAAATCCGCCGCCATCCTTCCCGCCGCCACCGGCCGCTGCCTGATATTGACGGCAGGGCGGTCGCGCTTGGCCATCCCAATCACGACGACGATTCCTATTGCGACCGCCAACCCCGCGGCAGCGATCGCGGAAAGGATCTTCGAGTCCCGACTCATAAACTCAACTCTCCGCGGCCACGCGTGTCTGCCATCTACAGGCTGACGCGTCGCCGACCAGAACCATCCGATAGTACCCGCAGTGACCATCGCGAGCGAGATAAGTTGCGCCTCGCTCAGTCCCATGAAGACGCGCGGATTGATACGTACGAATTCGACCATGAAGCGTGCGGCGCCCGCCAATATCAAATAAAGGCAGAGAATACGCCCTTCGACGTTGATTTTTCCTCGTAACGACCACAAAACGAGAGAAAATCGCGGTGTAAAGAATAACCTCGTAAACCGGCGTCGGATGCACCCGGACGCCTGGAAAGAACCCCGAAACCAAGTTCTCCTGGGCGTCGAGGTTCAGTACCGTCTGCGGTCCCCAGCCGACTATCGCCTTGGGATAGGCCATCGCCCACGGCAGCGTCGACGGCATCCCCCAGTCGCCGTCCCCCGAAAGCTGGCATCCCATACGCCCGAACGCCTGCCCGAGGACCAATGCCGGGGCGCACATATCCGCCAGGGTCAGGAACGAAACCTTATAGTAGCGGGCCACCAACCAGGTCGCGACGATTCCGGCGATTAGGCCGCCGTACCAAACGAAGCCCGAACCCGACAAAACAATCGACCTGAGGTTGGTCTTATAAGCCGCCCAATTGTCGAAGACGTCGTAAATGCGCGAGCCCGCGATTCCGGCGATCGCGCCCCATACCACTTCCGGTTGGCCAGCTCCGGGCTGAAGCCACGCCTGCGGCATTCGCGGCCCTAACACGAGATCACCCGCGATAAAGCCAAAAGCCATCATCAGGCCATAGCTGTAAATGGTAAACGGCCCGAGACGCAGCAAGACAGGAATCATTGCACCATAAAGACTATTACAAGGGATGCGCCGGCGCGAGACCACATCTCGCTACAAATTGCCGAGAACGGCGATAAGACCGGCGATTGCCTTGCGACGCGACCATCAATGATTATAGGACGCATTTGTGCGTGCAATTGTTCAACGGTTCGCCGGGCCGAGGTCCGGATCGGCGAGCGGACTACCGGCCGATCGGTACCGGCTTCGTGATTCTTCTCGGGGTGGGGCGAGGCGATAGCGAAAACGACGCGAAATTCCTGGCCGATCGTGTCGTCGGACTCAGGGTTTTTGCCGACGCCGCCGGCAAGATGAACCTCGCGCTGGACGCGGCTCATGGCGACTTCCTCGTCATTTCGCAATTCACTCTTTATGCGGACACCAGCCAACGGCGGCCCTCTTTTGTCAACGCCGCGCCTCCAGATGAGGCGGAGCGCCTCTACGAACTGTTTCTCTCGTTACTGCGCGCTCGCGGTGTTAAGGTTGAGACGGGCGAGTTTGGCGCCCGATGGACGTCGACCTCGTCAACGACGGTCCAGTCACGATAATCCTGGACAGCCGGGACCGGCTAACCATGGCACGCGCAGGTTTCTACGCAGTTGAATCCGGTAAGATTTCGTTTCGTCGCGACGGCAACTGGTACAGCGACGAGGAACGAATCGACAATCAGCGAATCGCTCTGCTCTTCAGCAAGAGTATCCAGCGTAACCCCGACGGCAGCTACTATCTGCAGGTCGCCGAAGAGCGCGCGTCGATAATCGTCGAAGATACGCCGTACGTGGTCAAAACCGTCGAAGACGACAAAAGCGGCGGCATAATACTGGTCACCAATGACGATGAGCGCGAGCCGCTTGATCCCACCACGCTTGAGGTCGGGGATGAAAACGTCCTCTATTGCCAGGTAAAGGGCGGCCAATTCCGCGCGCGCTTCCTGCGCTCCGCCTATTACCATCTTGCCGGCGCGCTAATCGCGGAGGACGGCGAACGAGTCGCGATCGTGGTTGGCGGACGGCGCTATCCTATCCGCAACGCGCCATCCGCCGGGCCGGGCGGAAGCCGCGCCGATTGACCCGACCATTTCCGGCGACTCCGATGGAAACTTCCGCGGCCCCGCTCGATCCCTGCTTTCACATCGTGCTGGTGCGGCCGGAGATACCGCAGAACACCGGATCGATCGCGCGCACGGCAGCCGCCACCCGGACCCGGCTGCATCTGGTCGGCCCGCTGGGATTCTCGCTCGAGGACCGCTACCTCAAGCGGGCGGGACTCGATTATTGGCCGTACGTCGATTTGCGGACATATCCGCAATGGGAGGCTTTCGACGAGGTCTACCCGACGGCGGATTCGAGCGACTTTCTGTATTTCTCGACCCACGCTGAGAAGTCGTATCTCGAGGCCAACTACGCCTGGGAAAGTTCCTCGTGTTTGGCAGCGAAACCAAGGGATTAGGCAAGGAATTTTTGCGCACTCGCGCCGAAAATACCTACCGGATTCCGATTTTCGAGCAGGGCGTACGCAGCCTCAATCTCTCGAACGCGGTATCGATCGTACTCTATGAAGCGTTGCGCCAGCGAGGGCTCCTCGACCGCGCCTAGATAACGCCGCGCCGCGATTGGACGTGGCGCTGCGGAGCGACAACGTCATACGCTATCGCCCCGATCCGAGCGCAATTTCGGTCAAGCGGCCGAAATTTGATTCGCGTAAAGTCCGGCCAACTCGCGAAACGAAGTATTCGTATGATCCTGACCAACACGGCTCTATGGGTGATCGAACGCAACCTGGGCCGGCCTGACCCTCACCGAGATCGCCGACGCCTGCGGGGTATCGAGATACCATCTGGCCCACGCATTCGGCGCCGCCACCGGTCTCTCGGTGATGCAGTACGTACGCGCCCGCCGCCTGACTGATGGCGGCCCAGACGCTGGCGGACGGCGCGCCGGACATACTCGACCTCGCCCTCGACGCCGGGTACGGCTCACACGAGGCCTTTTCGCGAGCCTTTCGTTCACAATTCGGCGTCACTCCCGAGATGGTTCGACGCCAGGCGAGCACGGAGGACTTACCCATGACCAAGGCGATGAACATTCCCGACGGCAGCAGCGCTCAACTGGAACCGCCGCGCTACGTTTCCGGCGAGCCGATGCTGGTGGTCGGAATCTCCGAGCGTCACTCGTTCAACACGGCCAAGCATATTGCGGCGCAGTGGCAGAAATTCATGACCGTCTATGGCCGGATTCCAGACCGGACCGCATCGATTCCTATCGGGGTCGTCACCAACCTGGATGAAGACGGGAATTTTGAATACGTATGCGGCGCCGAGGTCGCGAAATTCTCAACAATTCCGGGCGATATGGTCAAGTTGCGGGTCCCGGCGCAGAACTACGCCGTGTTTGCGCATCGCGACCACGTCTCGACGATAGGCACGACCTATTCGGCGATTCTCAACCATTGGCTTGCGGAGCATGACCGCCGCGCCGCCGACGGAGCGGTAGTCGAGCGCTATCTCGAGACTTTCGATCCGCGCACCGGTTTCGGCGGCGTCGAGATCTGGCTCCCGCTCGAGGACGCGAAGTGACGGGCGTCCTATGAAGGCTGTGATTTTTTGATGGTTCGGGGAACTATCCTGAGGCGGCGGCTCGAAGGGGGTGGTCTGATGGGGGTGTCGTCGAAGGCGCCGGTTTCGAGGCCGTCGATACTGCGCACATTGTGCGTCGCCCAGTACTTCTCGGCGGCGCCCGGTCCCTTCTTTATCCAGTAGTTCTCGAGCGTATCGCGCGGCTTTACCAGCTCCATGCGGGGTACGCCGTAGCCGCAGGAGGTCATCGCCGACTGGACGGCGATCTTCATGATCTGGCGCTCGCCCGGATAGGTGGGGAAATGTCGACGCAGATCCTCCCACTCGAGGTTCCCGGACGCACCACGCAGCCTTCGCCATAAACACGGACGATCTCGGCGACGGCGCCGAAGCTGCAGAACATCAGGGTAATGCGGCCGTTCTGACGCAGATGGGTGGCGGTCTCGTTGCCGCTGCCGGTTATATCGAGGTAGGCGACGGTGCCCGGGTCAAGGACGCGGAAGGTGTCCATGCCCTTGGGCGAAAGGTTGATTCGTCCCTCTTCCGGCGCGGTTGCGGTGAAAAAAACCGGCTGGCTCTGGATGAACTCGGTTATTTCCGGGGTGAGCGCATCGTAGAACTTGGACACGGCGAATCTCCCTCAGAAAACTGGAGCCGGCTGCAAGGCCGGCTTCGCGAGCAGGCGACTACTCAGTGGCCGCGCGTGGCACAGCCCGAACCGCAACCACCACCGCATCCTCCTTTGGACGGTTTCGCACCGATCGAATACCCCTCTGCTTCCAGTTGGTCGGCGGTAACCCAGACGAGGTCGGATTCGACCGGGTTATCACAGTGAACGCAGAGACGCTTTTGGTTGGAATCGTCGGTGAACGCCAGATACAGGAGGACGGATTTATCGCACACTTCGCAGCGCGCGATCGGAAAGGAAGTAGCCGTATTGCCCGCAGCCTCTCGCATAGCCGATTTTTTATAGTATTCCCCCGTCCAATCGCAAATCAAACCGTTATTCTGAAACCGAATCAGCCGCGGATGTAGGGTTCGCCGAGAGCGCTGGGCGCCTGCGCCTGACCGCCGAGAAGAGCCAGTACAAGCAGGGTCAAAGCATAAGGAAGCGCGAGAAAAAGCTGGTAGGAAACAGCGGTGCCGAAGCTTGTAGGACGAACTGCAAAGCCATCGCGCCGCCGAAGAAGATAGCCGCTGCCGCCACGCCCTAGGCGTTCCAGCGACCCACGATCACGACCGCCAGGGCAACGTATCCGCGTCCGGCCGAAATCCCCTCGACGAAGGTATTGGTGTAGGCCGAGGGTCAAGTAGGCGCCGCCGAGCCCGGTCAGCGCCCCGGCGATCAACAAGGCCTCCCAGCGCAGGCGATAGACCCCCAATCCGAGGGCGTCGGCCGCTTCGGGACGCTCGCCCGCGGCGCGCAGCCAAGACCGTAGCGCGTGCGCGAGAGGACGTAAGCGACCACCGGGACCATCGGAAGGCGAGATAGACGAACAGGTTATGATCGAAGAGGACGGGACCGACCAGGGGATTCGAGCCAGCGGGCCGAGCGCGACCGGACGAAGGGCGGATAGGTCGAAGGCGCTGCCGGTGACGCCGAAGAAGCGCCGGTAGAGAACGCCGGTGAAGCCGAGCGCGAAATATCGATCGCGGTCCCGCCACCACCTGGTTGATCGTGAGTTGATCACCAGGACCGCGAGAAGAGCGTTTATGGCGATACCGGCGGCGACGCCGGTGAGCAGGCCAAACGGGACGCTGCCGGAGAAATAGGCCGCGTCAGACCGAAGAAGGCCCCGACAAGCATCGCACCCTCGATTCCGATGTTGAGGACGCCGCTCCGCTCGACGATCAGTTTCACCCGAGGGCGGCGAGCAGAATCGGCGTCGCCATCGCAATCGTCGAGGTGAGAAAACCTCAAGCATCGGGAGTCTCCACTCCGGCAGGTATCGGTGCGGCGGGCGCCGCCGCTTCGCGCCATTTTCGCCACGCAGGCGGGCAAGCGCGGCGGTATCGAAGGCCAGCAGAATCATGATGACCAGCGCCTGAATCACCTGCACCAGCACGGGCGAGATGCCCTGGCGAGCGCTGCATCGCCTCGGCGCCGTTGTCGAGCGCGCCGAACAAGATCGCGGTGGGCAGCACCGCGAGCGGGTTGAGCCGCGCCAGCAAGGCCACCGCGATGGCCTCGTAGCCCCATCCGGGGGAGAGGGATTCGTACAAGCGATGGGTGATCGCGGAGACCTGGACGACGCCGGCCAGGCCGGCGAGCGCGCCGCTGAGCACCATCGTGCGCCGGGTCAATCGTGCGATCGGCAGGCCGAAGAACGAACTGGCGCGCCGGTTGCGGCCGAAGGCGCGCAATTCAAAACCGGTCGCGGTATGAAACAGGAAGAGCTGGCAGGCGATCGCGAGCACTACTCCGAGTAGCATCCCGCAGTTGAGCCGGCTCGGGGCGAAATACCAATCGAGTTGCGCGGACGGTGCTATCTCCACACTTTTGCGGAAAAGCTCCCGACGGTTCCATCAAAGGACCGTGAACGGCCCAGCTGAGTAATTGAATGGCTACGAAATTGAGCATGATCGTGCTGATAACTTCGTTGACGTCGCGATGCGCTCGCAGCCATCCGGCGAGTCCGCCCCATAAGCCGCCGCCGGCTGCGCCCGCCGCGACGACTATCAGGATCGCGGCGGAATGCGGCCAGCGCGCGAGATGTGGACCGATCGCGCCAACCGCCATCGCACCGATTACCAACTGCCCGTCCGCACCGATATTCCACACCGCGCCCTGAAACGCGACCGCGATCGCGAGTCCGCAGAAGATGAGTGGAGTGGATTTGACTAAGGTATCGGTGAAGGCGAGCGAAGTGCCGAACGCGCCTTGCCCGAGAGCGACGAAGACTGCGAGCGGCGACGCGCCGAGCGCGAGCAGGACGATCGAAATGATTCGCCGCGGCGATCAACAAGCGCCACGGATCGGAGTGAGCGACGGATCTCATCGCGCGGCGCCCGACATCAGCAGGCCGATCCGCACGGGATCGCGATCGGCGGCGGAGATCTCCGTCAGCCGGCCGCGACTCATCACGGCGAGTCGTCCGCACAAGGCGAGCAGCTCCTCGAGATCGCAGGAGATCAACAGCACGGCGCCGCCGCTCGCGGCGTATTCGCGCAACATCCGATGGACGTCGGCGGTGGCGCGAAGTCGAGTCCGCGGCAGATATCATGCGCGACGATTACGCTGGGAGAAGTCGGCCAGGGCGCGCGCGACCGCCAGCCGTTGCCGATTGCCGCCGGAGAGCGCGGCGGCTCCAGCCTCGACGCCGGAGGCGCGAATGCGGAACTTCTCCAGCAGTTCATCGCAAAAGGAGTGAACGCGTTTGCGTTGAATCCAGCCGCCGCGTCCGGTGAAGCGCCGGCGCAATTCCCCGGCGAGCAGCAGATTTTCCCATAGCGGCATTTCGAGCACGAGGCCGTCGAGGTCGCGATTCTGCGGAATCACCGCGACTTCTGCGCGCGCGCCGCCGCCGTACCGGATACTGCCCTTGGCGGGTTGGCGCACGCCGGCGAGAATCTCGACCAGTTCGGCCTGGCCGTTGCCGTCGACACCGGCGATACCCGCCATTTCGCCCGCGCTGAGCTCGAACGAAAGATCGTCGAGTACGCGGCGTCCGTCGCTTTCCAACACCACCTTGTCGAAGGTCAGTGCGCACTTGCCGGGCGGCCGGGAGTCGAGCGGGCGCTGCCCTGATTGCGGCAACTCGCCGATCATCATTTGCGCCAACTCGGCCTCGGAGGTTTCGGCGGCGATTTTTTCGCCGACCGTGCGGCCGTGACGCAACACGGTGACGCGATCGGCGACGGCCAGCGCCTCGGCCAACTTATGCGTGACGAGGACCACCAGACGGCCCTCCGCGCGCAACCTGCGCAGGGTTTCGAGGAAGGCCGCGAGTTCATCGGGGGCGAGCACGCCGGTCGGTTCGTCGAGAATCAGGACCTGCGGATCGAAGCTCAGGGCGCGCAGGATTTCCAGGCGCACGCGTTCGGAAACCGATCGTTCCTCGACGGTCGCACCGGCCGGCGGCAGGGCGAATCCGAGCCGCTGCGCGAGTTCGCGCGCGCGATCGGCGACCGCACGCAAATCGAGCTTTTCGTTTTTATCGGCGAAGCCGCCGAGCGCGAGATTTTCCTCCCACGACATCCGTTCGAAGAGCATCGGACTCTGGAAGACCGCGGCGATACCGGCTTGCAACGCCGCATGCGGAGAGCCGGTGCGCAACGGCGTCCCTCCGAGCATGGTCTGACCGGAGTCGGGACGCAGCCGTCCGGCGAAAATGTTGATGAGCGTGCTCTTGCCGGCGCCGTTTTCTCCGACCAGCGCATGTATCTCGCCGGCTGCGCGCGCGGAAGTTCACGCCGTCGAGCGCGAGAGTGCGGGCGAAGCGCCTGGTTATACCGCTAGCCGTCAGCAAGGGTCAGACGCTGTCCTCGGGCACATTACCGGGAACGTCCTGGCGGTAGTGCTCGCGGACGTAATGCAACGCTTCTTCGCGAGTGCTCAGCGCGCCGTCCAGTTGATGGTCTTCGACTTCGCTCAGGATGCGCTTGAAGTCGGGGCCCGGCCGCATGCCCATCGCGATGAGATCGTCGCCGCCGATAAGCCGGGGCGGACGAATCTCGCGTTCGCCCATTCGATCCATCGCGATCCGGCAAAAGTTGTAGAAGCCCATATAAGAACTCGAGCCGAGTGCGTCGATGCGCGAGACCTCGAGCAGTTCGTCGAAACCCTCTTCGGCGATCATGCGCTTGAGCGTAGCCGGGCGCATCCGCGCCGCCATGCACAGGCGCAGATGGTAGCGCACGAGATAGGCCACGCGTTCCTGCACGAAGCGTGATCGTCGCATGCGTTGCATTATTTCCGATCCCATCACCGCACCCTGGTCGGTATGACCGTAGTAGGTCATCTTGCCCTCGGCGTCGAGCGCGAAACAGCGCGGCTTCGCGATATCGTGCAGCAGGGTGCCGAAGGCGAGGGTCTCGGTGCATCCGCGCGGCAGCATCGAGAGCATCAGCCGCGTATGGCGATAGACGTCGCCTTCGGGATGGAAATTCGGCGGTTGCAGGCAGCCCTTGAGTTCGAGCACCTCGGGCATGATCACCGCGGCCAGTCCGCTGTCGACCAGCAGATCGAGTCCGCGCGCGGCGCCGCCCTCGGTCATGATTCTGACGGTCTCGTCGCCGATGCGTTCGGCGGCGGTACGTGCGATTGCCGCCGCGCTGCGCTTGATCGCGGCCCAGGTGGCGGGATCGATCGCGAAATCGAGGCGCGCGGCGAAGCGCACCGCCCGCAGCATCCGCAGATAGTCCTCTTCGAAACGTTGGTCGACGTTGCCGATCGCACGGATAATTCCGGCGCGCAAATCGCGCATCCCACCGACCAGATCGATCACGCGATCGGTCGCCGGGTCGAAGTACATCCCGCCGATAGTGAAGTCGCGGCGATGTACGTCTTCCTCGATCGTGCCGAAACTCACGGCGGAGGGACGGCGGCCGTCGAGATAGGGGCCTCGGCGCGAAAGGTCGCGACCTCGAAATTATCCTCCGCGAGGATCACGACGATCACGCCGAAGCGCGCGCCCACGCGCCACCGTGTTGTCGAACAAACGCTGGACCACTTCGGGCCGCGCGTTGGTCGCGATGTCATAGTCCTTGGCGGTGACACCGAGGACCCGATCGCGCACGCATCCACCGGCCAGATAGGCCGCGAAACCGGCTTCGCGCAGGCGCTCGATGATGCTGAGCGCCTTGGCTTCCTTGTCTGATCTAGTCGCCACCTGAAGCCTCGTTTTCCTCTTTCCTTTCGTCGTCGCCAAGTTGGTTCGTCGCGTTATACCGAACTGCTTTGGTCAAATGTTTGAATGAAGGGTCATTTGACGGCACACGGTAGAAATGGTAACGCTTCCCGCCTAGATGATTCTATAACGCGGGGGAGGAGAAATGGCGCATAAACGTCTAGGCTTCTGGAACATGGCAGCCGTTTTGTTGTTGGGCGGTGCCGCGATTGCATTTTCGGCGAGTTTTGCACTGGCTCAAGATGAAGGCGTCACCATGGGACCCGGTGGCGCGATGACGAGTGGCAAGCTGCAGTTTCGGCAGTACTGTGCGCAATGTCATGGCATGGACGCGACTGGCGACGGCCCGGTTGCTCCCGCTCTGAAGAAGAAGCCGGCGAACCTGACCTTGCTTTCCAAGAACAATGGCGGGGTATTCCCCGAACAGGAAGTCCGCGATTTCATTGACGGCACCAAGACGGCGGAATCTCACGGCACCCGCGAAATGCCGATTTGGGGTTATGCCTTCCAGTTCCGCCAGGCTTCCAAGTCGACCGGAGCAGGTGGCCCTGGACTGACCGAGACCCAGGTCAGCCAGAAGATCCAGACGCTGGTCAACTACGTGAAGTCGATCCAGGTGAAATAGACTGTCGGGGGTTCGGTTCCCGATCAGTCGGGCCTTTGAACCATCAAACGGCGTCCAACCCATGCGGGTGGACGCCGTTTATTTTAGGACGCCGACGTGAACTCGATGATCACGAACAGGATCGGCAGGCGATCACAACGCCGCACGCAAACCGCTCGGGCGGTTCGACTCGGTCTACTGCTTACATTCGCAACATTGTTTTTGTCGGCGATGATTCCGCTAAACGTTGATGCGGGAGACGCCGCGGCCGGGGCAAAACTCTTCAAGCAGAACTGCGCGCGCTGCCATGGTCAGGCGGCCAAGGGAGATGGTCCCGACCTGGTAAAGCTGCAGTCGGCGACCTCACCCGACGACTGGACCGACAAGAGCGTCAACCAGAGCCTGACCGATACTTTCATCATTTCGATGATCACCAAGGGCGGTAAGGCCAATGGCAAGTCGCCGATCATGCCGGCGTTCGCCGGCAAACTGAACGCCGATCAGATGCAGGACCTTCTCGCATTTCTACGATCGGTCGCCCAATGAAGCTACGACTGACTGCCTGATTCCGCCGGCGTCTTCTCGACCGGACGCTGAACTTCGAGCGCGGAGGTAGTGCTGGCGCGCGAAAGTCGTCCGGTATCACCACGCTGGAGGTAGGTTTTGCGATAGACTCCGAGCAGCGCGCTGAAAATCGCCATTATTGCCGGACCGGCGAAAATTCCCAGCGGACCATAGGCCTCGATTCCGCCGGCGAGACCGAAGAACAGGGCGACCGTCGGCAGGTTCGTTCCATGGCGCATCGCGATCGGCTTTAGAAAATTGTCCACTATCGTAAGCGTGATCAGCGACCATCCGACCAGCGCGAGCGCGACGCCCCAGCCCGTTTCGAACCCGAGATAGAGCGCGACGGGTACCCAGACGACCGCTGTGCCGCCGATCGGCAACAGCCCTCCCGCGGCAGTCAGCAACGCCAGCAGGGCCCAGTACGGCACGCCCAACACCAGGTAGCCCAGACCCAGCGAGACTCCATCGACCAGCGCCGTCAGCATCAAGCCGCGCATCACCGACGACATCGTTGCGCTCAGGGTCTCGAATACCGCCGCCTTGTCCTCTTCGTGCAGCGGTGTGAGTTCGCGCAAACCTTCGTAATAAGATTCGCCGTCGCGGAGAAGGTAGAAAAACGTCAGCAACGCGATCGCGAAGTGAAAGAGAAAACTCGCGAAATTGGTCGCGACTGCGCTGCCGTGCTCGACCACGTAGCCGCTGCTCACCTTCGCGCTCGACAACGCGACGGTTTGAATCTCGTGTTCCAGGGTGATGCCGCGCTTGCTCAGGGAAGCGTCGACCATCGCGCCGACGCGGGTGCCGCGGATCCAGTCACTCGTCTTGACCAGGCCGCCGGTGGTCGAAAATTCCGAGATAGTGCCGTACAGCGACTGCGCTTCGTACACCAGCTTCGCCGAAAGCCAGATCGACGGCAGGATCACGCCCATCGCCACCGTAACCGTGATTATCACCGCGCAGGTCGTACGTCGCGGGATCACGCGATTCAGCATGATGAGCGCCGGATGGAACAGAAACGCGAGCAGTATCGCCCATGCGATCGGCACCAGAAACGGATACAGCACCGCGTAAAGCTGGTAGCCGATCACGGCCAGCAGGGCGAAGAAGAAAACTACGACGATACGTTCGCGGCTCATCAGATTACCGACCGACACTAGCAGAAGCGTGAAGCCCGCCGCACAGCCCCCGGCGTGATCGAGCCATCGTGCATAATCGCATCACGATGAGAGATCGTCGACGGTTGCGCCTGCCCCTTGTGTAGATGCTAAAAGATCGAACCCAGGAGCATCCGTGGAAATCAACGGCATCGCCCATATTTTCCTCTCGGTCAGGAACTTCGATGCGTGCGCGGCGTTCTATCGCCAGTTGCTGCCGGCGATCGGACTGACGTTCGTGGTGCGGGACAATTCCGATTCGCTTTATTGTATCGGCGGACGTACCGGCTTCGGTATTGCTCGCGCCGAAGCGGGTTTGCGCGACGTTCCCTTCACGCAGGGACGGCCGGGATTGCATCACGTATGCTTCCGCGCCAGATCCCGCGAAGACGTCGATACGGTCAGTGAACTCGTGCGCCGGCTCGGCGCCAAGGTCATCCATGCGCCGGAGGAAGGGCAATGGGCTCCCGGTTACTATTCGATCCTTTTCGAGGATCCCGACGGTATCCGTCTCGAGGTGAACTACATCCCGGGTCAGGGTCTGCTCGCCAAACCGGCGCAATGAGGCAGGCCTGTGCAAGTTCAGTTGCCCCACGCGGAGAATTTGTTTACGCTTCCTTTTTGCCTGTTAACAATGGTGATTACTCTGCACGCAAAGGCACGTAGCTCAGCGGGAGAGCACTTCCCTGACACGGAAGGGGTCGGCGGTTCAATCCCGCCCGTGCCTACCATATCGGCCACCGCCGCACTCTGATGCTTCGACTTCGACTATTCTGCCGTCCCGGCGCGGATATTTTTACTGTCGTCACATCCCTTGAGCGGACAGCCAAACGGACCTCGCGAACCCTCCGATGAGCGCCGAAATCATCGTCACCGTCGATGGCGCGTCGCGGCACGTTGCGGCGGGAACACGCGTGCGGGAAGCGCTCGACGGTAAAGCCACCCGCGACATCGTCGCCGCGCGGGTTAACGGCAAGCTGGTCGATTTGAATCGTCAGCTCGACGCCGACGCGACGATTGAGCCGGTCGCGATCGATAGTCCCGGCGGTCTCGACGTACTGCGTCATTCGACTGCCCATCTGATGGCGCAGGCGGTTCAGGCGCTGTACCCGGGTACCCAGGTCACCATCGGTCCGACCATCGAGGACGGCTTCTTCTACGATTTCGCACCCGCACGGCCTTTCACGGTCGAGGATTTGCCGAAGATCGAGCAGAAGATGCGTGAGCTGTCGAAGGCCGATCTCAAGGTCGAGCGCACCGAGGTTCCACGCGCCGACGCGATCGAGATGTTCGAGCGGATGGGCGAGCATTACAAGGTCGAGATAATCAAGGCGATCCCGGAAGGCGAGACCGTCTCCATCTATAAGCAGGGCGAATGGATGGATCTGTGCCGCGGGCCGCATGTGCCCTCGACCCGGTACATCCGCGCCTTCAAGCTTACCAGCGTGGCCGGAGCCTACTGGCGTGGTGACGAGCACAACGCGATGCTCTCGCGGATCTACGGGACATCGTTCGCGAGCAAGGAGGCGCTCGAAGAGCACCTCCGCCTGACCGAACTCGCCCGTCAGCGCGACCATCGTCGGCTCGGACGCGAGATGGGCCTCTACATCTTCGATCCGGTCTCACCGGGTCAGCCTTTCTACCTGCCCAAGGGGCTCATCGTCTTCAATGAACTGGTCGACTACGTCAGGCGGCTTTACCGGCGCTACGGTTTCGACGAAGTCATTACCCCGCAGATCTATCGCAACGAAATGTTCCACACGTCGGGTCACTGGGACAATTTTCGCGAGAACATGTTCCTGACTCTCGACCCCGAGGCTGACGATCCTCGAATCGACACCGGTCCCGAGGGATGGCGGATGGGCTACGGCGTCAAGCCGATGAACTGTCCCGGCCATACCTTTGTCTATCGCGCGGACAAGCGTTCGTATCGCGATTTACCGTTGCGTATCGCCGAGTTTTCGCGGCTCCATCGCGCGGAACGTTCGGGCGTGCTGCATGGGCTCACCCGGGCGCGCGTGATGTCGCAGGACGACGCGCATATCTTCTGCACCGAAAATCAAATCGAAGACGAAGTCGCGATGAATCTCGAGATGGTGGGCGAGATTTACAGCACGCTTGGTTTCGAGCTGGTTGAATTCAAGCTCGCCACCATGCCCGACCAGCATCTCGGCAGTGAAGAGCAGTGGCGCGTCAGCGAGGAGAAGCTCGCCAACGCGATGCGGCGCAACGAGATCGCCTTCGAGATCAATCCGAAGGAAGGCGCCTTCTACGGTCCCAAAATCGAGATTTACGTACCCGATGCGCTGAAGCGCAAATGGCAACTCGCGACAATCCAGCTCGACTACAACCTGCCCGAACGCTTCGACTTGAAATACACCAGCAGCGCCAGCGTCGAGGAGCGCCCGGTGATGATTCATCGGGCAATTCTAGGCTCGCTTGAGCGTTTCATCGGTGTTCTTATAGAGCATACGGGCGGTAACCTGCCGTTCTGGTTGGCGCCGGAGCAGATGAGGGTGCTTTCGCTCAGCGAAAAAGTTGAATCCTACGCAATCGAAATTGCGTCAATGCTCAAGAAGGAAGGTTTTCGCGCGGCGCCTGACATCCGCAACGAGAAGCTTGGATTCAAGGTCCGCGAAGCCGAAATCGCCAAGGTTCCCTATATGGTCGTGGTAGGTGAGCGGGAGGCAGCCAGTCGAAGTGTATCGGTGCGCAAACATGGACAACAAAGCGCACCTTCTCCCACATCCCAGCCTGCCTCGAAGAACGAGACCATGTCGCTAGAAAATCTGCTCCAGGTGCTGAAAACAGAACCCATCCCGGCATGACGGACTTTCTGTTTTGTTAACACTATTACCTGCACCATGCGTATAATTAATTCCGTAAAAGCCAGGTTTTGGCCACAAAGTCAGCCTGGAAATCAACTTTTTCGTTCGGCCCCCTGGCCGAAGGAGGTGGTTTATCCGTAGAGATTTTCGAACCCCGCCATCGCGTGAGCCCGCTATTCGCGTGAACAATCTGATCCGGGCCCCTGAAGTCCGGGTAATCGACGCCGACGGCAAGCAAGCCGGAATCATGAACGTCCGCGACGCAGTAAAGCTCGCCGAGAGCCGCGGTCTCGATCTGGTCGAGGTAGCTTCTGCCGCTCAGCCGCCGGTCTGCCGCATTACCGACTTCGACAAGTATCGTTATGCCCAGAAGAAAAAGACGCATGACGCCAAGCGCGGCGCGACCGCCAGCGCGATCAAAGAAGTCAAGATGGGCGCGCTAACCGAAAAGCATGATGTCGAATTCAAAGTTAAGCACATCAGACGCTTTGTAACGGACGGCCAGCGTGTTAAGCTCTCCGTTTCGTTTCGCGGTAGGCAGATTACGCATCCCGAACTGGGTAGAACCTTGATAGACCAAGTGGTCGAACAGGTTCGGGACATCGCTCAGCCTGACGGGCATACCCGGATGGAAGGGCGCAATATGTCGATTCTGCTGACGCCGCGTTGAGTTTAGGAACCGGAACGCGAGCCATGCCCAAGATTAAGACGTCACGCACCGCTGCCAAGCGCTTCAAGTTCAGCAAAACCGGAAAGGTCAAGCACAAGCGCGCCTATTTGCGGCATCTCCTTACCAGCAAAAGCCGCGGTCGCAAACGTCGGTTGCGCCAGGCCGGTACCTTGAATCAAAACCGACACCGCGGCCATGATACGCCTACTCATGCCTAATGGGTAGGGCGAATTCGTAAGGAAAGGTTGATTTCAGATGCCTCGCGCCAAAGGCGGTCCCAAAACCCGCCGTCGCCATAAACGGCAACTCAAACTTGCCTCGGGTTTCGTCGGTGGACGTAAACTATACAAACAGGCCCGCAGTACCCTCGAAAAGGGTCTGACCTACGCCTATCGCGACCGCAAGCAGAAGAAGCGTAACTTTCGATCGCTCTGGGTCACGCGCATAAACGCGTTGGTTCGCGAGCACGGCCTCAGTTACAGCCGCTTCATCAATGGGCTCAAAAAGGCTGGGATCGACCTCGATCGCAAGCAGCTCGCCGCGCTGGCTCTCAAGCGCGAACAGTTGTTTACCGAGCTGGTGCGCACCGCGAAAGACGCGCTGGGCATCCAGGCCGCCTAAACGCCCACGCTCCATTCCGGCTGCGCACTTTTCTGAGGGCCATGTGGGACTGCCACATGGTCTTTTGTTTAAGCACGAGTCTTTCACTCCAGGCACAACCTGTGTCCGCAACGAGCACCTAGAGACATAGATGAAGGAACAACTCGAAGAGATTCGTGCTCGCGCGCTGCGCGAGCTTGCCGACGAGGCTACCGAAGAGCAGATCGAGGCGGTCCGCGTCCGCGTGCTCGGCCGCTCGGGCGAGCTGACGGAAATCATGCGGCGGATGCCGGAAGTCGCGCGCGAGGATCGGCCCGCCGTCGGCCGCATGGTCAACGAGATAAAGAACGAGGTTGAAGCGCGGCTAGGCGTTCTTGGCGAGAAGCTGAAGCGAGCCTCGATGGAGCGTTCGCTGGCCGAAGCGCAGATCGACGTGACTCTGCCCGGCACTATATTCCGCGCGGATGGCTTCATCCCCTGACTCAAACGCGCGAGCGGATGCTCGATATTTTCGTCTCGATGGGCTTCGAGGTGGTCGAAACGCGAGACGTCGAGGACGATTTTCACAATTTTGGCGCGCTCAACTTCCCGCCGGACCATCCGGCGCGCGAGATGCAAGACACCTTCTTCCTGCCGGGGGGACTGCTGCTTCGCACGCACACTTCCAACGGGCAGATTCGCGTCATGGAGCAGCGCAAACCACCGCTCGCGATCGTCTGTCCGGGGAATTGTTATCGCCGGGATGAGTTCAGCGTTCGAGCGTCACCGATGTTCAGCCAGATCGAGGGATTCATGGTGGACAAGGCGGGCGTGATCACGATGGCTCATCTCAAAGGCGTGCTCACCGATTTATGCGCGCCTTTTATGGTTCAGACAAGCGTGTACGTTTCCGGTCGAGTTTCTTCCCGTTTACCGAGCCGAGCGCCGAGGTCGATGTGAGCTGCCTCTTGTGCAATGGCGCGGGATGTCCGTGTCTGCAAGCAGAGCGGATGGACGGAGATCCTTGGGCTCCGGAATGATTCATCCCAACGTTCTGCGCGCCGTCGGCTATGATCCCAACGAGTACCAGGGCTTCGCCTTTGGCATGGGAATCGAGCGGCAGTCGCTGCTCAAATTGGGTGTCGATGATATGCGCCTATTCTTCGAAAACGATATGCGGTTTCTGCGCCAGTTTCGCTCAGGCGAGGCGGCCTGATGAAGGCTCCACTCAGTTGGCTGAAGCGAATTCGTCACCGTCGAGGCCGACCTTGAAGAGATTGCCCGTCGGCTGACGATGGCGGGGATTGAAGTTGAGAACGTCGAGCAACACCCGGCGACTTTCTCCGATGTCTATGTCGCCAAGGTTCTGGCGGTCGAGCGCCATCCGAATGCCGACCGGCTGAATCTTTGCGAAGTCGATGCGGGTCGGCCGGCCATTTCCGCGTCGTCTGCGGCGCCCCCAATGTCCATATCGGGATGACGGCGGCATTGGCCAAGATAGGCGCCAGGCTTGCCGGCGGCGTGCATGGGGACGGGGACCGGCAAGCTGAGGACGCCGTACCGCTACAGGCGGCGACGATTCGCGGCGTTCAATCCGAAGGGATGCTGTGCTCGGAACTCGAGCTGGGGCTATCGAAAGATCACGAAGGAATTTTGGAGCTCGCGGCGAACGCCGCCCTCGGCGAAGCGCTGGCAACTTATTTGCAACTGCCCGATAGCGTGCTGGATATCGCGATCACTCCGAACCGCGGCGATTGTCTCTCGATCCTCGGACTCGCGCGTGAGATTTCGGCGCTATTCGGCGTCAAGCTGAAGCTTCCGCGGCTGCGGCCGGCAAAGCCGGCGGCCGGGTCGCGCGCTAATGGACACGCTGCCCTGACCGTCGAAATCAAGTCACCGGAACTTTGTCCGCGTTACGCAGGGCTGCCGATGACCGGCGTCACGATCGGTCCCTCGCCGATATGGCTACGGCGGCGGCTGGAACTCTGCGGCATGCGCTCGGTCAATAACGTGGTGGATGCCACCAACTACGTAATGTTGGAGCTGGGGCAGCCATTGCATGCGTTCGATATGGATCGGGTTGCGGACAAGACGATCGTCGTCCGTGCCGCCGGCGAGGATCGGGAGTTCGCGACACTTGACGACGTGAAACGCACCCTCGCGCCCACCGATCTGATGATCGCCGATCGCGAGAAGCCGCTGGCGATAGCCGGAGTAATGGGAGGCCAGAATTCCGAGGTCAGCGCCTCGACTACCTCGTTGATTCTCGAAAGTGCCTATTTCGAGCCAATAACCATTGCGCGAACGGCACGGCGACTGGGGTTGCGTAGTGAGGCAAGCTATCGCTTCGAGCGAGGAATCGACCGCGGCGGGCAGGTAAACGGCCTCCTGCGGGCGGCGGAACTGATTCGCCAAACCGCGGGCGGCCACGAAGCCGGTCCGATTGTCGACGTCGAGCCGGTCCCGGCCAGGCGGCGCGAAATCGACGCCGACCTCGACGCGATTGGCTCGCTGCTGGGGCTGACCTTGCCCGCCACGGAGATCAAGCGGCGGCTCAAGGCGGTCGGCATGGAAGTATCCGCGAATGGCCGCAATCGATTGAAGGTTATCGCTCCGCCGTTCCGGCCCGATATCGACGAAACCGCGGACGTCGCCGAAGAGATCGCCCGGCTGGCGGGCCTGGAAGAGATACCCGCGATAATTCCGACGCGCGGGATTCATGTAGCGCCACCGGATCCGGTCCGCGGTTTCATCAGAAAGACTCGCGACGTGATGGTTGGATGCGGTCTGGCAGAGGCCAAGACTATCGCGTTCATGGCCCCGGTCGACAACGAGCGCTTTCCCGGACTGAATGGGTCCGAAGCGCTACGCGTTACCAATCCGCTTTCGGCGGAACTCTCCGAGATGCGTCGGAGCCTGCTGCCGGGGCTGGTAGCGGCGTTGCGATTCAATTTAAACCGCGAAGCGACATCTCTTCATGCGTTTGAAATCGGAAAGGTATTCGGTGTTAACGACGGAGTCCCGGGGGAAGCCGAACGACTCGCGGTTATTAGCTATTCGGACTACTCAATGGGTGAAATCGGCAGGCCAGCCGTCAAAGCCAACTTTCTCACCGGAAAGGGCATTATCGATACCTATTTGCGCACGGTCTGGACGCCCGAAAAGGTCAAATATGAACCGATAACGGAGGGGCAGGCTCCGTTTCTTCATCCTGGGCGCTCTGCACGTATTCTAATAGACGGTAAAGCATTCGGTATCATCGGCGAACTCCATCCGGCGGAATCTTTGCGCATGGAGTTCAGTGAGTCATGTGTTCTCTTTGAACTTGACTTGTTCCAACTTATCACTTATGTTTCCTTGCCTCGTCAAACGATTGCAACACCGCCTAAGTTCCCGGCTATTCGGCGCGATTTAGCACTGATTGTCGGCGATGATGTACCGGCGGAACGTGTCCGGCAGACGATCCTCGAAATAGGTTCGTCGTTGCTGGAAGGCGTCGAATTGTTTGACGTGTATCGCGGTAGTTCGATTCCGCAAGGCAAGAAGAGCGTAGCGCTGGCTTGTAGGTATCGGGGGAGAGATCGCACGCTTACCGACGACGAAGTGAATCGTGCGCACGCTACTCTGGTCGAGGCGGCAAAGGGGCGACTAGGAGCCGAATTGCGGCAGTAATGCAAAAGGGCGTTTGAAGTCAGCCGCTTAGCGGGGGGGACGGTTAAGCTGCCGGACATGACCAAGGCTGATCTCGTAGAGGTCGTCTACGAGCGGATGGGTTCCTCGAAAAAGTGGATGGGTGAGGCGGTCGGTGAGGTTTTCGAGATAATCAAGGAATCCTTGCGCCGTGGCGAAAAGGTGAAGATTTCCGGTTTCGGAAGCTTCGTCGTGTGTCACAAGCATGCACGCCGAGGCCGCAACCCGCAGACCGGAGACCCAATCACAATAGTTTCGCGTAGTGTGCTATCATTCAAACCTAGCCATGTCCTGAAGGAGAAAGTCGGCAAGAACGGCCGCCATAAAACCTCGCAATGACGCGAGTGCGTTCCAAAGCGGCGCCGCGGCCGAGAAGTAGCAGGCCGCCGGTCGATACGCAGAACTCAACCGATACGCGCCGTCCGCTTAAAATAGGCGAGGCAGCGCGCGTTGTCGGTGTTGAAGCGTACGTATTGCGGTTCTGGGAGACGCAGTTCAACTTTCTCCGCCCCAAGCATTCACGATCGAAGCATCGCTTGTATGAGCCGCGCGATATCGACACGCTCCGGCTGGTCAAGCGACTGCTTCATACCCAAGGCTACACGATCGCCGGTGCCCGCAAGCATATAACCGACCTCGGTCTCGATCGTTTACTCGACGGCTACACGACGCCTGCGACAGAGAGCGCTCCAGCCGTTGTCGAAGGCAACCATCATTCGAGCCCCACGGCTTCGATCGCCACGACGGCTTCGAATGCGACGGGCGCGCTCGAGGATTCGGTGCAGCGCAGGCTGGCCGAGATCCGTGATGACCTCCGATCGCTGCACAAACTACTGGAGCATTAGGCGGGCTGATCTTCTCGCGGTTCGGATCGATCGAAAGATCGTGACAATGTTAGGCGGCCGGTGGCGAGGTCGTTCACGGTCAGGGTACCGAGTTTTTCGCGTTCGGCCTCACTAAGCTGATCGATAAGCGCGGCGATTTCCTCACCGCCGCGAAGCGCGCCGTCGTCGATGCACGCCAGTACTTCCGTCAGCGGGATCGCGGAGGTATCGCGCGCCAGGACAATCTGCGGGGTATGATCCGCTGAGGCCTCCGCCGATTCCATGACAATCCCCGCGTGCACGAGTTTCGCGAGCACCGTCTGAAAGGCCTTTTGCCCGACTCCTAGTTCACTGGCGAGGCCGAGCGCGGTGCAGGAACGGGCGCCTTTTCCCTGGAGCATCCGTTCGCCGGCGCGTTGAACCGTGAGTAGCGCGGCGACGCGTGCGATATTCGGCGAATGCTGGTCGAGTTCGAGCGGTCCTTCGATGCCCTGGAGCGCGGCGGTCAGCACGGCTCCCAGAAGTACGATCACCCACGAAATGTAAATCCATGTGAGAAGGATTGGGACCGAAGCGACGGCGCCATAGATTGCCTGGTATTTGCCTGCGCCGACCTGGAAGCGGAGAAAACCCCATTGTCCGACCTGCAGCATCACGGCGGCCACTAATCCACCGATGGCGGCGCTTTGCAGCCGCACGCGGGTATTGGGGAAGAACACGTAGAGGAAGGAGAATCCCGCCCAGACGGGGACCAATGCCGCCACTTTCGCTAATCCGGGGACGGTCGGCAGCTTATGCATCAGTTCGGTGTTGAGACCGATAGCGGCGGCGAGCAGCAGCGGCATCGTAAAGATTACGCTCAGATAGTCAGAAAATTTGCGTAACCAGGTGCGGCCACGCTCGACATGAAAAATGTTATTGAATGATTGTTCGATCGTGCCGAGGGTCAGGACGACGGTGACGAGCAACGCCGCGCCGCCCATCGTACCGAGTTGCTTCGCGTTGATATTGCCGACGAAGCTCAGGAGTTGGTCGGCCATTTGAGGAGAGTTAGCCGCCAGGTAATGCGCGATGAGCGGCTTTATCCGATCCATCCCGACGAGACCTTTAACGGTCGATAGCGCCACCGCCAGGATCGGCACGAGCGAGAGGCTGGTGGTATAGGTCAGCGCCGAAGCCCAGAGGGTGCACTTATCGCTGTTGAAGGCGTCGATGGTGCGCCGGAGCGTATAAAAAGGTTCGTGTTTGGCGAGTTTATTCAGGCGTTCGACATAAGCGCTGATGCCCCCAGAATCAGGCTGGGGCTGAACTTGATCGTGTAGTTCGGCAGCAGTGCCCATTGAAGTAGCTCCTCGAAGATGGTCCCGCTTCACTATTGCAATTTTTCATAAGAACTCGGCAAACACGGAATCGGCGAGTTCGAGGCCGCGATCACTCAGAAAAACCCGCCCTTGCGCGCATATCAGAAGTTCATTTTCGAACAGGGCGGCGACCTTGGCACCAAAATACGTAGCGAAATCGATGCCGAAGCGCCTGGTGAATTCGCTTAAGGCAAAGCCCTCACGCAGCCGCAGATTGAGGAAGGTAAACTCGCCGGCCGCCATCGCGGGATCGATGGCCTCGCCGCCGACCTCGGCGAGTCCCGTCTTTATGGCGAGGTTGATATAGCGCGCCGGCATCCGCTCGTTCCACCATCGACGCCCGCCCGAGCCGTCGTTGTGGGCGCAGCTATGGGCACCTGCGCCGATACCCAGGTAGCTGTCGGCATGCCAATAGGTCAGGTTATGGCGCGCCTCATGGCCGGCGGGCGCATAGTTGGAAATCTCGTACATCGGATAACCCAGGCGCGGCAGTTCCGTTCGCACGAGTGAATACATGGCGGCCTGGTCATCGTTTTCGAGTGGACGGATATTTCCGCGCCTCATCTCGGTGAAAAAGGCAGTGCCTTCCTCGAAGGTCAGATTGTAAGCGGAGATATGGTCCGGACCGAGCGCGGCAGCTTCGGTGAGATCGTAACGGACGTCTTCAAGATCCTGGCCCGGCACGGCAAAAATTACGTCGAGATTGAGTCTGTCGAAACCGGCCCGATGCGCGATCGCGACGGCGCTGCGGGTCTCATCCGCCGAATGAATGCGGCCGAGGAATTTTAGAATTTTCGGATTGAACGATTGTGCGCCGAAGCTGATGCGATTCACGCCCGCGGCATTAAGGCCGATGAGCTTGGCAGAATCGACGGTACCCGGATTCGCCTCGAGGGTAATTTCGCAGTCTCGCTCCAACCCGAACAGCCGGTTGGCACCATCGATGAGCTGGGCGATCGAACGCGGTTGAAACAGAGACGGTGTGCCGCCACCGAAGAAAATAGTCCTGAGGGATGCGCCCGCCCATGGCGCTTGATCGTGACGCCGCTCCATCTCAGCAGTCAGAGCGCGAACGTAGTCATCCTCGGGCCAGACTGCCGCCGCATGCGAATTAAAGTCGCAATACGGGCACTTCGAATGGCAGTAGGGAATATGGATATAGAGCGAAAAGCTCATCTCTGATGGACTCGGCTGCTCTCGACACCGTCATCGGGACGCCAAGTTATCCTATGCCTATACGGCATGATCGCGCTACGAAGGGCTCGCTAATGCCCTGCTACTATGGTCCGGTAGCGGCGGCTATAATTTGCGCGCGGAGCGTTGTGGAGGGGGACCTGCCAAGTTATTACGCCTACCCAGGACGAGGATTCGGTGCGACCGCCGGCGTCTGAGCAGCCGGTCAAAGAGACGCAATCGGGGTTGCGCTTTGGCCGTAACATGGCGGCGGTGGTCGCGGCAGGAATCCTCTTGAGCCGGATTGCCGGGCTGATTCGCGAGAGTATTTTCGCGCATTACCTGGGCAATTCCGAGGCCGCGGACGCCTTCAAGGCGGGTTTCCGCATCCCGAATATTCTGCAAAACCTGCTCGGCGAGGGTGTTTTATCGGCGTCGTTCATCCCGGTCTATAGCCGCCTGTTGAGCAAGGGTGAAGAGGAGGCCGCCAGCCTTCTGGCCTGGGCGGTCGGCGCACTGCTGGGCCTGGCCGTCGCGATCCTGGTAGCGGTGGGAGTATTCGCCGCGCCGTTCCTGATCGACGCGATCGCGCCCGGATTTCACGGTGACAAGCGCGAACTGACGATCCAGCTCGTACAAATCCTCTTCCCCGGCGCGGGCTTGCTGGTGATCTCCGCGTGGTGCCTCGGCGTCCTCAATAGCCATCATCGGTTCTTCGCCTCCTACACCGCACCGGTCGCATGGAATGTCGCAATAATAGCGGCCCTGCTGTACTACGGACCGCATCATTCGCAACAGCGGCTGGCAGTGGCGGCGGCGTGGGGGTCGGTCGGCGGCGCGGTGCTGCAGATAATCGTGCAGTTGCCGCAGATGCTCCCGCTGGTCGGGCGGCTGCGGATTCATTTTGCGCGCTTGCGCACGGAAATCCGTGTCGTGCTCAACAATCTGCTCCCGGTGGTAGCGAGCCGGGGAGTCGCACAAATCAGCGGCTACATCGACAACCTGCTCGCGAGCCTGCTTCCGACCGGCGCGGTTGCCGCCCTCAACTACGCACAGATTCTGTACCTGCTGCCGGTGAGCCTGTTTGGGATGTCGGTCGCGGCGGCTGAGCTGCCGACAATGTCGCGCGCGAGCGCCGCCGAGGCGCAACTCGCCTCCGAGACTCTGCGTGCGCGACTCAATGCGGGGTTGCGGCAGATCTCGTTCATGGTGGTGCCGTCGTCGGCCGCGTTCCTCGCGATCGGCGACGTTATCGTGGGACTGCTGTTTCAGTCCGGCCAATTCACCCATCGCGACGCCATCTACGTATGGGCAATTATCGCGGGGTCGGCGGTGGGATTGCTGGCGGCGACCATGAGCCGTCTCTACAACTCGACTTTTTATGCGCTTTACGATACCCGCACGCCGTTGCGATGCGCCCTGATCCGGGTGGGACTGACGTTAATCCTTGGATATGTCTGCGCGATCGTTTTACCGCCGATTATCGGCATTGAGCGGCGATGGGGCGTCGCCGGACTGACGATTTCGGCAGGTGTCGCCGCGTGGGTCGAGTTCTCGATGCTTCGCTGGTATCTCAATCGGCGAATCGGGATGACCGGGCTGGACCGCCGCTACCTGGCCCATCTGTGGCTGATGGCGGTGACGGCGGCGGCCGCGGCGGTCGCGGTGAAGTTTGCGATCCACACAGGCCCGCGCTTGACGGCCCTCGCGGTGATTCCAGTATACGGCGCCGTCTACCTGGGGCTCGCGCATTACACCGGCGTGCCGGAATTGCGACGATTAACCACGCACGCGCTGGCGCGTCTTAGACCGCGGAGCGACGGCTGACGTACCCCTCGTCTTTTTAGCCACGCTGGCCGCATTTTCGGATCCGTGACGGATTTGCTCGACCAGCCCGGTCGTACTATGCCCGGCTAACAACGGCGCGAGTGCGACGCGACCACCGTAAGATTCGACGTAGACCTGGCCGTCCACAACCTTGCCGCGCCAGTCTTCACCCTTCACCAGTGTGTCCGGCCGTACTTTGCGGATGATCCCCTCTGCGCGCGGATCGTCGAAGACGATAACGTAGTCGACCATCTCGAGCGCTGCGAGCATCCGCGAACGGTCGGCGGCGTGGCAGATAGGGCGCTCGGGTCCCTTGATCACGCGGATACTGCGATCGCTGTTGAGGCCGACCACCAGCAGATCCCCTTGTGCGCGCGCGAAACTCAGCATTTGCAGATGGCCCGCGTGCAGCACGTCGAAGCATCCGTTGGTAAATGCGATTCGCCGGCCGGCATGCCGTTCCCGGCCGAGCGCATTTTTGAGTTCGGCTTCCGACAGGATTTTGCGTTCGAAATGGGTATAGACCGGTTGCAACGCCCGCGCGATATCGTCACGCGTGACTATCTCGGTGCCGATGCGTCCGACTTCGATTCCCGCCGCGAGATTCGCCATCGCAGCCGCCGAAGGAAAGCTCAGTCCCGCGATCGCCAGCAGACCGAAAAACGTCAGCACCACGTCGCCCGCCCCGGTGACGTCATAAACATCACGCGGCGTGGTCGGGATGTACGAGGTTTTGCCGCCGCGCTCGGCCATGTACATGCCGTCGCGGTCGAGCGTAATGAGGCAGGCCTGGAGGTTGAATTTTTCCACCAGACCCTCGGCGGCTTTGCGCCAGGCGTCGCGATCGGAGAGCTTGGTGCCGCTGGCCAGTTCGGTTTCGTAGCGATTAGGGGTAAGAGCGGTGGCGCCACGATAGATCGAGAAGTCATCGGTGAGACGCGGGTCAACGATGATCGGAATCCGTTGACGATTAGCGCCGTCGATTAGCGCGCGCAAAATCGTCGGCGTCAGCACTCCCTTATTGATGTCCGAGACCAGCACACCGTCGGCGCGCTTGAGGGCGTCGGCAAGGCGCTTTTTGAGCATCCGTTCGCGGTCAGGAGAAAGCGGCCGCGGGTCTTCTTCATCGACGCGCAGCAGTTGTTGCGTTGCGCGATTGGCCGACTGAACCGAGCCGAGCATCCGCTCTTTCACAATGGTCGGGCGATCGGGATCGACCATTAGCGCGCGGGTATCGATCCCCAGGTCGCGAAACATCTCGCGCAGCATCTGTCCATTGCGATCGGAGCCGACCACACTCACCGCTCCGGGACGTGCTCCCAGCGCTCGCAGGTTCGCCATGACAAAGCCGGCGTTGCCCGGACGCTCCTCGCGCCGATGGGCGCGCAATACGGGTATAGGCGCTTCGGGCGAAATCCGCTCTACGTCGCCCCAGATATAACGGTCGAGAATAACTTCGCCGGCCACCAGAACACGCAGTGGCCGCGCTTCGGGCAGCTTCAGTTCGGTGTCGCTGTCTGACGCCGCGGCGTTTGCGATCCGCGCCCTGGACTTGGTGTGAGACTTAACCTTACGCATCGAATCCCCTTTTCTCCGCGAATGATATGGCATCTGCTCGCGTCGGGTAACCCGGACGCGAATATTTTTTCACTTCCATAAACGTCGCGCGGTACTGGCGACGAGTTCGAGTTTCGCACGCTGGGTTTCTTCTCCGATCGGATTTCCCGCGGCGACCGAGGCGAAGCCACACTGCGTCGACAACGCGAGCTGATCACGCGGAAAGTAAGCGGCCGCGGCTTCGATCCGTTGCGCGATTTCATCGGCCGATTCGATCTCGTCGCGCTTGGTTGAAATCAGGCCAAGGACGACGATTTTGTCATCAGGTACGTCGGCCAACGGCTCAAAGTTTCCGGCACGTGCGGTGTCGTATTCGAGCAGAAAGACCTGATAAGCGCTGGCGCGTGCGAAGAGCTGCTTTGAGATCGCATCGTAGCCACCCGCCGACATCCAACAACCCGCGTTATTGCCCCGGCACAGATGCATCGCGAAGGTAACGTCAGAGCGGTCGGCAACCGCATTGAGCATGTCGATTCCTTCGCCCAGCATTCGATCGGTTGAGATGCCATGGCGCTCAAAGACCTTCAGGCGCGTATCGGGATCGACCAGCGTGGCGATCTCGGGCGCATCAATCTGGATATAGGTGCATCCGAGATTCGCCAGCTCGCGGACTTCGCCGCGCAAAATATCGACCGCGTCGGCAAAGAGCGCGAACGGGTCGGGATAGGCCTCGGCGGAAAATTCCGGTGACCAGCGGAGCGCCAGCGCGAGCGGACTCGGCAAGGTGATCTTGAGTGGGCCCTTGGTACGGGCGCGCGCGTAGGTGAATTCCTCGGCCGCGAGCGATCGCAATCGATGCAATTTCCCGGTCACCGTTAACGGTACCGGCATCTCGGTCAACTCACCGTCGGGCTTATGCCACGACCGGGTATCGAAGGCGACCGCCTCGGAATCCTTCGATATAGTCCGACAATGGCGCGACGAAATCCGACCGGCGCATCTCGCCATCGGTCGCGACGTCAAGACCGGCCTTCTCCTGCAACGCGATCGCTTCGCCCACCGCCTGGTCTTCGATCTTCTTGAACTGCGACACTGACAGGCGGTCGGCGGCAAAGTCGAAGCGCGCCTGCTTGAGATAGGGGGGACGCAGCAGCGATCCGACCACCTCCGCGCGATAAATCGTGGCCATGCGAAGAACTCTCGATTTCTTTTCGGCTCGCCGAGGCCTCTAACGAATAGAAAATCCGCCGTCGACGACCAGCTCCGCTCCGGTCATGTGATCGGACGCCGCCGAGGCGAGAAACACCGCCGCTCCGCCGAGTTCCTGGGGTTCGCCGAAGCGGCCTCGCGGAGTTCGCTGCACCACTTCCTTGAGAACGGCGTCGTAAAGCGGCTCGGTGCGAATCCATTCGGTCATGTCGGTCGTGAACCAACCCGGAAGGAGGGAGTTGACCTGGATATTGTGCGGCGCCAGTTCGATCGCGAGACATCGAGTGAGCTGTTGCAGGCCGCCCTTGGCCACGGCATAGGAGGGGAAAATCGGCGTGCCGAAGTTACCGCCAATACTGCTGACATTGATTATCTTGCCGCCGCGGCCGCGTTTGACCATCGTCTCCGCCACGTACTTCGCCAGCAAAAAGCAGGCGTTGAGGTTGATCTGATGACGCGATCCCATTCCTCATCGGTCTGATCGAGCACACCCTTGAGAATCGCCATCGCGGCATTGTTGACGAGGATGTCGATTGGCCCGAGCGTGCTTTCGATCTGCGCGAGCGCGGGTTTGAGGTCGGCGCGGCGGGCCAGGTCGATCTTTAGCGCCAGCGCGGGAGCGCCAAGCGCGCGTATATCCGCCTCGGTCGCGCGATTTTTTTCCTCGTCACGCGCCAGGATCGCCACCGCGGCGCCGGCTTTGGCCAGCGCGAGAGCTATGCCCCGGCCGATTCCGCGATTTCCGCCGGTTATAACGGCGACCCGGCCGCCCAGCCCAAACAGATTCGAAGCCTCATTAGCCATCGCGATCCTCCCGAAACGTGCGATAGGTTAGCAGCGGCGGCACGGTTGGACAGCGCCTGCTGCGGGCCTCTATATTGGCCTGCCGGGTCGTTGGCGGTCTATCGCCGGGCAGATACCATGCCCTGCACCGATCCGCGGAAAACTACAAAACGTGCGCTTCCTGGTTGATGGGATGCGCGCCCGAAACGAGACGAGGACGCGATGGGACTAAGGACTCCGGAACAGTACAAACAGTCGTTGCGTGACGGCCGCGCCGTTTTCTTCAGGGGTGAAAAGGTCAATGACGTAACCACGCATCCCGTCATCGGGATCGCGGTCGAACATGCCTGCATCGACTACCGGATGGCCGAAGATGCGAAGTATCGCGAACTCGCAGTAGTCAGGGAAGGTTCGGGTGAGTACAGCCGCTATTTCCATCTGCCGCGTAACGGCGAAGATCTGCGCAAGCGCAGCGACCTAATCGCCGCTTCGACTCGCGAAGGCGCCACGCTGGTCGTTCTGATCAAGGAGATCGGCACCGACGCGCTTTACGCCCTGCATCTGATCGGCGAGCGCATGGCCGCCGCGGGCAAGCCCGAGTATCGCGAGCGCGTGCAAAAGTATCATCGCTTCTGCCGTGACAACGATCTCGCGATCGCGGTCGCACAAACCGACGTCAAGGGTGACCGCTCGCTCGGACCCACGGCGCAGGATCATCCCGACTATTACGTGCGCGTGGTCGAAGAACGCCCCGACGGCGTGGTGGTGCGCGGCGCCAAGGTCCATACCTCCGTTTCGACCAATACCAACGAAGTGATCGTGCTGCCGACGCGTGCGATGCGCCCGGAAGACAAGGCCTACGCGATTGCTTTCGCGCTGCCGATAAATACCCCCGGCGTGAAGCTTCTGGCGAGTCCACACGGGAGTAGCAAAAAAGATCCTTTCGAGCATCCCATCAGCTCGCGGCACAAGATGATGGAAACGCTGACCGTGTTCGACGACGTTTTCGTGCCGAACGATCGCATCTTCCTTAACGGCGAGATCGATTTCGCCGGACTGCTCGCGCTCACCTTCGTCCGCTACCACCGCTTCACCGCGGTCTCCTATAAGCTGCCCCTGCTCGAATTGCTAACGGGTGCGGGCTACGCGATCGCGGAAGCCAACGGCGTCGTTCGCGCGGCTCACGTGCGCGACAAGCTTACGCAACTCGCGGCCTATCACACGACAGTGCGCGGACTAATCGAGCATGCGGCGGCGACCTGTACACTCGAGGACGGTATGGCCGTGCCCAATACGTTGATCACGAACGTCGCCAAGTATCATTTCGCGCACAATTATCATCACGCGGTGCAAATCGTTCAGGACCTTGCGGGCGGTCTGCTGGTGACGGCGCCGGCCGCGGAGGATCTCACCAGCGAGGCGACGCGCGCGTACGTGCAGAAGTATCTCGGCGGGGCAAAGGGTTTCGACGCGGAGAAGCGGCTGCGCCTGCTCAACCTGGTGGCCGATCTAACCGCCTCCGATTTCGGCGGGTACCAGGAAGTGCTGGCGGTGCATGCCGAAGGTGGTTTCGAGGCGGAAAAGCTCCAGGCCTACCGCGAGTATGATTTCAAGACGGTAACCTCATACGCGCAAAAGCTCGCGGGAGTATAAGACTCGCCGACCGAGCGGACTATCGGGGCACGGGCGAGGCGGTGATGCGTATCTGCGAAGGCGCGGTGCTTACCGGCGCCTACCGGATAGCCGGCTCGTCGAGATGAAGTAGCGCGGAGATCTCGTGGGCGCCGACGTGATTGCGACTCTCGAGCGCGTCGCGATCGTGCTCGAGATATTCCAGATAGCGTTGGCCGAGCGTCTTCGCATGCCTGAATTGCGCCTCGATTCGGGCGCGTTCGGCGTCGGATAAGGGCACGATCCTTTTTATGATCTCGCTGATCTTCGCGCGCGCCTCTTCGACCTTGCTTTTTTCGGGATCGCCCGTGGTCGCCTGATCCAGCGTTTTTAAGATTTCCGCGGCGTCGACATTGAGCCGTTCGAGGTCAATCGAGGCGCGGTCGGCGTCCGTCGTTGGCAGCACCAAATCCAGCAGCTTTTTGCTGGTGACTCCCAGTGCTACGGCGACTCCCAGGCCGGTAACCATCGCAACGCTGGCCGGCAGCAGGAAGCCGCCGCCAAGCGCGACCAATCCGGACGTAATCCCTTCCACCGAGAGACCAAGAGTTCCAAGCGGAAAGAGCACCGCGCCCGGCACTCCGACGGCGGCGACGGCCTTCTTGAAAATCTCGAGCTTGCGGTCATCGACGCGCACGATATGGCCCTTCTTGCCGAGTGAGGCGGCCACTCGATTTTCCACGTCGGTCAGCCTCTCAAAGAACTGCACCCACTTGCCGGTTTCTCCGGGTTTGACCTGGAGATGCTCCGCCAGTCTCGCGATATAGTCCTTTGTCTCCGCCGAGGACGACTTGCTGCCCATCGCGATTGCCTCGGTCAGCAACGAGCGGCGAACTTCCTGCTCGCCAAAATGGGGCAGGGTTTCGGGCGTTAAACGCAACTTCGTATGGAGCCCGGAAAGAATCTCGATTCGCTCCCCCTCGGGCATCCGCATGAAGGCGAAGAGTTGGTAAAGGCGGCGCAGGTTGTGGCGTTCGACCTTGCGGCCGTCACGCACCAGCGGCAACAGCGCTTCGATGTATGCGACCTTATATTCGGTGGAAAGTCCCGCCAGTTGTGCTTCCGGAGCCGATCTCCAGGCGGCGACCGGCTCAGGAACGTCGCGCCGCCGCAGTACACTCTGCAGGATGCGCCGACCGGCGGCGATATTTGGCAGACTCACGGCGAGATCCGGCAGGCGCTTCACAATACGGCCTCCTCGACGATCCCCGCAGGCGCAAAACCGCAAAGGTCGTCATCATCTAGTATAAACATCGGGAGGCGCGCTGTCTTTTCGCCGTATGTTTGCTATTCCTCGAACTTCCAGGTGTCGGATGCGCTCCCGCTGATCCGCCATCGCGGCATCACGATCTTCGGGTCGGCGGTTTCTTCGTAGAGGACCTGGCAGGGCAGCCCAATCGCGACGTCTTGTTCGTCGTTGGTCAGCACGCCCGCGATTCGAGTAACGGTGCCGTCCGCCTCTTTGCAATCGTCCAACTCGATAACGCCGACGACATACGGGACCGCGCCGATGAATGCGCCGACGATCGGCTGCACGACCACTACGTAACTGTGGAGCACGCCCTTTCCCGCCGTCTCGAACCATCCGATCTCCATCGAGGCGCACTTGCTACACGCGGGAATATTTGGCGGAAACCATTTATGACCACATTGCTTGCACTGACGAACCAGGTACTTGTGTTGGCGCGTTGCCTCCCACCATTCGCGGGAGTCGAAATCGGGAACGATTCTTAGCTTCGTATAGTCAATCGGTCCGGGCATCTTCGTTTCCCTTTCGCACGAGTCAGGCGGCGATTCCGCGCAGGATGAGGCAGCTAGCCATGTTTTCGTAACCCCAGGCCATGCCGCAGCAGATGCGTGCGTTTTTAACCTGACGGCATCCGGCTTTGCGATCGTACGTATGTTTACCTTGCGCCCAGCCGGGGCAGCCGTCGTCCGCGCGATGCCGTAACTGGCGCACGTTCTCGATCACCATCTGCACGCCGTGAGTGTAACCTTCGGAGAGATGGCCGCCGGATAGATTGCTCGGCAGTTCGTGGTCGATCTGGAGCCGACCGCCCTTGACGAAATCGCCGGCCTCGCCCTGTCCGCAAAATCCGTTGGCTTCGAGCTGGATCAGCGTGGTGAAGGTGAAGGCGTCGTAGCACGAGACAAAATCCACATCGCTGTGGCTGATTCCCGCCATGCCGAAGGCCCGCTTCCATCCATAGTTGCCGGCGACATAGTGAATCACTGGCCGTGAATAATTCCATTGCGGATTGTCGGTCATCGTGCGCGCATAACCGCCCATGATGAAGACCGGGGGATGGCGCAAATCGTAGGCGCGCTCGCGCGAGGTGATTACGATCGCCGCCGAAACGTCGGTTTCCTGGCAACAGTCGAGCAGGCGAAATGGTTTGACGATCCAGCGCGATCGCTGATGGTCCTCGATCGTTATCGGCGCGCGATGAATCGCCTTAGGATTGAGGCTGGCATGCAGCCGATGCGCGACCGCGATCTCCGCGAACGCCTTGGTGGTGCAACCAGTATCGCGCAGGTAGCGCATCGCGGACATGCCGAAGCGTTGCGCCGGCGTCGTCCATCCCCAGCCCATATTGAATTGATTGTCGCCGTCGGCCGTCGCCACCGGGATCGGACCGCCCGGCACCTGGCCTCCCATTCGACGTCCCGATCGCCCGTTCATCGATCGGAAGCAGACGATCGTCTTGCAGTATCCCGCCTCGATCAGCCCGATGGCATGGGCAACCAGGGCCTCGGTGCTGGAGCCGCCGCCGAGGATATCGAGCGAATAATTGAGGCGGATTCCCAACGCAGTCGCGACGTGCGCCGAGGTCGTCGAATCGCCCGCCTGGTAGCTGGTCATCGCGTCGATATCCGACATTTTAAGGCCCGCATCCGCGATCGCCTTGCTCACCGCCTCGCAGGCCATCGAAAGCGTCGTTCGATTCGAGGGCCGCATATGCGGCGTCTCGCCGACGCCCACGATGCAGTACTTGTCAGTCAGTGCTCCCATCGCCTTCTTATCCTCGGATCAATAAGCGTCGAACGCGCCGACCTGGCCGTGCCTGTCCAAAAGACCATACGTAAAAGCCTCTGGACGCGGCCCGCTAACGGCGTCGCGCCGATGAAATTTCCCGCGTTCTATCGAAGCGAACCGTCCGTCTATTTCGGCGGTTGCTGTAGTTCGATTACGTTGCCGTCCGGATCCTTGACCCAGATCTGGGTTCCCGTCAGGCGCACGACTTCCGGCGGCATCTTCGCCATCATCGGCGCGGCGTCCAGAAACGGGATTCCCATGGCATTTAGCGTCTTCTTGGTCTCTTCGAGGTTCTCCACCTGAATCGCCATGTGCGGTCCGGTCGGATCGATTCCATCGCGCGCCATCGATTTGCCGCCGATCAAATGAAGCTGGTTGTCTCCGATGCCGTACCATTCACCGGGGATCTTGATCTCGGGCCGCGGTATTTTCTTGAGTCCGATGACCTTCTCATAAAATTCCCGCGACTTGTCGACGTCCGAGATTCTGACTGCCACGTGGCTGAAACCCGTTGTCTTCACCATTGCTGTCTCTCCGCGAGGACGGTTGTAGGCCTCCGCTGCATTATTTGCGGGGCGCAAAACTCTTCGTCTCTGTCTAATGCAGTTACCGGGCTGCGGCAACTAGCACTGATTCTTTACGCATTCACGCCCGATGCACTAATGGACCTCGGCCCCGCCCGCGACGTTGATGGTCTCGCCGGTTATGTTGTCCGCGCGCGCGAGGTAAACCACCGCGTCTCCGATATCGTCCGGGGTCTGCTCGCGACGCAGGTAGGTGCCATGGGTTGCGACAAAGCTCAGGTTGTCGCCGCCGCCGTCGCCTTCGCCGCGCCCGAGTAATCCTTGAACCTTGTTGAGTACGTCGGTCCACATTGCCGTGCGCAAAAATCCGGGACAGACCGCGTTGACGCGAATATTCGCCGGACCCAGTTCCTCCGCCAGCGCCTGGGTGAAGGCCACGACCGCAAACTTGCTGGCGCAGTAGGCCGCCGCGCCCGCGCGACCGGTCTTTCCCGCGATTGACGCGGTATTGACGATCGCACCTTCCTTGTTGCCCATCATGTGTGGGATGCAGGCCTTCGCGCAGAGGAAAGGTCCCTTGGCATTCACCGCCATGACACGATCCCATTGCTCTTCGGAGAAATCCGCGACCAGGCCGACCGCGATAATGCCGGCGTTGTTAACCAGCACATCTATACTTCCGAGTTGCCGCATCGTTTCCGACGCCATCTTCTCGCAATCCGCCGGGCGCGTTACGTCGGCAAGTATCGGCACCGCCTTGACGCCCAGCGCCTTCGCCTCTTCGACGGTTCGCAGCAGATCGGTCTGCGCGGCGAGATTGTAGGTCAGCGCTTGATCCGCCGGATTGCCCAGATCTACCAAGGCGAGATTGGCGCCGGCTTGAGCGAGTTTGAGCGCGATACCGCGACCGATTCCCCGCGCCGCACCCGTAACGATCGCATTTTTGCCTTTTAGCTCCATCGCAATTCTCCAGATTGTCGCGTTAAAACGAACGGCTGAACCTAGCATAGAAGTGCACGCCGATGGGCATCGATCACATTGGTGAAAATGCGATCCTCCAGTTCAGTTTCCCAACTGGTTTGTAGTGAATTCATCCTCCGCGAAATCGTAGTGCGCCACTTTGCTGCGAAACCTCGATTGCAGCTTTGTGCCAAACACTCGAATGCGCCCGCATCGGAGATCATCCTCGATGATCTTCTGCAATTTAACGGGCGATGCGAAATTTACTTCGCTTCGCAGACCCCGCTCCAGTCTTACTCAGAAGCAATGCGCGCTAAACGACTGCTTACATTGTGACGTTGTTGCTCTACTCAATGTGTAGGACGCAAAAAAGTTCGTCGCCAACCAAAAACGGCCACCGCGCTTGCATATTGCAGCAGAGACAACGCTAGGTGCACTCGTCGTCTCGAAGAACGATCTTGTTAATTTTTATCTACTGACAGCGGGTATTTCCTCTTGCGTTTACGTGGCTGACTGTAGAGAATGCGCGCCGAACGTTCTGCGGAACGCTCCAAAAACTGCATAGGGAGGTGCGAAATGCACGATCAGCATCAGCACCACCGCGATCGCAGTGATCTGCAGGTTGTCGGATCTCGGACGAGCGGACAGGTGTCTATCATCTTCCTCGACGTACATACCTTCGGAGGCCGGGGATCCCCGGCTCTCTGACCTCATACCTACATAATGGTCAGGTCGCCCTGAGGCGCTGACTTCGGCTCGCCTTCGAATTTCCATCATTTACGGGGGGAATTACTGACGGCGATATCGACGAACGTCCACGACCCAACGTTCGATCCAGCGGTTCTATAAGCCGGCGGATTAGATCGATCGCAGTCGTGCGTTCGGGCAATAGCTACTACTGCGAGTAGTGGGGAGGCTGACGTGTGCCCTCGACCCTTGCCAACTGAGCAGGCGGCGCCGAGACGCATTCGTTCAGATCGAGGATGAAGACGAAACGCATAATACTGACTACGGTTATTCTGACTATTTGGATACAAACGGCGATAGCGGGTCCGGCCAATAAGAAGGCTGTGCACGGGCAGGCGCAACCTTCGCAACCGGTCGATCTCAACGGTTTCGGTGCACCTCTGCCGGGAGTGGCCGACAACAACTCCGACCTGACCGTATTCGCGACGGGTCAGATAAACTTCAAGGAAATCGAAACGCTTCCCCAGGTAGGTCCGGTCATGAACGGCGTCTCCTGTGCGGGATGCCATTCGCAGCCGGCTATCGGTGGCGGCGGCCTATTCATCAACGAAATACGGGTTCGCAACAATACTCAGGCCGGGCCGGTGCATATCTTTGCCGTCGATAATTTTCTGCGAAATGGGCCGCAAACGCAGGGAACGGCGAAGATTTTCCAGCAAGGTATCGAAGCGGAACCGCTCGGTTGTCAGATAACCACCCCGGGATGCCAGCTATCGGCGTGTCAGCAGGAAGAAGCTTCGAAGACAACCTTCAATACCAAGCTTCCAACCTGCGATACCAGCAGCGCCGATTTTCAAAACGGCGGCAACTGTGCGGTCGGACGCGCGGCTTTGCCGACCTTTGGTGACGGACTGATCGAGGCGGTCTCTGATGACACTCTGGTTGACCTCGCCAAGAGCGAACCCAGCGATGTCCAGGGCGTGGTGAAAATGGTTACCGAAAACTTCACTTCAGTTGCCCACGTCGGGCGCTTCGGATGGAAGGACGACCACGCGTTGTTGCGCGCATTCTCCGGCGACGCCTACCTCAACGAAATGGGTATCACCAACCCCGACAATCAAACCGAAGTGAGCCAATGCGCCGCCAATGTGAAGGCGTACGGCATGCCGCTTCAGGATACCGGCGTCGAGGACACGACCGATCCGGACGGACGCGCCGATATCGACCGTTTCACTGACTTTATGCGCGCGCTGGCTCCGCCGCCGACCCTCGAACTCAGCCCGTCCGCGCGCACCGGGCAGACGCTGTTCGCCAGTATCGGTTGCGCGAACTGCCATACTCCTACTCTGACTACTTCGAGCAATCCGGCGTCGTTCATTCCCGCGTCGACAGGCGGCACGCCGATGAGCGCGACGATGAATCAGACCCTCGCGAACCAGACGTTTCATCCCTATTCGGACTTTTTGCTGCATGACATGGGATCGCTTGGCGACGGGATCACCTCGGGCGCCGCGGGCCCGACCATGATGCGCACGGTGCCGCTATGGGGTATCCGCGCCAAGTCGCAGTATCTGCACGATGGACGTGCGAGCGACCTGCCGACCGCCATCTCCTTGCATGACGGGCAGGCCAAGTCGGCCTCGCAGGCGTTCGGCGCATTGACGGCGGATCAGCAGACCGACGTGGTGAATTTCCTGAATTCGCTCTGATCCCGGAAGCGGCGTTCCCGGCGCCGCTTTTCATTCGATCTTGCTTCGAGGATCGCCAAAAGAAGCGGGACGATCGGCGGGTGGCGGCTCTTTGACTGGCCGCTGCCCGCCATCTCAAGCCACCTCGATCCTCTTCGTTACGACGAGTCCCGCTGATCGCCGCCGATGCCGGCGACCTTCCGCCCCGCAAATCGTCTCGCCAAAAGCGTCCAATTATCTCCTTGACAAAAATGCCCCGTCGATGTACTTAACCATCAGGTTATTTAACCTGGAGGTTTATGACGCCGTCTGACCGATTGAACTCGACCTTCGCGGCCCTCGCCGACCCGACCCGCCGCGCGATCCTCGCCCGGCTCGCCTCCGGCGAGGCCTCGGTCAAAGAGTTGGCCGAGCCCTTTGCGATGAGCCTGCCCGCCATCTCCAAGCATCTTAAAGTGATGGAGCGGGCCGGATTGATCGCTCGCGGGCGCGACGCGCAATGGCGTCCATGCCGCCTGAAGGCCGCTCCTCTCAAAGAGGCCGTCGATTGGCTCGAGTACTATCGTCGCTTCTGGGAGGAAAGCCTCGATCGTTTGGACGATCTGCTCCGCGAAATCCAAGACAAGGAGAAGAAGAATGGCAATAGAAAGTAGCACATCGGCGACAACCGAAGATCTGACTCTCCACATTACCCGGGTCTTCGATGCTCCGCGGGCGCTGGTCTTCAGAGCCTGGACCGATCCCAATCAGCTGGTCCGATGGTGGGGACCACGCGGCTTCTCGTTGCCCTCGTGCAAGCTCGACTCTCATCCCGGCGGAAGTTTTCGTTATCAAATGCGCGGGCCGGACGGTGACGACCATTATATGCAGGGTGTATTTCGCGAAATCGTCGAACCGGAGCGGATCGTTTTCGCCGGATGCTGGACCGACGCCGAGGGCAATCCGAGGTCGCCTGAGACGGTCGCGACGGTGACCTTCGAGGATCAGGGCGGCAAAACCCGGTTGACCTTGCATCAGTCGCTGTTCGAATCCGTTACCGCTCGCGACGAGCATCATGGCGGATGGAACAGCTCGTTCGACTGCCTCGCCGACTATCTGGCGGCGGCTTAATCAAATTTTAACGACTGGAAAAGGAGACCGACGATGGAACAACCCAAAATCGTATCGCGGGACGAATGGCTGGCGGCGCGCAGGCAGTTACTCGAGCGCGAAAAACAAGTAACCCAGGAAGTCGACCAGTTGAGCGCCGAGCGCCGCAAAATGCCGTGGGTCAAGGTCGACAAGGAATATGTCTTCGACACCCCGCAAGGAAAGAAGACGCTGTCCGATCTGTTCGACGGGCGCAGCCAGCTGTTCGTTTATCATTTTATGTTCGGCCCCGAATGGAACGAGGGATGCGTCGGTTGCTCGTTCTTCTCCGACCATGTCGACGGTCCCAACCTGCACCTCGCCCATCACGACCTGACTTTCGTTGCGGTGTCGCGCGCGCCGTTGGCCAAACTCGAGGCCTACAAAAAGCGTATGGGTTGGCAATTCCCCTGGGTCTCATCGCAGGGCAGCGACTTCAATTACGACTTTCACGTCTCCTTCACCAAGGAAGAAGTCGCCAAGGGCAAAGCCTTCTATAACTTTGAGATGAGCGACGTTTCGATGGAGGATCTCCACGGCACCAGTGTCTTCGTCAAGGACGACAGCGGCGCCATCTACCATACGTATTCGTCGTATGCCCGCGGTGACGAGCGCGGCCTTGGCGCCTACATGTTTCTCGATCTGACCCCCAAGGGCCGCAACGAGAATGGACCCAACTACAACCTGACGGATTGGGTCCGGCGTCACGACAAGTACGAGCAACGTTCGTGAGTAGCTGTCCTTGTAAAACTCCCGCGGGCGACGCCAATCAGACTGCGCACGCGGGCGCTTCGATTCCCACCCGGCGATACCGTGAGATCGCCGGGTGGCTGCTCCCCAGTGCGATCATCGCGATTCTGCCGAAATGTCCGGCGTGCGTCGCGATGTATATCGCACTGGGAACGGGACTCGGAGTTTCGATGTCGGCGGCGAGCAAAATAAGATTCGGGCTGCTCGCGTTATGTGTCGGTTCGATTTCGTACTTTGCGCTGAGCCACTTGCCCAATTCGATCGTGTCGAAATTTCCGCTGCGCTCTCGCGCGAAGCCTCGTGGTGCAACTCCGCTCGGTTTGAATCGAAGCTCCGCGCGCGGCTGTAATTCTCTAAGCCCATCGCTGCGAACGAGCCGGAACGTCATTTTGTATAAGCCCACTTTGCGTTGAAAGTGACGGGACAGCGTGCTACGCAGAGCCGTTGTTCTGTTACCGCGATGGGTGAAGACAAAGACGTGATTTACGTAGCGATTCTGCTTGCAACGATTATTCTCGCTCCGCTTTCGGCTCTGGCTCAGGGAACCAACGCGCCGGCCGCCGGCGCTCCAGCCGCTTCTCCCGCGGCTTCAACCACGCAACCTGAGAGTGCCGCGAAGTCCGATGGCGCGCTTTCCGCCGATACCATCCCACCCGGCACCAAGATCACCATGGATAACTGGCAGAACTACCAGAAGTTCATGCCCGACGGGATGGTCGCCCTGTTCCAGGGAAAATATTTCTGGAAGATGCCTTCCGACGTTTCGATGGAAGTCGGCCCGACGGTAATAAATCCACTACCGCGTAATTACCTCGCCGCCACCGAAAAATATGGCAGCCAGGTCAAAGTCGTCGAGCTTCCCGACGGCGGCCTGAGCCTCAGCAACTATCGCGGCGGTATTCCGTTCCTCAATCCGCAAGAGCCACACAAGGGCTGGAAGGTGCTCGCCAACGTCTGGTTCCGTTACCTGCCGCGTCTCATGGTCGATAGTTACGGCTATGGCTGCGGCGTAAACTCGATGGGCGGCAACAATTGTTTCGGCTACACCTACGTCACCCGCCAGTTTGCCTACAACACCGACGCGAGTCCGGACCCGCCGGTCCCCAGGCTACCGACAGATATTTCACCGAATGGTTCATGGAGGTCGAGCCGGAGCAGGAGAAGTACACTACGACTCTGAGCGTTGACTACGCCAATTCCGACCAAGCCCGAAGACCTCTACATCTTCATCCCGTCATTGCGCCGTTATCAACCGGTCTCGACGGCGGCGCGATGCGCACCCACCCAAGGCCTCGACGCAACTCCCGAGGACTACCATTTCGGTCTCGACACCAACATCACCCAAATGAAGGTCGACTATGTCGGCCGTCGCAAGATGCTGGTCCTGATGAATGTGAATCTCCCGACCGGCCGGTTCCCCGAGGGCTACGACATGCCGCTCGGATGGCCGACGCCGTCATGGGGTAAATGGCAGGTGCGCGACGTCGACGAGATCAGCATGTCCAAGGTTCCTTCGCAGGCGGGCGGTTACTGCTATGGCAAGCGCGTGATGTACGTCGACGCGCATTACTATGGGCCGTTATGGGAAGAGTTGTACGACAACAACATGAAGATCTGGAAATATGAGGCGATAATTACCCATTCGCTCAACGTTCCGGGAATTGGTCTGGTCGATTCGACCGGTTCCTTCGCGCAGATCTTGTGGGACGTCCAAAACAACCATGCGACGTATAGTTCCGATCCCGCGATGGGACGCCCTTTTACGTCAACGAACAGGCGCCCAAAGAGTACGACGATATCCCGCGTTATAGCGAAGCATCGGGTCTAAACTTGATCATGCGCTGAAGATGGGGTCCGGCGACCTCTGTTCGCGCGAAGCCGTTCGAAAACTCGTCGCAAAGCGGGGCGCGTTATTTCTCCCGTGACGAATCAGTCGAACGCGCTTTCACCTGTGATTTCACGTCCGAGAATCAGCGTCTGGACGTCGTAGGTGCCCTCGTAGGTGTTAACCGTCTCGAGGTTGAGCATGTGGCGAATGACCGGATACTCGTTGACGATACCGTTGGCGCCCAACATGTCTCGCGCGATCCGTGCGATTTCGAGCGCGGCGTTGACGTTGTTCCGCTTCGCGAACGAGACGTGCTCGGGCGATCGTTCCGGCATCTTTCATTTGGCCGAGCCGCAGACAGACCATTTGCGCCTTGGTTATTTCGGTCAGCATATCGACCAGCTTCCGCTGGACCATCTGATAGCCCGCCAATATGGCGCGAGAACTGCTTGCGCGACTTCACGTAATCGAGCGCACACTGGTAACAGGTTCGCGCCGCGCCGATCGCGCCCCACGCGATCCCGTAGCGCGCCTGTGTCAGACATGCGAGAGGCGCCCTGAGTCCGCGCGCATTCGGCAGATGGCTCGCGGCATCCAGCCGGACGTCTTCGAACATCATTTCGGAAGTGATCGACGCGCGCATCGAGAACTTGCCATGGATATCACGCGTGCTGAATCCGGGCGTGCCCTTTCTCGACGATAAAGCCGGTGATTCCTTCGTCGACCTTGGCCCACACTATCGCGAGATTCGCGACTGGAGCCATTGGTGATCCAGCGCTTGGTGCCGTTCAAGACCCATCCACGGCCATCCTTGCGCGCCCGGTCTCCATTCCGCCCGGGTCAGACCGTGGTCGGGTTCGGTGAGGCCGAAGCATCCGATAGCTTGCCTTGGCCATCTCGGGGAGGTATCGTTCTTCTGCTCTTCGGAGCCCCACGAATAGATCGCGTACATCGCCAGCGCGCTCTGGACCGAGGCGAACGACCGCAGTCCGAATCGCCCGCCTCGAGCTCCTGCATGATCAGGCCGTAGGCGATGTTGTTCATCCCGGCGCATCCGTAGCCCTTGAGGTTGGCGCCGAAGATACCCAGTTCGGCCATCCGCGACACAAGCTCGATCGGGAAGGTTCGTCGGCGAAATGCGCTTTCGACTTCCGGCAGGATTCGCGCTGGACGAACTGCCGTGACCGCGTCACGAGTCATCTTCTCTTCGGGGCCGAGCAGTTCATCCAGCTGGTAGAAATCCAGGTCTTTGAACATTTCAGCCATCGTACATCTCCTAATAAGGCCATTTTAATAGGAGTTATCATCAGCCGGGATATCACCAACCGGCGAGGATGACTTTCGATACTATGCTGCGGCTTATTGAGCCGTCGAAGCTGCCACTTTTTCGACCCCGTTGCCTCATCAGTGGCCATCAAATACTCTTATATCTGAAGTAAGCGTTATGCACATTGAAACGTTAAAGGTCTTCTGCGACATTATCGAAAGCGGCAGCGTTTCTTATGCTGCCTCGCAAAATTTCGTGACTCAATCGGCAGTTAGCCAGCAAGTCCGAAGCCTGGAAGATAATTACGAATGCCGATTGTTAGAGCGGGCTCGTGCGGGTGTCAAACCCACTGCCTGCAGGCCAGATCTCTATATTCCAGCAAGGAGATCGTTCGGCCGTTTCATCGAGCTAGAGAACCGATTGCGCGAATCGGATCCGTCGTGGCTGGTTCGATTCGGGTGGGAACGGTCTACAGCGTCGGACTGCACGAGTTACCGCCTTACCTGACTGAATTCCTGCGCGCCTTTCCGCAGGTCAACGTCCATCTGAAATATCTGCGCTCGAACAAATATCTATGAAGACCTGGTCGAAGGCAAATTGATTTGGGCGTGGTCGCCTATCCGGCCAAGCGCGGCCAAATTGTCGACGATCTGCCTTTCGCCATGATGAACTCGTGCTAGTGGTGCCGCCCGAGGATGCTCTGGCACAAGCTCAACAAAGTAAGTGTGGGCCAACTATCGGACAGCGCTTTGTTGGTTACGAACGCGACATCGCTACGCGGAAAGCATCCGACCGCATCTTGCGCGAGTACGGGTCAAACCGCATTACACGATGGAATTCGACAATATCGAGACTATTAAGCGCGCTGTCGAAATTGGCCAGGGTATTGCGATCGTGCCGCGTTCGACCGTCGAATCGAAACCGCGCCGCGGCTCGCTGAAGATACTCGAATTTACTGAAGGTCCATTCATCGACCGCTCGCCATCATCTATAAGCGCGGACGCGAGCTTCTCCCGCGGTGCGGAAGTTTATCGAGGTGCTGACCACCAGCAAACTGCAGATTCCGGTGGGTAGCCCCCGACCGCGCGTACTCCTGAGAGGGCCGAGCGCAGCGAACGTCCCGACCGGGTTGAACGCGCCGAGCGGGCGGAAAAAGTCTCAGCCGGCGATACCCTAGGTCCGTCCCATCCTTTATCTTCACGTTGCACGGGACGGTTACCGGCCGAGGCCGCATCGCCATACCCGCACCATCCTCGCCATTGCGCGATACTTTGGCGTGGTGCCGTGCCTCTACGGTCATTCTCGCCGATTGAGGGCCTTGCTCCGCCAGGTTAGCAGCAATAGTGTTGCCTGCCGATTGTCGGAAACTCCGATGGCCTCAACGAAAACAGGTGCTGGATAGGGGAGAGCAACTATGGATTTCAATCCACTCGCAAACGAGGTCAAACAGAATCCATACCCCGATCATGCCCGAATGGCAATCAGGCTCCTCCTGCGGTGTATTGGGTGGAATCTCTGAGGCGTGAGCCGTTATTGCTCTCGGCAATGTGGCCGACGTTGCCAAAAACACTCAGCTGTTCTCTTCGGCACCGATTATTCCCGCAATTCTCGGCGTTGAGAACCCGGTGCCCGAGGCTCAGTTGG
>CAWDQC010000003.1:0-33760 GCA_963804355.1 uncultured Pseudomonadota bacterium | reverse complement strand
CCGAATTACGAGACGGCGCGAGCGAACTGCGGTCCATCGCGGAATTCCATCGCTATTCACGCTATGGCGGGCTACCTGCATCGCGCCGATCTCTTAGCGTGGGCCACCATGGCGGCCGCCGCCGGGCTGAGCTTTGACCAGATCCGCGACGCCCTTCTGAGTGGCCGCGATCGTCGGCAAAAGGGCGATGACCGCCGGCAGCTACCCTATGCCACGCGCTAGGCGGTCTGCCCATCCAATTGAATACGGCAATAGGACTATTCTCGCGTTCGCGCAAACAGTTGAAAACTCGCTGTAAAAAATCTAAAGAATCCGGGTATGCCTTAGGTTAACGGCCGCGATTCGGTCGAGATTGAGGTGAATGCTAAAACATTGCGAGTTGTGACAAGTCTTTAAGATCAAAACAAAATCTCGCTTGGAGGCAGCGCATGCGCTCGTCATCTTCTACCTCGCCGTTAACGGCCATGTTCGACGAATGGAGCCGACCGAGTTATGAGGTCAGAGTTCGGGACCTGCAAATGATCCTTCTGATCCCACGAATACCATTACTCGGTGGCCATGGCCGACAACGGCTTCCGTGGGGCTCTGGAAATATCGCCACTCCAATACCGCTCACCAAACCGCTCTTATTGCACATTCGCAACGACCCCTTCGGCGACCCGGACGACTTTTGGCACATTGGTCGGCACACTGGCCGGGCTGACCCCCATACGCTAAACCCCGCTGCTAGCACGCAAACGAAATTAGGAATCCTGGAATAAGCAGGTAATTTAACCACAATTGAAGTGCAGGGCATATCGGCTGTTTATGCCACCTGCGATCCCGGATTTGAATCCGTTGTCGCCTGCATCATCAGAGGCGAGACCTAAAATCGAACAGTAGCGAAAGGGAAAAAACTGTGTCTCCAGCCCCAGCGAAAGTCATTTCCATGCGCGTCAGGCCCTTCGGCGTGTCGCACCTTTGCTTCGAAACAGATGGAATCCTGGCCATTTGAACCTTAGCCTCAATCAGACCCAGAACACGATTGGGCTGCTGTTAATGTGCCTGCCTTTGACTTGGATCTGTTTAATGGAGTACTCGCCGCGATGCCTACGCCGGCTGCGACCGGGAGCATCAACTTCAAATGATCCGCATCCGGCACAACGATCGTTCTCGAAGGAACCATCTGGACGTTCGTTAGCTCTTCCCCATCGGGCAATGAGATCTGATTGGCGCGACTCTGGCTATTACTCTGACGGGCGCAGTGTCGGCGTTCAGCAATCTCACTGACACAAATACTAAAAACTTTTTGTTTAGTGCGAGTTCAACTGTGCTCACTCTGATTGCGGCGATTAGCGGAACGGAAGGCAACTCATTGTCATTTTCTACGACGGTCGGAGGAGCGACAACTTCCGGAAAAACGCTGTCGGGCGGTGACTCTTCCCGTTACTTTATGATCTTCCAAGATATCCAGGCCGACGCGGCACCATTTACATTGGCCACGCTTCGGGCAGAGCCTCGTAAGGCCGCGTTGCACAAGGCGATTAACCTGCGCCAGAACGCTTACTTTGCAAAAAAGACGCCAACAAGAAGGGCATCATTGCGAAGATGTACCAAAATTATTTCAATCCGCCAGACTTTGGTTCTTCCAGCCCGCAATAACTGACTCGAAGTCTGCAAGATCGGGAAGCCCTCGACGCCACAAACGAAAGTATGTGGACCGCGCTCTTTAATGCCTATACCAACGCTGGGCAGCAGGCCGGAGCGGCAGGTATTGCCGACAGCACCGCTCAGCAAATTATCATCCAACGTCGCAGGTTATGGATATGAGGCTACGAGCAGCAGTACAGATGAAGCTGCCATAAGCTCAACAGCTGAGAGCGTGGCTATACAGTTCTCCGGGCTCCTGCCACACCCCCGGCCCCTGAAGGATTTGCTAGGCTCATGGCCACTTGGGCCTTCGTCAAATAGCGACCAGTTGCCTCTGCCCGATCCATACCAATTTAAGCCTGCTTTCAGTGCCGGCAATTGGGATTTAGATGAGAATGGAAAGACCTGAGCCCCATCAAGCTTAAAGACACAGAAAATGCTACGAGTTATCAGAAATCTGCCACCTATGAGACAACTCAAACGCAAGCGTAGCGCACCAAGACCAGGTCGTCACAACTAGTAATGGCGTATTCAGGCATCCGTCTTTGAGGCCAAGGCCCGATATGAGCGTGACAGATCAGTCTAGTCGATCAGCAGTTTGCTGCGTTTATGTCCGTTCAGAATTTGCCATATCTAAATGCGGTATTCGACAACGAATTGAATTCTATCGATGCCGATGTTTATCGGCTGCAAATCGCCTATCTGAACACCATCCTGATGTCGCCTATTCCAGGCACTATAACGGGCGTCTACAAGAACCCCGGAGAGGCAGTCAGGGCGGGCGAACCTGTAATCCGTATTGAAAACAATACTGCGGTCTTGCTGAAGCGACCTTGCTTTTTCGGGGCCTGATCTCGATCGGTCAACCCGTCACGGTCACGACGGCACTTTTTGGCGTATCATCGAGTACCCCTACATCTACGGGTGGCATGCCTCCCACTATTACCGGCGTCGTAGTGGCAGCGCGGTGCCACACCGGCGAGGACCAATGGCAGGCAACCGCTCTATTGCAGCAACAACAGCCCGTCCAGCCCACCTGACCAATTCGTCCCGATCTTGCCACTTGGTTATCGCTTCGACTACGACGACACGACAGTCACCATAGGATAAAGGATAGCTGGAGAACTCAGATGAGTGATGATGGGGATTGGGGAAGTGCCTTTGACGGTTTCAACCAGGGTGGTTTCCTTCTCTGGGCGAAGGGCTGGCCGAAATTGTCGAAGAAGTCTTTTCCGGCTTTTCCGAAGCTGATATCGACGAAAGTCTTACTAACTTCACCGGCAACGCGACTTCCAGCCTCTCGGCAGTTGGAGAGCTTTCCGGTCTGCCCTCGACCAACAATCCCTTCACTAATGAGGGTGGTGGTGCCGATCCCTTCACGAACAGCACTGTGGGCGATGGAGGTGCCGATCCTTTCACGAAAACGACTGCGGCACCCGACGATTCCGATCCCAACAATCCTTTCAAACCGTTGAGTCGTTTTGAACCGTCGAGTTCTTTCGATCCGTCCCAGAGCCTTGCCTTGAACAATACAGCTCCCGCCGACCAAACAGGATTGGGTGTGACGGCTGTTAGCAATAGCTCTCCAAGCCCGGCAAATTCTCTCGCCGTTACTCAGCCACCGCCAACTCCGAGCTGCCGACTAATGCCGGAGACCCATCGCCACTGCAGGACCAATACAGCCCGGGAGTTTTCAAATCGGACAATGGTTCTTATTACGAAGCGAGTCAGAATCCTGACGGCACTTGGAAGATAGCCCCCTTCGTTGGCCCGCCACCATTAGCTTATGGTCCTCCCCCACAGGACGCGGTGAAGCAATATGGTCCAGGCATTCCAAACACGGCTCCTACAGCGACTGCGGGAGGCGGGTATTCGTCAGTAGCGAGCGATTCCGACATCCACGTCAGCCCAAGCCGACGCTCTCGCCCAAAGTGATTTACCCCCCCGCTTCGTCAATCGTAACCGCCCCCGCCGTCGATCGACACGTGGCCAGGTTTTTCTCCAGAAGCACTCCGCCGTCTCCAAACGGAACGGGTTCAGGCTCAACGTTCTTTCAACAGGCGCCACCGCCAGAGACAGCAACCGATTTTTCAATGGTGCGCTGAGTCAAGGATCCACCAGATTCAATGGTGGCCGAGCGCAGCTCTCCCGGTGTACCCCCGTCCAGTGGGTCGAATTTTGGAACCACCACAAGGGGCATGCTGGGCGGCGGAATGTTCGGTCCCGAGTTGCTCATACCGGGCCGCTTCCCGTCGGCGCCAGGATTACCCGGTCGAGCCGCTGGTTCGGTCCGCCGACGGTTTGCTATCCCTTCATTGAGCCAGACACGTTGCCTGGCGCCCGGTTGCTGGCGGGCCCGGATTACCGGTTTCCGAGCCTCCTCCGGCTACCGGACTCTTTGAAGAAGCCCTTGGTATCGTGGGCGACGAGCAGCCCTCGATCCAGCGGTTTTTACCATGGGAGCTCTGGTTGCAGGTAATGCCACGACGCTTAAACCATGGAGGCCCACGCCTCGGGACCTGGCCGACCTAGGATGGCAGTATCACCATCTGTTCCCGCAACAGTTCGAAGATGAATTCGATGACTTAGGCATTGATGTCCATCAATATACGGTCCTCCTGCCGCCAGAGCTTCACCAGCTGCTTCATCAAGAAGGCTGGAACCATGCTTGGGACAGATGGTTGGGAGAAGCCCAAGAAAATGGATACAGTGCCGACGATGCAGTCGACTTTCTATATCAACTGCTGACACCCTATAGCAAGCAACTAACCCAAGTCGGGATCACGGGTCCCGACGGACTCAACGCCATTGTTCCGTATCCAGGACGGTACGAGGACGAGTATGATCCATAATGCCGCGTATCTGGCACGGACGAACAATCTCCACGACATTTCAAACATAGCGCCTGGAGCGTGATCCGCGCACCGCTTCGCATTGATGAATACGCTCAGAGCGGCATCGTCGCGTGGCGCCATCCTATGTGAGTGGCGAAGGCAATCTGGGAACAATCTCGGCTGCATTGCTCCTCCGGCGAGCCATAAAATTAATGAATGATAACGTCCTTTATAAGTCTGATGACGAGCAGACGGGAATGAGCGCTCCATCCCTAAGGAACAATCGAAATCGATGCCCGAGTTCTCGAGTTACGTGCTGCGAGACCCTCGCGAATGTTCAGAGATTGTGTCGGTCTTTTGGGCTGAACATGGCTTACTATCGTGCTGGATGGGAGAACGACGTTAAACACCTCTTGGAGGCTCACCCAGACAGTGGCAACTTCTGGATCACGGTAAACGGCAATTCCCTCGATATGTGCGTCCTGGAATGGTGCAAGCTCTTCGGTGGGAAAAAACGAAGCAACAACTCCCTGCAACAGATCCTCAAAGACCCAGAGGCGTTCAAAGCCGACGTTTTGCAGCACTTGGCATTAGATGAAGCTGTGTTTGAAGAGGAAGTTCAAATCTTCCGCACATATCGAGACAGGTGGATTGCCCACTTGGATAGAGACCGCAAAGGGTTCTACCCAAGACTGGAGAATGCGAAAAAGGCAGTCTGGTTTTATTACGAGTACATCGGAAAAGAGCAGATCGACCAGAAGATGGGGACGAAAAGAATTGAGACTGGCTATGCAGAGTGTTTAGGAAGCCGCAAGTATATTGGCAAGCGGCCCAGATCGACGGTCCAAAAATTGATGTCAGCCGATGAGACGACATTCGAGCAGTACCGCGAGTCGCTGAAACAGGAGGCGACGCTTCAGCGCATCGCCAAAGCCACTGGTCACCGCGCGGCGCTATGGGTAGGACCAGCTTGCATAACAGTCGTTGCTGTTAAACGTTCCGGCATATTCAATCGCCAACTCGGCTCATTTTCTCAGAATAGCCATATCAGGCGCACCTTTCATAAGCTCCAATAGCCTGTCTTTTGGCGTGTTCTTGTAGTTCTCTATAAAAAATAAGAACAGTTCGTACGGTTCTTCGATTTTCTTGCCCGACATGCTGAATAACACCAAAAAAAGCTTCAGGGTGGGCCTTGTAGTCGGTTAGCGCCTCGTCTGACATAGGTTGTGTGAGTACATAGTTTCTGTTTTCCGGAGTGCTCACCGCGAGATATATGGCCTTTTCGGCTTCATTGACCATCGCGGTCGTGACCGTCCCTATCAGGCCGTTTTCACCAATTCCTGTGAAATCGGCACACGTTTCACCGATAATTATTCGCTCATAGGATTTGCCCGAGACATTGGATGGCAAACTGCCGTCGAATGTCACCGGGAGCTGAGGATACTTCCCAAACGCTTCGATTACGCTGAAGGCATCCGCATGCTTTTTCTTACGGCGATATATCTCAGATACTTTAAAACGACCGTTTTTGCCGAAGTCTGGAATGCCGAGACCAAACGCCATCAATGCGTGGCCCGTCTGGCTGCTCCTCAAAACGCGATGAAATGGCATATTGGTGACGAGACGTAAGCGCTTTGATCATGTCTTAAGGCTTTCTCTTTTGCTTCAAGCCTTTTACCTGCTTTGACCGTCCATGGTGGTATTGCGCCCGGTGGTGAAGGATCGGTGTTCACGTCCACAAAAATCATTCTCTCATCTTGGGCAGGCTTATCAAAAGCTTGTCCAACATGATCGGTCAGCTTACACGTGGGATCGGCGTTTGCCGGGTACCATCAAACTTAGTTTTCCCCAACATGCCGATAACAGAACGCATTTTGGCTTCAATCCAATATTTCTTGCCCGTCTTTTTTGAAATAGCAGCGAATTCACAGTCTTTGTTGTATCGTCTGCTTCGTCTTCGAGCGTTAGCTCAAGCCCGGCTCTAATCAGTGTGTTTGCAATCATCACCTCATAGTATGCGCCCTGAAATTGCTCACGGTTCAAGCCGCTTAATCAGCCGATCCTGAAGGGCGACGTTATTTTTAAGAAGAAACAGGCCATATGCGAGGCCCATATAACAATAAATTACTCCAGTCATCACACTGGACTTAACCTCGTTGGCCTCTCTCTTCGCCTTCTCCCTACCCATCCTGTTGCTGAAACATGCAGTATTCTTGATACCACTGCATGATTGGATGATGCTCAGCTAGGTGTTTCGCAATTTCAGCATTACCCCACTCGCGACCCAGAACAGCTGCGATGTAATCTGCCAGAAAATCCGGCACCGTTTTCCATTTTGGGCAACTGAAAATGGCATGGCCCACTCCGACGATTCGATGGTCTCCCACTTTCGCAGACACAATCGGTCGACCTAAGCCCTGTTGTTGCTCGCGGACCAACTCAGCAGCTCTTCTACGTCTTTCAACCATTGCAAGAACTTCGGGGGCAAAGGGCGAGAATAAGGAAACTTTGTCGAGCGTGAACCTGTTGTTCAGCGCATCGCCACAACATCTCTTATATTTCTTGCCGCTTCCGCAAGGGCAAGCTTGATTACGGCCTATACGCAAAGCGTAATTCCCTTCTTGAATGATTGTATATTACAAAGGCGCACCTCGCAGTCTCGAAAGGGGATAACTTGTGTTCATTATTCACAAAGCCCCGTAGAGCTCTGCCCATTGAACGCTTATCCGCATCGTAAGAGCTGGACGCGCCCCGTTAATACCTGACCCAAACGTCGGATGATCTTCCGGCCGCGTCTTGCGCCGGTCGTAGAGCCGCGTCGTCGAAACATTCGCATGGCCGAGCCACTCCTGAACCTTGGCGATGTCGGCTTCATGTGAGAGAGCGTTGGTTGCCGCCGCGTTGCGCAGTGAATGCACGCTGCAGCTCGATGGCGTCTGTGCATAGGCCAGTTTCAAGGCCGACTTTCTGGACGATGTTGCTGGTAGACCGAATTAGGGTCGAGCGGGCGGCTCGAGCTCGCCCGTGCGGTTATTGGTCACCGGACGAAACACGGGCCCAGAAATCGATCTGCTGCGACTTAGCCCCTACTTTAATCCTAATTACGTTCGGTTCTGGGGCGCCCAAACGCCTTCGTTGCTCAATGGCCCGAATGGGACATATATCGACAACACACCCTTAAGAAATCAGCCTCCTCGTCATAAACACAAGTACCTCCGGGTGCGCGGAAGTTATCCAAAACTTTAACGATCTTCGCGAGGTGGATCGAGCAACCAGGCGAGCCGAACCTCCGATTCACAGCATCTAGGCAAAGAGTCTTTGAATGGCGTTCCGCCGAAATCGATCATCGTGGAATTCGCAAAGGGCGATAAAGAGGGGGCCAACCCTCTCGAGTCGGCGCTTGTCCGGGCGGGAGACCTAAGCGCACGTCTTACTTATTTCCGGACAGATACCTTGAACAGTATCGACCATAGTTTGGCCAGCGGTGGCACGAGCGGGCTCTATCCGCATATCTTTCTAATCGATTTTGCAGACGACGACTTGTCCTACCAAATCGCCATTGACGCTGGTGAAGAGATTGCCCATTCTTCGCATCGGATGGAACCAAAATCGTAAGTCCCCAGGTTATAGATCCCAAAGCTGCCTCCCGGCCTCTCTGAATTTCACTGTCGGGCCGCTCCCAGAGGATTTGAACTTCATATTCTGAGCTAGCTACGCACCCAAAGCGGGCGCCTCCCTCAGCCTCTTCGGAAGGCGCCCCTAACCTGCGAGTCTGTCTCGACCTCTAGAAAATCTGAATGTGGGTCAGTCTCTTTTCAGGCCACTAACTATGATCAAACTATGATTGTCGCATCTGCTTCTATCCGCACAATCGACCCCAATCGTCCGCACAATCTGCACGATAAGCTCTTTATCTGCTTGAAAACTGGTGAGCCGTCTGGGACTTGAACCCAGGACCCTGTGATTAAAAGTCACATGCTCTACCGGCCTGAGCTAACGGCTCACCGAGCGAAATTGAAGAATCGCGATCTTTGCAGGGATTTACGCGCATTGGAAGGCCCGGCTCGGTCCGAAATTGTGTCGACCGCCTGATTCGTCCTATCGTTCTGTGAGGCTCCGTCAGAAGTCGGTACTTTTACGGGATGCGAGTTGTCCTCGTCCCTTCTGAACGCATCGCAATCGCGGCTTGGATCGCTTCCGCCAACGCGATCTTATTGATCGGCTTGCGCAATTCGAGATCGGCTCCCGCCGCGCGCATCTCTAGTATCTCATCATCAAATGCCGACGCAGTTAGCGCGATCACGCAGACTCGTCTTGCCCCTCGACGCTCTTCCCATTCCCGGATTCTTCGCGTCGCTTCGATTCCATCCATAATCGGCATGTGCACGTCTATCAGCACAAGGTCGTAGGAGCCGCCAATAAATTTGTTGACGCCGATCTCGCCGTTTTCCGCTTTGTCGACTTCGCAAGATAGCTGGCTGAGATGGCCTCGAACCAGGAAACGATTGTCGGGCGAGTCGTCGATGAGCAGGACTCGTAAGGGTGTCCTGCCGTTACCGCGAACACTGTCGCCATCTCCTTTCCTGCTTTCGATAGAGCACCGCATATCCGAAAGCGCCATCACGGCGCCTTCGAATTTGCGAGCAAGCTCGATGCCTCTCGGCGTCAGTCAGCCTATCCTCGCCTATTGAGGCGAAAGCTGACCCCGTCGCGCAACTCGCTCTGCCCTGTGTAGCGGTGCAGGACGTTTTCGGCGCCCGGATGTTCCGGATACGACCTCCTCGCCGTCTACATCCCGCTCAGCAACTCGAGTATTGTCCCGTCAGGATCCTTAAAGCACACTACACCCATCTGCGCCCCATTCGGGCCCTTCAGCTTCTTTAGCGGCGCCACAAATTCTATCCGTTTGGCCTTCAATTCTTCGTAGGTCTTGTCGATATCGTCGACCGTAAAGGCGATCCGGCAAATGCCCCAGTTGTTGAGAGTGGGGTACGGCTGCCCCTGCGTCGGAGGGTCGATGAATTGGACCAGGTCGAGCACGGGTGCTTTGGCGTCATTGCCCAAGCGCATGAAGACGCCGCGCAGCTTTTTTGCCTTTACCCCGAGCGCGTCGCCGACGCTGGGATCGTCGAGGGTGTAGTCGTTGACCTTGGTGAAGCCGAGTTCCTGGTAAAAGCGGATCGACCGCTCCATATCCTTAACGCAGATGTTAACGTGAAATAGTCTTTCCAGCATAAAATCCTCCCGCGATACGCTACCCAGCCGGCGCGAATCGCATTAGTTCATTAATTTTCCGCATCGCGATTGAGTATCGCGTCGACCGTCATCTTTTCCTCTAGCACGCCAGCTCATCGAGAAGAGTCCCTGGCATCTTTGAGGTCGTGCTAGCGGAGCGCGGCTGCCGCGCGCAGCGAGCAGGCAAGTCCGCGAGCTGCGTCAGGATTACGAGTTAAGTTCATCGAGAAGAGCCTTAGCGTCCTTCAAGTCCGCCGTATCGAAACCCTCGGTGAACCAGCCATAGACTTCCCCGAGTGGATCGCGCGCTTCGTCGCGACGGCCCTGCTTGATACGCAGCCTGGCCAGGCTCATCGCCGCCCGCAGCTCGAGAGATTTCGCCTGCTGAGTGCGTGCGACCTCGAGCGCCCTGGATAGCCAATGCTCGGCGGCCTCGAACGACTCCTGTTCTGTCAGCATTTCTCCTTTTATCCGATAAGCGTCGGACTCGGACAAGAACTCCCTGTTTGATCGGATTTGTTCGATCGCCGTATCCACCATCGCTATGGCCGTTTCTGTTTTCCCCAAGCGGCATTAGCCTGCGCGGCCGCGAGCGTCGCCGACGGCACCGCAAGCGCACCGCTCATCGCACTCATCGACTGCCAGTTTTCCCCGCTTTACGCATGAGTTCGATTCCGTTGCGTGCGTCCCCGCGCATCGAAAGCGCGTGGCCCTGAAACATGGTGGCGTATACGCGAAATGACCCGAGGTTATGGTCGCCGGCTATCGCTATCAAGTCGTCCGCCAAGACCGTGGCGACATCGGCTTCGCGCCGCAATATTCGCAGTATAGCCGCAAACATCATCGACAACGCGAGGCTGAACGGATGATTCTCCGCGCGAGCCCGCCGTAATCCCTCTTCCGATGCGGCCAGCGCAGCGTCGGGATAACCCAGATGCCACAGTTCCGCCGACAAATAGGCCATGCAACAGACCCACGGATGCTCTAACAGGCCGCCCGAAATCTTTTGTGGTCTGCTTGCGGCGACCCGTTCATGCTTCTCACGCGCCGCGCCGAACTGCCCCGTATGACACAGCGTGAGTCCTGCCAGGTAAGTGGCGTTATACAAGAGCGTTTCGTTTCCACTTTTGCGCGCGAATTCCAATAGCTCCTGATCCAATTCGCCGGTTTTCCTCAGGTCGCCGCGTCCCAGATAAAACTTGCTGCAAACCAAGTAGAGCGTCGGCGGCGAGGGTTTCTTCGCCGATTCGCTGCCCCAACTCGAACGCACGCCGATAGGCGTTTCCGGACCGTTTTGCCGCCCATCCTTCCGAAACGAACGAGCACAGCCCAATAGTCATCTGCAACGCGAACTCGTGCCGCTCGCGCGCCTCGCTATCGGTCAACTTTTCCAAAAGTGCGAGTCCCGAATCCGCCAGCGCGAGCGCTTCCCCGTATGCCGATCTGTTCGTCGCCTGCTGGGCCGCCGCTTGCAAATACTGGACTGCCTTCGCCGTGTTGCCGCTACTGCGATAGTGATGCGCCAGGTCGCCGTAATGATCGGCGAGAGTGGTGGCGAAGAGCACCTCCAGCGCGTTACCTGCATGCTCGTGCAGCGCCTTGCGGCGCTCACTGAGAATCGAGTTGTAGGCGACCTCCTGGGTCAGCGCATGCTTGAAGGTATATTCCACGTCGCCGACCGCCGGCTGCTCATATATGAATTCCGCCAACTGCAACGCAGCTAGCGTTGTCTCGAGACTGTTCTGCGACGTCACCGCCTTCACGTGACTCAAGCTGAACTTCTTGCCGAGCACCGCGAGCGTCTGCAACATCTCCTTCTGATATGCCGGCAAGCGGTCGATTCGAGAGGTCAACACCGCTTGTACAGTCGTCGGAATCTGCAGCGAACTCAACGAACGACTGAATCTCGTTGGACCGCTGCTGCGATGGAGCGCTCCTTCCTCGATCAAATTCTGAACGATCTCTTCGATAAAGAACGGGTTCCCTTCAGTCTTTTCTATGATCGCGCGTTTGAGGCCGTCTAGTTCCGAGTCGCTGCCGAGCAAAGAGTTGAGCATCTCGCTCGCACTTTCCGACGCCAGCGGGTCGAGCCTCAGTTGCGTGTAATAGCTCTTGCTGCTCCATTCATGCGAATACTCAGGGCGATAGTTCACCAGCAACAGGATATTGGCGGTCGCGATCGAATCGGCGATCAGATTGAGCAGCGACGCGCTCTCGCGGTCGATCCAATGCAGGTCCTCGAAGATGATCAACAGCGGCTGGTTGAGGCTCTCGCGTTGCAGGATCCGCTTGATCGCCTCCAGCGTCCGCTGCTTCTTGGTCTGCCCGTCCATCTCGGCGATCGGATCTCTCCCCTCGACGATACCGAGTAGGGCGAATAGAAAGGGCAGGGTATCCTCCAGCGTCCGGTCCAGAATCGTGATTCTCCCCGCCACCTTTTCCCGTCGCCTGCGCTCGTCGTCCGTCGCCGAAATTTCGAAATAGTCGCGCAACAAATCGATCAACGGCAGGTAGGGGCTGGCCTTGCCGTGCGAAATCGACAAGGTCTCGAGCACCTTCCAGCCCGACTGCACGATGGTTTTGAGTTCATAAAAGAGGCGCGATTTGCCGATACCCGCCTCGGCGATCGCCGCGACGATCTGCCCTCGTCCCCGTTGCGCCTGTTCGGCCGCATCGCGCAGCGCGATCATCTCACGCTCGCGGCCGACAAATTTGGTTAATCCTGGCCGACCGCCCGCTGAAGCCGTGTCCGCAGCGGCCCCAGTCCGGTCACTTCATACACCGCGACCGCTTCGCTCACTCCCTTGACGCGCGATTCACCCAGCGACTTGAGCGTGAAGTATCCTTCGACTAACGCGCGGGTGGCGCCCGCGATAGTGGTCGCTCCCGGGTTGGCTAGCGCTTGCAACCGCGCCGCCAGGTTCGCCGTATGGCCGATGGGGGTGTATTCCTTTTTGCCGTCGCCGGTCGTGATGGTTCGCACCACGACTTCGCCGGTATTCGCGCCCACCCGGATCTGTAGCGGAGCGATACCTTCCGCGCGCAGCCGGTCGCCATACCCGCGAGTCGCCTCATGCATTCGCAGGGCGGCATAGAGCGCCCGCTGCGGATGGTCCTCGTGGGCCACCGGCGCGCCGAACAGTGCGAAGATACCGTCGCCGGTCGATTGCACCACGTAGCCGTCGTAACGCTGACGGCTTCCACCATGATCTTGAGCGCGGGATCGATGATCGCGCGGGCTTCTTCGGGGTCGAGATCGCGCATTAGCTCGGTCGATCCCTTGATGTCCGCGAACAGCGCCGTCACCGTCTTGCGTTCGCCTTCGGGTTCGTCAAAGTTTTCTCGCACCCGCCCGGAACCGTGCGAGCTCGCCAGCACATCTCCGTTGACGCCTTCCTTGATTCGCGGCGATGCCCCTAGAGCCGCGCCGCATTTCCGGCAAAAATTGGCCTCGCCCGGATTGGTCACCCCGCACGACGCGCAAGAACGTTCCAGGCGCGTTCCGCACTTCATGCAGAACAGCGCATCGCCGGGATTCGCGTAGTTACATTTCGAACAGGACATGACCGCTCAGATAGTAAGTTTCGTCGAGTGCGCCTGTGCTTCTCTCAAATCGCGCGAGCTGATGAATCGCGCGAGCTGAGCGCGGATGCCGCCTGCGGCGAGCAGGCGAGCCCGCAAGCTGGATCAGGATAGCGAATTGAGCTCATCGAGAAGAGTCTTTGCCTCTAGGAGGTCGAGCGTATCGAAACCCTCGGTGAACCAGCCATAGATTTTCGCGAGCATCGAACGGGCCTCGTCGCGGCAATCGCTGTCGCGCAACAGCCGTGCGAGGCTCATCGTCGCGCGCAATTCCCACCATTTCAAGTTGAGATTTGTTGCGATTTCGATCGCTCGCCGAAAGCAACCTTCAGCGTCGGATCGGTTGGACCAAGCTTTCCCTGGCAACAGTTTGTCTTCAGCTGATACGTCCTCGTCGAAAGCGAAAAGGCCAGTCGGTCAGCCGAATGCGAAAAGTAAACGGCAAGGGCAGACAAAAAAAGGCGCCGCGTGGATTAACCGCGCAGCGCCTCTCAATTACCTCAGGAATTTAGTCGTTTCAGGCTTTGGCAGTGATCGAACCAAGATTCGATTGGCGCGACCGGATCGACCCCAGCCCATAGCGCGCGATCATCCGGTAGACCGTGTAACGCGACACGCCGAGCAATTGAGCCGCCCGATGACAGTTGCCGCCGGTTTCACGCAATGCCCGTAGCAGCGCGGTCTTCGACGCCCGGCTGATTACTTCGTCGAGCGAAAATTGCCGATCGCCGTCCATCTCCTCGCTTTCGTGCTCGTCCTCGACCTTTTCGCTCCAATCCTCCGCCGGCGTGATCTCGCCCTCCCACAGATGGGTCGGGAGATCCGCGATGCTTAGCCGGTCGTTATCGGTGAGCATAACGGCGCTTTGGATAGCGTGGGCGAATTCGCGAACGTTGCCGGGCCATTCATAGGCGCGCAAGGCGGCCAGGGCGCGGCGTGAGATGGCGTTTATCTGTTTGCCGAAGAGCCGGTTGTAGTGCTCGATGAAATGCGCCGCCAGGGCGTCCAGCGCGTCGCGACGCTCGCGCAGCGGCGGGATCACGATAGTGGTCGCGGTCAGGCGATAGTAGAGGTCATCGCGAAACTGCCCGGCCTTGACCATCGCGCGCAAATCGCGGTTGGTCGCCGCGATCAGCCTGATATCGACCTTGTAGCTTTGCGCCGATCCCACCGGCTGGACCTCGTGGGTCTCGACCGCGCGCAGCAGCTTGGGCTGCAGGCGCAGGGGCAACTCGCCGATTTCGTCCAGAAAGAGAGTGCCGCCGTTGGCCGAGCGGAAGTATCCGAGCGCGTCTTCGCGGGCGTCGGTGAAGGCGCCGCGCACATGACCGAATAGCTGCGCCTCGGCCAGCGACTCGACCAGGTTGGAGCAGTTGAAGGTCACGAACGGCCCCTTGGGGACCGGCCCCAGGGTATGCAGCGCCCGCGCCACCAACTCCTTGCCGGTGCCCGATTCGCCGTGCACCAGCACCGTGGCCTTGTACGGCCCCAGCCGCGTAATTGTCTTCAATACCTTGCGCATATGGGCCGACTTCACCAGCATCCCACCCACGTCCTCGGCGCCGACACGCAGCTGTTCCAACGAAAACCACTCGTCGTCGTGATCCCGGCGAAGCCGGTATCACCAAGCGACGTGCTCAACGACTTTAGATTTGCGATCATGGTGAGTCTCCGCGCAACTCAACTTGTAGTTAGCAGACTCTAGTCTACTTGTGATCTTGGAGCAAGCGGTTTATTGGTGCTTAGTCATCTCTAGATGCTGTAAGTCAATGTCATATGTCTTTTGAACTTCCTTGATATGGTTAGAAATGGAGCCTAATTGTATCTATCGGTCTCAGATGTAGTTACGCAGATAAAGATGCTTTCGCCGAAGAATGCTCAATAGAGCATAACAATGCAATCGCACATTTTGGGCGTACCCAGCCCCAAATAGGCGGAATTGAAGCGCGTCCGCAGTCGAGCAGACGCCTTTGTTAATTTTTAAGAGTTGGGCTCGCTTTTAGGCTGCTACGCGGGCCGCTGTCTTCCGGTCAGCCCGTCGGAGAGCAGCCTCCCGGGCCTGGCGTTCCACGTATTTGCTGCAGATAGGAAATGGACTGTTGAAGCGGATCAGGCGCTCTCCATCGATAGCCTCGAAGCCCACGGCCTCAGCCTCCTCGATGGTTCGAATCAAAGCGGCGCCTTCGAGCACCATCGCCTGTACAAAGATTTTACCGTCGTCGAGCGTTCGCGCGAACGGCCATTCGATTGGCTCCCCGACGCGCTCGAAACCCTTATACATGTAGCTCAAATTCCACGGCTTAAGGATGGGATAAACCAACAGCGCCTTGGCTTTAAGAATTCCTGCGAGAATCCAGCCGGCATGGCGCGCCAGACGCGCGCCTCCCGCGGCGATCGCCCACAGTTCGCCACATTCTATTACCGATTCGGGTGGAAAAGAGGTCAGGTCAGGTTTCGTGTAGGTCTGCGGGAAGGTTGCCAGGTCGTGAATCGAAAACCCGGCCAGCATCTCGTCAGGGTTCACTCCCTGGTCATCGAACAGAGCATAGAGACTGCCGAAGGCAAGATGTGCTTCGCCGACGTGGGATCGCCGAGTCTCGGCGAAACCTGCTCCTCTGGTCATTCTAGCTTGGTCCAAACTCCGCGCGAACGCGCGTTTCTCAGCCTCGGCAGACAACAGCCGCAGCTCCATCGATGTCCTCCTGCGGGTGGATGCTCGTCCACTCGCGGTTTGTCGCCGTCCTTGCGCCCCCGCGCGCCGCGGAAACAAACAGTTCGGGCTCCGGTCCATCTTTGGCCACCGCTTCCCATCGACATCCCTCGCAAGCCGCCGCGACCCATCTCCCCCTCCAATGGTGTTCGAGCCGTTACGCACCGTACCGCTCCGCCTCCGAACGGAACGCCGTACATCCTCGGAGGCCTTTCCATAGAAAGTGAGAAATGAACTGGCGAGCCTCGTCTTTTCATTTCCGCCTCCATTACTAACCGATTCTCTACCTCCAATTTGCTAAGCTAAGGCCAAAATTGACGAAGAAAAACTAACTAACCTTGCTAACAGACGGTTAGTTGCAAATTGACTGGAAGTCAAATATTTTTTTATTGGGGATGGGGTTTGGAAAGAGTGCGATGGCTGAGCGAGTAAAAAGCAAAAAGCCGGAGATCGAAGGACTAATAACCGGGATTCTTAGTAACGCCAAGTCCGCGGGTGCGCACGAACTCAAGGCGTGGAAGAAACCGGAAGCCGATCTACGACGACTCGTTAAGCACGACTATGTAACGAGTCTGCGCCGCAACATGGATTACCACCAGTTGAGGCAGTTGGTAGATGCCTTCAATGAACTCCTGCCCGAGTTCAATCGCGAAACCACCGGTATGATGTCCATCGATCGCTTTTCTGAGATGGCATCGGATATGAAGTTTCACTTCAAAGCGGAGCCCTACGAAGGACCGGAAGGGCTAGCTTTGAGAGGCTTCTACGTCACTCGAAATCAAGGCGTTCTTAAGCGCCCTTTGATATACGTTAATACAGCGCATCACCCGCTGGCTGTATCGGCGACTTTTTGTCATGAACTCGCGCATCATTTCAGCTCCGAATTGTTCGAGGCGCAGGCCGACGAACCAGTGCACTTCTTTTTCGACGCTGACTATGCGGCGCACCTCAATGAGCCGGGTGAGCTCGCTTCCGACGCGATGGTTAGTCTCGCCGCTTATCCCGAACCGATGGCGCGAAAGGCGTTCGCCTCAGAATGGAACTGGGGTTTGGTGGCTAGGGCGAAAAACCTTCCCGAAGCGGCCTTGGCTGAGGTACAAAAGCATCTGAAAAAGATTTACGGCTTTAATCTGATGGAGAGAATCCCTCCGGATCGACGATTGCATTATTTGGCTGGAATGATCCACTACGCAAAACTGCGGTGGGCATTGCTCATTGAGTTCGACCTATGAAAAAAAATCCGACTCTGGGTGAGGTGCTGCGAAAGAAGCGAGAGACCCTCGGCATGACGCAGCGGGAACTATCGCGGCAACTCGGCGTCAAGTCGAGCCACGTGACCTATCTCGAGAGTGATCGACGCCGGCCGTCGCTGGGGCTACTCAGTCGGATAGCCGACGTGCTGCACCTGGAACGCGAGCCTCTCTTCGTTCTGGCTCATCCCGAGGCCAGTTCCTTCGTGGCGACGGTGGCTAACCGACCGACATCGCCGAACCACGATGCGCGCAAGGTATGGCAGGATTTTGCCGGCAACAAGGCCCTGATCGCGCAGCATCGGATTAATTCGGCGGAGCTCAAGGTGCTGTCGCAGATAAGCCTGCTCGGTAAGGTAACCGCCCCACGCAATTTCCTCTTTATCCTGAACGCGATTCGGCAGGCGGTCGACGAAGACTAACTGGCCCATGGCCCCCGCCCAGGGGGCGATTCACGCTCCCGGGTGCTCCGGGAGCTGAAGGGGAACGGGCGACTATGTCACGCCCTGCTTCCAAATCCTCTCGAAAAATCAGGCTTTTTGTCTACGTCGTTCACGGACCACTTTGTTCGCGAGTGAGCATGGTGTAAGCGAAACATATAGCGGGGGTTGCTTTTCCTTCGCGAAGTGGAGGCGCGAGTGGCCAGCGTCAAGGGACGGCGGCAATTGGTCGGGTTCTGGTGGGTTCTGGCATTTATGCTGGGGGCCGCCGCCGGAGCCCTGTCTTCCAACCTTGTGGGCATGCCCTATACGGCATGGTGGATTGTGGGCTTTTGCGGCTCAGCCGCGTTGGTAGTCGGACTGGTCGAATGGTTTGGGCAGGGACGCCAGCCCGGGCCGGCGCCGCACTACGACCCGTTGGCGGCCACCGCTGCGGGCCAAATTGAGCCAGCCGCCGCAGAGGATCTCGCGCGAAAAGGGATCCGGGCGTCGCGGGCAACTCCATGCGATCAACGGGCGCAAAACGGCGGATCCGCCCTCCTGAAACAGCCCTTCTGATCGACAGAATTTCCCTTCAGTGTAGGCGATTCATCGCCACGCCTTACAGGTTATTTTTCCTTACAGTCTAGTTATGTTCTGGCGTCGTCAGACGTATCTTATGATTTTTTTTTCAAGTTTACGCGAATTATGGTATTAATCTTAGTGTAACCGTTGGCGGTGAGGACGGATCCCTTACCTGGGCAGCTCTTGGCGAAATTTCATGGCTCCTCGTGCGCCCAAATGAGACAATACACCCAATCAAGGCAGATTCTGCTGGGGGTGGGGTGAGCGATGTCCTGGGATCCGATCGAAACGACTTTCAGACCCTGGGAAATCGACCGCGATGAAGTCCGCCGCCTATCGGTGTTGACGCCGCTGCGAGGCGGTCTTCACGTTGCATTCGAATGGGCCGTGGTCTTCGCGACTATCGCGGTTGCGCAAAAGCTGCGAAACCCGCTCGCCTATGTTCTCGCTGTTCTGATCGTCGGCTCGCGTCAGCATGCGATGCTGATCCTGATGCACGAAGCCGTTCACTTTCGACTATTCAAAAATAAGCGGCTGAACGAAATTGTCGGTGAGGTTTTCCTCGCGTGGCCATGCCTGGTTTCGATGCGCGCGTTCGGCAAGAACCATCTGGCGCATCATCGTCATCTCAATACTGCCGAAGATCCTGATATCAGGCGCAAGCGCAACGATCCCGAGTGGCGCTTCCCGATGCCGCGTTCGCGCTTGAACTGGATTATGCTCAAGCAGTTCACCGGTCTCGGCTTCGTCTACCTGGTAAAAGTATTTCATTCCCTCGATAAAAATACCGACGATGAAACCACGCGGTACAAGATGGCGCGGTTCGGATTCTACTTCGCCATCGCCGCAATCATCATCTACGCCGGCGTCTTCAAACTCTTCCTGATGTACTGGGCTGTTCCTTTTCTTACCTGGCTCATGTTCATATTCCGCATCCGCACGATGTCCGAGCATCCGAAGGTCGAACGCACCAGCGCATATTCGACCTCGCTGGAATATAAACTCGGGCTCATCGAGCGGATGTTAGTAACGCCGAAGTACGCCTTCTATCATATGGAGCACCATTCCTATCCGAGTGTTCCCTTCTATCGCCTGCCGCAACTGCATCGCGCGCTCGTTGCCAACGAAAGATTTCGCCATGCACTATTTCCGATAAGCTACACCGGTTTGCTGCGCGAATGTTCGGAAGAGGCATCGCCGTCCATGTCATCTTCTGCCGCGAAAACTGCTTAAAAAATCCGTCCTCTCCTCACCACCGCGCGCGTGTCTTGAAGTTTCGCAGAGCAGCGAGTACGGTCCGAAAAAGTAGAGTCGGCCCGCGCCATATATCATCGTGCGCATAACGCCGGCGCGTCGTTAACGCAAAATCATCAGATCCCGTCGAAGGAGAGGACCATGCTCGACTTGCTGATCCGCGGGGGCGAGGTCGTAACGCCCCAAGGCGTCGGGAAGTGGTCTATCGGAATCCAGGGCGAACGCATTGCCTCTGTCGGTCTCGAGGATCCGTCGATCGAGGCCGGCAGGGTGATCGACGCCGCGGGCAAAATCATTGTTCCCGGAGGAATCGAGCCGCACGCCCATCTCTCAAGCCTCATCGGGATGCACCCGGAGGGACGTCTCTTTACCCTGGGACCAGAGGAAGACACGCTCGGGATGGCGTTTGGCGGGGTGACGACGCATATCGACTTCGTCTTCGTCCATCCGGTGACCGACATACAGCGGGCGCTCGGTCGGCGGCTGGAACGCTGGAAGAACAAATCCTATATCGACTATAGCTTCCACATCGCGCTGGGCGGCGCGCTCCCCTTGCGGACTTTCGAACAGGTGACCGAGGCGATCCAGGAGGGCTTCCCCAGCTTCAAGATTTTTACCAACGAGGTCCTGCCGCCGCATCCCAAGCGCTTGCCCTTCAAGCTCGACTTCGGTCGCATCGGCTTCGCCATGGAGCAAGCGGCGAAGCATGGCGGAATCATGGTCGTGCATGCCGAAGATGACGACCTGGTGCAATTCAATTACGAACGATTTCGTGAGGAGGGACGCCTCGACGGCACCAACCTTCACCTGGTGCACAGCAAGCTTTCGGAACAACTGGCGTTCCGGCGAACTATCCAGATGGCCGAGGCAACCGGCGCGGCGATCTATTTCGTCCATACCTCGGCGCGCGAAGGGGTAGAGGCAGTGGTCGAAGCCCGCGGCCGCAATTTGCCGATCTACGCCGAAACCCTGCATCACTATGCTTGTTTTTGCGCGGAAGATTACAAGAAGCCCCGTGGGTTCTGTTATCACACCTATCCTTCGCTGAAATTTCCCGAAGATCAGGAAGCGCTATGGGAGGGGCTGGTGGGGGACGGAGTTTCGACCACCGCGACCGATGAGTTTCCCACTACTCTCGATGTAAAACTGCGCGGCAAGAATATCGACGACGTTACCGGCGGTAATCTTGGCGCCGAAGCCCGCATGGGGATTGTCTATACCGAGGGCGTGGTCAAACGCCGCATGTCGCTGCAACGTTTCGCCGATGTCACCTCGACTAACGCGGCGCGAATCCTCGGGCTATATCCGCGCAAGGGACTAATCGCGCCGGGCAGCGATGCCGACTTGTGCTTTATCGATCCGACCATCGATCGGACGCTTTCACGCAGCGATTTTCATGTGAGTGACTACAGTCCATGGGAGGGCTGGCGCGCCCAGGGATGGCCCGTCACCACAATTTTGCGCGGCAAGGTGATCGTCGAGAACGGCCGGATGCTGGGTGATCTGGGTAACGGCAGGGTCATTCCGCGCAAGATCGATCCGGTCGTGCTGAGGCGACCCGCAAGTTGACTATCCATCCTTTACCGGCTGTTGCCGTCGCCGTAGGCGGGCCTGCCCCAAATCGCCGCAACCCTATCCCTGTCACGAACCCGGATCGACGATTGCATAAAAACGAATCTGGCAACTTGGTTGCTTTGTGTACTAAGACGCTGCGCATCGAAGTCGCAGCCTGACTCAAGTTCTTTTCGGAGAATTGATAATGAGCTTTCTGGAAAGCATCAGAAGAAAAGAACGAGAGAAACGCCGGGCGTCCGCATGGTCCCAGGCCGTCGGCCAGCTGAGTAGATTCATTCGACACTACTTGCGCTGCGCCGAAAAAGGCTCGGGACTACTGGTGACGCCGGACCTGCTTCGCGTCGATAACCTCCTCCTGGATCGGCTGACTCTCTTCTTCGAAGGTGAGACCGTAACCGCGACACCATTGCCGCTGTCAGATCCAAGGGCGGGGGAGGGCGGTTGCGTCGAACTCCACTCGACCAACGGGACTGCCTACTATCTATTGTGGGACGGGACTGCGCCGTCGGTTCCGGAAAACTGGAAGGTCGTCCGCGTCGAGGATCGTGCTCGCGCGGAGAGAATATCCGACGACGCCGTCACCGCGGATGGTTTCGACAAACTCGAGCCGTTATCGGATCGAAGCCTCGATCAAGCGCTCGGAAGTCTGTTCGGATTGGCTGCCGCCGGCAAACCAGCGTCGAGCGAACCCACTCTCCATACCGGCAACGCGAAACATATCGTTTCGTTCGCGCTGATGGACAAACGATCGAGAATTCGCGCGACCTGAGACGCACAGCGCCCAGTTTCCGCGCCGCGTTCGTCGCGTTCCCGGTGATCGCGCCAAGGGGCGATCCGCCTCCATGCCCGTTCGCATCCGCGTGAATTGAGTCCTGCCCGGGACAGTGTATGATCCCGAATACCACATCACGAGAACGGCTGGATTTGCGAGGACGGATTGGTTCCCCGCGTCGAGGAGGGCAAACGTGGATTCGGCGACGCAGGAGGTTGGCGGACCGTTCTTCGATGATCTGCAAGTTGGCCAGATTGTCGAAGATGCTCCATCCCTTACTTTAACGGACGGACTCGCGGCGCAGCATCGCGCGATAGTCGGGGATCGGTTGCGCTTGCCGATGGATATCGAGTTGAGTCGACGCGTGCTCGGGGCCTCGTTGGTGCATCCGGCATTGGTCTCGGATGTCGCCATCGGGCAATCGACCTTGCTGACTCAGCGAGTGATCGCAAATTTGTTTTATCGGGGATTCGTCTTCCGCCGCTTCCCGCAGATTGGCGATACTCTTCACACCACCACCGAAGTTGTGGCGCTCAAGCAGAATCGGTCACGACCGGGCCGCGCCGCTACCGGCCTGGCCGCGTTGCGAATCAATACTATCGATCAAAATGGCCGGCCGGTTCTGGACTTCTGGCGCTGCGCGATGCTGCCATTGCGCGATCCCGCCGGCGTCACCAAGCACGAAGCCGATCTCGAAAAAATCCCGTCGGATATTGCGGCCGAGGCGCTGCGCGCGCCGATCGAGGGCTGGAACCTCGAGGCGTTTCGCACCACGGTAAATGGACGGCACTTCGCGGACCTGCCGGCTGCGATGACCTGGAAAGTCGCGGGCGGCGATGTGGTCTCGTCGGCGCCGGAACTCGCACGGCTGACGCTTAACATCGCGATGGCGCATCACGACGCCAGCGTAAGCGATTCCGGCCGGCTGGTTTACGGCGGGCATACGATTGGTATAGCGGCGGCACAGGTCGCGCGCGCGTTGAATCTGGTGACTATCGTCGCCTGGCACGGCTGCGATCATCTTGGTCCGGTGCGCGAGGGCGATACCCTGCGCAGTACGATCGAACTGGAGCGCGCCGATCGGCTGGTCAACGGCGGCGGGCTGGTCCATTTGCGGTCGCGCGTGGTGGCCGACAGTAAAGATGCGCCGCGAGAGGTGCTCGACTGGCGCTTCGTGGGAGTGATGGCATGAGCGGAATCCTGGCCGGTTTGCGTGTGGTCGAAGGCTCGGCGTTCGTCGCCGCGCCATTGGGCGGAATGACCCTGGCGCAGCTTGGCGCCGACGTAATTCGCTTCGACCAAATCGGCGGCGGACTCGACTACGAGCGTTGGCCATTGGCTAAGGACGGGCAAAGCCTCTTCTGGGCGGGGCTCAATAAGGGCAAGCGTTCGATTCAGCTCGACCTTGGTTCGCCGGCGGGCCGCGAACTCGCGACCGCGTTGATTACGGCGCCGGGCGAGCAGGGTGGATTGTTTCTGACGAATTTCCCGGCGCGCGGCTGGCTCGACTACGAGATGCTCGCCAAACGCCGCAACGACCTCGTCATGGTGGCCCTGTCCGGCAATCCAGACGGAACCAGTGAGGTCGACTACACCGTGAATCCGGCGACAGGATTTCCCTGGGCGACCGGGCCGCGGAACCTGGCGGAACCGCTGAACAGCGTATTGCCGGCTTGGGATATTGCGTTGGGCACTCTCGCCACCGTCGGGATGCTCGCGGCCGAGCGCCATCGGCGTCTGACCGGGAAAGGCCAGTTGGTGCGCCTCTCGCTCTCGGACGTCGCGTTTGCGATGGTCGGTAATCTCGGACGTATCGCCGAGGCGCAGCTTGGTGGCCAAGACCAGCATAAGGACGGAAATTATCTATACGGCGCGTTTGGGCATGATTTCGAGACTCGCGACGGCCGCCGCGTGATGGTGGTCGCGCTGACCGAGCGTCAATGGAAGGCGCTGGTCGAGGCGACCGGTATCGAGCGGGCCTGTCACGACCTCGAGCATGCGACGGGCTACGAGCTTGGAACCGAGAGCGGACGCTTCCAGGCGCGAGATTTAATCGCGGCGCTGCTGCGCCCGTGGTTCGCCTCTCGCGAGCTGTCGGCGATTCGCACAACCTTCGCCGGCACCAACGTGTCGTGGGGTCCATACCAGACGTTCCGCCAGCTGGTGAACGAAGATCCACGCTGCTCTCCTTCCAATCCGATGTTTGCGCAGGTGGAACAACCAGGTGTCGGTAGCTACCTGATGCCCGGTTCGCCGTTGGATTTTTCGACCGAGCCGCGACCACCGGTTCGGCGCGCGCCGGCTCTTGGCGAAAACACCGACGAGGTTCTGGCCGACGTCCTGGGCATGAGCTCGAGAGAGATTGCCCGATTGCATGACGACGGCGTCGTCGCCAGCCCGCGCGCGTCGGCACGATAAGCTTGCCGACTTTACATCGAAGCTGAGAGGGACCTATGAAAACCAAACGGATGGGGCGAACGGGCCTCAAAGTTTCAGAAATTTGCCTCGGTACCATGACTTTCGGGCAACAATGCGACGAGCCCACGAGCTTTTCGATCATGGATGCCGCCATCGAACAGGGGATCGATTTCTTCGACACCGCCGATGCCTATCCGATGGGCGGTACGCTCGAGACGGTGGGGAGGACCGAGGAGATCGTCGGGAAATGGATGAAGGGACGTCGCGAGGAGATCGTGCTGGCGACCAAGTGCTGGGCCCCGATGGGCCGTCGTCCCAACGAGCGCGGACTCTCGCGCAAACATATCTTCGACGCCGTCGAAAAGAGTCTGCGCCGGCTGCAGACCGACTATATCGACCTCTATCAGATGCATGCGCCGGATTCGGATACGCCGATCGACGAGACTATGCGGGCGCTCGATGACCTCGTGCATCAGGGCAAGGTGCGCTACCTCGGATGCTCGAACTTCGGCGCATGGTTGCTCGCCACGGCCCTGTGGACCAGTGACAAGCTGGGGTTGGAGCGATTCGACTGCGTCCAGCCGCGTTACAACATCCTATTTCGCGAAATCGAGAACGAACTGTTGCCGTTGTGCCGCAAGCATGGCGTTGGCGTGATTCCCTACAATCCGCTGGCGGGCGGCTTTCTCACGGGGAAATACAAGGCCGGACAGGATCCTGCCCGGGAGGAACGCTTCGGCTTCCTCGCCGGTCCCAGCCGATCGGTTTATCACAAACGCTACTGGCAGGATGCGCAGTTCGAGGCAGTCGACCGGCTGGCGTCGTTCTTTTCCAAGCGCAACAAATCGCTCGTTCACGTCGCCGTTGCTTGGGTGCTCGCGCAGCCGGACGTTACCTCGGCGATCGTCGGGGCGACCTCGGCGAAACAGTTGGAGCAGTCAGTTGCGGCAACCGAAGTAACGCTGGACGCCGAGGAGATGGAGGCCTGCGACGAGACCTGGTTCAGCTTGCCGCGCCTGCGCGATCCGGCGGTCGCTCTGAGATAGGCGAGGGCGGTCCCGCTATCAATGGGAATGTGAGACGACGCGCCAGTTTGGGTCCAACGATTGAATACGAGCGTTGCTGTTGGGGTCGCCTGGCCTGTTTAGTTGCGATTGGACGTGGTTCGCGTTCGCCAAGCCCTGGTTATTGTTCGTAACCACTGCTTCTTGCGCGTTCTCCAGCTTCTTCGCCTTCAGATATCGGTCCTTACTTCTAGCTTGGTGTTCAGCCGTCGTCGCGGATTCAGACCCGTCTCCAGAAGCGGACGCGTCCTCGTCGGAATCGGTGTCGGCGTTTGCGGCCGCCCCGGTTTCCGAATTTTGGAGTGACGACTGCTCAATCAAGTCATCCTGACCGAAGCCGGACACCGGCTGCCCCGGTTCGTTACCCATGCTGTCGCCGGAATCGGGGATTGAAGCGGCGACTCCGTGCAAAGTTGCCGGCTCGACCCGGGACGAGACCGTCAGCGCCGTCGCGTTAGGCTCATTGGCGAGCTTGGCGTCGTGAAGGGCGCCCGGGGATCCGCGATGGCCTCCGATCTCGGCTGGGGCGATTGCTTTAGCAAGCGTACGCGCGAGAATCGGCGTGTTTTTCCATCCTGATTGCTCCGCCACGAGCAGCATCGCAGCGGCCGCCGTCGCACTTACACCGGCCGCAACCAGGAATTTGCGAAGCGCCGAGCTGAACGGCCTGCCGGAAAAGCCACCACCAAAGGCGGGATGCGGTGAGCCACGCAAGTTGCGATAGACGGTCACGGCGGTTTGCGCATCGGCCATGCTGACCACACCGCCCCGGCGGTCGTATGCGACCCGCATCGCCCTGTCGCACAAAATATTGATACGTCGTGGAATTCCGCCACTTTCCTGGATGAGACAACGCAGCGCGCGTCGATCAAAGACCCTCTGGACACTGCCGCCGTTACGTTTTAGCCAGAAATCCACATAGTTCGGGGCTTCGCTCTGCGGCAGGGGGATGATCGTGGCGCGAATACCGATGGATTGGTCGATATCGTGAAGGGGCGGGGATTGAAGTCGGGCGACCAGTTCGGGACGCGCAATCAGGACAAAGTGCAGGCGTTTCTCACCCTTGGCTTCGAATTTCGCCAGCCGCCACAAATCCTCGAGGCTGGCGTCGGTGAGGTCCTCGGCTTCGTCGACAATGATGACGGCGCGGTCGCCCCATTCGCTGGCCGGCTCCGGGTGGCGCGTCAGAAATTCCTTGACCAGGGTGGTCTTGCCGACACCGGACTCGCCTACCAGGAGAGTAAAGGCGCCCGCCGGGTGAGCCATTCCAGTTTCAAGGAGAGCAATCGCGTCGCGCTGTGGTGAGCCTACGAAGGGCGTAAGTGACGCGGAGCCGCGATCAAACGGCGCTCCTTCCAGACCAAAATACTGATAATAGGTCGGCACGGTTAAGCTTTGCTCGAACGAGCCGTAACGGCATTTGATTTCGCCGGGACGGTCAACGAAGGAGCCTCTTGCGCCTCATCGCCAGCAATCGATGACTTACTTCAGGCAGCCTCGAACTTCACGAACCAAGCATCGCAACGACCGATACTTTTTTGCGTGGTGTGTGTGCCGTATGCGATGCTTCTCCTCGGTGCTTCGGGATTGACCAGTACCAGGCCGGTACCAGGATTATCAGGCTGCCACCCCTTATTCGCCACGCGTTCCTAGCTTCCATGCGTATGATTGATCAGCGCACGATCGGTAACTAGTGAGGCTTCGAGCATTATCCACAAGTTTCACGAAGAGGTAGCCGGAGATGGGGTTGAGCAGGATAGTCAAAGAAGAATGTTAGCGCTTAGCTAAACCTATTTGGACCGAACAAGCCGTAAAATCTGATTACTCCTTATGTTTCCACAGCTTCCCCAGTCGCTGTTCAAAACGCTTTAGTACTGCGTCGGCGGAGGCCCATTCAGACGCGACATTTCGGGTGCCTGGCCGATTTGAGCATCAGCGTTCCGAAGCTCCGGGCCGGTGCGGGAGCGGCCAAAAGGCCGCCAAAGGACCCTTTTGGGAGGCGCTGCCACGGCGGCGAGCCAAAGGATATAATTTTTCGCCATGGAGTCGCTCAATCTCGACACTCTCGACATTCTGAACCCGGATCTTTACGTTCAGCGTGGTTATCCGCACGAAGAATGGAAGATGTTGCGCCGCGAAGCGCCGGTCTTTTGGTACGAGCGGCCGCACGTCGATTCGTTCTTTGCAGTCACGCGTCACGAGGACATCGTGAACGTCTCGCGTCAGCCCGACCTCTTCCGCAGTGGGCAGGCGCTCTTCATGACGGTGCATGAACCGGGTTCTCCGGAGGCGGACGAAGTGTTCCTGCGGCAACTCCTCAACATGAACCCGCCCGAGCATGGCGCCTATCGCGGGGTCATCAATCGTCGATTCACCCCGCGCGCGATAAAGCAGCTCGCGGAAGATATCGAACTAATCACGGCGGAGGTACTCGACGGGTTGGTCGGACGCGGCGAATGCGACTTCGTCACCGAGGTTTCCGCGAAACTTCCCTTGGCCGTCATCAACCATATGTTCGGAATTCCGCGCTCGGATTGGGACATGATGTTCCGACCTGAGCAACGCGATGATCGGACCGGCCGATCCGGAGTACGGCGGCGGCCAGACGATCAAAGAGAGCCTCGAGCGGACGCAGATCGAGTTCTTCCAATATTTCACCAAGCTGGTGGAAGATCGCCGCAAAGAGCCGCGCGATGATGTCGCCAGTGCGCTGGCGAACGGGTTGGTTAACGCGGAACCGATCCCTACCTTCGAGATGCTCTCGTTCTTTGCCTTGCTGATTATCGCGGGAAACGAAACGACGCGAAACGCGGTAAGCGGCGGGCTATTCGCGCTGATCAATAATCGCGATCAGTGGGAACGGTTGAGAGCAGACCCGGCGCTGGCCGGTTCCGCGGTCGAAGAGATCCTGCGATGGACCTCGCCGGTGATCCAGTTCGCGCGCCAGGCAAGCGCCGACACCGAGCTCAACGGTCAGAAGATCACCGAAGGCAGCATGCTGTCGCTGTTCTATCCGTCGGCGAATCGCGACGAAGACGTTTTCGAGGAGCCCTCGCGCTTCAAGATTGGGCGGTCACCCAATCATCACATCGCCTTTGGAATCGGCGAGCACTATTGCCTGGGGGCAAATCTGGCGCGGCTCGAATTGCAGATTATGTTCCGTCAATTGGCGCAGCGGCTCGAACGAGTCGAGCAGACCGGGCCGGTTGCGCGAATGCGATCGAGCTTCGTCGGCGGTATCAAGCACATGCCGATTAAGTGCCAGATGCTCGCGCGCTAACCGACGACTTGGCCCTTTGCTCGTGGAGCCGGACGGCTTCGGCTGCGAATGAAGGCGAGTTTCAGTCGAGATTTCCGTTCGCAGAGGACCGAGATCGGGTCGGGACCCGCTACGCGTTCAGTTCATCGAGCAGGGCTTTGGCGTCTTTGAGGTCGGGGGTGTCGAAGCCTTCGGTAAACCAGTTGTAGATTTGAACGAGGATCGCGCGCGCTTCGTCGCGGCGATGGGTATCGCGCAGGAGTCGTGCGAGGCTGGTCGTCGTGCGTAGCTCCAAGGTCTTCGCACCCTGCTTGTTTGCGATCTGAATTGCGAGTTCAAGGCTGCGTTGGATCTCGACCGGGTTGGAATTCCCTTGCTTGAGCAGCAATTCGTTCTTGAGCCTGACGATCTCGGCTTCCCACCAACACTCTCCATACCGTTGAATGAGATCCAAAGCCTCGGCGATCGCGTCGAGACCCTCGTCGAAGCGGCCCGCCTTTTCGCATGCGTCCGCAAGCTGGGCGAGATTGTAGGTGCGCCAGAGACGATTGCCGTTCGCAGCCGCCGACGCCATGCGCTCACGGATCTGTGCGACTCCCTGTTCCGCCTGCCCAAGCTGTGCCAAGGCCCAGCCCTTGACGATTCCCGCATAGTAAACGAAAAAAGGAATTCCCTCTTTCTCGGCCATTGCGATCGCGGCGTCAGCCGTTTCCAGGGCGGGCTCGACCTCTTGCGCAATCTGGTGAATCTGCGCGCTGGTGCCCAAGGTGTAGGTGATTGTAGGTGGATCTCCGATTTCGTGAGCCAATGAAAGGCCTTGCGTCATGTGCCGGCGCGCAGCTTCTGGATAGCCGCGCAGCCAAAAGACGATAGCGCCCCAGAGATGCGCACATACGGCGGGATGATGAGCGCTGTAGAGTGGAATTGGTACCGAACGAAGTTGCGTCTCGTACAGGGCTAATCCATCTTCGACGTACCGTTGTGCCGACTCGAGTTCTCCGGTGGAAAGCGCAAGCGACCAGTCATGATGAATGGCCTCCAGCATGAAGGCCGGCTCGGGATGTCGACTGACAAACTGCTTGAGTTGTTCATGGCGCTCGCCAGCCTCCCTCATCCTGCCGCCGACGTATAAGAGTCCGAACAGTCCCGTTAGCAGCGAGAAACGTTGTGCGGGACTACCGCCGCTTTCCGCCAGTTCCTGAGCGCGAAGGAAGACCCGCTCGGTTTCAGGCGCTGCCCATCCTTTGGTAGCCATCAGCACTGGCCCGAGGCTGGTTTGCAGGGCGAGCTCGCGCTGGTCTCGTTCGGCGTTATGCGGGATGCGCTGGATAAGTTCGACGGCAGCCTCCAGATGACGCATCGCATCGCCGTAAGCGGAGCGCTGCACCGCCTGTCGTCCGGCGCGCTCATGATACTCGAGGGCCTTGGGTACGATGCCGCTTCTGCTGTAGTGGTGCGCGAGCACCTCGAGGTGATCGTCGATGGAGGACGCATAGAGTTTTTCGAGCGACGCGCCGATGCGCTCGTGTAATTGCTTGCGCCGTTCGTTCAGGACCGAGTTGTAACTGACCTCCTGGGTCAGCGCATGTTTGAAGACGTATTCAGTATCGCCGACCGCCGGCTGCTCATAGATGAACTCACCCAATTGCAGCTCATTGAGTAGCCGGTTGAGCTCACCGTCTGGTTTCGTGACGACCTGGCGAATCAATGACAGCGGAAATTCCCGTCCGATGATCGCCAGGGCTTGCAGCAGGTCTTTCGCAGCGGAGGCCAAACGGTCGATACGCGCGGCCAGAATCACCTGTACGGTCGGTGGGATCTTCAACTCGGCCAGCGGCTTGGCGAGATGTACCAGGCCGTTACGAAGCAACGCTCCCTCATCGAAGAGCACTTGCACAGTTTCTTCCATGAAGAATGGATTGCCTTCGGTTTTCTCGATAATCACCCGCTTGAGCGCGCCTACTTCGACGCCATCGCCGAGCAGCGCCGACAGCATCTCTTCGGCACTCTCCTTGCCAAGCGGATCGAGCCGCAGTTGAGTGTAGTAAGTCTTGCTATTCCATTGATGCGAATATTCGGGACGATAGTTCACCAGTAGCAGAATCTTCGCGGTGCCGATTGAGTCCGCCAACAGATTGAGGAACTCCTGGGTCTGTTCGTCGATCCAGTGCAAATCCTCGAAAATCACCATCAGCGGCTGGTTGAGCGATTCGCGCAGCAGAATCCGTTTGATCGCCTCCAGCGTGCGCCGTTTTTTGAACTGCCCGTCCATCTGCGCCAGCGGATCGTCACCCTCGACGATCCCGAGCAGCGTGAACAGGTACGGCAGCGTATCCTCCAGCGAACGGTCGAGCGTGACTACCTTGCCGTTCACCTTCTCGCGGCGAGTGCGCGCGTCGTCGTCACCGATAATTTTGAAATAGCCCTGCAAGAGGTCGAGCACGGGCAGATAGGCACTGGCCTTGCCGTGCGAGACCGAGAAGGTCTCCAACACCATCCAGCCGGACTGATGCTTGGCTTTGAACTCGAACACCAGCCGCGATTTACCGGTGCCCGCTTCCGCCATCGCGGCGACGATTTGACCGTGACCCGAGGCCGTGCGATCGGCGGCGGCCCGCATCGCCTCCATTTCGCGCTCGCGACCGACGAACTTGGTCAAGCCGCGCCCGGCCGACCGTTGCAGCCGCGTGCGTAACGGTCCAAGGCCGGTCACCTCGTAGACGTTGACTAGTTCGCCCATCCCCTTAACTCGAGTCGGGCCCAGCGACTTCAGCATGAAGTAGCCTTCGCACGCCCTGCGGGTAGTCTCGGTTACGGCGATCGAGCCGATGGGCGCCAACGACTGCATCCGCGAGGCCAGATTCGCGGTATGCCCGATGGGCGTGTACTCGGTCTTGGCGCCACCGGTCGCAATCGTGCGCACGACGACTTCGCCGGTATTGGCTCCCACGCGCGCCTGCAACGGTAGCCGACCTTCCTGCCGGATCCGATCGGAGTAGCGTTTGAGTTCCTCCTGCATGCGCAGGGCGGCATAGAGCGCGCGTTGCGGATGATCCTCGTGGGCGGCCGGTGCGCCGAACAGCGCAAAAATACCGTCGCCGGTCGATTGCACGACATAGCCGTCGTATCGCTGGACCGCATCGATCATGAGCTTCAACGCCGGGTCGATGATCGTGCGCGCCTCTTCCGGGTCGAGGTCCTCCATCAACTCGGTCGAGCCCTTGATGTCGGCGAATAATGCTGTGACGGTCTTGCGCTCGCCGTCGAGCATAGTCTCAGTATTTGCGAGATCCGGCGCTACCAGAATCGCCGAAGAATTTTGCTGCCCGTTGCCGGCGCGCGATGAACCACCGACCGTCAGCGGCGCGGCGCATTCATTGCAGAACTTGGCGTTGGGGCGATTGGTCGAGCCGCACGCAGCGCATCGCCGATTGAATGGCGCGGCGCATTCGTCGCAGAACTTGGCGCTGTCCGGGTTCTCGTGTCCGCAGGCCGGGCAGTTCATTGGCCGAGACTATCGTTTATCGTTGGATGCGACTAGCGGCGATTCGTCAGTAGATGTTCCAGCAGTCGGGGTGCTACAACGTCCCCCGCGCTCAAACGAAGATATCGAGCGGACGAACGCCGTGACCACGAAGTTCGGCACATCGACGACTTCGCTTACGCGCAGGTCCACGGCGACACTACTAATTGCGTAGGCCTGTTGCCGGTTGAAGCCGCGATGTTGCAGGTAGTCGATCATTGCGAGCAGGGCGTTGCGCGCGGCCAGAGTCGCGTCCTCGGATTCCTGAATCTCTTCGCCGCGCATCGAGAGACCGGTGGTCGCATAGTAACGTCGCGCGGGACGCGCCACCTCGACTCCTTCGAACTGAACGTCGCGAATTCCACGATCCTTTGCCGCCCCCTTGTGCAATTTGAAGCGCAGATGGAAGGTCGCGGCCATCTCGATAGCGCTGCCGCACACCTCACCGTCGCCCTGCGCGAAGTGCGCGTCGCCGATCGACATCAGCGCGCCCGCGGTCCATACCGCCAGGTAGACGCTGGTTCCCTTGACGAGTTGTTTCACGTCGAGGTTGCCGCCGGTTTCCCGCGGAGGAATGGTGCGCAAACCCTGGGAGGCGACCGGCTCGATGGCGGGTATGGCGGAGCGAGGCTCGGGCGGCATCACGACGCCGCCACGTTCGGCGGTCGCGCGTTCGCGGCGGACGATGCGATCCAGTTGATCCAAGGAGGGCGCGACGCCGATTACACCCGGAAAGGACTCGTCGGGGATTCGTACGCCGGGAAGATCGGGCGACTCGGCATAACCCCCGCTGATACGCCATTGCACGAGGTGAGATTCAGGGAAGAGGTCGCGCAGGAATCCGAAGCCGGGCAACTGCGCGGTCCATCCGAAGTCACCCGCGATCACGTCGACAATCTGCACCTCGAGCAGATCCCCGGCTCGGCATCGTTGACCCATACCGGACCGGTCAGCGGATGCGCGGCGTTGAAATCCCAACCGGCGGCGTCGGCCAGTCCCTTCGGACCAATCTGGCAGTCGAGCGCGTCGAGAGTGTCGAGCACGGCTTCGTCGCCGGAGTCGAGCTTGATCACCGGTGGGATAGCCGGATGCCATCGATTGTGAGCCTTGCTGGCCTGCGTCGCGAGTCGTCGCGTCTTGTCGAGTCGGACCTCATGCACTTTCTGGCTCACGGCGAATCTCCTTTGGCTCAAGCGAGTCGAGAATCAGTAGTTGGCGCTGTGCAGGACGCCTTCGCGCTCGAGTTTACCGATGCGATCCTCCGAATAGCCGAGATAACCGGACAGAATCCTGCGATTGTGCTCGCCGAGGAAAGGCGCCTCCAGCGGTAATTCGTCGGGAAAGCCCGAGAATCGCATCGGAAAGCCGGGCACCTGGAAATCGCCCAGGATGCGATCGTTGATGGTTCTCACGGTGCGCCTTTCGCGCATGTGCGGATGCGCCATTGCCTCCTCGACGGTTAGAACCGGCGCATGTGGGATGTGATTCTCACGCAGGATCTCGATAGCCGCCTCGTTGCCGGCGAGCTTCATAAGCCAATCATTGATAGCGCCGTTGACGACGTCGCGATTCGCCACCCTGAGAGTGTTATCGAGGCAGCGCGGATCCTTTATCAGGTCGGTTCGGCCGATTATCTGGCAAAGGGCTGCCC
>CAWDQC010000002.1:0-82593 GCA_963804355.1 uncultured Pseudomonadota bacterium | reverse complement strand
ATATGCCAGTTGGAATTACGCCGAGCAGAGCAAGGACGAAGGATAGGGAGAACGTTGCGCAAAACTATGAACCTCTCAATAATTTGAGAACGAGCAGACTGGCTCGCAGGGCCGATCCGTCAAAGCCGGATGCAGTCAACGTCGCGAAGTTCATCGACGAGGCACGTGACCTCTTCCGGCACGTACTCACAATCGCCGAATATCCGATGGATATCATGGCGCTGCGTGAGGCACTCCACGGCGCTGAAAAAGCGCACCGTTGCGCCGTCCGGTCCAGAATGCGACTGCCTTCGAACAGCGAACCATCTTCTGTCTGTTGACGGCGATCGATTTCGGAGCACGCAAAATAGTTTTCGACTGCGAGATCGAGAGCGCTTCTCAGAAAAGCTGACGGAGAAGCTGAGAGCAGCTCAGAGCATACCGGAATTTATGATTGCCCTCCCTTCCATCGCCGAGATCCCGACGGGCACCAGATTGCCTCGACCATCGAGACCGTGGCCGCATTCTTGGCGGCGCTCGCGAAGCGGCAGCGTGAGAGCAGCGTGACGCCGGTACCAACCTATTTGTCGACGAAATGCTGGATATCAGGGCAGCCGCGCAGCGGCTCGGCGTGTCCGTCAGCTGGCTTTATCATCGCCGTCTCAACTTTCGAACGAAAGTCGGCGGCAAAGTGCTGATTCCGCTGCCGGGCATCGTGAAGTACCTGAAGGCGCGAGCGGGCAGATGACGGCGTTATACAGCAGTACCGATATCGTGCTATTGAGCCTCCATGAAGATACGAAGGCTGCGACGATGAAGTTGACTAGCGTGCGGTTGCCCGGAGGATTTGCTCAAAGCAGCGAAACATTTTTCGATCCAGACCGGAGTGCCCTTGCAAACATTGATCGCCGAAGGCTTGGTTTGGCGGCTGTCGGCGAAGGCAGGCAAGGGGAGCAAGTCGTGAACAACAACTACGGTCTCGGTGGGATTTTCAAGCCAAAAAACTCAAGCCGCTTTTCGATCCGCTACAGCGTCAACGGCAAACAATTCCGTGAATGGTCAGTGACCACTTCAGAGGCGAAGGCAAAGTCCCTCCTGAAAAAGCGCCTCGGCGAAATCGAGGCCGGAGGTATGGTGCGTGAAGACAAGAAAAAATCTCTCTATCGGAAGTGCTTGACGGTTTGGTCGTGCACTACGAATTGAATAATCGCAAATCGCTGCGGACTTTGCGTGGCTCCCTCAAGCATCTACGCGAAGCATTTGATGATATGCCCGCGATCGCGGTGACGACGCACTGTGTACGTGAATATATTCTGGCGCGTATAGAGGAAGGGGCTGCGCCCGCCAGCATTAATCTCGAACTCGCGCATCTTCGAAAAGCCTTCAACCTGATGGTGCAGGACGGGCGTCTGAACACAAAGCCGCATATCTCAAGCTTGAGAGTGGATAACGCCCGCCGGGGTTTCGTCAGCTGGGTGACTTCGAGCGACTGCGCGCCGCATTGCCGTCGAAAATATTTCGAAGATCTTGTCAGCTTTTTCTTGTACCTCAGCGGCTGGCGCACTAATGAGGCGCTGACCTTGAGGTGGCCGCAGGTTGATCTTAACGCCCGTGAGGTGAGGCTCGATCCGCGCAACTCAAAAATAAGAAAGCGCGCACGTTGCCATTGTTCTGGTGAGTGGCTCTCGCGATCTTTCAATGTGCGCCGTACTATCGCCCGGAACAACGTACAGCGCCTTATGTTTTCGTCCGTGACGGAGGGCCGATTGTGACGTTCCGCACCGCATGGATCTGCGCCGCAATCGAGTGGCTGGCCTGTCCGGCTTCACGTTCATGACCTGCGGCGAAGGTGCGTCCGGAATCTCATCCGCTCAGGCATCCCTGAGAGAGTTGCTATGGACTGGACGGGTCATCTGACGAGATTGGTGTTTGACAGTCTGGTGACTTACGGCAGGCGGCGGTGAAATTAGCGAGCTACGTGGATGCGCAGCAAAATTCAGCAAAGGTGGCGGTTCTAAAATCTAGCGCAGAACTAGCACAGAATGCGGGCTAAATACGCGAAATATATAGCTTCTGAAGCTAATTATAGTTTATCCTTTCAGGTTGGGACAACTCATGATGGATGTTGCTAAACCGTCGACCGAGCTTACGTTAGAAAATCCAATCAAACCGCCACGCTTGAGGCTCGAGATTTCGACGGCGTGCGTCATGGTTTCATGAGCCGGCTCGGCGGACTGAGCGAGGGGGCTTGGGCGAGCTTCAATCTCGCCTATTGGGTCGGCGACGATCCGTCGGCGGTGGCCGCGAATTGGGAACGATGGCGAGTCGCGTATCCCGCGATGCGAGTGGCGCAGGTAAAGCAGGTACACGGCAATATCGTGCGCACTATCGATTCCGGGTATGACGGCGCGCGTCTCCAGGCGGATGGGATGGTGACGGCGGCCGCGGGTATCGCCCTGGGAATCTTCACGGCGGATTGCGTACCAATCCTGATAGTTGACCCGGTGCGACGGTCGCCGGGGCTTTACACGCCGGGTGGCGCGGAATATTGGGCGATATCGTCGCCGCGGGCGTTCGCGCGATGATCGCGTTGGGCGCCCGCGCAGCCGATATGCGTGCCGCGATGGGTCCCGCGATCGGTAGTTGCTGCTTCGAGGTTGACCTTGAACTTGCGGAGCGATTCGCGCGATCGATTCCTCATGCCCGCGCCAACATCCGTGGTGGCAAACCGGGCAAGGCCTATCTCGACTTGCGCGCAATCGCGGGTGGCAGCTCGAACGTGCGGGACTGCCCCCCGACGCGATAACGACAGTGGGTCCGTGCACGAGGTGCGCTTCCGATCGTTATTTCTCCAGACGCGCGAATGGCGGGACGATCTCCGGTCTGCAGATGAGCTTTATCGGTTTTGAGGAATAACTTGTCACCGATCCGTCAAAAATCCAGCGGAGGTCAGCGCTCCAAAAGCGGCGCGCTTATTCGCAAGATTCGTAAGCCGATGGCGCCGCCCACCCGCGTCGTCGATGAGAAGCTCAAGTATCGGCGCGATCGCGAGCAGGAACGATTGAGACGAGAGGGCGATCTGCCCCAGGACTAGCCATACCGGCGTTTCGTGATAGCCATGCAAATTACAAATCGACGAGCGGGAATCAGCCACTGATGGTCAGTTTCGAGTTAAGCGAAGAACAGAAAATGATCCGCGATACCGTCGCGGCGTTCGCAACGGACGAGATCCGGCCGGCGGCGCGTGAAGCCGATGAGACCGGCAAAACTCCCGCGGAACTCGTCGGCAAATCCTGGGAATTGGGCCTCGTTCGCGGAGTATTCCCTGAAGCCTATGGCGGTTACGACGATGCGCGGTCGGCGGTTACGGGTGCGATCGTTGCGGAGGAACTTGCTTTCGGCGACCTCGCGATCGCATTGCACATGCTGGCTCCTCGATTGATGGCGTACCCGGTTTTGGAAATGGGCACGGAGGATCAGCGCGCGGCTATCCTCAAGGATTTCGGCACTGACGACTTCGCACCCGGCGCATCCGCGTTGATCGAACCGCGATTCGATTTCGATCCCGCGGCGCTCGCCACCACCGCTCGTCGCGACGGCTCGGCCTACAAAATCGATGGGATCAAGTGCTTCGTGCCGCTGGCCACCCGGGCCGAGGCGATACTCGTGTACGCCGCGCTCGAAGCCGGTGCCGGGTTTGACGGAGTCGAAGCCTTTGTCGTTCCTCGCAATGCGCCCGGCCTCGCTATCTCGGAACGCGAGAAGAATATGGGCCTCAAGGGTCTCCAGACCCACGAGTTAACCTTCAACGGATGCCGTATCGCGGTGGATGCGCGCCTGGGTGGAGAAAAGGGTATCAACTTTACCCGTCTACTCAGCGAATCGCGCGTGGCAATGGCGGCGATGGCGACCGGGGTCGCGCGCGCCGCATTCGAATATGCGCGCGCGTACGCGAAAGAGCGAAAAGCCTTTGGCGTGCCGATCGGCACCAAGCAGGCGGTGGCGTTTATGCTCGCCGAGATGGCGATCGAAATCGACGCGACGCGACTGCTCGTATGGGAAGCGGCATCACGGCTCGACAAAGGCGAGGACGCACTGAAAGAGAGTTATCAGGCACGCAACTATGCCGCTCAATCGTCGCTGATGGTGACCGACAACGCGATTCAGATCCTGGGCGGTCACGGTTATATCCGCGAGCATCCGGTCGAGATGTGGTTGCGCAATGCTCGTGCGTTTTCCGTGCTCGACGGAATCGCCACCGTATAAGATCGAAAATGAACGCGCAGGTAGGACAATGATCGATTTTGAATTGGAACCGCAGGTCCTCAATCAGCTCAAAACGTACCATATGGTCGCCGAGCAGATGATGCGGCCGATTTCTCGCGAGTACGACGAGCGCGAGCACGAGCATCCGCGACAGTTCTGGGACGCGATGTGGAGAGCGTCGCAGAGTCTCGGTCCTGCGGCCGCCGACGAGAAGACGTCCGGCAAGGACGGCGGCACCGCCAAGTTGCGCAACTTTTATACTTGTCTCAGCACCGAGGAATTATGCTGGGGCGACGCCGGTCTTTTTCTCTCGATTCCCAATCCCGGCCTGGGCGGCGCCGCGGTCGCCGCCGCGGGAACTCCTGAACAAAGAGAACGCTTTCTCCGCCGTTTTCGCGAGGGCGATCCGAAATGGGGCGCCATGGCGATCACCGAGCCCGGATGTGGCTCTGATTCCGCCGCGGTCAGCACCACCGCGGTGCGCGAGGGCGACACCTGGGTGCTCAATGGAACCAAGATTTTCTGCACCGCCGGTCAGATGGCGGCGGAGAAATCCGAAGGTTTCGTGGTGGTCTGGGCAACGGTCGATCGCAAGGCGGGACGTGCCGGAATCAAGCCCTTCGTGGTCGAGCACAATACGCCGGGGATGACCGTCGCGCGGGTCGAGAACAAGCTCGGCATCCGCGCCTCCGACACCGCGATGATCGTCCTCGACAACTGCCGGATCCCCGCCGACCATCTGCTTGGTAAGGCCGAAGTGAAGCAGGAGGGTGGGGGATTCAAAGATGTGATGGCGACCTTCGACGCGACCCGGCCGATCGTCGCCGCCATGGCGATCGGAGTGGGCCGCGCAGCCCTCGACTTCGTCCGCGATTTTCTCCAGCAGAACAAAGTGGCGATTCGTTATGGTATCTCGCCGCGTCGGCTCACCACTATCGAGCGCGATTTCATGGAGATGGAAGTGCAACTCAAGGCGGCGCGTCTGTTGACCTGGCGCGCGGCCTGGATGCTCGATGTCGGAGTGCGCAACAGTCTCGAGGCTTCGATGGCCAAGGCGAAAGCCGGCAAAGCTGTCACCTTGATCACGCAGAAAGCGGTCGAGTTGCTTGGACCGGTCGGCTATTCGCGCAAGGAGCTGGTCGAAAAATGGATGCGCGATGCGAAAATCAATGACATCTTCGAGGGTACGCAGCAGATCAATCTGCTCATCATCGCGCGCCGCATTCTCGATTACAGCAGCAAGGAGCTGAACTGAAGCGAGCGCTTCCCGCTAACGACCTGGTATCCGCGCGCTCGAGATTTGCTCGACTTCGATCTCGCCAAATCGGGTCAATTTAGGGCAACATCGACCTTATGACTGATGCGGCCCCCCACATCGAAGCCACCGGGCTGCGCAAGAATTATGGATCGCGCGTCGTCCTCAACGATTTAAGTCTTTCCGTCAATTCGGGCGAAGTGGTCGGATTGCTGGGCCCAAACGGCGCCGGCAAGACCACCACGCTGATGATCCTCGCGACCTTGCTCAAACCCGACGCCGGCGAAGTTCGCATGGGCGGCACGCGGGCGCGGCCCGGGAGCATCAAAGTTCGACGCAAGCTCGGGCTCGTTCCTCAATCGATCGCACTCTATCCTTCCTTGAGCGGGCGACAGAATCTCGATCTTTTTGCGCGGCTGCATGGCATGAGCGCGCAAGAGGCGCGGCGCGAGGGGATGCTGGCGTTAGAGGAGGTCGGCCTGGGCGATCGCGCTGATGACACTATTTCGGAACTATCGGGCGGGATGCAACGTCGACTCAATCTTGCCTGCGGACTGGTTCATCGGCCGCAAGTTTTGCTCCTTGATGAACCCGCTGTCGGCGTCGATCCGCAATCGCGCGAACGGATACTGCTCACCGTGCGCAGGATGGCTGAAGCGGGGACGGCGGTGGTCTACAGCACGCATTACATGGACGAAGTGGAACGCCTGTGCAGCCGCGTGCTCTTGATCGATCACGGCCAAGTGGTCGCGAATGGGACGGTGGCCGAGTTGATCGTTGCCGGTGGTCGCCGCATAAGAATGGAAATTGTCTTCGAAGATAAGGCGCCCACTGGATGGCTCGGCGAGGTCAGCGGCGTCAACACGATTTCGCAGAGCGTCGACGGCATCTCATTGGAACTCGCCAGCATGGCGCAAGTGAGTGGATTACTCGAACGCGCGCGAGGCTCGGGCGCCAAGGTGCGTGAATTCAGAGTGCATAGTCCGAACCTCTCGGACGCTTTCATGTCTCTGACCGGTCACGCGTTGCGCGATCCCGAAGGCGGATCGCACTGAAATGGTGCGCGCGACCTTCCTGACGTTCTTCAACGAGTTCCGTCTCCTGCTAAAAGATCGCGTCGGACTATTCATGCTGGTGCTGGCGCCGGTGATCATAATCGCGGTCGCCGGTTTTTCCCTTGGCAATATTTATGGCGCGCTCTCCGGCGGGCAGGGTTACACGATTCCCGTGGTCAACCAGGACGGTGGCGCCATCGGTGACGCGATCGTCACCGCGCTCAAGCGCGAGCCCTCGATCACGGTAACTATCAGTCCCGATCTGCGGGCGGCGCGGAGCGTGGTTGCCGCGCGCGCTCGGACCCCCCTGGCGCTTTTGATTCCGGCAGGCACGACGAAGGCCTTCGAAGCCGGCGGCACCGCGCGCCTCGAGCTGTACGTCGATCCGGTCAAGCGGCTCGAAGTGAACACCACCGAGTTGCGCCTCGCGGAACTCTGCCGTGAGATCACGCTGCATGCCCGCGCCAAGGCGCAACAAAATCTCGCCACCCTCGGCGCCGATCAACGCGCCCGGGTTGAACGCGTCGCGACTCAGGTGAGCGAGCTCCAGGCGAGTCTCACAATGTATCGGCGCGAATTCGCGGATGCGCAAAAGAAGACCCAAAGCGCGCTGCAGGCGCAAATCCATAAAGCTATCGACGACCTGGGCGAGCAAACCCGCGCGGCGCTTGATCGCGCGGTGGCGGAGAACAAGGCCAATCTCGCGCACGAAATGTCAGCGCGACGCGATGCGCAGCTGGCCGTCGCCAACTATTTGACCGCGCTGCAATCGACCGAGCGAAGTTTCGATGCATGGTTCGCGAAATTGAAGACTGCGGCGGGATCGCACAGTGGCGACATCCCGTCGCCGCCGGCTTTTCCTGCTCCACCCAGCGCGGCGCAACTGGCGGAGTTATCCCGCCCGCTCGAAATGCCATCTATCGATCCGCCGCGGCTACCGAATGCGCCCGTGCTCAAATTGTCGCTGCCAAAACTGCCGGCGCCTCCCGATATCCAACTGCCTTCCGAGTTTGGGGACGTGTCGACAGGCGCGCAGCCAACTCTCCCCGGAGATGTGAGCTGGCGCGAGCTTTCGCTGGCCGGGGGGAGTACCGAGGCGAATGCCTTCGATCAGTACGTTCCCGGCTTCGGCATCACGTTTCTGCTGATCGGGATGCTGATGGGAGTCGCACTGGGATTAATCGACGAACGTGATTGGGGCACGCTCATGCGTCTGCGGATGAGCGGCGCGCCTCTGATTGGGATTCTCATCGGCAAAGTCTCGGCGCGTTTCGTCGTCGGCCTGATGCAAATGATCCTGCTCTTCCTGCTCGGCTGGTGCATGTTCGGCATATCGCTTGGACGCGATCCGGTCGTTCTGCTGCTGCCGACCGCCGGTATCTGCTTCGCCGGAGCAGCGTTCGGCCTGGTGATCGCTTGCGTCGCGCGAACCCATGATTCGGTAATGCCAATCGGCGCGGTCGTAGCGATGGCGATGTCGGCAATCGGCGGATGCTGGTGGCCGCTCGATTTCGAGCCGTCCTGGATGCGTGGGCTGGCGCAGTGGCTGCCGACGACCTGGACGATGCTCGCCTACAACGATTTGATGATTCGCAATTTCAGGATCGAGAATATCCTGTGGCCCACGGCCGCCACCTTCGGACTCGGCATCGCATACCTGACGATCGGTCTGGTCGGCGCCCTGCGGCTATACGAATGACGCTACACCCATTGAAGTAGCGCGAGTTCGGCGCAAAATCCCGGGCCCATCGCGAGCATGACGCCGAGATCTCCCGCCGATGCCCCTCGCTCCAGCAAGTCGTGCAGGACGAAGAGTACCGACGCCGACGACAGGTTGCCGGTCTCGCCGAGCATCCGCCATGAAGCTTCCAGGGCGTCGGGCGGTAACTCGAGCGCCTGTGCGAGCGCCTCCAGCACGCGATTACCGCCGGGATGCGCGATCCAATGCTTTATCGCCGATCGTTTCAGCCCGTGATCAGCTAGCATCGCATCTACATTGCCACCGAGATTGGCGCGGACGAGATCGGGAATTGCGGGCGAGAGCTTGATCTTGAGGCCGGCATCGACCACTTCCCAGCCCATCATCGGTTCCGTCTCGGGATAGAAAATCGATCGCGACGATACGATTCGCGGAGCGGTTATCGCGGCGCGATCGGCGATTTTACTGCCACCGAGGACCACTGCCGCACCGCCGTCGCCAAAAAGCGCCGAACCGATAATGTTCGCTATCGAAGCGTCGGTGCGCTGAAACGTGAGCGAACACAACTCCACCGACACGACCATCGCAACCTTATCGGGAAAAGCGCGCAGGACGTCGGCGGCGCGCCCCACACCCGCCACCCCGCCCGCGCATCCCAACCCGAAGATCGGCGTACGCCGAATGTTCTGACGCATACCGAGCAGATTGACGATACGGGCGTCGACGCTCGGGGTCGCGATGCCGGTTCCGGTCACAAAGAACAGGTAGTCGATATCCCCGGGTTGCATCCGCGCCGACTCGAGGGCGTTGCGCGCCGCGGTCACGGCGATTTTCGGCGCCTCCTCAAACCAGGCGGCATTGGCCTTGGCGAATGTATCGAGCGCCAGGTAGTCGCTGACCGGGCGCGAAAGATAACGGTGATGTACGTGTACTGAGCGTTGAATCTGGTCAAAGGTCGCCTGCCAGCGGCGCGACCCGGCATATTGTTCGCCCCAATGGTTGCGTAACAATTCGGCGAGCGCTTCCTGATCGATAAGGTTGGGCGGAAGCGCCGTGCCAACACCTAAAATAGCGGGAACGGCAAGTGAAGGGTCAGGAATACCAGCAAGCTCTAAAGCCACGGTGATGCATCTTTTCCGGCCGATAGGAAAGTACGAACTACCGGACCGACTGCGTAACGCAGATAAACGCGTTAACGCGGCCCAACGATATCACATCGAAGCCTCTGTTAGTTAACTTTCAGAAGCACGAAGTGAAGATTGCGCCATTGGCGATAGTATAGCGGAGAGGCAGTCTGCACCAGTCGAAAATGGAGCAGACGTGTGTAGTTTTCCTACAACGCCGAGTAACTCAACCAGGCGTCTTCAGACTGAGAGTGCGAGGTCTAGTAGAACCAGCGGTCCTTTTCCCAGGAGAAGATCTCTAGCGTATTCGTCCGTCCGATCAGTTTAGGCGTCGCGTGTTTCGCTTCGTCCACGGTCTTCCCGGTGAGGTAATAGTTATATTCCTCGTAGGAAAGCTTTCCGATCGGCACGCCTCGAGACGTTTCCTTAGTATCGCAAGCCTCTACTTTACTGTAGGCAACGTATGTCGCCGTTTGGTATCCGGAGCGTCTCTGCCAGCTGATATGTTCCAGGTTGTTCATTTCACGATCGTGCAACCTGCGCTCCCATTCCTGGCAAAACTCCGGAAAGTCCGCTGAAGCCCGCTCGTATTTGCGTCGCTGAACGGAGCTGAGATGGGCCAGTAACGCCTTCACCTCAGCGGTGAGACCGTGGCTCGGCGGGCGCGTCAGGCCGCTCGCGTGCGTGATCGTCAGATCAGTTGCCTGAACGGGGTCGGGTGCGGGTCTGATCTCGGGACTTATCGAGGAAATCTTCTGAGCGGCCGCCGGGTCTCCGATGAGGCCATCGGTTCCTGAGTAAGCCGGTGAAAGGGTAACCGAAAACACAAATACGGCGGCACCTACCACCGTACAGATCTTAACTCCGATCCCAATTCCCCTCATACGCCCGCCCCAAAAACCCCGTAGTAAAAAAGTTACATCGTCCGAATGAACCGGCCGCAACCCCTTATCGAGGCTGCGGCCGGTGTCAGGTTTAGCGACTACTGCTGGTCAACTGGCACCAGTTCGACGCGCCGGTTCTGCGCACGCCCATCCTTGGTCTTGTTCGAGGCCACGAAATGGGTCTTGCCGAACCCTTGCGGGATTAGCTGGCTCGCCGGAATGCCCTTGTCTTCGAGATACGCGGCAACCGACTCAGCCCGACGCTGCGACAACTTAAGGTTGTAACGCACGCCGCCGATCGCGTCGCAATAACCGTTCACGTAAATCTTGACGTTCGGGTTCGCCTTAAGCGTCTCGGCCGCTTCGTCGAGTACCGGCTTGTCAACTTCGCGAATAAAGGACTTGTCGAAGTTGAAGTGTACGCCGCGCAAAATGATCTTCTGCGCCGCAGGTGGCGGCGGAGGAGGCGGCGGCGGTGGCGGGGGAGGCGGCGGAGGCGGAGGCGGTGGTGGCGGCGGTACCGGGCAAGCAAAATACCCGATCACTCCACCAATCAGAGCGCCACCTGCCAAACCCGTCGGAACAACCCACGCCAGGTAGGCATCTTCGTTCTTCTTCGAGAGTGCGACGCCAGTGCCGATGCCGCCGCCCACCAAGGCGCCAGCGCCGGCAGACTCAGCGATGCACTTCTCCCTGTCACTCATCGAGGAGCATGCCGAGATCATCGACAATACGCCTGCCCACATCAGCCACTGAGCAAGTCTTCTCACTTGGAACCTTCCTTCCGTTCTCGCCATGGCCCGGATGAGGCCGAGTCCCTGGCCGTTACAAAACAGCCTGAATCAGGCTTTCAACGCCAATTTGGTTTCGGGAGAGATTTGTGAGCCCATACCGCATCGGATTTCTACAAGTAGAAGGTACGCCTCACAATTCGAAATCGTTAAGTAGTTGGTCCGCCGCCACTCCACCAAATCTCCGACAGGTGCAAGACTATACAGTTACCTTTTCGCTTTGCAACTTTTTTTCTTCGAATTTTCGCCTTGTACCATACGCCCCCGAGGATGCCTTGGAATAATAAACGAGGCAATGGCTAATATTTATACGTTATAGTGAGTGACAGTCAGAGAGCTTCGCGACGGCTTTAAGATTGAAAACGCTCGCCAGCGCTGCTACGCGACGGCGTTCGAAGCCGTGAAAGCAGCCTGCTACAATCGTTAGCCATGTTGTCACTTGCGCGCGGAAAAGAAGGAACCTTCAGCCTGGTTTCCGGCTATCAGCCACAAGGTGATCAGCCGGCTGCAATCGAAGCGCTGGCCGGCAACCTGACCCAGAACGTGGGACATCAGGTACTGCTCGGCGTCACCGGTTCGGGCAAGACCTTTACGATGGCGAACGTGATCGCGAAGGTGAACCGGCCCACCCTGGTGATCGCTCCGAACAAGACGCTGGCCGCGCAGCTATATAATGAGTTCAAGAGCCTCTTTCCGGAGAACGCGGTTCGTTACTTCGTTTCCTATTACGACTACTACCAGCCCGAGGCTTACGTTCCTTCCACCGACACCTATATAGAGAAGGATTCGAGTATCAACGACGAAATCGACAAGCTGCGCCATTCCGCGACCAAGGCGCTGCTCGAGCGCAACGACGTTCTGATCGTCGCGTCAGTCTCGTGCATCTACGGACTCGGCGAGCCCGAGGTCTACTTCGAGATGCTGGTTTTTCTCGAGGAACGACAACGAATCGAGCGCGATCGCGTGCTCCGCAAGCTGGTCGATATCCAGTACCAGCGCAACGATTACGATTTTCATCGTGGCACCTTCCGTGTCCGCGGGGATACCGTCGAGATATTTCCGGCTTATGAAGAAAGCCGCGCGGTACGCGTCGAATTCTTCGGCGACGAAGTGGAAGCGCTTTACGAGATCGACCCGTTGCGCGGCAAGATCATCCGCAAACTTCAGGCAGTGGCGATTTATCCGGCGTCGCATTACGTAACGACCTCGGATCGGATGGAAACCGCGGTCGTCAATATTAAAGCCGAGCTGAAGGAGCGGCTCGAATTTTTCCGCGCGGAGAACCGCTTGCTCGAAGCCCAGCGCCTCGAGCAACGCACGCTTTACGATCTGGAACTGCTGGCGGAGATGGGCATCTGCCCCGGTATCGAAAACTACTCACGCCACCTAACCGGGCGCTCGCCGGGTCAAGCGCCGCCGACTTTGCTCGACTACTTCCCGAAGAACTACCTCTGCTTCATCGATGAGAGTCACGTTACGATCCCGCAGATCGGCGGGATGTACCGCGGCGACCGATCGCGCAAGTCGACACTGGTCGAGTATGGCTTCCGTCTGCCCTCCGCACTCGACAACCGCCCGCTCAACTTCGAGGAATGGCAGGGCCTTACCGGGCAGATCGTTTATGTCTCCGCGACTCCGGGTGACTTCGAGATGAAGGAATCGACCGGGCTCGTGATCGAACAGCTCATTCGTCCAACCGGTTTGATCGATCCCGAGATTCAGGCGCGCAAAGCCGGAACCCAGGTCGATGACCTGCTCGAAGAGATCCGCAAACGGGTCGCCGCGGGCGAGCGTGTGCTCGCGACTTGCCTAACCAAGAAAATGGCTGAAGACCTCACTGACTATTATCACGACCTCGGCGTACGCGTTCGTTACCTGCATTCCGATATCGAAACCATCGAACGCGTGGAGATCATTCGCAGCCTGCGCAAAGGCGACTTCGATGTTTTGGTCGGTATCAACCTGCTGCGCGAGGGTCTCGACTTGCCCGAGGTCTCGCTGGTCGCGATTCTCGACGCCGACAAGGAAGGTTATCTGCGATCGGCGCGTTCCCTGATCCAGACCATCGGGCGCGCCGCCCGCAACATCAATGGCAGAGTGATCATGTACGCCGACACCGTCACGCAATCGATGCGAACCGCCATCGCCGAGACGGATCGCCGGCGCGCCAAGCAGGTTGCATACAATGAAGCCAATGGCATCACGCCGCGCTCGATCGTGAAAGCGATAGATGCTTCGTTGGTCGAGATGTATTCGCCCGAATGGGCCGTCGTTCCCGAAATTGACACTCTCCAAATCCAAGGCCGAAGATGAATTCATCCCGCCGCATGAACTCTCGGATCGTATCAGCGAGTTGCGCCGCCAGATGATGAAGGCGGCGGATGATCTCGAGTATGAACGTGCGGCGGAATTGCGCGACCGCATCAAACGGCTCGAGCGCCAGGTCTTTGGACTCGATAATGCTCGACCCGCGGCACCGTCCGCTCCAGCCGGTAGTGCTCATTCGCGCCCGTCTTCGAGCGGAGGTGGGCGCGACGCCGGCGGTTCGTCGCCACTTTCGGGCAAAAAGCCCGCAAATGGTCGAGGCCGTCGCGCGGCGGCTCTGCCGACTCCGCCCAAACAGGGCCGTCTCCGCTTGACCCCTGACCCGCAGAAATAGGCCATCCCGGCACGAGCCGTCGCCGAATTGCGCCGTTGTTTCGCCTCAATTTGCTCGGTTTAGGCGAACCTTGGTGCTTATTTCATTCGGTGGCTAGGAATATATTGTCTTATCGCCTTATGACTGCTATAAACTACTTAACGACGCCGTGTCATCTGCGGCGAGATCGTAAGATGCGAGATTTCGACGAAGATAATTGCGAAGCCAGGCATCGATTTCTCGGTTTTTACCGCCGGGAGATCAGCGGCTCCGTCTATTACATTTACCGATGTATCTGCGGATACATGGAAGCGGTGCCGGTGACCGGCGGCCCGCACCATCCGCTCGACCTGCACTTTCGGCCGCGCGCCGACGCGCGCAGCCTGGTCACCCATCTGGATCTCGAGCGCGGCCACGAATCCAACTAGCGGACGTCGCGCCCTCTAGCGGCGCTTACCGCTTCACGAGACTATTCCTTTTCGAAACTTGGGCCCGACCAGCGGTTGGGAACCTCGAACGCGGACTGGGCGGTGTTGAAGGTAGTGCCACGCGCCACCCAACCTCCGTCCACGACCATCGCGGTCCCGGTGACCCATTCCGAATCATCGCTGGCCAGATAGAGCGCCATTCCGGCGATATCCTCGCCCGCACCTGCGCGCGGAATCGGCTGTGCGTTTTCGAGTATCTGGCGCGTGGTCGATTCGCCACCGGGAATATGCTTGTGCAGCAGGGGAGTATTGATACCGCCCGGGCAGATGCAGTTAACGCGGATACGATCCTTGCCCAATTCGACCGCGGCGCACTTGGTGAGATGAATCACGCCCGCCTTGGCGACGCTGTAAACGAGAGGTCCGGCGCTGCCCATGATTCCCGCGATCGATGCGGTCGAGATGATCGAACCGCCGCCGGTTTTACGCATCACCGGAATCGAATGCTTGATGCCGAAGAACACCGCGCGCAGAAGGACATTGAAGGTGCGGTCCCAGTTTTCCTCGGTGGTCTGTTCGATTGAGCCAAGCGCGCCCGCGAGACCGGCATTATTGAAGATGATGTCCAGGCGGCCATATTCGCTGACCGCGCGATCGATCGCGGCCTTGATATTTGCTTCGCTGGAGACGTCGGTTTTTTGGAATATGGCGCGGCCGCCGTTCTCCTTACATTCACGGACAGCCGATTCTCCGCCGTCCTGATTCAGATCGGCGATGACAACCGCGGCGCCCTCGCCGGCGAAGCGCGCGGCGGTAGCCCTGCCCATGCCGCTCCCGGCGCCCGTGATAACTGCAACTTTCTTGTCGAGCCTGCCCATCGTGGTGCTCCTCTTCGGCGAATTTGCCGCAACTCGCACAGTGAATAACAGGCGACCAGCCGCAAAACCAGCGGCGCAAAATCAGGGCAAAACGGCGCGCGCGGATGATATAGTAATGCTGAGATGGCTTCGCGACCGACAAACCGCCGTTCCGCCGCCGCGATGATGCGTTCGGCCGAGGGCTCCGGATTCGAGCCGGGTCGTGCTCCCGACGCTGAGGAGCAGCCGACATCGGGCGAAGTGAAACCGGGCGACGCGGATCCCATCCGGAATTCCGGCGATGAGCCGGCCGCGGGTTCGGGAAGCACGGGTCCCCGATACGACTCGCTGGTGACTTATCAGAGAAACCCCGACGAAGCGGCAGATACGGAGAACGTCGAGACCGATCAGACCGAAGCAGACGCGGCGGATGACAACGAACTCTCCCGCCGACTCGAAACCATCGCGACCGATCCGGGCGTTTACCTGCTGAAGGACAAGAACGGCAAGGTTCTGTACGTCGGTAAGGCCAAGTCGCTGCGTTCCCGCGTGCGCGCTTATTTTCGCGATGGCGGCGATGGCCGCTTCCAGGTGCGTTTTTTGATGCGCCGGGTGCGCGATTTCGACACCCTGGTGGCGCGCAGTGAAAAAGAAGCGCTGATTCTCGAAAACAATCTGATCAAGCAGTACAAGCCGCGCTACAACATCCGGCTCAAGGATGACAAGTCGTATTTGAGCGCGAAGATGACCAACCATCCGTGGCCGCGAATTACCGTGACCCGGCGTATCGTCAAGGATGGCGGCCGTTATTTCGGTCCCTTCGGATCAGCCGACGGACTGCGCGAGACGATCGACGTGATTCGCAAGGTCTTTCCGCTGCGCACCTGTTCGGATGCGGTATTCAAGAACCGATCGCGGCCGTGTATCGAATACCAGATCAAGCGCTGTCTGGGGCCTTGCTGCCTGCCCGTCGATCGCGCCGAATACGAGCGCCATCTGGGCGCCGCGCAGTTGTTGCTCGAAGGGCGAAATCTCGAATTGCTCAAGGATTTGCGCGAGCGGATGCGCGAACACGCCGATCGATTGGAATTCGAAGATGCGGCGCGGATGCGCGACAGCGTGCGCGCACTCGAAAAGACGGTCGAGCGCCAGACCGTGCTTCATCATTGGGGCGGCGACCAGGACGTTTTCGGTCTGTATCGTCAGGGCGGCTTTATCGAGGCGATCATCCTGATCGTGCGTCACGGCAAACTCACGAGCACGCAAGGCTGGAGTTTTCAGGATCTCGAATTCCCCGATGAGGACGTTCTTTCAGACCTGCTGACGCAGTATTACTCGGGCGCGCGATTTTTGCCCGACGAAGTGATCCTGCCGGTAGAGATCGAAGACGCGGACGTGCGGCGGAACTGCTCTCGGAACGGCGCGGCCGCAAAGTCGAGTTTCTGGTGCCGCAGCGCGGCGACAAACTGCGATTGCTCGAAATGGCGATGGACAACGCACGCCAGAGCTTCGCCGCGCGCCGCGATAACGAAACTACTGCGCGACAAGATGCTCGAGGAGCTGCGCTCGAAGCTGCATCTGCGGAATAGCCCAAGCGGATCGAATGCTACGACATCTCGAACCTGCAAGGCTCGATGATGGTCGGATCGCAGGCGACCTTCGACGAAGGCGAGCCGCAAAAAGCCCTGTATCGGCGCTACAGGATTCGCACGGTCGAAGGCCAGGACGACTTCGCCAGCATGTACGAGGTCCTGAGCCGGCGGCCAAACGCGCGATCGCCGAAAACGAATTCCCGACTTGTGGGTAATCGACGGCGGCAAAGGCCAGCTCAACGTCGCGATCGAAGTGCTCAAGGACTTGAACCTCTCCGATCAGATCGAAGTGGTTTCAATCGCCAAGCAGCACGTGCTCAACGATCCGCGCGATCGCACGGTGGTCAAGTCGGAAGAGCGGGTCTTTCTGCCCAACCGCAAGGATCCGATCGTATTGCCGAAGAACTCGACCGCGCTCTTTCTCCTGGTCAGAATTCGTGACGAAGCTCATCGCTTCGCGATTACTTACAACCGTGAATTGCGCCGGCGCGCGCGCTTGCGTTCGGTGCTCGACGATATCGAGGGGATTGGACCGGTGCGGCGGCGCGCATTGCTGCGCCACTTCGGCAGCCTGCGAGAATCCGCGAGGCTTCGAGCGAACAACTGGCGCTGGTCAAGGGCGTCAATCACGAATTGGCTGTCGAAATCCGCCGTCATCTCGATCTGATGTCGGCATTGCTCGATCAGGAGGCGCAGGTCGAGCAGGAAGAGGATCGCATCGCGCAGAATTTCTCGACGCCGGCAACGGTCAGTTGCAATTGCTATCGCCGCCGGAGGATGAGACGGCGAAGCCGGTCGTCGATGGCTGATGGAGCGGATGTCCCCGATCTACAAGAAGATCTCGCCGCGCATCACCTCGACCACGTAACCTCCAACCCGCACGTCGCGAATACCGGCGTCGGTGCGGGTGGCGCGCACGAAGATTTGGCTGGGTCGTCGCGCCTCGATGCCCTGTTCGATCATCACCTGTTCGCCGGACTTTGCGACCCCGTGCTTGACCATCCACGCGGCGGCGGGACCGGCCGCAGAACCCGTAGCGGGATCCTCACCACCGTAAAAATCATCCGCGCATGGAGCCGGGCGGCGCTCCCGGTATCGCGGGTTACGAAATCGAAGAAAATTGCGTCGGTATTCTTCAGATATTCGGCGGCGCGACGCCATTCCACCGAGAGTTCGCGGATCGCGGCGAGCGATCGAACCGGCACGATCGCGAAGGCGTTGCCCGTGGTGACGGTTTCGACCGGGAGATCCGTATCGAGGTCGGCTATTTCGAGTCCGGTGAAGCGAGCAACCTCCGCCGGATCATGTAACTGACCGAATTGCGGGTCGCGCTGCGTCATCTCGCCGAAAACTGCACCATCGCGCTGCGGAAAACGCCACCGGGATGCGACCCACCGCGAGATCCAGCGCAATCTCGTTGGCGCCGCTGGACCGGCAGGACATAGGCGGTGCCCAGGGTCGGATGCCCGGCGAAAGGCAATTCCTCCTCGACGGTGAAGATCCTCACCTTCACCCCGCGCTCACGCTCGAGCGCCGGATCGCGCGGGATTACAAAGGTGGTCTCGGAGAACTTCGTCTCGCGGGCGAGCGCCTGCATCTCGGCGTCGCTCAACCCGCGTGCGTCGGTAATGACGGCAACCTGATTGCCTTCGAGCGCCGTCCGCGTAAAGACGTCAGCGGTTACGAATCGAAAGCTTCTCATGGCGGGTCGGGCCGACTAACACGACCAGCGAATAGTGCGGACCCCCGCGCGGCTCAGGGTTTATCGCCCAAACGCGGCCGTCACCAATTCGGTATCGAGGTACTCGGTGATCTCTTTGATCTTGCCGCCGACGACCTTGTAGACGTTGCAATACGTGTTGTTGTACGGATTGCCGGTTTTGGTCTTCCGGCCGGAGGCATGCGATTGCACGACGACGAAATCCCCTTCGGCGATGACGTTGTCGATTGCACTGCTGCCCATCGTCTCGAGCTCGGCAAAAATCGGATGGAGGAGCTTGTCGACGATTTCCTTCTTGCCGTTCATCGTACGCGACCACTTGGTCGAACCGATGATGGTCCAGCGGATGTCGTCGGCCATGGTGGCGAGCATCGCGTCGAGGCTCTTGGCCTCGCCCATCTGACGAACGACTTCTTTGTTCTTGGCTGCACCCATGGAACTTACCTCCGGTTGATTATCTGGGGGCTGACTCTGCAGTTCCGTTCTACGTCTCCCGCGACCTTACGGTCAACTAACCGGTGAATAACGATTTTCTCAACGGCCGGGATTGAGGATGATCGCCCACGTGAAATTTCGCCCGCAGCCGCTTATGCACAGGATTCTTCGATCAAACGAGAAAAGCTGCGCCGAAATGACGGTTGCAAGGGGACGTCGCGTTGGAAGCGCGATCAGCCGGGGCTATAGCGAGAGTAGGGCTCGTCGCAAGGAGGTGAACGACTATCGCTGCCGCCGCATCGTCTGCGCTCGCGCCCGAGACGGCTCGCGCCGATATCGCGCCTATACGCCGACCCTCGCTCGAGATGCGATGGCTGCTCGAGACGCCGCCGCTTTATACCGTGACCCTGGCGATCGTTGCCGGTGACGCGCTGGGCAACTGCGGGGTCTTCCTTCCGCTTTGGATTGGGATCGCATTGGCCGTAACCGCGACCGTCCTGTTCATGGCATCGTGCCCGGCATTGGCGATGGCAATCGCGCTAGCCGGAATCTCGGCGGCTGCAACCGTCCCGGTGCATCAATTGCTCTACCCACGGAATGATCCCGCCGCCATCACGCGTTTTGCCGATAATTCGATGGTAACGGTCGAAGGCCGTCTCGTTCGCGAACCCGAAGCCGTCGGCATGGATCGCACCTACCTTTATGCACGCGTGAAGCGGGCAGGACCCGCGCAGGGGTCACTGACGTCGACGACGGGACTCGTGCGAATCGCGATCGTCGGTGCATATCACTTCAGAATCGGCGACGAGATTCGGATCACGAGCCGACTGCGTTTCCCGCGCAACGACGGCAATCCTGGCGAATTCGACTACCGCTCCTGGCTTCTTCGCCAGGGTATCGAAGCGACGATGTTCGTCGGACCGCCCAAGGCCAAAGCGTCGACGTCGATCGCGATTATTGGTCATGAGAATTTCTTTCCCGCCACGACAATCGAAGCGATTCGCGAGCGAATCGGCGAGTTCATCGACGCCAATCTGACTTATCCCGCCAACGTCGAGATGCGCGCGCTGATCATCGGCGACCGCGGCGGTATCGATGAAAACCTGCGCCAGACCTTCGCGCTCACCGGCATGGCGCATCTGCTGGTGATCTCGGGACTTCACCTCGGCTTCGTCGCGAGTGCCGCTTTTCTCGCAATCAGGATCGCGATGGGTCTGTTCCCGGTTTTGATGGCGCGCGGGTACGCCAACAAGTTCGCGGCGGCCGGCGCGACCATAGCCGCGATCGCCTACGCGACGATCGCCGGTCACCACGTCTCGACCACGCGCGCACTGGTGATGGTGCTGGCGTACACCGTGCGCGATCATGATCGACCGCGCGCGCGAGTTGGCCGCCAGCCTGGCCATTGCGGCCCTGGTGATCTGCTTTGCGCTCCCGGGATCGACCGCCGATATCGGCTTCCAACTTTCATTCGCGTCGGTGATCGCGATCCTGCTGGGGATGCGCCGTCACGGCGCATGGTGGCGACAGCGCGACACCAGTGCCGATCGGAATCCGGGTCGAACGTGCGCCTCTTCGCAGGATCACCGAATGGACCGCCGGCTACGTGGCGGTTTCCTTCTGGGCTCTGCTCGGTACGGCGCCGCTCACCGCCTTCCATTTCAACCAGGTCTCGATAGTGGGCCTCGTCGCGAACGCCCTGGTCGTTCCGATCATGGGATTTGGCGCGGTAATCACCGGCCTCGCGGCGGCATTGGCGAGCTTCATCTGGATGGCTCCGGCGCGCGAACTATTGCGATTTGCCGGCCTGCTCGCAGTGACGGGAACCGGCCTCGCGCGATGGTTCGCCGCATGGCCGTTCGCGTGGACTCGCATTTTCACGCCGACCATCGTCGAAATTGCGATTGCATACGGGTTCCTCGCGCTGTGGCTGTTCGCGCCGCTGCCCGAGGATCGCATCAATGTTGCGCGCCGCACGGATGAGCCGGGAAAACTCTTAACCTGCGCTCCTCGATGGCGACCGGCGATCGTCGCGACGCTCGCGGCGGCACTCGCAATCGACGCCTGCTGGTGGATCTACCAACGCTATCTGGATTCCGATTTGCGCGTTACCTTCCTGTCGGTCGGCCAAGGCGACGGCGCCGTGGTGCGCTTCCCGGGTTCGCGCGTGATGCTCATCGACGGCGGCGGCGGTTTCCCGGGAAGCTTCGACCCCGGCGAGAGTATCGTCGCGCCGTATCTATGGGCGAACAAAATCGGTCATGTCGATTATCTGGTGCTGAGCCATCCGGATCGCGACCATTTCGGCGGCCTCATCTTTATTGCGCGTAATTTCTCGCCGAACGAGTTCTGGACCGGCGGCACGATCAGTCCTGACGTGAGTTATCAACCTTGATCGACGCCGTCAGAAGCGCCGGCGCGCGATCGCGGCTCTGCCAGGCCTCTTCGCTGTCCATGATGATCGGCGGTGTCGACGTGCGCTGCGTAGGTCCCGTTTCGACCATCCGCGAAATCAAGGACAACAACTCCTTCGTGGTATTGCGGCTGGCGTTCGGGCCGACGAGTTTTCTCTTTCCCGGCGACCTCGAAGCTAAAGGAGAACGTGAGCTTATCGCCACTCGCGCTCGCCTCGATGCGACGATACTTAAAGTTCCGCATCATGGTAGCCGGACTTCGTCGAGCGACGCCTTCCTTGCGGCGGTCAGCCCTGCGATGGCGGTGATTTCGCTGGGCTATCTCAACCGGTTCCATTTCCCGGCGAGCGTCGTGCTCGACCGTTACGCCGCGCGGCGAATCGAACTGCTACGGACCGACCAGATGGGCGCGATCAGCGTCGAGGCGTCGGCGAAAGGCCTGCGAGCCTGGACCTTCCGCGGTGGCGTCGTCTCGATTCCGCGCCGCCCCTTGCCTGGCATGCGCTAACGCTCCGTAACCGCTGTTGACGCCCGCGCGGCGGCTGTGGGAAACTTCGCCTCGCGGGTCAATCCCGCTTCCACGCCGGTCGGGAGGACTCCATGGCTGAGCAGCAGACACCGCAAACCGAGACGGGCCCGCGCCCGATTCTGCCGATTTTCAAGCTTCAACCGCAGCCGCATCTGGTCGGGATCAAATGCACTTGCGGCGCGATTTTTCTCGACTTAAAGCGCCTCGCCTGCTCGAAATGCGGCGAGGTCGGAAAATTCAGCCAGATCGACCTCTCGACCAAGGGCAAAGTCTGGGTCTTTTCGGTAATTCACCAGTCGTTCCCCGGGATCAAGACGCCCTACGTCACCGCCGATAGTTGATTTGCCGGAAGGCGTCAGCGTCAAATCCAACTTAATCGATGTCGATCCCGAAGATCTGCAGAAAAATCCGCAAGAAGGGCTTCGGGATGCCGGTCGAACTCGTCGCCACCCAGGTTGCCACCGATCGCCAGGGTAACGCGGTGATGGCTTTCCAGTTCAAACCGAGTAAAGCTTAAAGTAGAGCCTACTAATTGAACTCGCGGAGCGAATGTCCCGCGAAGTGACTTTCCCTTGGCGTGAGGCCAAGCCGCAGGAGGATTTGAAATGCGCAATGTTTATGTGCTCGGAACGGGCATGATTAAGTTCGGCCGCTATCCCGATAAGACGGTTCCCGAGCTTGGCGCCGAAGCCGCGCTCGGCGCGCTCAAAGACGCCGGCATCGCGATCAAAGATGTCGAGATGTTCGCCTCGGGCAACCTCTACCAATCCAACGCGATGGTCGGCCAGCGCATCCTGCAGCAGATCGGCCAGACCGGCATTCCCGTCATCAATGTCTCCAATGCCTGCGCCACCGGCTCCACGGCCTTCCGCGAAGCCTACATGGCCGTCGCTTCGGGGATGTACGACGTGACGATGGCGGTCGGCGTCGAGCAGATGGGCAAGCAGGGACTGCTGGGCGGTGGCGGCGGCGGAACCGATCCCGCTTATTCGACTGAAGGGCGCGTCGGCTCGGGCCTGATGCCTGCCGTATTCGGTCAGGCCGGCATGGAGCACATGCGCAAATACGGAACCAAGCTCGAGCACTTCGCCAAGATTTCGGTGAAGTCGCACAAGCACGCGACCAAGAATCCGTTCTCGCAGTATCGCAACGAAGTCACGCTCGAAGACGTGATGAATGCGCGCATGGTCGCGTATCCCAATACCCTGTATATGTGTTGCCCGACAGGAGACGGCGCCGCGGCTGCGATTCTGGTTTCCGAAGACAAGCTGAAGCAGCTGCGCCGGTGGTCGCAAGCGCCCACGCGTCGCGGCTTCGATCCTTACCTCCGATCCTTATACCGACCGCGATCTGACGCTGCCCGATGTGAGCACGCTCACCCGCGCGCCGCGAAGAAGGCCTACGAGACCGCGGGCATCGGTCCCAAGGACATCATCGCTGACCGAGCTGCATGACTGCTTCGCGACTGCGGAGTTGGTCCATTACGAGAATCTCGGACCTGTGCGGCGACGGCGAGGCCGGCAAGTTCATCGACGAGGGCGGCGGCATGCATCCGGGCCTCGGCGGCAAGTCGCCCGGTTAACGTTTCGGGCGGACTGCTCTGCAAGGGTCATCCGCTGGGCGCGACCGGCGTCGCCAACATCTGCGAAGTCGTGTGGCATCTGACCGAGGATGATCGCGCCAAGGATCGCCAGGTGCCGAATGCGAAGGCCGGCTTGGCGCACGTCATCGGTCTCGGGTTCCGCCTGCACGATCCATATTCTGACCGTCTAGGATCGCGATCGCTCTAACGGCGATCTGATCGAGGGGCCGCTTTCGGGCGGCCCCTTCTTCTTGCGGGCCACTAAATGACCTTATAGTGCTTTAGTGTGAAACGTATCTGCCAGCCGTGCGCCATCCGTCGGGAAGGGGTTAGGGAGTTAGGTAATTTTGGCGAGCACTGACACGACTTAGGGGCTTCCAGGATCTGATCGGCCCGAAGCCGCGCGCGCTGAGCATCGTCGAGAAGACGCGTCAGCGCGATTGTCGCAGCGCGCACGGATTCAACGAGATCCGCATCCCGTTGCTCGAACGTGCGGAGCTTTACCAACGCTCCAGCGGCGAGACTTCGGACGTCGTCGAAAAGCAGATGTACGCCTTCGCCGACCATGACGAAGCCGAGACCCTGCTCGCGCTGCGCCCCGAAGGAACGCCCGGTGTCGTCCGCGCGTATATCGAAGCGGGGCTCGACCGCAGCGATCCCGAGCAGCGCTTCTATTATTCCGGTCCGATGTTTCGCCGCGAACGGCCGCAAAAGGGCCGCTTCCGCCAGTTTCATCAGTTCGGCGTCGAGATTTTCGGCCGTGGCGACGCGGCCTGCGACGCCGAAATGATCATCATGATCGATGACCTGCGGCGCGACCTCGGCCTCGAGCTCGAGTTCCAGATCAATTCGCTCGGCGACGGCCAATGCCGTCCGCCTTTCGCGCGGCGTCTGCTCGAATGGGGCAGGGCGCATCTCGATGAGCTCTGCGCTGATTGCCATCAGCGGCTCGAACGCAACCCGCTGCGCCTGCTCGACTGCAAGACCGATGTCAAGCGCACCGAGAACGCACCGCGCAGTCCGACTATCTCTGCGATCCGTGCGCCAAGCATTTCGCCACGGTTGAGTCGCTGCTCAAGCAGGCCGGCGTTCGTTATGTCGTGAATTCACGGCTGGTGCGTGGACTCGACTATTACGTGCGCACCACCTTCGAGGTTGTCTCGAGCGCGGTGGGATCCCAGAGTGCCGTGGTCGCGGGCGGCCGTTATGACGGCCTGGTCGAAGCTTTGGGCGGCGCGGCCGTACCCGGCGTCGGTTTCGCGATCGGAGTCGAGCGAATCGCTCTGGCCTTGCCGGCCGATCGTTTCCGAACCCCATTCGCGCCCGATGCGGCGATTATCGCCCTGGGAGCGGCTGCCGCGCTGGAAAGGCCAGTACTCTCGCACGTGATCTGCGCGACGCCGGTTTGCGCAGTCGAAATGTTTTCGCCCGAACGCGGACTCAAGGCTCTGCTGCGACGAGCCGACAAGCTCGGCGCGCGCTACGCGCGTGATCATCGGCGAAAACGAAATCGCGCGCGGAATCGTCGCAGCTCCGGACCTCAAACGCAGCGCCCAGCACGAAGTTCGCGCCGGCTCGAAGTCGCCGCCATGATCAAGGACACCGCCAACGAGCCCGCTCGCCGGCTGACTATTCCGTAGACCATCTCGCGACAGGTATCCTTTCCGACACACCGATGCCGACTGAAGCTGCATATTCGCCATTGCCGCCGTGGCCGCGCTCCGACTACTGCGGCACGCCTTGCGCGCGGCCGACGCCGGTCGCGAAGTCGCGCTCTGGGGATGGGTCGCGACGCGCCGGGATCACGGCGGTCTGATTTTTGTCGATCTTCGCGACCGCGAAGGCATGATCCAGCTGGTCTTCAATCCGGCCAACGAACCCGCGGCTCATCAGACAGCGGAAGGCGTGCGCTCCGAGTATTACCTCGCCGCCAAGGGCAAGGTCGTGCTCCGCTCGCGAGGGGACGATTAATCGCGATCTGCCGACCGGTGAGATCGAGGTCATCGTAACCGCGGTCGAAGATTCTCGCCGTTTCGCTGCCGCCGCCGTTCCCGCTCGGTCCCGGGGTCGAAACCGCCGCCGAAGAGCTGCGCTTGAAGTATCGCTATCTCGACCTGCGGCGTCACGAGATGCAACGGAACTTGCTCCGGCGTCATCAGGCTCTGCGCGGGCGCGCGCGCCTAGCTCGACGGGCAGGGCTTCATCGAAATCGAAACGCCGATCCTGTGTCGATCGACGCCCGAGGGCGCCCGCGACTATCTGGTGCCGAGCCGCGTGAATCCCGGGCAGTCTCTACGCGCTGCCGCAATCGCCGCAACTGCTTCAAGCAGTTCCTGATGGTCAGTGGCTTCGACCGCTATTACCAGATCGCCCGCTGCTTTCGCGACGAGGACCTGCGCGCCAATCGCCAGCCCGAGTTCAGCCAGGTCGATATCGAGATGACCGGCCCGCGTCCCGACGACATCATGGGCGTGGCCGAGGGTATGATGGCTTCGATGTACGAGTTTGCCTCGGGCATCAAGCTCACGCCGCCCTTTCCGCGAATGCCTTACGAAATCGCGATGGATCGTTTCGGCTCCGACAAGCCGGACCTGCGCTTCGGCCTCGAAATCAGCAACCTCGACGCGGCCTTTGCCGGTACCTCGTTCAAGGTCTTCGCCGACGTGCTGGCGCGCGGCGAATCGATTTACGGAATCGCGCTTCCCGGCGAATATCAGCTTTCGCGCCGCGATCTCGACCAGACCGCCGAGACCTTGCGCAGTCAGAAGGGGCTCGGGCTGGCGTGGGCCAAGGCCGCGGACGGCGCATGGCAGGGACCGATCTCACGCCATCGTGACCGAAGACGAGCGCTCTCGCGCGGCGGCCGCCTCCGGTCTCGTCGCGGAGGAACCTGCTGATCGTCGCCGGATCGAAGAACAAAGTGCGTCCGGTGATGGGCGATCTGCGCCTTCAGCTCGGCACTAAATTCAACCTGGCCGACCCCGCGGCGTTGCGCTTTCTGTGGGTCGTCGATTTCCCGCTGTTCGAATATGGCGAGGAGGATAAGCGGCTGGCCTCCGCGCACCATCCTTCAGCGCGCCTCATCCCGACGACGTCGCCCTGCTCGATTCCGATCCGGTAAGGCTCGGCACTCGCCTACGATATGGTGTTGAATGGCCAGGAGATGGGCGGCGGCTCGATCCGTATCCACGATCCCGAATCGCAGCTCAAAATCTTCGGCATCCTCGGTATCTCGCGCGAGGAGGCCCTGGCCAAGTTCAATTTCCTGCTCGAGGCGCTACCTTTGGAGCGCCGCCGCACGGCGGAATCGCGTTCGGCGTCGACCGCATCGCCATGATGGTCTGCGGAACCGATTCCTTGCGCGACGTCATGGCGTTCCCGAAAACCCAGAAGGCCTTCGATCCAATGAGCGGCGCGCCTTCGAGGTCGACGCCCGACAGCTCAAGGAGCTCTCAATCAAGGTGGTATCGTGAGGCGCTCGGCGTGTTGCTTCGCCTGCTCTCGCCGCGGTCTTGCTGGTGTTCGCCGCCTGCAACGACGTCGAGACGCTCCGGTCGTGCAGGGACTGGGCAACGCGGTCGGAAGTATCCCCGGCTTTTCGCGAACCCCGGGCCTCGACGTTCACGCGGTCGCTCGATCAAGGCGGTCATTATCCACAAGATCGCCGTGATGCCCCTCATCGATGAACCCGATCAGATCGACAAGTCGCTCGAAGACGGCGCCGCCGAGTCGGTCAGTGCGGAGGCTTATGCCCGCGCCTCCATGATGGGCGGATGGGAAGTGGTGCCGCAGGACGACGTGCTCGGCGCGCTCCAACAGATGCCGCCGACTACGCCGGCCAACATGGATCAAAACGCGATCGAGCTCGGACACAAGCTTGCCGCCGACGGCGTGCTCTATGGGGCGCTCAGCCGCTACCGCGAGCGCGTCGGCTACGACTATGCGGCGCAAACTCCGGCCGCGGTGGCGTTTACCCTCTATTTCGTCGACGAAAACACCAAGCAGATCGTATGGACGGCGAAATTCGCCAAGGAACAGCAGGCCCTCTCGGATAATATCCTCGACCTGCCGGACTTCATCCAGCGGGGCGCGCGCTGGGTCCGCGCCCATGATATCGCCGCCGAAGGTGTCCAGGAGGCTCTCGACAATCTTCAATCCAAGCTGACAATTCAGCCGGTTCTGGAAGGCAAGTAGCGCTTACTCATTTCCTCGCTGACAGGAATCGCAACTGACGTAGCGAAGAAACCTGTGGACAACATACGCTAGTAACATCAGTTCGCCGGCTTCGCGATTGACTATTCAATTCGCCGCGCCCACAATACTTATGACCTTTAAATCGCTCCTGTGAGGGCGAAAAGGCGATAACCATGAGAATACTTCAAGTCGGCTCCGGCTGCGTTCGCACGCCGGACTTTTTTCACCTCCAGGCTGAAGCAATCACCCAAAGCCAAATGGCCAGGCTCGAAGCCGAGCAGGATAGATGAGCGCCACGCCGGCAGTTGCGTTGGACGCCGAAGCGATTACCCGCTGCGTCAAGCGTATTGCTCATGAAATTGTCGAGCGCAACGACGGCGCCGATAGCCTCGCCGCCGATCGGTATCCTGCGCCGGGGCGACGCTCGCCGAACGTCTCGCGCAGGCCCTGGGCCAGAACCGCCGTGGCGAGATTCCCGTTGGAACGCTCGATATTTCTTCGTATCGTGACGACGGCAGGGCGAGCCGGGAGATCCGCGCCTGCTCGGACGCAATATTCCGTTTTCGCTCGACGGTGGCCGCGTCGATCCTGGTCGACGATGTGCTTTATACCGGCCGCACTGTCCGCGCGGCGCTGACCGCACTGGCCGATCTGGGTCGTCCGGAGTCGATTCAACTGGCGGTGCTGGTGGATCGCGGTGAGCATGAGATTCCGATTCGCGCTGATTATGTCGGCAAAAATATCGCCGCGCCGACAGGGCAACGCGTCTATGTTCGCCTGGGAAATCGATGGGTGGATGCGGTCGTGATTGGCGGAGGCAAGGGCAATTGATGGCGTGCCTGCCGAAATACGATCTCGTCTCGATCGAAGATCTGGAGATCGCCGAAATCGAGCGCATCTTCAAGATTGCCGATAGCTTTGCCGACGGATCGTACGCGATGGCGTGCCACCGCCGCTCGCCACCGGCCTGATCATGGCGACGCTCTTTTACGAGCCGTCGACCCGCACGCGCCTGAGTTTCGAGTCCGCGATGCATCGGCTGGGCGGCTCGGTGATCAGCTCGGCCGATATGCACGCGAGCTCAGCGGCGAAAGGTGAGAGCCTCGCCGACACCGTCCGGGTGGTTTCCTCTTACGCCGACCTGATCGTCGTGCGCCATCCTTATCGACGGCGCGGCGCGCGTCGCGGCCGATACGCCACGGTACCCGGTAATCAACGCGGGCGACGGCAGCCGCGAACATCCCACGCAAACGCTGTGCGACCTCTATATTCTGCGGCGCAAGAAGGGCGAGCTGAAGGGGCTGACGGTCGCGCTGTGCGGCGACCTGAAATTCGGCCGCACCGTGCATTCGCTGATTTACGCGCTGGCGCGGTTCGGCGCGAATATCGTCGCCGTACCTTATGGCGGGATGGATGTGCCCGACTATGTGCTCGAGCGCGTGGCGGCCGAGCGCAATTACGACTTTTCGACTGTCACTATCGACGAGCTGAAGTCGTTGGCGGGCGGTCTCGACGCGCTCTATTTGACACCCAGCGCGCCGCATCAGATGGCGCTTTTTACCGGCGAAATGCCGCTGGAACGAGGTTCCGCGCGCGCGTCCGCCCACGCGCTCGACGCCTTTTACGTGACCCGCTTGCAGCGCGAGCGCTTCACGGAGAAGGACAGCGCGAGCCGGCTATGCGCCATTTCGACGCGCGCGCTTTGCGCAGCAGCCGGACGCAGGAAGCCGTGGTGATGCATCCGCTGCCGCGCACCGACGAACTTGCTTACGAACTCGACACCGATCCGCGCGCGGTCTATTTCGAGCAGGCGGCGGCGGGCGTGCCGGTGCGGATGGCGTTGATCGCCTGGATGCTCGAACGGGCCTGGCCGCGCTCGCGGCCAGTCCGGCTCGAACCGCCGATCAAGTTCAAGCGCGAGCCGGCGCCGCGATGCGCCAATCCGAGCTGTATCAGGCGCCACGAGGGACACTATCTGCAGCCGCGCTTTCGCCTGGCGCGCATGCCCAACCAGTCGCTGCTGGTGTTGCGCTGCGATTTTTGCGAGCGCGAACTGCGCGTCGAATTCGTCGGCCATGCGCGTTCGCATCGCTACTATCGCTTCGACGAAAATCTCTCGGGTTTCGTCCGCCAATGGATCGAGGAGGGCACGCTGGCGGTTTTCGACAGGTCAAAGAGGCCGAAGAGCGCGGCTACGAACCCTACAGACGCGGGCCTCAGCGCGAGATCATGAATGCCGCCGAGATTGCGCGGGCCTGCGACGCTATCGCCGCACAGATTGTTGCGGACGCTGCCGACCCGACCGCGCTGGCGATCGTCGGCGTCGTCTGCGCGGCGCGCTGCTCGCGATGCGCCTGCGCGACCTGATCGAGGCGCAGACCGAGGTGCGCCCGCAGTGCGCGGCGCTTGACGTTTACAGCGGCGACTCTCGCTTCAGCCCCATCGACGCCCGAACCTTCGATGTTGACGGCCGCAGTATCGTGCTGGTCGACGATGTCATCAACAGCGGATGGACAATCCAGCGCGCGATGACCGCGTTATGGCAGCGCGGGCGTCCCGCCGCGGTCAAGCTTGCGGTGTTGATCGACCGGGGCCATCGCGCGGTTCCGATCCGGCCCAACTATGTCGGCAAAAATATTCCGACCGCGCGCGCCGAACGAATCCAGGTGCGACTCGGGGCTGGCCAGCCGACAACGACACTGCGCAAAAGCTCCGACCGCGTGGTGCTGTACTCGATGGTCGATTCGCTCAAGGAGCCGGAGAGCGCGACGATGAAGCCGGTTTTGCTGCTCGGCGGCCGCGTTATCGATCCCGCCGCGGAAATCGACGGCGCGTATGACGTTTTCGATCAGCGATGGCGAAGTCGAGTCGGTGGAACCGGCGGGTGCTTTCGCCTCTATCGCCGACGCCGACGTAATCGATTGCAGCGGCCTTTGGGTGGTGCCGGGACTGATCGATCCGCACGCCCATCTGCGCGATCCGGGCTTTCCCGAGAAAGAGACGATTCTGACTGGATTGCGGGCGGCCGCCGCCGGAGGATTCACCACTGTCGCCGCGATGGCGAATACTTCGCCGGTAAACGACGCGCCCGAAATCACCCTTTATATGATCGATCGGGCGCGCGAGGCGCTCGCGGCGCAGCTACTGCCGGTTGCCGCGGTGACCAAGGGTCTCGCCGGTACCGAGTTGGTCGATTTCGCGGAGGCGATGGCGCAGGCGGGTGCGCGGCTTTTCTCCGACGACGGTATTCCGATCGACAGCGAGACGGTTTTCTCCGCCGCGCTCGACGAATCTCGCCGCTCGGATTCGCGATTTCACTGCACGAAGAGGATCGCACGCTGACGGGTCAGGGCGCGTGAACGCCGGCGAAAACAGCAAGCGCCTGGGTGTCGCGGGAATCCCCGTCGGCGCCGAGAGCAAACGCCTGCGGCGCGACCTCGCAATCGCGCGTGGGCGCGCAGGCCCACGTGCATATCGCGCATATCTCCACGGCCGAGGCGCTGCGAATTGCTGCGCGCTGCAAAACGTCACGGGGCGCAGGTGAGCTGCGAGGTGACGCCGCATCATTTCACGCTCGACGATCGCGCGGTGCTCGATGGGGTCCCGATCGCGAAGATGGCGCCGCCTTTACGCACCGTCGAGGACGTTAAGGCGCTGCGCGAGGCCATGGCCGACGGTACGATCGACATGATTGCGACCGACCACGCGCCGCACGATCCGATCTCGAAGCAGATGGATCGCCTGGGCCCGTTGTTCGGCCACGGCCGTCCCGCGATGAGGCTCTCGCCCGAAGATGCCGAGATGCTGCGCACGCGGCCAACGGCGTGGTTGGCCTCGAAACCGCCCTCGGCCTCGCTCTCCGTCTCGGTGCACGACGGCGTCATCGAACCCGCACGAATGGTCGAAATGATGTCGACCGCGCCCGCGCAGTTGCTCCGTCTCGGCGATGCAGGCACGCTGGCATCCGGCGCGCGCGCCGATATTACGGTTATCGATCCCGACTTCGAATGGACGGTTGACCCGGCGAGCTTTCTTTCGAAGAGCCGCAACACTCCTTTCGCCGGAATGAACTCAAGGGCAGGGCCTTAATGACGATAGTTGCCGGACGAAATCGTTCATGACCGACGCGAGGTGGTGAAGCTGTAATGGCACGCGCGCGAAGCAATCCTCGCCCTGGCGGACGGGCGCATTTTTCGCGGACGCGCCTTTGGTGCGATCGGCGAGACGGTCGGCGAAGTGGTGTTCAATACCGCCATGAGCGGCTACCAGGAAATCCTGACGGATCCGTCGTACAAGGGCCAACTGGTCTGCATGACCTACCCGGAGATCGGTAACGTCGGGATCAATCCCGAAGATGAAGAGTCGGCGCGCATTTTCGTCGAGGGGTTCATCGTCAAGGAATACCTTGCGAGTCCCTCGAACTGGCGGGCACAAATGACCCTCGGGGAATATCTCGATAACGCCGGCATTGTCGGTATAGACGGAATCGATACGCGCGCGCTGGTCCGCCATATTCGCACGGCCGGCGCGCAGCAAGCGGTAATTTCGAGCGCCAATCTCAATCCCGACGGAGTTGATCAAAAAAGCGCAAAGCGGCCCCGGGGTTGCTCGGCCGCGACCTGGTCAAGGAAGTCACCTGTCCGATCCTACGATTGGGAATTGGCCGACTGGGAACTCGGCAGCGGCTATCGTCGCGTCTCCGGCGCCGAATCGCGCGACGCTCCACTGGTCGTCGCGCTCGACTACGGCATCAAGCGCAATATTCTCCAGCGCCTGGTGGCGACCGGCTTTCGGGTCAAGGTGCTGCCGGCGTTCGCGACTGCGGACGAATGCTGCGCTGAATCCCGACGGAATTTTCCTCTCGAACGGTCCCGCCGATCCGGCCGCCGTGCCATATGCGTCCGAGACCGTGCGACGACTGCTCGGCGAGAAACCGATTTTCGGCATCTGCCTGGGCCATCAGATTCTCGGACTGGCGCTCGGCGGCAAGACCTACAAGCTCGGCTTTGGCCATCACGGCGCGAATCATCCGGTGATGGATTTGCGGACCGGGCGCGTCGAGATCACCTCGCAAAATCATGGCTTCGCGGTGGAAGCCGACTCGCTCCAGGGACGGGCCGAGCTTTCGCACGTGAATCTCAACGATAATACGGTTGAAGGGTTGCGTGGCGCGGGACTGCCCTTTTTTTCGGTGCAATATCATCCGGAGGCGTCGCCGGGACCGCACGATGCCGGCTATCTTTTCGATCGATTTCAGGAAACTGGTCGAAGCGTTTCCCCGTTATGGAGCCGATGCGCTCGACCGCATCTCGCAGAAGAGTCGCCTGCGCAATCTTGACACATTGAAACGCCTGGATACGTAAACCACAGTGCCCCTGCGTAAAGATCTCAAATCGGTGCTCCTCATCGGTTCCGGCCCGATCGTAATCGGACAGGCATGCGAGTTCGACTATTCGGGAACGCAGGCGCTGAAGGCGCTGCGCGAAGAGGGATTGCGCCTGATCCTGGTCAACTCCAACCCGGCCACGATCATGACCGACCCCGATCTGGCCGATCGTACCTATATCGAGCCGATGACCGCCGGCGTAATCGCGCAGATTATCGAACGCGAGCGGCCCGATGCGCTGCTGCCGACGGTCGGTGGTCAGACCGCGCTCAATCTCGCGATCGAGCTGGCGGAATCGGGGGTGCTGGAACAATTCGGCGTCGAGTTGATCGGCGCCAAGCTGCACGCGATCAAAAAGGCCGAGGATCGCGATCTCTTCAAGCAGGCGATGATCAAAATCGGCCTCGAAGTGCCGGCCTCCGCCGTGGCGCATTCCGAAGCCGAGGCTGAAGCGATCGTCGCGCGGCTGGGATTGCCGCTGATTATTCGTCCCTCGCGCACGCTCGGCGGCACCGGAGGCTCGATCGCCCGCGACGCGGCGGACTTTCAGGTCAAAGTGCGCTGGGGCCTCGAGATGTCGCCCAATCACGAAGTCCTGCTCGAAGCTTCCGTCGAAGGGTGGAAAGAGTTCGAGCTCGAGGTGATGCGCGACGCCGCCGACAACGTCGTCATCGTCTGCTCGATCGAAAATCTCGATCCGATGGGCGTGCATACCGGCGACTCGATCACGGTGGCGCCCGCGCAGACGCTCACCGACAAGGAATACCAGGTCATGCGCGACGCAGCGCTGCGTATCATCCGCGAGATCGGCGTCGACACCGGTGGATCGAATATCCAGTTCGCGATCAACCCGGCGGACGGCCGCATGGTGATCATCGAGATGAATCCGCGGGTGTCGCGCAGTTCGGCGCTGGCCTCCAAGGCGACCGGGTTTCCGATCGCGAAAATCGCGGCGCGGCTCGCCGTCGGCTATCGCCTCGACGAAATTCCCAACGACATCACGCGCATGACGCCCGCTTGTTTCGAGCCGACTATCGACTACGTGGTGACCAAGATTCCGCGCTTTACCTTCGAGAAGTTCCGCGGCGCGACCGACGAACTCGGTCCGCAGATGAAATCGGTCGGTGAGGCAATGGCGATCGGGCGCACCTTCAAGGAATCGCTGCAAAAGGCACTGCGCTCGCTCGAAACCGGCTCATGGGGTTTCGACCCACGGGTGATGAAACTCCCGCACGACGAAGGCGTTGGCGATGGTGCGCGCGCGTCTGAGCGTGCCCAACAGCGAACGTCTCTTTTTTCTCGCCGACGCCCTGCGGCTCGGTATCGCGCCCGGCGAGGTTCATCGACTGACGAAGATCGATCCGTGGTTCATCGACGCGATCGCGCATATCGTCGCCACCGAGTCGCGGATTGCAACGGAGGCGCTCGACCCGGATCTCCTGCGCGAAGCCAAGGAGATGGGATTCTCCGATCGAAGAATCGCCGATCTCAGGGACGCCAGCGAAGATACAGTCGCGAAACGGCGCCGCGCGTTCGATATTGCTCCCGTGTTCAAGACCGTCGATACCTGCGCCGCCGAGTTCGAGGCCTTCACGCCCTACCTGTACTCGACTTACGAGGGCGAAGACGAAGCGCCACCCGACGATCGCCGCAAGGTGATGATTCTTGGCGGCGGGCCCAATCGTATCGGCCAGGGAATCGAGTTCGATTACTGCTGCGTGCACGCGAGCCTCGCGCTGAAAGAAGACGGCTTCGAGACCATCATGGTCAATTGCAATCCCGAAACCGTCTCGACTGATTACGATATTTCCGACCGGCTCTACTTCGAGCCGCTCACCTTCGAGGACGTGCTGGCGATTGCAGATCGCGAGAAGCCGGTCGGCGTGATTGTGCAGTTCGGCGGCCAGACCCCGCTCAAACTGGCGTTGCCGCTCGCGCGCGCGGGAATACCGATTCTCGGAACGACTCCCGACGCGATCGATCGCGCGGAAGATCGCGAGCGCTTCAACCAGCTGGTGGAGAAGCTCGGCTTGCGCCAGCCGGTGGGTGTGCTCGCGCGCAGTGCGGAAGAGGCGATCGCCGGCGCGAAATCGGTGGGCTATCCGGTATTGATCCGGCCGTCGTACGTGCTGGGCGGACGCGCGATGGAGATCATCGCGGAGGAAGCTTCGCTGCGGCGCTATCTCGAAGAGGCGCTGCAAGCCTCCGAGCACCGTCCGCTGCTGATCGACCGCTACCTGGAAGGTGCGATCGAGGTCGACGTCGACGCTATCGCCGACGGCAAGCAGGTCGTAATCGGCGGTATCATGGAGCACGTCGAGCATGCGGGAATCCATTCCGGGGACAGCGCCTGCGCGCTGCCGCCGCGCACGCTCGACGCGGAGATGCAGGAGGAGTTGCGCCGCCAGACCAGGCTGCTCGCGATGGAACTGGGCGTGGTCGGTTTGATCAACGTTCAATATGCGATCCACGGTGGCGTCGTACATATTCTCGAAGTGAACCCGCGCGCCTCGCGCACGATCCCGTTTGTGAGCAAGGCGATCGGTGCGCCCTTGGCGAAACTCGCCGCGCGCGTGATGGCCGGCAAGACGCTCGCCGAACTCGGCTTTGCCACCGAGCGCGTTCCCACGCACGTCGCGGTGAAGGAATCGGTATTTCCCTTCGTGCGTTTTCCCGGTGTCGACGCCATTCTCGGTCCCGAGATGAAATCGACGGGCGAGGTGATGGGAATCGACCGATCGTTCGCCGTCGCCTTTGCCAAAGCCGAGATCGCCGCGTCCACCGACTTGCCGCCGGCGGGGCGGGTCTTTATCAGCGTTCGCGACGCCGACAAGGCGGAACTCGACCCGATTGCGCGCTCCCTGGCGGAGATGGGTTATCAACTGATCGCGACCGGCGGGACCGCGCGGCATCTGGCGCGCATCGGAATCGCGTGTGAGACCATAAACAAAGTCGCGCAGGGCAGCCCGCATATCGTCGATCTCATTCGGCAAGGCGAGATCGCGATCGTGATCAATACTCCCGACCAGGCCGGCACCGCCGATTCGATGTCGATACGGCGCAGCGCGCTCGAGCAACGGCTGCCGATTTTCACCACGATGGCGGGCGCACAGGCCGCCGTCGCCGCAATTTCAGCCATGCGAAGCGGCCCGTTCAACGTGCGGGCACTGCAAGACTACAGCGTGATGTGACTTCACGACCCTCCGCCGCAGCTTCCTGGGACACCAGTATCGCGAATGCGCACGGTATCGGACCGAAACGAACCGAGGCACTGAAGCAGCGTAATATCGCGAGTCTCGGCGACGCATTGATGCATCTGCCGCGGCGCTATCTCGATCTGCGCAAACGCGACCTTATCGCGAACCTGCGCGTCGGCGATTTCGCGGTAGTCGAGGGCGAGCTGCAATCGGTCGCGAATCGACCGATGCGCGGGATGCGATGGCGTCGCATGACCACCGCGATTTTTGCGGACGCGCAAGGCGGGCGAATCCGCGTGGTCTGGTTCAATCTGCACGGCGACGGGCGGATGCCCATCGGGGAACCGCTGCTGTTAAGCGGCGCGGTCTCAGCGGGCAAGGACGGCGCGTTGGAACTGGTCCATCCGGAGCTTCATCGGCTGCGCGGCGAGGCATTGCCGCCGGTGCGAGCGATCTACACTTTGCCCGCCGAGGTGACGCAACGCGTCTTCGCCGGGGTGGTGGCGCTCGGCTTCGGGCGGCTGCGGGAGCAAGGTCTAGGCTCGATTCCGCGCGAGCTATGCGAGGAATTCGGGGTAATGCCGGTGGCCGCCGCCCTGCGCTATCTGCATCAGCCGCCGCCGGACACCGATGTCGCGCGGCTCGAATCAGGTGAGAGCACGGCGCATCAGGCCCTCGCGATCGACGAGATGTTCGCGTTTCAGCTGGCGTTGGCGCGCGAGCGTGCACGGCAGGAACGTCGTAACGGCGCGGCGCTCGCGACGACAGGCGAATTGCCGCGCACACTGAAATCGCAGTTGCCCTTCGCATTGACGGATGCGCAGGAGCGCGCGATCGAAGAGATTGGGCGCGATCTCGCGGGACCGTCGCAGATGAACCGGCTGCTGATCGGCGACGTCGGCAGCGGTAAGACGGTCGTGGCGTTTTGGGCGGCGCTGCAAGCGGCGGAGGCGGGCTGGCAGACCGTCGTGATGGCGCCGACGGAACTACTGGCGGAGCAGCACTTTCGCAGTTTCCAGCGCTTGTGCGGGCCGCTCGGTGTGAGTTCGGCGCTGCTGACCGGAAAGGTGACGGGGGCGGAGCGCGGGCGGTTGTTGCGCGCGCTCGCGCGCGGAGATTTCCGCGTCGTCTTCGGCACCCACGCGCTGATTCAGCAGGGCGTACAGATAAAGCAACTGGGGCTCGCGGTGATCGACGAACAGCATCGCTTCGGTGTTTTCGACCGCGCGCGCCTGATTAGCCTGGGCTCGCAGGCGAACGTGCTCCTGATGACGGCGACGCCGATTCCGCGCAGCCTGGCGCTGACGCTCTTTCGCAATCTCGACGTTTCGACGCTCGACGAAATGCCGGCGGGACGTACACCGATCACCACCTCGATTTTTGTCGACAGCCGCATCAGCGAAGTCGACGCGACCGTGCGCGCCGAGGTCGAGCAGGGGCATCGCGCGTATTACGTGGTGCCATTGATCGAGGACGACGATATAAACTCGGTATCCTCGATTGCGCGGCGACTCGGCACTGGCGCCCTGCGCGGCCTTCGCATCGGCACGCTCCATGGGCGGATGCGCTCCGCCGAGAAGGAGCGGGTGATGCGTGAGTTCCGCGACGGACAACTCGACGTCCTGGTCTCGACCACGGTGGTCGAGGTCGGAATTGATGTACCCGAGGCGACGATTATCGTGTTGGTCGCGGCGGAACGTTATGGGCTTGCGCAGTTGCATCAGTTGCGCGGCAGGGTAGGGCGCGGCGCGGCCGCGTCGCGATGCTGCCTGGTCGCCTCGACGGGGAGCAGCCCGCAGGCGATGGCGCGGCTCGAGTTGCTTGCGCGGACGATGAACGGCGCGGACGTCGCGAAGGCCGACCTTGCCATGCGCGGTCCCGGCGATTTGCTGGGCGCGCGACAGGCCGGCGTGCTGCCGCTGCGATTCACCCGCTTCATCCGTAGCCATACACTTATCGAACAGGCGGGAGATATGGCGGAGGAATGGCTCCGGCGCGATCCCGAACTGGCGACTCCGGCCTCGTCAGGGGCGCGTTCGGCGCTGGCGGAAATGCTTGATTGGGGCTTCAGCCTCGGCGATGTTGGTTAGGTTGGAATCGATGCGTTTTATTTCGGGAGCGATCCCGCAAGGTCAAGGGGGCGGATGACGACGAAAGCAAAGGGGAGCAAACCGAAAGAACCCGTCCAGGTACGCCACGAGGTCTCGGCCGGCGGCGTAATCTGGCGGCGCGAGAAACAAGACGCGCCGGACATCGTGCTGGTACGCCCCGCCGGCAGGAGCACTTGGGTTTTGCCCAAGGGACATGTGGAAAAAGGCGAAGGAGTGCTCGAGGCGGCATTGCGCGAAGCCTGCGAGGAGACCGGGCTCAAAGTAGAGGCGGGAGATTCGCTCGGGCAGGTTTCGTACGTTTACTCGTGGCGCGATCGCGACGACGGGCGCCTTACCCGGGTTTTCAAGCGCGTCCATTTTTTCCTTATGGAGTGTGTCGGCGGTGACCCGTCGGGCCATGATGGGGAGATCGATGAAGTCGCGTGGTTACCGCTGGAGCGGGCGCCCGAACGCGCCAGTCACAAGAGCGAGCGCGAGATGATACTCAAAGCGCGCGAACTGCTCCTTCCCTAGACTCACCCCAGTGATCGCTACCCGCGCCCGACAACCGGAGCCATCAAGAAGCAGGAACGGCAACGTGCGGCGACGGGATAGTGACCGGCGAGCTGGCCTGCGCGGCGCCGCGTCGAACAGTACTGGATTTCCAGACGGCGGAGGACAACGCGTCAAGATTGGCGTCGCCCTGGCCGATGACGATCAAAACGGTCGTGGATCGAGCTTCGACACGATGGGGGTTGTTTTCGTCGCGCAGGTGTCCAAGGACATCGGCGTAAGCGGCGGCAAAGCGCGACGCCGACGCGGTGTCGTGGAATGAAATAAACCAGACGAGAGTCAGCGCGGCGCCTTTTTCGAATACGAGAATTCGATCACCGGCCCAACGTGGCATCACGTTCAAGACGGGTGCATGCGGCGGCAGGTTGCGCTTCAGGATGATTCCGATCAGCAATTCGCCATAGGTATCGTCGTCAACCTGCTTCCAACCTTTGAGGGTATCCTGGTAGCCGTCGAGATTGATCTCGACGGGAGGCGACGGATGATCGAAGTACAAGGTGGGCTGCATGATTTGCTGGCTTGAGGTCGGTGGATCCTTGTAGATCGCGTCGACGGCGGCCCAACCGCCACGATGCCACGCTTCGGCGACGAAGCGCGTTCCCGCGGAGTACTGGAAAAGCAGGGGGGTGCTCAGTCCTTCGGGCACATCGGTGAACTGAGCGTCAAAGGTGTCCTGCAAGTTGGCGAGCTTGGAGACGATCAAATCGACCTTCGAGCTGTCGAGACCACCGGCAACTTCGCCGAAGCCGGCCAGCGTCGCATCACCCTCGGCCACGGATTTCAGCGCGAGCGATCGATCATCGTTGTTCTTGACGGATTCCAGCATCCCGTCGAGGCCGAAATGCTGATCCTGGAGCGCATGGGTGAGTTCGTGCGCCAACAGCATCTCGCCGGCGGGATCGCGATGCGTGACGATTTTAGCGGCGCCGTTCCAGAAGCCGAACCCGGCATCGCTCTCGACCAGAACCATCTGTTTGGTGTGAGGCTCGTAGAAGCCGGCGATTTGGTTGCGCAGGAGCTTCAGAGTTTCGCGCTTGAGATCGATGCCGGCAGGAAATAGCCCGGTCATCGCTCCGCTGAGCCCGCCGATACGCAAGTCTTCGTTCGAATGGTCACGGGCAATTTCGTCGATAATTACTTGCTGGGCCTGGTCGCGAGTCTTGACCACAATCGGCACCGGGGCTTTGAAATCGAGACCCCGAAGCTGTTGGATGCTCGCCTTGACCTGGTCGGCCTGGCCGCGGTCGACGCCTCCATCGTGAACCAGCGCGTAGGCGCATCCGCCCAAGGCGATGACCACCAGCGCGAGAATCCATCGAAACCTGCGGATTCCCGCGAAAAGCGAGGTACGGTAGGTCATCGGATAAGGCTAGCGTCAGTGCGGCAGGCGCTCCATCCCGGTCCAGTCTCGGTTGCGGCAATAATTGACGGCTGGCGCTTGCTCCACGGTCAAACAGTCGGCATCCGTGGAGCGCTGGTCAGGGGAAGAGGTCAGGATCGTTCTGGTCGTTTTTGTCGTGGTTCGAGATCTCGCCCGATTGCGATTCGGCCAGCCGGCGCAGGATCGCCTTCACGCGATCCAGCATACTGGCGGAATCTCCCGCCAGGCTTCGCGGGCGACGTGGCAGGCTGACGCTGGTTGGAATCGGTCCATCGACCGCGGTGGGAAGTCGGTTGGGCGGTTGCACGCTGATCACGCTGGCCCTCCAGATTGACGAGGCCAGCCCGGGCATTCTCGCCGGTAATCCCGCAATGACGAGTACGCCGGTGTCGCGGCATTCGACCAGGTGCGGAATGCGCGGGCCAAGTGTGCGATCGAGCACGCGTCTGTAGGTTTTGGCGAAGGCCTGCGCGGAGGTTTCGTCACGAAACGCGATCATCCAGAGTGCCGCGATTTGCCCGCCCTTGCGGAATAGTACTAGCCGATCTCCCGCCCATTCGTAGGCCGGGGTGATTTCGCGCGAACTGATCCCGAGGTTCCGTTCGAGAATGACCTCGAGCGCCAATTCCCCGTTAGTGTCGCTTTCGACCAACTGCCAACCGGCGAGCATCGGATCGTAGCCGTCGACGACGACCTTTAGCGGTCGCGTGCGATGATCGAAATAGAGCGACGGCTCCATGATTTGCGCGGTGGATTCCGGCGGATCGCTGTAAAGCGCGTCGACCGCGGCCCATCCGCCGCGTTTGTACGCTTCACTTACGAAGCGCAGTCCCTGAACGTAGGGGAAATTAAAATATTCGTAGGCCGCGAGCGATCCGTCCTTGGTATGGAGAGTGTAGTCCTTGGTGTAGGTCTTGATGTCCGAATCGAGCATCTGCACGGTACCGACATCCATTTTTCCCAACACGTAGCCCCATCCGGCCAGCGTCGCATCGCCTTCGGCGACGGAGCGGAGGGCGAGTTCCGCGTCGGTTTCGGCACGTACGCGTTGCATCTTCTCGCCGAGCTGAAAGTTCTGGTCTTGCAGCGCATGGGTGAATTCGTGCGCGAGAATCAGATAGCCGAGATAGTCGCGTTGTCCGGCACGCTCATCGGCGGCCTCGATATGCGAGCTGACACTTTGATCGCCGCCGTCGATAACGACCATGTGCTTGGAGTGAAAATCATAAAACGCCAGCAATTGTTCCTTCAGCGCGGCGATCGAGGCCGTTTTGAGGTCAATTCCCTGCGGAAACAGCCCCAACATCGCACCGGCGGAACCTTCCGCCGAAATCTGGTCGTCAGAGGGATCGCCGATCTTCGGCACCGCCAGCATCTGCGCGACTTGATCAGGCGTCATGACGGTGACACCGACGTCGCGCTTGAAGCGCAAATCGCGAATTATCTGGATTGTTTGCTCGGTCGCTACGGCTTTATTGACGTCGAGTTCGCCGTTATGGACAAGGGCGCCCACGGGTGTCGCGATCGCAGTTGCGCAAACCAGGGAGAGTCCCCAGAAGACGGCTTTTTGGCGAAAGGAGCTACCCGCTGACATATGGCCAGCATACCATCGCTACGAAAAGATTAACAAAGCTATCCTGATATATCGTGTGCGATTATCCACTAAGATTCCTAGCGTTATCGTTCGCCGTTTTTACGCTAAGGCTGGCATGCCTACATAGCACCTATTCCGTAATGATAACTATAGGGTAGCCAAGCCCGGATAGGTGGGTAGCGCGTTCCTCGGCCGCCTGCCGAGTGACGAAAGCGCCCATCCGGACTCGATAGTAACGAATTTCGCCAGCCTGCGCTTCTTCAATGTGGACATCCGTGAAGCGAGCGGCAAATTGTTGTTGAACGCGTTCCGCATTTTCGCGATCCGCGAAAGATCCGATCTGGACGAAGTAGCGTTGGCCCAGTGCCGGACCGCCGGGGGGTGTGGACAACACTTCCATCCGCACGCGGCCTGTCCCTGGACCGACCATACCGAGGACGCGAGCGGCGCGCGCGGACAGATCGATGGCGCGACCCTTAACGAAGGGGCCGTGGTCGTTGATGATGACCTCGACTGAGCGGCCGTCCTGGAGGTTCGTCACCAGAAGTCTTGTTCCGAGGGGAAAGAGAGTCGAGGCGGCGGTGAGGTCGTCCTGGTCGTAGATCTCACCGCTGGAGGTGCGATGACCGTTGAAACCCGGGCCATACCAGGATGCAGTACCGATTACCGATGGATGAGCGCCCGCCACTGGAACGGGAAGGGGAGGCGGGGGAGGAGACTGACGCGTGGCGCAACCAGCGAAGACTGCTACGATCAGCGCCCACAGCAGCCGGGAGTGGCTGCCATGCCGATAGGTCTTCGCGAAGGGAATCGCGGTTATAACTGGTCCTCCTGTACGCGGCGGGCTGGCGCGCTGTCAGCGACGGGCCGGCGCTGACCCGCTGACTAACCCTTCGGCAGTTTCAACACCCGCTCGCCGATTATGTTGTGTTGAATTTCGCTGGAGCCGGCGGCGATAGTCAGGCCACGCGCCGCCAGCGCGCGGCTCATCCAGCGCCCACCCTCGATTGCTCCTATCGATCCTTTGTCGATCGTGCCATACGCCCCGAGCAATTCGTCGGCGAACATCGCGACGCGCAGGTTGAGTTCGGTGGCGAATAGTTTGCCGAAGGAGCTTTCCGGGCCAGGAATCTTTCCCCTGAGTTGCGCTGTCAGGGACCGATAGCGGCTCAGTCGCAGGCATTCGGCCTCGACCGCGAATTGCGCGAGTCTTTGACGAACATAGGGATGTTTGTTGGCGGTCATACCCTCGAACTGTACCGTTTTCGAGAGTTCCAGCAGTTCGGTGATCGTACGCTGCACCGGATGACGCGTACCGCCCGAGACCCGCTCGTACATCAGGGTGGCGATAGAGACTTGCCAGCCCTGGTTGATCTCGCCGACGAGATTCTCCTTGGGAACGCGGACGTTATCGTAGAAAACTTCGTTAAAGCCGGCTTCTCCGGTGATTTGCACCAATGGGCGAATCGTAATCCCCGGGCTCTTCATGTCGACCAAGAGGTAGGAGATGCCCTTGTGCTTGGGTGCTTCCGGATCAGTCCTCACCAGCAGGACTTGCAAGTCGGCTCGATGGGCGAGGCTGGTCCATACCTTCTGCCCGTTGATTACGAAGCTGTCACCATCAACTACGGCCCGGGTCTGGACACCCGCCAGATCGGAGCCGGCATTGGGCTCGGAATAACCCTGACACCAGATTTCTTCGCCGGTAAGCATCTTGTGGAGGTAGCGGTCCTTCTGCTCCTTGGTGCCCATGAACATGAGCGTGGGACCGATACGGTCGATCGCGAGCTGATTGGCGCCATAGAGCGGCAGGGCAAAACTCAGGACTTCATCCTGGTAGATAGCCTGTTCCATCAAGGTGCCGCCGCCACCGCCGTATTCTTTCGGCCAGTGCAGGGCGACGTAGCCCGAATCGTAGAGACGCCGGTGGTATTCACGCAGCTTGAGCCATCGCGTATCGTCGCCAGCGTCGAGCAGGCTGGCGGCGGATGCACCGAGTCCACCGTCGTTGCCGCGGCCGAAGACCTCGGCTGAGGTCTGTTCAATCCATGAATGAAGCTTTGAACGAAAAGCGTTTTCTTCGGGGGTGTATCGAAAATCCATAGTCGCTCCGCGGGACAGTCGAGAATATCGCGCAGACGTGCGAAACCGGAATAGCATCGCGCCGCCTGCACGGGCAAGGCGACGCTCGCGGCGTCGAGGCCGACTCTACCAACCGTGCGCTTGCTGGCTTCGACAAGGGTTTACTATATGATTAGGCGCAACAACACAGCCGACGTTTTGCGGCAGAGCCAGGCGGCTGACGAACTAAACTTTTTGACGGGGCGAGTGTAAGACAGATGGCGTTCAAACACATCAAGGTTCCGAGCAAGGGCGAAAAAATCAAACTGGTTGACGGCAAGCTCCATGTACCGGATCAGCCGATCATCCCGTTCATCGAAGGCGATGGCACCGGCCCGGATATCTGGCGCGCCTCGCAGTATGTCTTCGATCAGGCCGTCGAAAAGACGTACGGCGGCAAGCGCAAGATCGCCTGGATGGAAGTCTATGCCGGCGAGAAGCCGTTCAAACAATTCAACTCCTGGCTGCTCGACGAAACCGTCGAAGCCTTCAGCGAGTACCTGGTGGGGATCAAGGGGCCGCTGACGACACCGGTCGGCGGCGGAATTCGATCGCTCAACGTCGCGCTCAGGCAATTGCTCGACCTTTATGTCTGCCTGCGCCCGGTGCGCTATTTCAAGGGCACTCCGAGCCCGGTGAAGACGCCTGAAAAGGTCGACATGGTGATCTTCCGCGAAAACAGCGAGGACATCTACGCCGGTATCGAATGGGAGGCCGAGAGTCCCGAAGTCCGCAAGGTCATCGAGTTTTTGCAAAAGCAGATGGACGTGACCAAGATCCGCTTCCCGCAGACCACCGGCATCGGGATCAAGCCGATCTCGCGTGAGGGTTCAGAACGCTTGATCCGCGCCGCCCTCAACTACGCCGTTTCCCACAAGCGCAAGAGCGTGACCCTGGTGCACAAGGGCAATATCATGAAGTTCACCGAGGGTGCCTTTCGCGATTGGGGCTACGAACTGACCAAGCGCGAGTTCAAGGGCAAGGCGATCGGATGGGACGATTGCGGCGGCAACCCGCCAGCGGGACAAGTGCTGGTGAAGGACACCATCGCGGATATTACCTTCCAACAGACACTTACGCGTCCCGATGAATTCGATGTCATCGCCACGATGAATCTTAACGGCGACTATCTCTCCGACGCGCTCGCCGCGCAGGTCGGCGGTATCGGAATAGCGCCCGGCGCAAATATCAACTACGTCAGCGGGCACGCGATTTTCGAGGCTACCCACGGAACGGCGCCCAAGTATGCGGACCAGGACAAGGTCAATCCGGGTTCGGTGATCTTATCGGGCGTCCTGATGTTCGAGCATATGGGATGGCAGGAGGTCGCCGACGGGATTATTCGCGGGATGGAGCGGTCGATCGCGAACAAGACGGTGACCTACGACTTCGAGCGATTGATGACCGGAGCGAAGCTGCTCAAGTGCTCCGAGTTCGGTAAGGCCATCATCGACAATATGTAGAGACAAATCTTCGGTATTTGTTGTGGACGGCCGGCGGATCTTCTCCGCCGGCCGTTTCGTTTCTTCAGGCAGTGACTTCTGGACCCTGATTATTTTGAATATAATTGACCTCGAGGTGCACGGTCATGCAGGTATCGGTGAAGGAGTTGAAAAACAACTTGTCGCGCTACCTGAGAGCGGCCCGCGCGGGTAAGGATGTGGTGGTGACCTCACGCGGCCAACCTGTCGCACGACTGGTGCCCCTTGCCTCGTCGAACGAAACTGAAGCAGCCAAGGGCAACCTGCTGCGCCGATTAAGTGAGATGCCCGGGATAATCATGGGGAAGGGCACCGGCAAGCCGAAAGGTTCAAAGAAGCCTATCGAGATCAAACCCGGTGCGAGCACGATGTCGGAGATTGTGATCGAGAACCGTCGTTGATCTTGTACCTCGACACATCCGCGCTCGTAAAACTCTACGCTGTTGAAGACGGACGCGACCTGACGAGGACCGCGATTGCGCGGGCGGAGCTGGTGGCGAGCAGCCTTATCGTTTACGTGGAGACTCGCTCAGCCTTCGCGCGAAAGCATCGGATGGGTCAGATCAGTGCCGGCGAGCTTCAGAGTCAACACACGGAATTCGAACATGATTGGTTGCTGATGCATCGGTTGGCAGTCGATGAGGCCACCGTGCACCAAGCTGGCGCTTTTGCCGAGGAGTACAGGTTAAAGGCCTATGACGCGTTGCATCTCGCCAGCGCGGATCACTTGCGTGCCGCGTTAGGCGTTGCGGTGACGTTCGCGTGCTTCGACGTCGCGTTGAACGCTGCCGCGCAAACCCTCGGATTTCCAGTGCTCGCCGTCAGTTGACGACCGCCCCGCTGACGCGACGCGGTTGATACCATCAGTTCTCAGTGGGTGCGCATCTTGATGCGATCTTCCTGCGCCCAGCCCTCCTTCAGCGGCACCATGAAATATGGAACCAGGCTCATCTTGGTGAACTTCCACTCGCCGTTGCGCTTGACGTATTCGTCATCGTAACGCGCGGCTACCAGAAACGCCTCGTTGTTGAAGATCGGCTTGGCTTCGAGGTAAGCGAATCCGTGACCCTTGTCGCCATGAACGTGAAGGACGTGGTTGTGGATAAACTGCTTGACCCAGGAGATACGCGGACGATTCTTTTCGGCTTCCGTGGTCGGGGTGTTCAACGCTCCGAAGAAGCCGAGCAACTCCTTGCGGCCGGTCGCCTTTCCCAGATGGGCAAAATCGAGAATTCCGTCCTCGGTGAACAGGTCGGGAATGTCCTTGAACTTACCTTCGTTGACATATTCGTGGTAGCGATAGCGCAGGTCGCGTATCGCCTCGCGATCGGTAAGCTCCAATACCTTGGCTTCGAGTTCTTTGACGCGCGCTTCGAGATCGGCCATGGCTTGTCCTCCCGCTGCTGAAAGTTGGATTGAAGTCTCACTACCATGAGCCATCGCTTGCCACAAAACCCGGCTCGTCACGCGGAGCGCGTCGCGATTAGGAAAACGGCCCGAGTCAGGCTTTCCGCCGTAGCCTTGTTCGCCCTCTCGATGCTGATCCTCTCGGGATGGGCGCGAGGGGCCGATAGCGAGGCAGATCGGCTTGCACGGATACTCAAGCTTAGGCCTGGCGCTTCCGTCGCCGATGTCGGCGCCGGCTCGGGCGATATGTCGATCGCGATGGCGACGCGCGTCGCGCCGGGCGGGACCGTCTACTCGACCGAGATCGATCCGAAACTGCTCGACAAAATCCGCGCGGCGGTGAAGAAGGCGGGGCTGCGCAACGTAGTCGTGATCACGGCGAAACAACACGACACCGAGTTGCCATCAAACAGTTGCGACGCGATCTTCCTGCGCGAGGTCTATCATCACCTGGTGGATCCGGTTGCAATCGACAAGTCGCTCTTTCGCGCGATGCGTCCCGGCGGACGTTTGGCGATCATCGATTTCGATCCGATTCCGGGGGAACCAGCCGCTCCTGGCGTGCCGGCCAGCCACGGTAAATTTCATGGCGTCGCTAAACAAATCGTCGACCGGGAGGTAACCCGAAGCGGCTTCCGGCTGGTATCGATCGGCGACTGGCCGGCGAAGGGCCCGGAAAAGCTCTATTGCATTCTGTTCAGCAAGCCACGACCTGGGATGCAGAGCGAATCGCGCTAGACCCACGTATCGGTGGATGCTCTCGATCCCCTCGGAGGGAATTTTGTTGAGTTTCGCCTTTATGCCGCATGCGGCGGTTGCGGGCGTTTCGTATTGGGACATTACGAACGCTTCACTAGCGGCGAGGGGGTTGCTATTTAGTCTCAACCGCAGGGAAGCCGGTGTCCGCGGCGTAGAGAAGTGAAGCCGCAAGTATTAAAGCTGGCGGAATTCCAAAACGTCGAGATATAAGTTACGCTCACTGAAAATTCACGCGCGGGACTACGAAACAAGCTGTGGCAAAGAGAAAGAAGATAGCCTTTATCGGCGCCGGCAACGTCGGCGCAACCTGCGCCCATCTGTGCTTCCTGAACAGCCTGGGCGATATCGTGCTCTACGACATTATCGACGGCCTGCCGCAGGGCAAGGCGCTCGACATGCTCGAATCGGCCCCCGTTCTGGGTGTCGACGTCAACGTCACCGGTTCGATCAATATCAGGGATATCGAGGGCGCTGACTGCTGCGTGGTCACCTCGGGGTCGCCGCGCAAGCCGGGAATGAGCCGCGACGATCTCCTCAAGATCAACGCCGGGGTGATGAACTCGGTCGGCACCGCTATCAAAGAGGTCGCGCCGAATGCTTTTGTCATCGTCGTTACCAACCCGCTCGATGCGATGGTCACGCAGATCAAGCGCGTAACCGGTTTGCCGAAAAACCGCGTGGTGGGGCAGGCCGGTGTGCTCGATTCGGCGCGCTACCGGACTTTTCTGGCGTCGGAGCTTGGTGTCTCGGTTAGCAGCGTCAATGCGATGGTGCTCGGTGGGCATGGCGACGACATGGTGCCGGTGCGCAGCTACACCACTTGTGGCGGCGTGCCGATCGAACGGGTGATCAATCCCAAGCGCCTCGACGAGATCGAGAAGCGTACTCGCAACGGCGGCGGCGAAATCGTCGAACTGATGAAGACCTCGTCGTATTACGCGGCGGGCACTGCGGTCTATCGGATGGTCGAGGCTTTCATGCTCGACAAGAAAGAGGTGCTGCCGGCGGCCGCCTATCTCGAGGGCGAGTACGGAGTTAAGGGCCTCTATGCCGGCGTTCCGGTCGTCGTCGGTGGCGGTGGAGTCGAAAAAGTTATCGAAATCGAGCTGACCGCCGCGGAGAAAAAAGCCTTCGAATCCTCGGTCGGACACGTGCGCGAACTCGTCGAAGCGATGGACAAGGTGCTCGCCGGCTAGGCCGTTTCGCGACGGGCCTTTACCGTTCGAGCGGCGGCGGCAACGCAAGGATAGGGAATGAATATCCACGAATTTCAGGCCAAACAGGTGTTGGGGCGCTTCGGCACGCCCGTTCCTAAAGGACAGGCGGCCTCGACTCCCGACGAAGCGGCAAAAGCCTTTGAAGCGCTCGGGCAGCCGCGCGCGGTCGTCAAGGCGCAGATCCATGCCGGCGGTCGCGGCAAGGCCGGAGGCGTCAAGCTCGTAAACAGCGCCGCCGAGGCCCGTGACTTTGCCGCCAAGCTGCTGGGCAAACCGCTGGTCACTCATCAAACGGGACCGGAGGGTCGAGTCGTACGGCGGATTTACGTCGAGCAGGCCAGCGAAGTGGCGCGCGAGCTCTATCTTGCTCTTCTGGTCGATCGCAAGGCCGAGAGTATCGCGGTGATAGCCAGCACCGAAGGCGGGATGGATATCGAGGAGGTCGCGGCGAAGACTCCCGAGAAGATCATCACCGAGCCAATCGATCCGGTAATCGGGCTCGGCGGCTTTCAATCGAGAAAAATCGCCTTCGCGCTGGGTTTGAAGGACAAACAGGTCGGCCAGTTCGGCGTACTGCTCGCCTCGCTCTACCGCGCATTCAACGAGACCGATGCTTCACTACTCGAAATAAATCCGCTGGTCGTGACCAAGGACGGCACCGTGATTTGCCTCGATGCCAAAATGTCGTTCGACGACAACGGGCTTTTTCGTCACGCCGACATCAAGGAACTGCGTGACGCCAATGAGGAAGATCCGGCGGAGATCGAGGCGTCGAAGTTCGACCTCAGCTATGTTCACCTCGACGGCAATATCGGCTGCATGGTGAACGGCGCCGGCCTCGCGATGGCGACGATGGACATCGTCAAATATTACGGCGCGGAACCGGCGAATTTTCTCGACGTCGGCGGTGGCGCGAATTCACAGAAAGTCGCGGCGGCGTTCCGTATCCTGCTGGCCGACGAACGCGTCAAAGCCGTGCTGGTGAATATCTTCGGCGGTATCATGCTTTGTGACGTACTCGCCCAGGGCGTGGTCGACGCGGCGCGTGAGGTCAAGCTGAACATACCCTTGGTGGTGCGGATGGAAGGCACCAACGTCGACAAAGGCAAGCAGATTCTCAAGGATTCGGGCATCAAAGTGATTGCCGCGAGCGACATGGCCGACGCCGCCCGACGCGTAGTCGACGCGATCGGTAAAGGCGCCTGAGCGGTTAGAGCGACTAACGATGAGCATCCTGGTAAACAAAAACACCCGCGTCATCACACAAGGAATCACCGGCGCGACCGGCCAGATTCATACCCGCGCGTGCAAGCAATATGGCACCCAGATGGTCGGCGGCGTCGTGCCCGGCAAGGGCGGCACCGACTTCGAGGGGATTCCGATCTTCGACACGGTCGAGCAGGCGCGGAAGTCCACCGGCGCCAACGCGACCGTCATCTACGTCCCGCCGGCTTTTGCCGCCGACGCTATCCTCGAGGCGGTTGCGGCCGGAATCGAACTGGTCATCTGTATCACCGAGGGCGTTCCCGTCCTCGACATGGTCAAGGTCAAGCGCTACATGCGCGGTACGCGCAGCCGTTTGATCGGTCCGAACTGTCCCGGCGTAATAACACCGGGCGAGTGCAAAATCGGGATCATGCCGGGCTACATTCACAAGCCGGGCGATATCGGCGTCGTCTCGCGCTCTGGAACGCTCACCTACGAGGCGGTTTACCAGTTGACCCAACTCGGCATCGGACAGTCGAGCTGTGTTGGTATCGGCGGCGACCCGATTATCGGGACTGGCCATATCGACGTGCTGCGGATGTTCAACGAAGACACCGGCACGCGCGCCGTCATCATGATTGGTGAAATCGGCGGCTCGGCCGAAGAAGAGGCGGCGCAATTCATCCGGCAGAATATGAAGAAGCCGGTGGTCGCGTTCATCGCGGGGCAGACGGCGCCCAAGGGACGCCGCATGGGTCACGCCGGCGCGATTATTTCGGGCGGACGCGGTACCGCCGCCGACAAGATCGCGGCACTCAAGGCCGCGGGCATCGCCGTGGCGATGAGCCCGGCGGAGTTGGGCGTCACGATGAAGCAGACCTTGGAAGGAAAAGCCGCCTGAGCCGCTGCGCTCACCAATCCAAGTTTAATTCGAAGACACGGTAGGGTGATTAGTAGGACCCATGGAACGTACTCTCGCGATAGTTAAACCCGACGCGGTTGCACGCAAACTAACCGGCGACATTCTTAAGCGCATCGAGGCCGGTGGTTTACGGATTTGCGCCCTCAAGCTGATGCATCTGACGCGCGCACAGGCGCAATTGTTCTACGCGGTGCACAAGGAGCGGCCCTTTTTCGCCTCGCTTTGCGACTACATGTCGTCGGGACCTGTCGTGATCGCGGTGTTGACCGCGGACGGGGCGATTGCCCGCTGGCGGGAATTGATGGGCGCGACCGACCCCGCCAAAGCGGCAGCCGGCACGATTCGCAAGGATTTCGGTGTCGACGTCGAAAAGAATGCGTCCCACGGATCGGACGCACCGGAGACGGCCGCAAACGAAATCGCCTTCTTCTTCAACGCTCTCGAAATAGTGTCGTAGTTTGTGTCGGCGAGCCGGTGGGCTCGTCGAGCAGGGCCGGCGCCTCCCTCAAATCGGCGCTATCGAAGCCTTCGGTGAGTCAACCCTAGATTTCGGCGAGCATCTCGCCGCGGGGCTATTTGGTTCCCGTCCGCCGTTCGAGCTTACGCAGCCGCTGATCCTGGTCCTTGGTCTGCACCGTAATGCGGTCGTCGAAGCGGTCGAATTTGCGCGCCAGGGAAGTCAGCGCTTTGTTCGTCAGCTTCAGTTCGGCGTCGAGTCGCTTGACCAGCCCGTCCGCCGACGCGGAGATTTCATGGCGCACTTCCGCCGTCGCCGCGGGCAATTCACGCGAGAGATCGCCGCGTGCTTCTAACAGCTCCTTGCGCAAACTGTCGCCGACCGCTGCCACCTCGCCCTTGAATTTCGAATGGAGTTCCGCCGTCGTCCGCGCCAGGTCTTCGGCCAGGAGCTTGGGTGATCGAGCCGCCGCAGTTTGTAGTTCGTGCTGGAGCTCATGACGGACCGAGGCTATCTGCTCGCGAAAATCCACGCGGGTGGCGCCGAGCATTTCACCCAACCGAACCATCTCGGCTCCGAGGTCGGTACGCGCCGAGGCGATCGCTTCACGATTGTCGCCGATGCGATCGGATAGGAAACGGATCTGGCGACCGACCTCGTTGAACTGCCCCACGATCTCTTCGCGCAGGGCCTCGATACGCCCGCCAACCCCGGTAACCGCTTCGAGAACCAGTTCGAAACGGACACCAAGTTGCTCCATGATGGTTCCCATTTTGGCCACCACATCATCAGCCACGCGTGTTTCCCCCTCCATGATGCAATAAGTGGCGGCTCTACCTTACCAGGTGGAACAACCGCGACCAGCGTACATCATAAAAGCAGCTAAGAGCCGAAGTGTCATCAGCGCAGGACCAATATATGAACATCGCCCGTCCCTCTATCGCGTCACGCGAGACGGGTCCCCAGAAACGACTGTCGTAACTTTTATCCCGATTGTCACCCATCATGAAGTATTGGTCCTGCGGAACCTTGAAAGGACCAAAATAGTCTCGCTCCGACGTCGACATCCGTTGATTCGGCGTAAGCTCCAGATGGGCATGCGGATCCTCGGCCTTTGCACCGTTTAGGTAGAGAAGGCCGTTTTTGACCTCGATCGTATCTCCCGGAATCGCCACTACCCGCTTGATAAAATCTTTGGTCTCGTCTTCGGGGTATACGAATACCACGACGTCGCCCCGATGGACCGGTTCCAACTGGAAAAGGTACTTGCCATAGGGAATTTCGCTGGCGAACGGCGTCGAATAGAAAATCGAATCCGGCAACCGCAGGCCAAACACCATCTTATTAACGATGATATGGTCGCCGACGAGCAGCGTCGGATACATCGAAGCCGATGGAATCTTATAGGCCTGGATTAGAAACGTTCGCAGGATGAAGGCCAGGGCAAGGGCAACTAGAAAGGCTTCGCTGTATTCGCGGGCCGCCGACTTTTGTCGAGCGCTCTCTGGAGGCGGCGGGGCCGATTGAAGTTTGCGTACGGGTTCGGCCACGGCAGTTCCTATTCTCCGACCTTGAGCAAGGCAAGAAACGCCTCTTGAGGAATTTCCACGCGGCCGACCTGCTTCATCCGTCGCTTACCCTCTTTTTGCTTTTCGAGCAGCTTGCGCTTGCGCGTGATATCACCGCCATAGCATTTCGCGGTTACGTTCTTGCGCAGGGCTTTGACGCTTTCACGCGCGATAATCTTCGAACCGACTCCAGCCTGGATCGCCACCTCGAACATCTGGCGCGGTATCAACTCACGCATCTTTTCGCACAGCGCCCGGCCACGCTCATACGATTTGTCACGATGGACAATGATCGAAAGAGCGTCCACCACCTCACCGTTGATCCGGATGTCCAATTTAACCAGATGCTCTGCACGGAAGTCCAGAAACTCATAGTCGAGAGAAGCGTATCCGCGCGAGACTGACTTGAGTCGATCGTAGAAATCGGAAAACGATTTCTGCCAGCGGCATCTCGTAATGAAGGATCGCCCGGCCATGTCCAACGAAGCGGAGATCGCGCTGAAAGCCGCGGCGGTCTTCGCACAACTTCATGATCGCGCCGAGAAATTCCTCGGGCACATGAATCGACGTGAGGATAAAGGGCTCCTCGATAGCTTCTATCTCATTCTCAGGCGGCAGATGAGTAGGATTATCGACCATTACCGTCTGGTTCGCCGTCGTCCGCACTCGATACGCGACGGTCGGCGCCGTCACCACCAAATTGAGCCCGAACTCGCGCTCCAGCCGCTCCTGAACTATCTCCATGTGCAGAAGCCCGAGGAAACCTGCGCGAAAGCCGAAGCCAAGCGCTTGCGAAGATTCAGCCTCGCACACCAGGCTGGCGTCATTGAGGCGCAATTTGTCGATCGCCTCGCGCAAGGCGCCGTACTGGTTCGCCTCGGTCGGATATAGCCCGGCGAAAACCATTGGCTTCAGCTCTTTAAAACCGGCTAGCGGCTGCTCCGCCGGATTATCGGCATCGGTCACGGTGTCGCCGACGCGCATGTCCGCGACGGTCTTGATCCCGGTGACTACCAGGCCGACTTCGCCCGGGCCGAGCCATCCACCGGCACTTCGTGAGGGGTAAAGAAGCCCAGCCGCATCACCTCGCCGGGCTTGTCGGTACCCATCAGGCGCACCTTCATGCCGCGCCGTAACTCGCCATCGACGACCCGTACCAGTCCCACGACTCCCTCGTAGGTGTCGTACCAACTGTCGAAGATCAGGGCGCGGGGCGGTTTGCCGTCGTTAGCCGGAGGAGGCGGAATTCGCTCGACAACCGCCTCGAGAACCTCCTCGATACCGACCCCTTCCTTTGCGCTGGTAAGGATCGCGTCGGTGGCGTCGAGGCCGATAATCTGCTCGATCTCTCGGCGGGTACGGTCAACATCCGCTCCCGGCAGGTCGATCTTGTTGATAACCGGGATGATTTCGAGCCCGTGATCGAGGGCGAGGTAGACATTCGCAAGGGTTTGCGCCTCGACTCCCTGACTAGCGTCTACAACCAGTAACGCACCCTCGCACGCGGCAAGGCTGCGCGAGACTTCGTACGCAAAGTCGACATGCCCCGGAGTATCGATAAGGTTGAGGATGTAGGTCTGGCCATCATGAGCGGCGTAATTGAGCCGCACCGAACGCGCCTTGATGGTAATACCGCGCTCACGCTCGAGATCCATCGAATCCAGGAACTGTTCCTTGAGTTCGCGCTTGCTGAGAGCGCCCGTGCGTTCGAGCAGGCGGTCGGCCAAGGTCGACTTGCCGTGATCGATATGCGCGATAATCGAAAAATTGCGAATCGATTGAGGGGAGGTCATTAGACAGTCAGGGTCGTTTGCACCGGATCGAAACCGACAGAACTATCGGGCGCTGCGCACCTACTCGCGCAGTAGCAACCGGAGATTATAGCACGTCTCGCTCAGGACTGCTTGAAGCGTTCTCTAAAGAAAGCGAATGTTCGCGCAAGGCCGTCTTTCAAGGCAACTTCCGGCCGCCAGTTGAGCTCACGAGCCGCGAGCGCCGGTGAAATCACCGAACGTAGCTGCTCACCCGGTCGCGCAGGGGCGTGGGTCGCCTTCGCCGTGCTGCCGGCCGCACCGGCGAGTGTGTCGTAAAGCTTCTGGACACTGGTCTCAACCCCGGTGCCGATGTTGATCGCGCCGGAGACCTTCGCGCCAAGCGCTGCTACGTTGGCCCGCACGACGTCACCCACGTAGACATAATCGCGGGTCTGGCCGCCGTCGCCGAAAATCGTGCAGGGTTTCCCCTCCAGCAAACGTCCGCAGAAGATCGCGACCACTCCGGCCTCGCCATGAGGATCCTGGCGCGGACCGTAAACGTTGGCATAGCGAAGGGCGACGTAGTCGATTCCGTACTGAACTTTGTAAAAGAAGAGATAGGCCTCGGTCGCCATTTTGGCGACACCGTAGGGGCTTACCGGACGCTTCGGATGGTTTTCGTCACACGGAAAGGTTTCCTGTTCGCCGTAAATAGCCCCGCCGGTCGACGAAAAGATCACGCGGCGCATGCCGTTCTGCCGCCCACATTCCATCAGGTTGATCAGACCGACCAGGTTCACCTCGGCATCGAAGGCGGGATCGGCGACCGATCGGCGCACGTCCATCTGCGCCGCAAGATGAACGATCACTTCAGGTTTCTCGCGATCGATGGTCATCCGGACTTCATCGGCGTTACGAATATTTGCGTGATAAAAGCGAGCGCCCGGATTGAGTCGCTCGCGCTTACCTGTGGAAAGATCATCGATGATCGCAACTTCGTGCGTGCCGGCGGCGACTAACGCGTCGGTCACGTGAGAGCCGATAAATCCGGCCCCGCCAGTTACCAGGATTCGCATTACCCCACACCTCCGCAGCAGCTTTCTGATTCCGGGCGCTCATCAAGCACGCGCCACTTCGGACCATACTGAGACATCTGCTAAACCGGCGGCCTGCCGATCGAATAGTAGTTGAACTCAAGCGCCTTCATCAGGGAGGGTTCGTAGAGATTGCGGCCGTCGAAGATCACCGGATGTTTCAATTCCGCCTTGATACGCTGGAAGTTCGGGTGGCGGAATTGATTCCATTCGGTAAGGATTATCAGGGCATCGGCGCCCTTGATCGCCTCATAATTGGCCCGATGGTAGGTCACGCGATCGCCGAAAATTTTGCGAGCGTTCTCGAGTGCTTCAGGATCGTGCACGCTCACCTTCGCGCCCGCCTTAAGCAACTCGTCGACCACCACCAGCGAGGGAGCCTCGCGCATATCATCGGTTCGGGGCTTGAAGGCGAGTCCCCAAATCGCGAAGGTACGTCCTTTCAGATCCGCGCCGAAGTGTTGCTTGACGCGTTCGGCGACGATGCGCTTTTGCAGATTGTTCACTTCGTCCGCCGCCTTGAGCAGCGTGAAATCGAGTCGATGCTGGCTCGCGCTATGGATCAGCGCCTGAACGTCTTTGGGGAAGCACGACCCGCCGTAGCCGACGCCCGGAAATAGGAACTGCGATCCGATACGACGGTCGGTACCCATCCCGCGGCGAACGTCACTAATCTCCGCGCCCACCGCTTCGCACAGATTCGCCATCTGGTTGATGAATGAAATGCGCAACGCCAGCATCGCGTTCGAGGCGTACTTGGTGAGCTCCGCCGAACGCGGTTCCATCACGATAATCGGGTTGTCGGTGCGTACGAACGGGGCGTGGATCTCGCGCAGGATCGCGGTTGCCTGTTCACTATTGCTGCCGATAACCACGCGGTCGGGCCGCATGAAGTCTTCTATCGCCGATCCTTCCTTGAGAAATTCGGGAACGGAGCAAACGTCGATTCGCTGATTGCCATTGCGGTCGACAATCTCGCGCACCTTGTCGTTGGTGCCGACCGGGACCGTACTTTTCACCACCAGGATGTGGTAGCCGACGGTGACCTTGACCACGCTTTCGGCCGCCGCAAAGACGCCGCTCAGATCGGCGGCGCCGGTCGCGCTCATCGGAGTGCCGACCGCGATAAACGAAACCATCGATTGACCGACGGCGCGATCCAATTCCGTGGTGAAACTGAGGCGGCCCTCTTCCATGTTGCGCCGCACCAGTTCCGCCAGGCCGGGTTCGTAGATTGGAACTTCCCCGGCGTTGAGCATCTCCACGCGTTTACGATCGATATCGACGCAAATGACTTCGTTGCCGCTTTCCGCAAAGCAGGTTCCACTCACCAGCCCCACGTAACCTGTCCCTACCACTGCGATATTCATTTTGCGGTCAGAACTCCTCCTTGATCACATAAATCGGCTTGCCCTGGGACTCGTGGTAGGTGCGCGTAAGCAGCTCTCCGATCAGACCGAGGCTAACCAATTGCACGCCGACCACCACCAGCAAAACCGCCAGTAAGAGCGCCGGCCGGTTACCAAGAGAATGGCCGAGCGCGATCTTTTCAAACACAAGGATACTCAACCACGCGCCGCCAATCGCCCCCATTGCACCCCCGAGAAGGCCAAAAATTTGGATAGGGCGGGTCGAATAGCCGGAAAGAAAGCGAACCGTCAGCAGGTCAAGAATCGTGCGAATGACGCGACCTGGGCCATATTTGGAGTGGCCGGTCCGACGAGCACGAAAGCTTACCTGGACCTCGGCGATCCGCGCGCCTTGTTCGGCTGCAATTACGGGTACAAAGCGATGCATTTCGCCATATAAGCGTAACCGTTGTGCCAAATCGCGACGGTACGCCTTAAGCGTGCACCCGTAGTCGTGCAGGTTCACCCCGGTTAGCCACGAAATCAGGGAATTGGCCGCGACCGAGGGTAATCTCCGCGTCAATGGAGCATTTTGCCACCGGTCCGTGCGCCACCCGCTAGCCAGGTCATAGCCGTCCGCCAGCGGCGCCATCAAGCGGGGAATATCCGCGGGATCGTTTTCGCCGTCGGCATCGATCGCCACCACGATATCGCCCTGTGCGTGCTCGAGACCGCAGGCGAGCGCCGCGGTTTGTCCCGAATTGCGCGCCAGCCGGATAACCCTTACATGAGAATCGCGCGACTTGATCTCGCGCAAGACCTGGTTGCCCCCGTCATTGCTGCCGTCATCGACAAAGATCATCTCGTAGGATCGATTGAGCCCACCCAAGACCCGCGCCAGTTCCTCATGCAGCGGCGCGAGGTTATCCCGCTCGTTGTAAAGCGGGATAACTATTGAGAGGTCCATCGGGAGTGATGCGAATCCGTCAGCTCGATAAAGGCCCGGTAACGCTTCTCGATTTGATCCCAAGCCAGCTCGGAGAGCCCTTCGACCGAGAATTTCTCGACGGCAATGGATCCGAGCACGCTGCCGTAAACGACCGCCGTGCGCAAAATGGACTCTGTCACCCGTCCGTTGCGAGCCAGCCAGCCCATGAACGCGCCGGCGAAGGCATCGCCCGCGCCTGTAGGATCGATAACATCTTCGAGCGGATAGGCCGGGATAGCGAACAGTGAATTCTGCTGGAAAAGCAGCACGCCGTACTCACCTCGCTTCACCAGTACTGTGTCCGGGCCCATCTTGAGGATAGCGCGGCCGGCCTTGAGCACATTGTGCTCCCCGGTGAGCATCCGCGCCTCTTCATCGTTGAGCGTCAGGATGTCCAGCCGCGGCAGCAATCTGACCAATCCTTCGCGCTCATTTTCGATCCAATGGTTCATGGTGTCGGCGGCGACGACCTTCGGACTGGTCACCTGCGAAAGCACATGCTCCTGCAGGGAGGGGGAGATGTTGGCGAGGAAGACGTAATCCGCTCGCCGCTGATCCGGCAGCAGATCGGGGGTAAAGTCGGCAAAAACGTTCAGCGCGACGCTGATGGTGTCGCGGATGTTCATGTCCTCGTGGTAGCGCCCGTGCCAGCGAAAAGTTTCGCCCTCGCGCTGAACCATGCCTCGAATATCGATGCTCCGTTCGGCGAAAAGGCGTTGGTCCTCGGGTCTGAAGTCGGTGCCGACGGCGGCGACGATACTGACTGGCGAAAAGAAACGCGCTGCCAGCGCAAAGAAGCTCGCCGAACCGCCCAGTGCCTCGGCCACGCCCCCATGCTGGGTCTCGATTGTGTCGTAACCGATAGTGCCAACTACAACGATGCTCATAAGTCTGCTTTCATCCGCGACCGGGACGATGTCTCGATAGCCGTGCCGCAGTCCTCTCCTGTGAACTTATAAGTACTTGCCGATTATCGGACGAAGATTTTCGGCCACTTCCGCGGGGATCATGCTACGATCGGTAATGATCGCGTCCTTGAGGGCGTGCTGACAACCGCAGGTACGTTGGCGATTCGCCAGCGTCGACGCGAGGCTGACCACGCTCTTCTGCGCCGATTCGACGTTAAGCCGCATCACCCGCAGGATTTCGCCGATATCGACCGCCTGTACGCTCTGGTGCCAGCAGTCGTAGTCGGTCACCAGCGCGACGACCGCGTAGCAAAGTTCGGCTTCGCGCGCGAGGCGTGCCTCCTGCATCGCGGTCATACTGATAACGTCGACGCCCCAACTCCGATAGAGATGAGACTCCGCCCGGGTCGAGAATTGTGGCCCTTCGATGCATAGATAGGTGCCGCCATCGTGAACCTTGGCGCCGTTCGCGCGTCCACTCTTGACGAGATCGCGACTCAAATCCGCACATACCGGGTCCGCCAACGATACGTGCGCGACTACGCCATCGCCGAAGAAAGTCGCGCGGCGCTGATAGGTGTGGTCGATAAACTGGTTCACGACGACCAGATCACCGGGCGCGATATGCTCCTTCATGCTGCCGGCGGTGCTCACCGAGACCAGACAGTCAACGCCCAGTTGCTTCATGCCGAAAATGTTGGCGCGGTAGTTCAGCTCAGTGGGCAGAATCCGATGCCCGCGACCATGACGCGAGAGAAAGACCACGTCCACATCGCCCACGTGTCCGCGATAGTAGGCATCGGAGGGTGCGCCGAAGGGAGTCGTCAGGTCGAATCGCTCGACCGCATCGAAACCCTCAATCTGGTAGAAGCCGCTGCCTCCGATTACGCCTAGTACTGTTCCGGCCATGTTTGATTGCGCCCCGAAATGTTCCCCTATCCCCTCAAGAGCGGCTGCCTCGCCTATTCGCGCGGATGACGATCCGCGTACAACTGGCCGCAGGCCGCAGCGATATCCACACCCCGGCTCTCTCGAATTGTAGCGGTCAAGTTACCCCGATGCAGGATCGCGCGAAAGGCCTCGATCCGCTCACGCGAGCTGGGCCTGAACCCGGCTCCGGGAAAGGGGTTGAAGAAGATGAGATTGACCTTCGCGCGCATCGACTCGAGCATCCGCACCAGCCGCCGCGCGTCGTCGACCGAATCGTTAACGCCCTCGAGCATTACGTATTCGAAGGTTATTCGCCGCCGGCGCTGCATCGGGAGGTTGCGGCAGGTCTCGAGTAGGGAGTCGAGCGGATAGCGCCGATTAATCGGAGCAAGCCGGTTGCGAACTTCGTCGGTGGTGGCGTGAAGCGATACCGCCAAATTGACCTGAAAATCGGTGAGCAACCGCGCCATCACCGGGATGAGACCGACCGTCGATACCGTAATTCTTCGCGGCGAGAGGTCCATACCCCAGTCCGAAGTCATGACGGTTAACGCCCGGCTCAAACGGGTGTAGTTGGCGAGCGGCTCGCCCATCCCCATGAAGACATAGTTGGTGAGTTTTTCGTCGGGGTCGAGATGACGCTGGGCCGCGAGGACCTGCGCGAGAATCTCCCCCGCGGCAAGATTCCGATGCAATCCCATGCGCGCCGTCGCGCAAAACGGGCAGGCCATGGCGCATCCGGCCTGGCTCGAGATACAGAGCGTGGTGCGGTCCTCGGCGGGAATGATCACGCTCTCGACTTCCTCCGCGTCGCCGAAGCGCAGCAGGAGCTTGCGGGTGTCGTCCTGCGAGCGCGCGACGTGAATCGTTAGAGGCGAACCTAAGGTGAAGTTTTCCTTGAGGAAACTCCGCAGCGCCGCCGGAACTTCATGCATCGCATCAAAAGAATCGACGCTATGCTTCCACAGCCGGTTCATCACCTGACGGGCACGAAATGAGCGCTCGCCGGCGTTCACCACGACCTCTTCAAGTTCGGTCAAGGTAAGCTCGCGAATGTCGCGCAGGGATTGATTATCGCGCGGCCTGAGCGGCGAGGGCCTGGTATCGAGGCTGTCGGGGACGGAACTCACAGGCCATATCTTAGACGAAAGCTTGAGCTTCCGCCGAACGGCGGAGTCAGCGAGCCGGCTCTATATTCTGGTTGCAGCGGAAGAAGTTGGTGGGATCGTAGCGCGCTTTGATCTGCGCAAGCCGTTCGTAGTTGGCATCGTAGGCTTCCCGCACTCGCGATTCATCCTGATCGAGCGAATTGACGTACACCTCATTCGAGGAGAAGGGGCGGGTCGCGGCAAAGAAATTCTGCACCCATGTGAGATTCGCCCTATCGTCCGCGGGATCTTCCCAAAAGCCGATAATTTCGAAATGAAACGGGCTCATGCGCGGTGCGAATGCGGTCGTCTCGGGATCCACGCGGGTAATCGCCCCGTGACAATGCTCGATTATTGCGACGGAGAGCGGCGAAGGTGATCGCGCGAAATTCTCAACCATTGCTTCAAGCACGCCGTCGGGCAGTTCCGCCATGAAATGTGATCGCATCGCGCAACGCCGTCCGGCCGGTCGCGCCGCGTCCATCATGCTTTGCAGCTCGAGATACGGCATCGGACGCAACGCATCATCCAGCGGCGTTCCGCAGGTGCGTAGAGGCGCAACAATTCGTTCCGCACCGTCGATCGGACCCGAATAGCAGGCGGCCAGCGCGATCGCCGGTTCCCCCGAGGCATTGCAAATCAGACAGGCAAAAACCGTCAGCTCGTCGACCGCGGTCCGGGAAAATTCGCGGAAAAATCGCAAAACATCATGCGCCTGCGAGTATGGATAGGTCACCATCCCGCCCATCACGATCGGTCCGACCGGGAAGAGCCGGTATTCGAAACTTGTGGCAATTGCAAAATTGCCACCGCCACCGCGCATCGCCCAGAACAGATCGGGATTGCCGACGGTCGTCGCTCTCAGGATTTTCGCTTCGGCGGTTACCACATCGATCGCGATGACGTTGTCGCAGGTCGCCCCGAACTTCCCCATCAGCCAGCCATTGCCGCCGCCGAGGCTGAGCCCCGCGATTCCGACCTCCGAGTCGGTGCCGCCGGGCGTGGCGAGGTTGAACACCTGCGTAGCGCGATCGACGTCTTGCCAGCGGGCGCCGGCTTGCGCCCGGACGATTCGCCGCAGTGGATCCACGCTTACCGCGCGCATCTGCGAGAGGTCGACCACCAACCCGTCATCGCATACGGAGGTACCGGCACAAGCATGGCCGCCGCCGCGAACCGCGGTCAGGATCTCGTGCTCGCGCGCAAAGCGAACGCATGCCGCGATATCTTCGACGGTCGTACAGTATGCGATCGCGATCGGATGACGATCGACGAGACCGTTCCATACCTGGCGCGCGGCTTCATAGCGTGCGTCGGCAGGCGTGACGACACGCCCGCGAATCGCATCGCGAAGGATATCGAGTATGTTGTCGTCCAAATTTATGCCCACGGCGAACGGGGCTTTGACCCCAGTGCCTCGGCGACGGCCGGATGGACCACACTGCCGTCATAGGTGTTGAGCCCCCCGCGAAGTGCGCCGTTGCGCGCGCCCGCTTCGAGCAGGCCGTGATCGGCGATTTCGAGAGCGTACGAGAGCGTCGCGTTCGTCAGCGCGTAAGTCGAAGTATGCGGCACCACGCCGGGCATATTGGCCACGCAATAGTGCACCACGCCGGAATGAAGATAGATCGGTTTGGCGTGCGTGGTCGCGCGCGAAGTCTCGGAAATACCACCCTGATCGATTGAAAGATCGACGAGCGCGGCGCCGCGTTTCATCGAGGCGATCATCTTCGAAGTGATCAGGCGCGGAGCGCGCGCCCCCGGCAACAGCACCGTTCCGATAACCAGGTCGGCCTGACGCAGTTCCTCTTCGAGGGTGGCGCGATTGGACATAACGGTGATCGCCTGTCCGCTAAGCAAATCGCTCAAGTAGCGTAACCGCACGGGATTGACGTCGAGAATCGTCACCGATGCTCCTACGCCGGCGGCGACGCGGCAGGCGTTGAAGCCGGCGATACCGCCGCCGACGATTACAATCTTGCCGGGGCGCACGCCCGGGGCTCCGCTCAACAAGACCCCGTCGCCACCGTTTTGGGCCTGCAGGCACCATCCCCCGACCTGAACTGCGAGGCGGCCCGCCACCTCGCTCATCGGCGCCAGCAGCGGCAGACTGCCGTCTTCGAGTTGCACGGTTTCGTAACCGATCGCGGTGACGCGCTGGCGGATCAGCTCGCGCGACAGCCGGCGATCGGCCGCCAGGTGCAGATAGGTGAAAATGATCAAGCCCGGGCGCATCAACCGGTATTCGACGGGCAACGGCTCCTTGACCTTGAGCACCATGGTGGAACGCCGCCACACGGTCGCCGCGTCACTCGAGACGCGTGCACCGGCCGCGCGATAATCCTCGTCGCTGAAGCCGCTGCCAACACCGGCGCTGCGCTCGACGATTACCGTATGGCCGTGATGGCGCACTGCGGCCGCGCCTGCGGGCGTCATCGCCACGCGGCGCTCGTCGGGTTTGATCTCCTTGGGTACTCCAACGATCATCCACCACCTCCGGGACCACTCACCAAATCCGCAACCTAGGGACGCCAACGCGCGTCGTCAATATCGCCGACGAGGAGCAGATAAGCCAGACGGCCGACGATCGCGCGTCGTCTTCAAAACTTGACAACGCCATTGCCGCCGCGCTTGATGATCGGAGGTGAATTTGTTTCAGTCGCCGGGCCCGTGCGGCGAATCGGCCCGCGAAATTTGGAGGAGAAGATGGAGGCTCCGCCGGGACTCAAGTATTCCAAGGAACATGAATGGGTGGCGGCCGAAGAAGCGGTCGCAACCATCGGAATAACCGATCATGCTCAAGAACAATTGGGGGAAATTGTCTATATCGAGCTGCCCTCTGTCGGGGACAAGGTCAGCAAAGACGATCCATTCGGAGTGGTCGAATCAGTAAAAGCAGTCTCGGACATCTACGCGCCGGTCAGCGGCACGGTGATCGAAGTCAATGAGGATCTCCCGGAGAGCCCGGGCGTCGTCAACGAAGATCCGTATGGCGACGGCTGGCTGATCAAGGTTCGCGTCAGCGATCCCACCGACTTCGACGACCTGATGGAGAGCGAAGAGTACGAAGAGATCGTCGCCAGCGAAAAAGAGGAGTGAGTTATTCAAGCCCCCGGCGGTGTTGTATCGGCCGGTGCTTCGATTGCCCGTGCGACCGAGATATCAAATCCGTTCAGCCCCGCCGGTGGGTCGATAAATACCAATAAAAAGGGACAACTTGCGGAGGTCTCGAGCGTAAAGCTCTTCGGCGGATCGAGCCTCTGGAAAAACTCGACTTCATGAGGCGTCATCTGGCCGAGCATCTTGGCCGAGAGGTTATTACCGCAATACACGGAGCGGCTCACCGCCATCGGACCGGCTTGCCCGCGTAAACTGGCCGCGATCTCGACGACGTGCAACGGACGTACGCTGACGTTCTCCGCCGTCCCGGTGATTATCAGCGCGATCTGTCCGTTCCGCGTCCGCGTGTAGCTAGCGGTAACGTCGCGCAGCGCGACCTGCCGCGCGGGCGTCGTTGCCGGGGTAAAGCGATCCCCCACGATCGGCAGCCGGCTGAGTAAATCCGTGGCTCCTGCGGGCGCATTGTGGATCGCGAAGGTCATCGTGCCGAAACCCGCACCGACGATCAGACAGAGCAGAAGGAAAAAGCGGGCCGAATGCGTCACCGCCTGGTTATAGACAGGAGCGGACGCTTCCTCCCGCATGAAATCGTTGACTTCCGGCATCGCCGGCGCGTCCAGAAGCTCCTCCGCCTGCGGCGGACGAGACGATGATCGGAGGAACTTCTCGGTCTCCTTCGACGGCGCATCGTCGAACCCGGTGAAGTCGCGACCACGATTCGGTTCCCATTCCGCGGCGGATCGCGGCGTCTCCTCGTTCTCGATCTGCTCGGGACCCTTCTCTTCTTTGAATTCGAAGGAAGGGGTTTCTCCGGTTTTTGGTTCCCGCCGCTCCCGCCGGCCTTCCTCGAATGATCGGGCGACCAGTTCCTCGGTAGACGGACCTACGGGTGCAGCGGCTTCCGGTGGAACAGACGCTTCTCGCGATTCGACGTTTTCGGATTCGGGCGAGGATTCTTCCTCCGCCGACGCTTCAGATGGATCGCGCGAGGGAAATATCGGCGCGGAAACCTTGGCCGCAGACTCCTCGTTGGCAGGCTCTTCTTCCGGAAGACCGGGCTCCGGCTCCGGGCGCATCCGCGGGACTCGCTGCGGCGCCTGCCGTGGGGCTCCCTCGAATATCTCGTCCTCAGGACGCCTTGGATCGACGCTGAAGACATGGCCGCACCGCGAGCATTTGAAAGTCGGGGTACCTTCCGGCAACACCTGCTCGTCGATACGGTAACGGGTATGACAACTAGTGCACTGAACCTCGATCATCTCCCCACCTCACATCCCGAGCAGGAAAATAACATACGGCGAAGGCGAGTTCAGCTTGTGACGCGAAGGTTATCAAAGAAATTGCGTCAATTTTCGGCGAAGGTCGTCTAATCCGATGCGGATTGCGCTGATAGGACGCCGTTTCGATCCCGCAGGCGGCGGCACCGAGCGCGACCTTGCGATTACCGCCGAGATTCTCATGCGCGCGGGTCACGAAGTTTCGCTCTACGCCGACGAAGTGCGATCGCAGACCGACGGCCTGCGAGTCCGTCGCATAGGTGGTCCCCGGATGGGCCGTGCGCTCGGACTGTGGTGGTTCGCCAACCGCGCCGGACGTATCGCGCGTCTCGAAGGCGCTGAGGTCGTGTTCAGTTTCGCGCGGATCACCGACGCCGATATCCTGCGCTCCGGCGGCTCCGCCCATTCGAGCTATCTGCTGGCCGCCAGGCGATGGCTGAGTCCCAGCGGCGTCACCGCCTTGCGCCTGAGCCCGTACCATCGCGTGCAGGTGACCGTCGAAAGACGCGGATTCGCCTCGCCAGGTCTGAAACGGGCAATCGCGGTTTCCGATTTGGTGCGGCTGGACTTGATCGAGACTTTCTCGCTCGCTCATCGCAAGGCCCTTACGCTCTACAACGGCGTTGACCTCGAGCGTTTTCGCCCCCGAACCGACGACGCTATCCGCACCCGCATGCGGCGTCAGTTCGAGATTCCCCAAGCCGCGCCGACTGCGATCTTCATCGGTAACGGATTCGCGCGCAAAGGCCTGCGCTTTCTCATCGAAGCCTGGCCCGCATTGGACCCGAATGCGCATCTCATCGTGGCTGGCACCGATCAGGCGATTACCTCGTATCGACGGCTGGCCAACCGCCTTGGTATCGCCGCCCGTATCCGCTTTGTCGGTCCCCAAGACCGCATCGAGGACGTCTTCGCCGCCGCCGACGCGCTCGCGATGCCCTCCCTGTTCGAGCCCTTCGGCAACGTCATCATGGAAGCGATGGCCTCGGGACTGCCGGTGCTGTGCAGCGCCGCCTGCGGTGCCGCCGAGACGCTGCCACGCGAGTTTCGCGAATTCGTCCTCAGCGATCCCACCGAAATTACTGAACTCGCCGCGCGCGATGAAGCATGGTTCTGGGCTGTCGGACGGGATCTGTCACAAGTAGCGCGGAATGCCGCGGAACATTTCACCTGGGATCGTTACGGCAGGGAGTTGCTCGACTTATTCAGTCGCTATGATCACGCCGCGCGCGCAGGCCTCGAGATCCGCGCGCGATCGCGAGCCGCTTTTCCTCGCGAGCTCGCCGATCGGTCGAAGCCCGCAGTATCCGCGCCGCCAGCAGCCTCATCGACGCGATCGTCGCATCGAGCCGCGCCGTAACCTGCGAATGCGGCTAGTGCAGGGTGCGGCAGTAGCCGCGTTCCCGCGCCATGCGAATGAATCATCGGCGCGCGATCGGCCCGCGCCGGATCCACCTCATGATAAACGGTCGCGCGCGGCGCATAACCAATACGCAAGCCGGCGCGCCGCAGCCGCTGCGACATCTCTCGGTCTCTTCCTCATGTCCGCAGGCGCCCGGTCCCAGCCGTTCGTCGAACGGGCCGACCTGGTGCAGCGCCGCCGCGCGAAAAGCCATATTCGCTCCCGAGCACCCCGCGCACTTCGACGACTTTGTCGCCGTGATCGACGATCGGCAGATCCAGATAGGCGGCCATCGGGACCGACCTTTTCGCCGGGATCCTCGGCTGGCAGTATCCGACCCTTCATCGCGGCGAATTCGCGGATGATCGCCAAAGAAAGCTCGACCTGCCGCGACGTATTCCGGCGCCACCGCCAAATCGTCGTCGAGGCATGCGATTATTTCGCCGCGGGCCTGCGTGATCGCTCGATTCTGTACCCTGCATTTACCCGGCCGTGGATCGTGCAGATGGATTATCGCGAGTATCGCTTCAATGTCGACCGATCGATGGTGGGCGTGGGCGTGCCGTTCTCCGCGACAAAAACCTCGTGCAGGCGTCGGCCCGCATTTGCGGCGCGAGGCTGCGCAAGCAAACGCTCGAGCGAATCCGGCCGCGCATGCGTCGCGATTATGATCGATAGCTTCACTGACGGCGGTTCCAATGTCCGTTAAGCATGAGGCCGCCGCTACCGGGAATCCGGTTCGGCCCCAGGGCCAGTTGAAGTCATTGTCGCAGCCGACATCGCGAACGGAATTGTGTACCCGCCGCTCCCTGGGCTCAAGCCGTTCGCATCACATCCGCGCGCTTGAATTAGATGCCGCACCCAGTTAAAGCTTTTCATCCCCGGTCGCGAGAGTGGCGGAATGGCAGACGCGCAAGGCTCAGGACCTTGTGAAGGAAACTTCGTGGGGGTTCAAGTCCCCCCTCTCGCACCATCATTTTTCCGCGGCGCCCCCGCCGGTTGGTTACACGCGCTGGCTCCAATATGATTTAGCGCTGCGGCTAAACTCGCTGCCGCGGTCGTCTTTAAGGCAGCTGTTTGACAATTCGCGGACGGACGCTGCGTTTGGAACTCAGCAAGACATTCGATCCCAAATCCGCGGAGGAGCATTGGTTTCAGCTCTGGATCGATCGCGGCTATTTCAAGGCCGATCCCGACCGCGATCCGGCGATCCGGTTTCTCGATCGTCATTCCGCCCCGAACGTCACCGGCCAGCTCCATCTCGGCCATGCCCTCAACATGCACGCTGCACGACGTGATCGTGCGCACGCGCCGGATGCAGGGTTTCAACACGCTATGGCTGCCCGGCACCGACCACGCTGGTATCGCCACGCAAAACGTGGTCGAGCGCGAAATCGCCAAGGACGGCAAGTCCCGTCACGACCTCGGCCGCGAACGGTTCGTGGATCGCGTATGGGAATGGAGGGAGACCTACGGCGGCAAGATCCTCAACCAGTTGCGACGCCTCGGCGCTTCCTGCGACTGGAGCCGCGAACGTTTCACCCTCGACCCCGGGACTCTCGCGCGCCGTCACCGACGTCTTCGTGATGCTCTATCGCGAAGGCCTGATCTATCGCGACTATCGCCTGATCAACTGGTGTATCCGCGATGCGAAACCGCGCTCTCCGATCTCGAAGTCGACCACAAGGACGCACAGGGCAATCTCTGGTATATCCGCTATCCGCTGACTGATGGCTCGGGCTCGATTACGGTCGCGACCACGCGGCCCGAAACGATGCTCGGTGATACCGCCGTCGCGGTGCATCCCGCGACGAGCGTTATCGGCACTGGCCGGCAAGAGATTCGCTTGCCGCTGATCGGCCGCGAGATTCCGATCGTCGCCGACGCCAGCGTTGATCGCGACTTCGGCACCGGCGCGGTCAAGATTACGCCCGCGCACGATTTCAACGACTTCGAACTCGGCCGTCGCCACAACCTGCCGCAAATCTCGGTGATGGACACCGCATGCGCGGATGAACGCCGAGGCTGGCGCGTACCAAGGCCTGACGCGCGAGGATTGCCGCAAGCAAGTCGTCGCGGATCTCGAAGCCGCAGGATCTGCTGGAGAGATCGAGCCGCATTCGCACACCGTCGGCGCCTGCTCGCGCTGCGACACCATCGTCGAGCCGATGCTCTCCTATCAATGGTTCGTCTGCCGGTCAACAAACCCGGCCCCAACGGCAAGTCGCTCGCCGGCGAGGCGATCGCGGCGGTCGAGCAGGCGCGACCACCTTCCATCCGAAGTTCTGGGAGAACACCTATTTCTCCTGGATGCGCAATATCCAGGACTGGTGCATCTCGCGCCAATTATGGTGGGGCCATCGGATCCCCGCCTACTGGTGCGAGCGCTGCGAGGAATCGACGTGCGCCACCGATCGTCGCCGAGGAGCGCCCGCAGCTCGTGCCCCAATTGCGGCGGTGCGCGACTTGCGCCAAGACGAGGACGTTCTCGATACCTGGTTTTCGTCGGGATTGTGGCCCTTTTCGACCCTCGGATGGCCCGATCGGACGCTCGACCTCAAGCCTATTATCCGACCAGCCTGCTCGTCGACCGGCTTCGACATCATTTTCTTCTGGGTCGCGCGGATGATGATGTTCGGGATCAATTCGCCAAGGGCGAGAGCGGCGACCTAAAGGACCGCGTCCCCTTTCGCGACGTCTTCATCACGCCGCTGGTGCGCGATCAGTTCGGCAAGAAGATGACCAAGTCGCGCGGTAACGTGGTCGATCCGCTCGAGATCATGGATCGCTTCGGCACCGACGCCGTGCGTTTTACCTTGGCGCAGTTGACCGTGCAGGGCCGCGACCTGTGCTCTCCGAGGACCGCCTGGCCGCCTCGCGCGCCTTCGCCAACAAATCTGGAACGCCGCGCGTTTCGTCCTGATGAATCTCGAAGGTGCGCCGCAACCGCTTCCGCCGGTCGAGACTTCGCAGCTGAGCCTCGCCGATCGGTGGATCCTGAGCCGCCTCGACCACGCCATCGAAGGTGTGACGAAGGCCATCGACACCTACGAATTCAACGTCGCGGCCCTGACCGTCTACCAGTTCATCTGGCACGAGTTCTGTGACTGGTATATCGAGCTGTCGAAGGAACCGCTCAAGGCGGGCGGGGCGCGGCAGGCCGCCACCCGTTACGTGATGGTCGATTGTTTCGATCGGATGCTGCGTATTCTGCATCCGTTCATGCCGTTCATATCAGAGGAAATCTGGCAGGCGATTCGTCCCTATCTGAGCGAGGCGAATCTGAGTGATCACCTCGCCGTCGCAAAATTCCCGACGCCCGCCGCTCGCGATCCGCTCTCCGCGACCGAGGCCGCCGCGATGGCGCCGCTGTATCGAAGCGACGCAAGCGATTAACTCGTACGCTCGCTGGTCGGATCTCATCCGGGGCAGCGCGTCACCGCTACCCTCAGGTTCGGCGCGAAACGATGGCGCGGGCTCCTTGGATCAGCTGGAAAAGCTACGCGATGGTCCTGGAAAGGTCACCGCGTTCGCGCCGCTGGCGAGCGCAGCGGAACGTCCCCAACGCGTGGTCTTCGCGCCACTCGGATGGGGCGAAGTCGGCGTCGAGGCGCCCGAGGGCTTCGACTTCGACAAGGCCCGCAATCGATTGAAGAAGAAGCTCGACGAAGTGCGTGGACATCTCGCCCGCAACCTCGGCCGCTTCGAAAATCCCGGCTTCCGCGCCAAGGCTGACGCCGAAACGGTTGCCGAAATCGCCGAGAAGATCGAAGATTTGAAGCAGCAGCAAAAGCTGCTCGAAGGACAGATCGACCAACTCGGTTAGAGCGACGTCACATGGAACTCATCCGGCAACTTGACCTGACCGACCTTATCCGGCGCGCCGTCAACGAGGACGTCGGCCAGGGCGATATCACCACCGCCGCCACTGTTCGCCCCGGCCAGCCGGGCAAGGCTCGCATCACGGTGAAGGAGTCCGGCGGCATCATCTTCTGCGGCGGCCTCGTCCTCGAACAGGTTTTCGTGATGACCGGCGCGCATCCGGTGATTAACTCGCTCGCCGCCGAGGGAGCGCATCTCCATCAAGGCGTCGTCGCCGCCGATATCGACGGCCTGCTCGGCGGTCTCCTGATGGGCGAACGGGTCGCGCTTAACTTCATTCAACTGATGTCCGGCATCGCCACCATCACCCGTCGCTATGTCGACGCGATCGCAGGCACTCGCGCCAAAATCATCGATACCCGCAAGACCCACCCGGGCCTGCGCGCGGTCGAAAAGTACGCCGTGCGGATGGGCGGCGGCGACAACCACCGATTCGGCCTCGATAGCGGCGTCCTGATCAAGGAAAACCACATCACCGCCGCCGGCGGTATCGGCCAGGCGCTAGAGGGCGCGCGGCGCATCGCCCCGCATACGTTTCGTATCCAGATCGAATGCGAAACCCTCGACCAGGTGCGCGAAGCGATCGGCCACGGCGCGAGCGCGATCCTGCTCGACAACATGAGCCCCGCCCAGATGCGCGAGGCGCGATCACTTGCCGGCGACGCCGTTATTTTCGAAGCCTCGGGAGGCGTTTCGCTCGAAAGCGTCCGCGCGATCGCCGAGAGCGGCGTCGATTTGATCTCGGTCGGTGCGCTGACTCATTCGGCGCGCGCGATCGACTTGAGTATGCGTATCGAAGCGGGTAGTCCCCTCGCGGACGTCCCCGAAGGTTGACCATCACGGCGCGGTGTCGCCGCGCGCAACAGGCGGAATAGGTGCACCGATGGACAAAGCGGCTTTCCACGCGGAGATCAATCGGATCGTTTCCGAACACCGGCTCAACCAGCATCCCTACGTCAAGCTCGTCAACACCGGTAAGGCCTCGCGCGAACAACTCAGGGGCTACCCGATACAGCATTACGAAGATGACCGTGCGCGATTCCGCGCCGCTCTCCGCCGTCGCCTATCTGCGGCTGCGCGGAATCGATCAGAAGATTCGGGCGACGCCTCGGCCAAGGGTTTCGCCGAAGAGGCGCTTGGTCTTTATAGCCATTCCGCCGGTCACACCGAGTTGCTCTTCGAGATGTGGGAGGGCGGTCTCGGTTCTGCCGCGCCAGCAGCTGGTCGATTCGATCGCGTCCGACGACTCGCGCGCCTTCAACGCCTGCATGTACTCGCTTGATGTATCTTAAGCCCAAGTTCATCGGCGCCATCGGCCTGATGGAAGAAATCGAAGTCGAAGGCTAACAAGGCCCTGATGGAAGGGATGGAGGCGTCATTACAGATCAAGCCGGATCATCTGTCGTTTCCTTTCGGTCCATTACGAGGCCGACAAGGAGCACGGCGAGGGCGGTCATCGCCTGATCGATCGCTTCGTTCTCGGTACCGGCCGCGAAGAAGAATTCCTGGCCGAGGCTCGCTGCCTCGCCCATTTCTTCTGGAAGGGCTTCGATTCGATGATGTCGGTCTGACCCGGCGTCGTCGATTCGGCGGAAAATGCCATCCAATCCCTATCAGGAAATCGAAATCGGCAGCCCCGGCCGGATTCGGATGGCAAATTGATTACTTCGACGAAGTCGGCTCCACTCAGCGGGTCGCCGCCGAGATGGCCGGGCAGGGCGCTCCGCAGGGTACGGTCGTCGTTGCCGAATCGCAGAACGCCGGACGCGGACGGCTCGGCCGGCTCGTGGCATTCGCCGCCGGGCGTGAATCTCTACGCGACCATAATTCTGCGCCCGAAAATCCCCCTGGTCGAAGTCCCGCAGTTGAGCCTGGTGGCAGGAGTGGCGGCTGCCGAAGCGCTGGAGACCGTCGCCCCGGGCATCGTCACCCTCAAATGGCCCAACGACCTCTGGCTCAACGGTCGCAAGACCGGCGGTATTATCGCCGAGGCGATAACCGACTCTCGCCAGCGGCTTTCCTGCGTTTTGCTCGGTATCGGGCTCAATCTCAATCTGGCCCTCGAGGACATCCCGCACGACCTCCGCGACAAGGCGACTTCGGTCAGAATCGCGACCGGCCGCGAATGCTCCCGTCCCGAAATCGCCGCGGCGCTTTTTAATCGGCTCACTCTCGCTATATGGAAGCTGAGGCCCAAGGCTTCCCCGCCGTTCGGCCGGTTTTCGAGCGCTACATGGCGCTCAAGGGCCGGCGGGTGACGGTAGTGGAAGCCGGTTCACCGACGGTGGGTGTCGTTCGCGGTGTTGGCGTCGATGGTGCTCTGCTGCTGGAGACGGAAGCGGGCACAGTGCGTGTGATGGCGGGTGACGTCACCGTCGAAGGAGCTTACGAAGAGCGCGGGGCCAGTTTCCACATGCCGTGCTTTCGCCGGCGATGCGGATAGCCGCGCGCCGAAGTGCATTACGAAAACGTTGCACAGAGGTGAATCGATATGGCAGTGGAGGAAATCGGACGCCTGAAAAGCCTTGCGCTTGTTGGCCAGGGCGGCACCTGGTAAAACTCAATTAGCCGAGGCGATGCTCTTCACCGCGGGCGCGGTCAACCGGCTCGGCCGCCCCGACGACGGTACCGCGCAGACGGATTTTGAGCCCGAAGAAATTTCCCGCCACATCTCGATCAGTTCAGGGTTTCATCACCTCAACTGGAAGAAAACCGAGGTAATCCTCGCCGATACCCCGGGATACAACGCTTTTCTCTCCGAAAGCTTCGCCACCATGCGCGCGGTCGACGGCGTCGTCTTCGTCGTCAGCGCCGGCGGCGATCTCAAGGTCGAATCCGAAAAGGTCTTCGACGAGATTAACCGGCTCGGCCTCCCTCGGATCGCTTTTATTTCGCGTCTCGATCGCGAACGGATGAGCTTCGAGGCCGCCATGAAGGACCTCGAAAAGGGCCTCTCCGCCAAGCCCGTCGCGCTCACCCTGCCGATCGGCGAAGAGATGGCCTTCAGCGGGGTTATCGACGTGCTCGGGATGAAGGCGCTCCGCTATGCCGACGCCTCCGGCAAGGCTACCGAAGAGGATCTATCCGGCGACCTGAAACAGCGCGCCGAAGAAGCGCGCACCAAGCTTTGCGAAGCCGTCGCCGAGACCGACGACGCCCTGCTCGAAAAGTACCTCGACAAGGGTGAGTTGGAAGAGACCGAACTGCGCTCCGCGCTCCACGCCGCCGTCCTCGCCGGCAAGCTGACTCCCGTGCTGTGCGGTTCGGGGGCCAAGAATATCGGCATCGGTCCGCTGCTCGACGCCGTCGCGACGCTCGAGCCGGCGCCCAACGAACGTCCTGCCATCCAGGGTCAGGGCAACAACGGCAACGGCGCGGTCGAACGCGCGCCCGATCCCTCGGCGCCCTTCAGCGCCTTCGTCTTCAAAACGGTCATCGATCCGTTCGCCGGCAAGCTCTCGATCTTCCGCGTCGTCTCGGGCAAGGCCATCAGCGACGCCACCGTGCTCAACTCGACCCACGGCTCGAAGGAACGCTTCGGCCAGTTATTGCGGCTGGAGGGCAAGAAGCAGTCACCGCTGTCGTCGGCTCTGCCCGGCGAAATCGTCGCCGTCGCCAAGCTCAAGGATACGACCACGGGTGACACCCTCTGCGACGAAAAAGCCTCCGTCATCTTTGCCGCCCCGCAGAAGCCTTCACCCGTCATTTCCTTTGCCATCCGGCCCAAGACCCGGGGTGACGAGGAGAAGGCCTCGCAGGCGCTCGCCCGCCTGGTCGAAGAGGATCCCGCGCTGGAAACTCATCGCGACCCGCAGACCCACGACATCATCCTCTCCGGCACGGGCCAGATGCATATCGAGGTCACGGTCGAGAAGCTCAAACGCAAATTTAACGTTGAAGTTGAACTTCAGGCGCCGAAGGTGCCCTACAAGGAAACCATCAAGGGCCGCGCCGAGGCGCAAGGAAAGTACAAGCGCCAATCGGGCGGTCGCGGCCAGTACGGCGATTGCTGGCTCAAGGTCGAGCCGATGCAGCGCGGGGCGGGCTTCGAATTCGTCGACAGTATCGTCGGTGGTGTTATCCCGCGCCAGTTTATTCCGTCCGTCGAGAAGGGCGTTCGCAATACCCTGGTCGAAGGCTACCTGGCTGGATTCCCGGTGGTCGACCTCAAGGTCACCGTCTACGACGGCAGCTACCACGACGTCGATTCCTCCGACATGGCCTTCCAGATCGCCGCCTCGATGGGCCTCAAGCATGCCTTCGAAAAAGCGCGGCCGATCCTGCTCGAACCGATCATGGCGGTCGACATCGCCTGTCCCGACGAATGCATGGGCGACGTCATCGGCGACCTTAATTCGAGGCGCGGGCGCGTACTCGGGATGGATAGCAAGGGCAACGGGCAGGTGATCAAGGCGCTCGTCCCGATGTCCGAAATTCTCAAGTACGCCCCCGATCTGCGCTCGATAACCTCGGGGCGAGGCTCCTTCGAGGCCCACTTCTCCCATTACGACGAGGTGCCCGCGCCGATCACCGAAAAGGTCGTCAAGGAAGCCAAAGAGGCCAAAGAAGCCCATCGCGCACAAGCCTGAGCGCCGAACTCAAGCCGAGACGGGTGGGGCTGTCCCCACCCCTTTCCCCGTTGCTACCATGGAGTGAAGGATTTCACCGTTGCCGGAAAGCCGGAACGGATGTCTAATCCCTCCTGGTGGTGGATGGTGCGGCAGCCGCTCAAAGCGGTTTTTACATGGATTCCTTGGGCAAAACGATTGTTCTGGTTGGCCTGATTCTGGTCGTCGCCGGCCTCCTGCTGTGGGGCGTATCGAGCGTGCCGGCATTGTCGCGAATCCCGTTAGTATCGCGGATCGGACGGCTGCCGGGCGACGTTTACGTTCGCCGTGGAAACTTCACGTTATACTTTCCGATCACCACCTCGATCGTTGTCAGTATTGTCTTGACGGTGATTTTTGCCGCCCTCAGGCGATAAGCGCATGCCGGACCCGGTCGAATCGCAATTGAGAGGCGTTGAAATGAAACGCCGGCGGCGCGAACTGGTCGCCGTCGTCGCCGCGTCCGCCACCCTGGTCGCCTTCGTCCTGGCGCAGACGCAATTGCCGCCGCTCAGCTCCCATACCTCGCTGGTCTCGAACCTCGTCGTAATCCTCCTGTTCGACTTGAGCTTTTTGCTGCTCGGCCTGATGCTTCTGCTGGTCGGGCGCAATCTCGCCAAAGCGATTTTCGAGCGTCGGCGCGGGCTCATCGGTTCCAAGTTGCAGGCGCGCCTGGTCTTCGGCTTCATCGCGGTCGCGCTGGTCCCGAGTACCTTTTTGCTTTACGTGTCGGGCGCGTTTCTCCATGCCGACGTCGATAGCTGGTTCAATCCCGAGTACGAGCACGTGCTCGATGATTCGCTGGAAATCGCCAAGATTTACTACCTGAATTCCGCCAACAACGCGGCCCACTACGCGCGCGTCCTCGCCCAGGGTGTCCAGGGCGACGGTTTGCTGGCTCCGAGCGAGCACGCGAAGCTCCGCACTTTCCTGGAGAAATCCCAACAACAGTACAACCTCGGGACGATCGAGATTTTCTCGCGCCAACGCGGGTTGGTGATGCTTATCCTGAGCCCGCGCACGCCGACCGGAATCGGAGTCTCCCCCGATTCGGAGATCGTCAAGGGAACGCTCGGTGGACATCCGATGACGCGTACCGATCGCCTCGGCAAATCGGACGTGATTCGCGGCAGTGCACCGATTTATTCCTCGGCGGATTCGGATTCCGTGGTGGGCGCGATCGTCATCGATTACTACCTGCCCAAGAGCCTGGCTTCACGCGCGGCCGGAATTTCGCGCACCTTCGAGGATTACTTTCAGTTGCGCATTCTGCGCCAGCCAATCACGCACAGCTATATCCTGGCGCTGGTCTTGATCGGTTTGGCCGTGGTGCTGCTCGCGAGTTGGTTCGGAATATACCTGGCGCGTGGAATTACCGGACCGATTCAGCTGCTGGCGCGCGGCACGCACGAGATCGCCGGCGGCAATCTGAATCATGAGATTCCCGAGGTCGGCGACGACGAGATTGGCCAGTTGGTCGAATCGTTCAACCAGATGACCACCGATTTGCGCGCCTCGCGTTCGGAACTCGACCGCCGACGCCGCTATACCGAGACCCTGTTGCGCAACGTTTCCGCGGGCGTGGTCGGGCTCGATCCGGAGACTCGCGTCACGGCGATTAATCCCTGCGCCGAAGGCATGCTCGGGCTGGTCTCCGGCGAAGTGCTGGGCCAGCAGTATCGCGAATGCTTTCCCATGCCGCTGGTGCGCGCGCTCGACGATTTGTTTACCAGCGCGCCGCACTCGCCGGAACTGCAGCATCCTCCGCTCAAGATTCGAATCCAACGGCACCGAAGCCGACCTGATGATGACTGCCAGCCCGCTCAGCGACGAAGCCGGCACCGACGTCGGCACCGTCCTCTTCTTCGAGAACGTCAGCCAGATTGCGAAGGTCGAGCGGATGGAGGCGTGGCGCGAAGTCGCCCGCCGTATCGCCCATGAAATCAAGAATCCACTGACGCCGATTCAACTTTCGGCGGAGCGTCTGCGCCGGCAACTGGGCACGCGCTCGGATAGCGACGCGCGCCTGCTCGACGAATGCACCCATACGATAATCGGCGAGGTCGAGGACCTGAAGCGCCTCGTCAATGAGTTCTCCGGCTTCGCGCGGATGCCGCAGATTAGCCCGGTCCCGGGCGATTTGAACGCCATCGCCGAGGAGGCGGTCAACAATTTTCGTGGAGCGCATCCGGCGGTCGACTTCGTGCTGACGCTGGCCCCGGCACTGCCCTCGATTGCGATCGATCGGGAGGCGCTCAAGCGCGCGCTGGTGAACCTGCTCGATAACGCCGTCGCGGCCATCGCCGCCGGCCCTAACGGCGAGACCCCTCGCGTCGCCGTCAGCACCAGTGTCGACGGCGCCGGTGTGGTAACCTTGGAAGTGGCGGACAACGGACCGGGGATCGACCCACGGCTGCGGAGCCGTATTTTCGAGCCCTATTTTTCGACCAAAAGCGGAGGCACCGGCCTCGGATTGGCGATAGTTTCGACCATCGTCAGTGACCATCGAGGCTTCGTCCGGGTGAGGGAAAACCATCCGCATGGAAGTAGATTCATCCTGGAGTTTCCGATAAAAGAGCAACAATTCGGCAAAACCCTGGCCTGAACCCTGGTGGTGGCGGAGCGGTGGTGGATCTCGCGGAACTTCCCAATTTTTCAAAGGAATCGATGACAATAGGAATCAAGGCGTGAACGGGACCGTACTGGTAGTGGATGACGAGGAGCGTATCCGGTCCTCTTTGCGCGGCATTCTGAGTGACGAGGGTTTTCGGGTCGTCGACACCGGTAATGCACCGAGCGTGATGGAGATAATCGCGCGCGAGAAACCCTCGGTCGTTTTACTCGATGTGTGGATGCCGGGGCTGGACGGAATCGAGCTGCTGCGGCGAATCAAAAGCGAAGAGCCCGGCGACTCATGTCATCATGATTTCCGGTCACGCGAATATCCAGAATGCCGTCGCGGCGACCCGGTTGGGCGCCGAGGACTTCATCGAGAAGCCTTTTTCGGTCAACGGCCTGCTGACCTCGATCGAGCGCGTCCTCAACGGCGAAGCCGATCGGCACGCGGGCGCCCAGCGATGCTCCGGCCGAGGCACACGCCGCGGCCCCACGTCCTAGTGTCGCGGCGCGACCCCAGCGCACCGTGCGCCAATCAGCTGGTTATCGGCAGGGCAGGGGCTTCACTCGGGACTCAAGACCGGCGTGATATCTGCATCCGGCACCGGTCGGAACGGGGATCATCTTTTCGTCTCTGGCCGACCAGTCCGCTATTCCGGCGTTGCTCGAAAACGTGACCGAGACTGGCTACAACACTACTCTCAGCGGCAACGGCCATTCGGTGCGCACGGTCGAGCATCTGACTTCGACGCTGCATGGTTTCGGGATCACCAACCTGATCGTCAAGACCGACGACGAGGTTCCCGCGCTCGACGGTTCGGCGGTGGAGTTTTGCAAGAATCTGCGCGAAAACGGCGTGCAGGATCAGACGGCTTCGTCGAGCCGATTCGCGTGACGTGAGACTATCAGGGTAGGGCAGGGTAGCGAGTTCATGCGAGATCGAGCCGGCCGACCGTCTGATCATCGACTACACGCTCGACTATCCGCGGCCGATCGGCGTCCAGCGGCTGCATTTCGAGTTGACCTCGGCGGAGGCCTACGAGAAGGAGATCGCGCCGGCGCAGAACTTTCGGCTTCGTCCGCGAATTTCACAAGTTCACCGAGATGGGCCTGGCGAGTGGCGGACGACTGGATAACTTGATCCTGGTTGACGACGAGAAAGTGGTGAACACCACCCTGCGGTTTCGCCGATGAGTTCGCGCGCCACAAGGTGCTCGACATGATCGGCGACCTCTATCTGCTCGGCAGGCCGATCGTCGGTCATGTCACCGCGTCCAAGACCGGCCATTCCGACAATCTGGCGCTGCTGCGGCGATCGCCGGCTCGTTGTAGTTCACGCTTGGCCGGCCGCACCAGCCGGATGTCACATCCGGACGAGTCACTCGATGAACCTGAAGGACAAAGTCGCGCTGGTGACGGGCGCCGGCAAACGCGTCGGCCGCACGATCGCGCTCGCACTGGCCGAGCGCGGCGCGATCGCTCGCGATTCATTACCGAAGCTCACGCGCGGAAGCCGAGGCAGGGCGTCGCCCAAATCGTCGCCGCCGGCGGACGGGCGCAGGCCTTCGCCGCCAATCTCGAAAACGTCGCGCGAAATAGAGCGGATGGTCGCCGAGGTGATCGCGGCCTTCGGACGCATCGACATACTGGTCAATTGCGCTTCGGTCTTCTACCGCAAACCGATCGAAGAACTCACCGAACACGACTGGGACGTCAATCTCGACACCAACCTGAAAGCGCCGTTCTTTCTGTCGAAGTTCGCGGGTGCGGCGATGCGCCGCAATGGCGCCGGCAAGATCGTCAATATCGGCGATTGGGCCGGGATTCGTCCTTATAACAACTACCTGCCGTACACGGTCTCGAAATCGGGACTGATTGGACTGACGCGCGCGCTGGCCAAGGCGCTGGCGCCGGAAGTTCAGGTCAATTGCGTCGCCCTGGGTCCCGTCATGCCGCCTGATGATTATGACGCCGCCGAAATCGAGACGCTGCGCAAGGCGACGCTGACCAAGACGCCTGGGCACGCCGGAGGATGTCGCCGCGCGGGGTTTTGTTCTTCTGCGAGAGCGAGCGATTTCGCGACTGGCTCGACGCTGATGCTCGATGGCGGCCGCATGCTCAATTGAACTGATCGAATCGATTCGGCGACTGCTCGCACTCACAGCTACGATCTAAAAATCGCTCCACACGGACGCTCATCCGAACGCGACTACTACACATCACGCCGGTGCCCGGATCGCATCGCGATCCTCGCCAGCGGCGGGCTCGACAGCTCGGTGATGCTGGGCGCGATCGCGCGACGCGGCCGTCATGTTTACCCGGTCTATATTCGGGCCGGTTTGGCTGGGAATCGCACGAACTCGCACGCTGCGGCGCTTCGTGCGCGCGCTCAAGCTGCCAGAACCTCGAGCCGGTAACGGCGTTGAATCTGCCGATGGGCGATCTGGCCGGTGACCATTGGAGTCGATGACCGGCCGCAACGTGCCGGGTTACAACGCCGTCGCTCTCGTCGAACTACATTCTCGGCCGCAACCTGAGCCTGCTGTCAAGGCGGCGATTTTCTGCGCGCGCAAGCAAATCGGCGAAATCGCGTTGGCGCCGCTGGAGAGCAATCCGTTTCCCGATGCGCGCCCGGAATTTTTTCGCGCCTTCGCGCGTGCGGTGGAACTCGGCGTCGGTATCAAGCTCAAGATCCGGACGCCGTTCGCGGGACTAAGCAAGGCGGAGGTGGTGCGACGCGGCGCCGAGCATGCCGCTCGAATTGACGGTTTCATGCGCCCGCCCGAACGGTATCTCCATTGCGGCGCGTGCACCAAATGCGCGGAGCGCGTCGAGGGATTTCTCGAGGCGAAGCTACCCGACCCGACGCTTTATGCGCGAATGCCAAAGCGGCCGCAGTGCTAAGTCCACCTGATGCCCTCGGCAGACAGGCTGCGCGAACGCGAGTATCGACGGCACCATCGCGGGTGTCGTACTGGGTAGTGCAGGGCGGGCCGGCGGCGAAGAAATGCTCGACGCGCACGATGCTCCCGGCCGCATGAAAATCAGACTCGACGATCGCGTGCCATAGTCGCCTTCCAGGACATCGCCGCTCTCGGGTACCGGAATCGACAGTGCATGCAGAGCGAATTGGGCCGGCCGGAGCGCGGATCGAGCTGCGTCGAATGGTCGGCGAGCAGCCTGCGCAGCTCTCGCGCATCGCCACCGGATCGCGCAGTGAAATCCTCGCGCGTGCGAGTTCGGCGAAGCGGCTGTGCGAGCGGCTGATGCGCGGACATTCGAAGTCGTCGACGTCGGCGTTGGTCAGCAGATGAAATCCCGGCGTCAGGCTGACGATCTCGATTTCGCCGCCAGCGATTGTAGGCGACGAAGGCGCCTTCGCGCGAGGCGCATCAAAAGATTGAAGGCGTTGTAGTCGGCGCCGCGCTGGCGTTCGACGTAAACGCACCGCCTCAGCCGCGCTCGCATGCTGCAAGGCATCCAGGCATAGCAGTCCGCGCGAACGCAGGTCGGGGTCGTTCGGCCGTTCGCCGTTGCGGCCGATTGAGCAGGCCCGCGACGAGCCATGCTCGTTGATGCCGAGCCAGGTCCCGCTGGCGCGCAAATCCTTGCCGCCGACGATCTGGGGATTGTTCTCCAGGGTGGTCGGCGGCAGGGCAGGGCGGGCGAGATACTCGTCGCGATTCGCCGCGACCACGACAGGATAGTCGGGGAAGTCGCGGAAGTAGATGGCAAGCGTGCACATTGAGACAAGCTCGCAAATCGGATGGTCAGAACACAAGAGGGCGACAGCCGTCGCGCATTTGGTAGAATCATGAGATGGCTGCACGTCGAACGTTACGACGTGGTTCTGATTGGGGGCGGAATTATCGGCAGTTCCGTCGCGATGGGGCTGGCGGAACGCGGGTTGCGCGCTGCCGTTGCCGATATCGATCTGAGCGGACGCCTGAGTTCGAGCGAGAAGAACGCCGGCGGCGTCCGCGCGACCTGGTGGCAGCCGGTGAATATCCGCTCTGCCGCGAATCGATTCGTTACTACGAAAGGATTCGTGACGGAAGTCGGCTTCCGTCAAAAGGGCTATCTGTGGCTGTGCGACGACGAGACCTGGCCCAAGGCCTACGAGCATCTCGGAGTTGCAGCGATCGCTGGGCCATCCGATTCGAACCGTTGACGCCCGCCGAAGTGAATCGGCGGGTGCCGGAAATCGATCGCCTCGAAGGGATCGCCGGGCGCGACGTTTCTCGCCGAGCGACGGGCTGATCAATCCCAATCTCCTGAAAGAACACTACCGGGCGCGCTCCGCGAACTGCGGCGCCGTCGATCCTCGACCGCGTTTACGTCCATCAGGCGGCCGGTCGATTCGGATGAAGTCCGCTTGCAATGCTGGCACTCCGATCGCGGCGCTAACGACGCCGCCTTGGAGCGGCTGATGACTGAAGATGGTCCGGGCGAGGCGCCGAACGGGCCATCTGCTGGAATTGCGAGCCGGCGCGGTCGCGATCACCACCGGCGCATGGTCGGACAACGCGCTCAAGCTGTTCGGCCTGAAGAATTACAGCGAACCGATGCGGCGGCAGATTTGCCTGGTCGATAATCGCGAGACCGACTTTCGCCGCCTACGGGATGATTGTCGATACCTCGGGGTTTATTTCCACAACGAGGGCGCAGCACATCCTGGCGGGTTATTCGCCGCCGGATACTCCGCCGGGACATCATT
>CAWDQC010000001.1:0-106513 GCA_963804355.1 uncultured Pseudomonadota bacterium | reverse complement strand
CCCGAGCGAGCGGCTCGACGAAGTTAATCGCTCCGGGTTGGAGAGATCGGATTTCCCGCTTAATGCCAATGGCCTGTATGCGGCGTCAATCGGGTGTATCGGTGATCCGCATTGCAACTATGCGGTGACGCCGACCAAGGAAAAACTGGCGACGGTTATCGAGCGGCTGGTTGACCATTTCGGCGATGAGGTCGCCGACCTGAAGGTTAATCTTGACGGCTGTCCGCACGCCTGCGCCCAGCATTGGACCGGCGATATCGGGCTTCAGGGAACGACAGGCCGCGGGCCCAATGGCGATCCGCTGGAGGCTTTCGATGTGATCCTGCGCGGCGGCCTTGGGCGCGACGCGGCGATCGGCAAGCCGGTACTGCGGCGAGTGCCCTCGGCGCAAGTCGAAGATACCGTCGCGCGGCTGTTCGCGGGCTACCTGGAGGGCCGGCAGCCCGGCGAATCATTTACGCATTTTGCGTCCGCACGCCTGACGAGGCACTGATTGCACTCGGCAACGGGACCACGGCCGATGCGCGCCGGCGCCAGCCTGTAGCGACGCATGGCAGAGACTAGATCGTGGAAGGATCAGCATGGAAGCGCATACCGAACAACATCCTGATGGACGAACTCGAAGCCGGCGAAGCCGCCGTCGAACTCGACGACAAGGAACCGCAGGAAGTCCTGGCCTGGGCCATTGAGAAATTCGGGCCGCAGTCTGGGTATTTGTTCGAGCTTCCAGGCCGACGGCTGCGTGCTGATCGATATGGCGTGGCGGATCGATCCGGGGATTCGCGTTTTCACTATCGACACCGGCCGCCAGCCCAAGAGACCTATCAGTCTGATCGATCAGATTCGCGAAAAGCTACGGCATCCGCACTGAGATCTTTTTGCCCGATACCAAGATCGTCGAGCAGATGGTCACGAAGCACGGCAACAACCTTTTCTATCGCGACGTGAATCTGCGGCTGCTCTGCTGCCAGGTGCGCAAGGTGCTGCCGTTGCGGCGAGCGCTGATGAATTTCGACGGCTGGGTGACCGGTCTGCGCCGTGACCAATGGGCGACGCGTTCCAATATCCGCAAGATCGAAATCGATCATGACCACGGCGGAATCGTGAAATTTGCGCCTCTCGCGGATTGGACCGAAGAAGAAGTCTGGGACTACATCCGCGCCAACGACGTTCCCTACAACGCGCTGTACGACAAGGGCTTCCAAGTCGATCGGTTGCGCGCCCTGCACGCGCGCGATCAAGGAGGGCGACGACCCCGTTCCGGGCGTTGGTGGTGGGAAACCGGCGCGCCGAAGGAATGCGGGATGCACTGCTCGATCGAGACCGGCGGCTTCGAGCACGAGCTGGCCGCCTGCTCGGCCAATGGCCCCGACTCGACGCATAACGGCAACGGCTAGTGCCCGATTCTATTCAGAGCGAACCGCTCAAGCTTGAGCGGCTTCATCGCGATATTCTGGCGCCGCAGATCGAGGCCTTTCTTGCCGCCGCGCCCGACGAAGGTGCGCGCGCCCCTTATCTCGCACTTCGAGAAGCAATCGAAAAGCTGAGTGCCGGCCGAGTATGCCGGACGCCTCGGCGCTATCGCGGAAGTTCTGCTGACCAGCGGGCGCAAAAAGCTACGGGCCAGGGGCGGAACTGGCGTTATGGTCGCTCTTTCAGAAAACCCCGCAAGGACATGAGATATCCGCTTCGATTGCGTCGATGAATCACCGCCTTAAAGCGGCTCGAAGGACAATCACTCGAGCAGTTAAGTGCCGCCGCGCGGACCAGGGTCTTACGCCCTCACGTTGAAGACCTCTGAATGTCAGATCGTCCTGCGCTTCGAAGCAGCCGGCGTGCGCCTCGAGAGCGTGGAAGCCGGCGCCGCTCAGACGTTTCGAGGTTTGGTCGTGCGAGCTTTGCTACGACGATGCCTCCAGGCGATTGCGGCAGCGGACCCTATCCCCAAACAACCGCGCGACTTTAATTCGGCGACATTCAAATCCAGAAAATGATTCCGCTGGCCGGCAAGCCGGTGGCGCGATGGATCGCGCGCGAATAAATCGCGAGTTGGACACCGATAATCGTCGAGCCGTCCCGCAATTTCGAGGTCGGTTCTTGAAGTCGACCACCGTCCATCGCCGAGCGGCGCCGGTTCCCTCCGCGAAGACGAGATTGGCGACACCCTCGACCAGCATCCCGCCATCGAGCGTGACCGCGATTGCCGATTCGCGTCGCACTTCCGCGGCGTTCTTCACGCGCAGCATCATCGGTGAGGCCAGCGCCGCCAGCACTACTTCGACGGCCGCCGCGGTCTCTTCGGCGAGGGCGCCAATCATGCGCGAAAAGAATTCGGCCGTCTCGACGATTTCCGATCGGTTGGCGTCGAGTGCGACCCGCTCCATCAGCGCGTGGACTAAGGTGCCAAAACGTGGGCCAGCGGACGGTTGGCTTTACGGGGGATTTGCTCGACGCGAACTTCACGAGCCTCGTCGAAGCTGGGTAGCGGCCGGGTTCCGCGCGAATTCGGTTGCCGTCGCCAGCGACATCGCGGGCTTGGCGCCCAACGAAAGCAGGTTCGTGCGTGCGCTTGCCCAATCCTCATACTCGCGCCGGGCGCGTTCGGAACGTTTGCCCTCCTTGTCGGCTTCCAGCAATTTCGATTGCCGAAGCCCCATGGTTTCGTGCACGTCGAGCCTGAGCACCGACGGATTCCGACCATACCACGCCATGATCGCCGACTTCGGGAGAATGCAGTCCTGGAGCCACGCCTTTGGGGTTGCCGCGCACCGAAGGCGGACGGTTGCCGACGAATTGAGCGCTGAATTCGGGACATCCGGGCGCTTTGCGCTCGAGCGGTGAGCGCGCCGCCTTGACGGTCGGGTAGATGGTTGGTCCGAGTTTGGCGAGCCAGCCTTGATGGCGCTCGTCGCCAAGCACAGGAACTATAATGAGATCGCGCGCCCGCGTCGATGCCACATAGAGCACGCGCATGGCTTCTTCCTCGTCGCGCCGCTCCTCTTCTTCACGATGATCGAGAAGCTCACGCGGCGCGCATCCGGTGATAGTTTGTGCGCATAGCCGCAGAGCAGGGTCGACGAAGCGGCGGGCTTCGCGCGCAGTTTCATTGCAGGTTAATCCGCCATCAGGACGACCGGGAACTCGAGACCCTTGGCGCGATGAACGGTCATGATGCGGACGCCTTCGGTGCCTTCCTCGACTACCGGGGCGTCGCCGGCCTCCTCGCGTTCCGCGCGCGCTTCGAGTTCGTCGACGAATCCACGCAACGACGCCGCTCCGCCCCCGGCTTCGTAGCGCCGCGCCATGTTCATCAGCCGCATCAGATTGGCCAGCGCCTGTTCGCCAGTCGGCCAAATCGCGATTCCGGCATGGGCGCGAGTGGCGGCGAACAGCCGTGCGATCGTATCCGAAATCGGACGCCGGTTGCGTCCGCGATTGAGGTCACGCAAAACCGCCAGTGCCGACGCAACTTCCTTAACTCGGTCGCGGCGTCCTGGGGATCTTCCGAAAAAGATGGAGAGTGCGGTAGGTTTCGCGAAACCGCAGGAGCGCGCCGTCGGCAAGGGCGAAGAGCGGACCGCGCAGTGTTGCGTAGACGGTCAGCTCGTCGTCGGGACGCTCGATTGCGCCCAAGGCGTTGCGAATCGCTTCGACTTCCTCGCGCTGATTGAACGAACCGCCGCGCACCAGCACGTGTGCGATATGACGCGCCTCGAGGGCGCTAACATAGGGACGTGTAACGTCGCGACCGAAGCTGTTGAGCCGGCGGAAAAGAACGCAAATATGGCGCGGGGCGAAGCGGCACGGGTTTATCCGCCGACTCGCGTTCGGTCACCATCCAACCGCTTTCATTGACCAGCCAATCGATGAACGCCGCCGCCGTGTCGGGCAGCGATTCGTCGATTCTCCACTTGGTGATGCGGCCGAAATCACTGTACGGATTGGGTACCGGCAGCGCGATAATTGCCGGTTGGCCATCGAGGGCGGGGCGAAACGGCGCGAGCGGCGCGTAACCTGGTTGCGTTTCCGATTCGGTGGCCATCAGCGGACCGAAGGCGGCGTTGACCATCCCCTGAATATCGGGCGTGGCGCGAAAGCTCACGCCTAGATACTCGAGTTCTGCGCCGCGGCTAAGTAGCGCGCTTCACGCTTTGATAAAGCGCGACATCGGCACGACGGAAGCGGTAAATCGACTGCTTGGGGTCGCCGACGATGAAGAGCTTGCCCGGCTTCGGCGTCACCTCGAGCCAATTGTCGGTCGATGAATCGTCGGCCGCGAGCAGGAGGAGAATCTCGGCTTGCAGCGGATCGGTATCCTGAAACTCGTCGACGAAGATGCGGCTGAAGCGGGACTGCAGTTGGTTCCGTACCGTACGGTCGTCGCGTACGAGGTCGCGGGTGATTAGCAGCAGATCGAGAAAGTCCAGCCGTCCGGCGCGCTGCTTCAACTGCGATAGTAAGAGACCACCGGCCAGATCTCTTCGCGCAGCATCGGCGCCAAATTCGCCCCGGCGCGTTCGCGAAAATCCAGCAGGCGCTGCTTCAGCGCGTCTCGTCTTGCAAAGACCTCCGCCCGCGGCAGATCGGCGAACTGATCGCCGCGACCTTTCCATCCCCAGTGATTCTGCGCTCCCTCGCAGGAGCCGCAACAGCGTGTCCTCGAGCGCGTCATAGTCGCGCGTGCGAACGGTCTCCAGGCGAATCGCTTCGCGAATCGGCCGCGCGACCTGCTCCATTCCCTTGCGCAGCCAGTCGTCGGGATCCGGATGCTGACTGGCGAGGTCTCCATGTGCGAGAAGTTCATCGATCAGTTCATCGATCGCAGCATCTCGGTCGAATGGTTCGTGCTGCCAGGGCCGGTCGAAATCGCGCCACGCGAGTAATTCCCAGGCGGCAGAGCTCAGAATCGGCCGTGGACCGTCACGGTCGGCGAGACTCCGCCGTCGCAACACCCGGCGCACACCAGGACCGGGGTTCGCAAGCGTATCCTGGAACCAGCGCTCGAAAGCGCTCTCGAACAGTTCCCCGGTGACGTCATCTGGCGCCACTTCGAACATCGGATCGACGCCCGCTTCGACGGGATATTCGCGCAACAGATCGGCGCAAAATGAGTGGATCGTCCCGATGCGCGCCTCTTCGAGCTGTTCCAGGGCGTCGGTCAGGCGCTGGCGCGAGGTATCGTCGAAATTAGCAGTATCCTGACGCCCGCGCTCAATTTCGGTGCGCAAGCGAAGTTTCAACTCACCGGCAGCCTTCTCGGTGAAGGTGACGGCGACGAGACGGTCGAGCTGGGCGCGGCCGGAGGCGACCACCGCGACGATCGATTCACCAGCGCGGTAGTCTTGCCGGTGCCGGCGGCAGCCTCGACGATCAGGGTCGTGTCGAGATCGGAACGAATCCGCTCGCGGGCGTGATGATCCGCAAGCCGTCGTTCCGCCTTTGCCTGGCGCGCCGCCCATTACTTCATCTTCCTCAATTCGACCAGGTCGTTGAGCCGCTGCTTGGCGCGGTCGGCTTCGTTCTTCCGCTGCACGCGCGTCTCCTCGTAAGGACCGCAAACGGGCCGATAGTCGCAATACCTGCATTCCCCTTCGTCGGGGGCCGCCGGCATGAAGCCTTGTTCGAGGGTGTCGCGCAGGATATTGGCCAGGCGCGCGATCGCGTCACGCGCGGTGTCGTCGAGGGTGGCGCAGCGCTCTTCATAATCACCCGCGGCAGTGCAGTAGTAGAGCCGTCCGCCTTCGACCGTTTCTGCGAGAATCCGTTCGGCTGCGAGCGCGTAGAGGACCGGCTGCAAGGTTTTGCCGCCGCCAATCACCAAATCCTTCGCCGCGCGGACACGCCCGGTTTTATGATCAGTCGCGCGCAGACGCCCGTCGGGTCCGCGCTCGATCAAATCGATCGAGCCGCGCAGGTTGATGCCAGAGGCGAGCGCCACCGGCTTTTCCACGCTCGCGGGATCGGCCTGATCGCGCCCGCTCAACCCGAAGGCGAGCTCGAAGCGCTCGGGCCGGAATCCAGCGGCGTCTTCGGCCATTCGCCGCATCCATTCGCGCAGGTCCGCCCTCATCGAGTCGATGCCGTCGAGCCATACGCGTTCGATCGCGGGCGCGAGTTTGTCATGATGGAGGTCCGTCACCGCTTTGAGCGCCGTTTCGAGCGCGCGGTAAGCGGATTCGAGGTTGCGGTCGGTCACCGGCAGGAGCCCGGCTGTGCGCAGGTCTGTCAGCACCTCGAACTGAACCTCGTGAAAGAGCGAACCGCGCGTGAGCGGGTCGATCACTTCGATCGCCTCGACTTCCTCGCGCGGCTCGAGCCGCAGAATCGCCTGGAGATAAAAACGGTACGGGCAGGCGGCAAAACTTTGCAGTGCGGTAGGGGAATATGAACGTGCGTCGAGGCGATGACGCGCGAGCGCCGCCTTCTCTTCCGCGCTGGGTTCGACCAGGCCGTCGTTGGGCGTCCACCGCCGCAGCCATCGCCGCGCCCGCGCTCGTAGCGCGCGGCCGAGATGAACGTTGGCATCGAGCAGGTAATGCGCGGCGCCGGTCGTGGTTTCCGGATCGGCATCGATCAGCCGGTCGAGCACCGCGAGGTCGAATTCAATGTCGTCGATAGCATCGGCGGGACGCTGCGGAACCGGCCATCCGAGCCGCGCGACATGATTTCCCGCCGCCCTGCGCGCCAGTGCGTCGAAGCTCGGCAGACGGCCTTCGGTGGCGCGAAAAATTTCGAGTGCATAGAAAGAGGGGACGCGCGGGCGGGCCTGATCGACGTCAACCCGGGGATACGAAAACATGACGCGCTGACTCGCCGCGCCGGTCGCGATTCGGAGTGCGAGACGTTCCGCTGCCGCGCGTTCGCGCTGGAGCGTCAATTCCGGCGTGAGTCGGCTCCGTAACGCGTCCGGCAGGATCGGATCCTCCGTCAGTTTTTTGGGGAAAACGCGTTCGGCCAGGCCGGGTACGATAGTAACGTCGAATTCGAGACCGCGTGCGGCATTGGTCGATGTGACGAATACCGAACCGTAGCGACGACGCGCGGGCCGCGCTTCCAGCCGTCCCAGGCGCTCCCGTAGCACGATTCGCACTTCGTCGAGGCCGACTGGGCCAACCGGACCCATCGGTTCGAGTTCGGCGAGAGCCGCCAGCACGGGCTCCTGATCACGAATCGCCAGGGTACAAAGACTGCGCAGGTAAGTGAGCCATTCGGACCACGGCGCGGATTGCGGCAGTTCGCCAAGCGCGTCGATAATCGGCAGCGATACGGCGCGAAGGTGATCGAGGTCGAGCAATCGGCGATCGATGCTCGCGGTGTCCGCCTCACCGGTTTCGATCAAGCCCTTGCGCCGCAAGCGCAGCTCCGCCTCGAGTCCCGCCAATCGCCGACGCCAGCGGTCATGGCCGCCCAGCACAGCTGCTTCGACCAGGAGCCGTTCCCATCGCCACGGCGCGCGCAGCGTACCCTCGACGACGGGAGTCGGATCGGTCACGGCGGGTTCGACCTCGGGCGTCGGCGCCGGCAGTTCCAGATCGGTGCGCAAGGCGCCCGCGGCGAGATCCGCCGCCGTCGAAACAAAAGGTGCGGCCGCGGAAGCGAGACTCGCATCGGGCACCTGGGCGAGCGAGAGGTAATCGGCAAAGCGCCGCGCAGAGAGGCCTTCGGCGGCACAATTGAGCAACGCGAGCAGCGCGCGTCCGCCCGGCTCCGGACGGGTCGTACCACGCGAGAACCAGGCCGGGATCACCGCTCGAGCCAGCGCCTCCTCGAGGTATGGCGAGTAGCGTACCGGCGCATGCAGCAGCACCGCTATCCGATCGAAGGCGACGCCACGCCGCGCCTCCGCCTGGATTTTTCGCGCGATTTCGACACATTCCTGCATCTCGCCGGCGGCGGAACGCAGATCGACGGTTTGGTCTTCCGGGAATTCTTGCGGCGGGTTTCCATCGCGAAACAGATGGAATTGCAGGCGCGCGAGCGCGGACGCGTCGGCGGGTAACTCATCACGCGGCGCTATTTCTTCGGCCTTGCCCAGGGCGGCCGCGATCAAGCGATACGTTCTCGCATCGCCGGCGGGCATCGTGGCCAGGACCGATTCCGATCGTTCGGTGAGAGCGGTAATCAAATCGCGCTCGGCGGCGCTTTCAAGTGCAAGGTCGAACAACAACGTCGGTATTCCGGCGAATCGCGACGGCGTCCCGCTCCCGAGTGTCGCGGTCGCTGCTCGAATTATACCGGCGCGGTCCAGTAACTTGGCTTCGCGCAACTCGGCTTCGAATTGTTCGAGCAAGGCGGCCAAGGCGATGCCGCGTCCCTCCAGATCTTTTAAACTCTCGGCGGCCACTCCGGCGAGCCGCAGCTCCGATAACGTGCGCGCGAGGGCGCCGGGAAAACCCGGGCGATCGAAGACCGGCTCGAAGTAGGCGAGGCGCGGATCGCCCTTCATACGAAAGACGGTACGCGCCGCGACCGCCTCTGCCGCCAGACCTGCCGCGGGCGCCAGGCCATTCTCCACCATGAAGCGGGCGGCAATCAGTCCGGCGATTCGATTAAGCGTCAGACGATCGATCGCGAACAACGCTCCCTGCTTAACCGCCACCGTCCGCACGAGATCGTCGGCGGCTTCCTGGCTGGGGCCGAGGATCAGCGTTGGAGTCGACGGCGGGATTGCCGCTAGCCAACGGCGGGCCGCATCGGCTCGCTCCGACGCGCGCGTCGAGATCAGGATCTGTGCTGCTTGGGGCATCGATGAAATTTGGCGAATTGTCGCGCGTCCACCATCACTGCGCTTTTTCGGCGCAAAGCGCTTCCTCTCCACTACAATCCCAAAGCCCACGCCCGCAGGCGTAAATTGCTATCGATTCGCCCGGGTCAGTTCGTGAATCCGCTTGAGCTCGTCGATCAGCGCCGGCACCAACTCGAGCGGATACGAATTCGGACCGTCGCTGAGTGCATGATCAGGATCTTCATGCACCTCCATGAAAATCGCGTCGACACCGACTGCGACCGCCGCTCGGGCAAGTGGTGCGACGAACTCGCGCTGGCCGCCGGATCGTTCACCGCCGGCGCCGGGAAGCTGCACCGAATGGGTCGCATCGAACACCACCGGGTAGCCGAATCCGCGCATGATGACCAACGATCGCATGTCGCTGACCAGATTGTTGTAGCCGAAGGAAAAACCGCGTTCCGTCACGATGATGCGCCCGCTACCTGCGCTCTCCGCTTTGGCGACAACTGCCTTCATTTCCCATGGCGCGAGGAACTGCCCCTTCTTCAGGTTGACGACCGCATCGGTTCGCGCCGCCGCCGTGATCAGATCGGTCTGGCGCGAAAGCAGCGCCGGGATCTGCAGGATATCGACTACGCCGGCCGCCGCAGCAGCCTGGTGTGGCTCATGAATATCGGTGAGCAAAGGCAGATTGGTCTCGCGCTTGATCCTCGCCAGGATCTCCAGCCCTCTTCCAAACCGGGTCCGCGAAACGACGAATGGCTAGTGCGATTGGCCTTGTCGAAAGAGGATTTGAAGACGATAGATACGCCGCTTTTCACGCGAAATTTTCGCGAGCCGTTCGGCGTGACGCAGGTTTATTTCGAGGCTCTCGACCACGCAGGGACCGGCGATGATGGCGAGTTGATCGCCGCCGAAGATCGCGCCGCCCGCGTTGACCTCGGCTACTTTCATGAGGCGGTCCTGAGCTCACGCACCTTCGAATTTCCCGGGGCTTGCGCCGCCCGCCGCTGTACCGCGGCGCGAATCAACCCGCGAAACAGCGGATGGCAGTCGAGCGGCCGCGATTTGAGCTCCGGATGGAACTGGCAGCCGAGAAACCACGGATGTCCCTTCAGCTCCATGATTTCGACCAGTTGATTGTCGGGCGAAGTCCCGGTGGCGACGAGACCGCTCTTCGCGAGGGCCTCGCGATAACTGTTGTTTACTTCGTAGCGATGGCGATGGCGCTCGGAGATCTTGGAACGCCGGTAGAGCGCCGATGAGAGCGAACCCGAGCGCAGCTGCAGGGATAGGCGCCGAGGCGCATCGTTCCACCCTTCTTCGCCACGTCCCGCTGCGATTCCATGATGTGGATAACCGGGTCGGGCGAATCCGCCGCGATCTCGGTTGAGTTGGCCCGCTTGAGCCCGACCAAATCGCGCGCCGCCTCGATCACCATCATGTGCAGGCCGAAGCAAATCCCCAGGATCGGCACGCCGCTGGTGCGCGCATAGCGGACGGCGCTGATCTTACCCTCGGTGCCGCGTTCGCCGAATCCACCCGGTACGATAATCGCGTGGGCGTTCTTGAGCCGTTCCGCCGGGTCGACCTTTTCCAGCTCCTCCGAATCGACGTAATCGATTTGTACGCGCGCCTCGTTGACGATCGCGCCGTGAGTGATCGCTTCGTGCAGGCTCTTGTACGAATCCACCAGGTTGACGTATTTGCCTACAACCGCGACGTTAACCGTGACCTTGGGGTTTTGCGCGGTCTTCACCAGCCGCCGCCATTTGCCCAGGTTGGGCTGACCGGTCCAGATATTGAGCTTCTCGACGACGCGTTGGTCGAGACCTTCCTCGTGAAATTTGAGCGGAACTTCGTAGATACTGGCGACGTCCTCGGCGGCAATCACGCAATTCTCTTCGACGTTGCAGAAGTGTGCGATCTTGGACCTGAATTTTTTCTCGAGCGGCCGATCGCATCGGCACAGCAAAAGATCCGGCTGAATTCCCAGCCCCGTCAGTTCCTTGACGCTATGCTGGGTCGGCTTGGTCTTGAGCTCGCCCGCGGCCGGGATAAACGGCACCAGCGTCAGATGCAGGTAGAGCACGTTCTCGCGTCCGAGATCCCATCTGAATTCGCGAATCGCTTCCAGGAACGGCAGGCTCTCGATATCACCGACCGTGCCGCCGACCTCGACGATACATAAGTCAGTACCCTCCGCCGCCAGTTGGATCCGCTGCTTGATCTCGTCCGTGATGTGCGGGATCACCTGCACAGTGGCGCCCAGGTAGTCACCGCGCCGTTCGTTCTGGATCACGGTGTCGTAGATTTGCCCGGTGGTGCAGTTGTTGCGCTTGCTCATGCGCGTTTGCACGAAACGCTCGTAGTGACCCAGATCGAGATCGGTCTCGGCGCCGTCGTCGGTGACGAAGACCTCGCCATGCTGCAGCGGCGACATCGTCCCCGGGTCGACATTGATATAGGGATCCATCTTGAGCAAGGTGACGCGCAATCCGCGCGCTTCGAGCAACGCTCCCAGCGACGCCGCGGCGAGTCCCTTGCCCAGCGACGAGACCACACCACCGGTCACGAAAATGAACTTGGTTTTGCCGCGTTCCACGTCAATACCTCACTTTGTTTGCGCCGCCGCCTGCGCCCGCGCCAGATCGTCGGGCGTGTCCACTTCGATCGACGGAGCCACCGACGCGACCACTCTGATCTTGTAACCGCGCTCCAGCGCGCGCAATTGCTCCAGTTTCTCGATTTGTTCGAGCACGCCCGGCTCTAAGGAGGCGAAATTCAACAAAAAGTCGCGCCGATAGCCATACACCCCGATATGCCGCAACGCATTCGCCGGAACGCCCCCGTCGCGAGGAAATGGAATCGAACTGCGCGAGAAGTAAAGCGCGTCACCCCGATCGTCGCAGACCACCTTGACTACGTTGGGATTCTGCCATTCCTGGGCGTCCACGATCGGGGTTGCCAGCGTCGCCATCGCGATTCCCGCGTCGGCGCGCATCGGCGCGGCCAGCGCGTCGAGATCCTCCGGCGCGATGAACGGCAAGTCCCCCTGAACGTTCAGGTAAATATCCGCGTTTATGCGCCGCGCGACCTCGGCGATACGGTCGGTGCCGCTCTGATGGCTGCTCGAGGTCATCTCCGCGTCGCCACCCGCGGAACGCACCGCCCGGGCTATCCGATCGTCGTCGGTGGCGACGATCACGCGCGACAGAAACCGTGCCTTGCTGGTCTGCCGCCAGACCCGCACGACCATCGGCACCCCTTCGATACCGGCCAGCGCTTTTCCAGGCAGGCGCGATGAACCGTAACGCGCAGGGATGACGGCGATTACCGACACCGCGTCCATGAATTCGATTTTATTCGGGAAAATAGCGAACCCGGAAGCACGTCAAAGCCTAACTGGAGCACATCCGCATTGTCAAATCACTAACGCCGCATCGGTCAACAACGAACCCGATTTTCCCACTGCGACGCTTGCATTCGCTCCGCACCCCGACGCACCATGCGGAACGGTTCCTCGTATTTATGGACTTCTACACCTACGCCGCCACGATCGGTGCCGGCATCTCAATCGTCTGGGTGGCCTGGCTTTTCAGCGCCCGCGCGTTCTTGCGCAAATACCAGATGCGGCCGGGCTACATCTTGTCGGTACTGCAGGTGGCGCTGGTGCTCTTGCTGATGCTGGCCGGCTTCAAGCTCTCCGATCGATGCCTCGAAATCCTCAATCGGACCAGCCCGACCGATACCCTCCTGTTCCGCCGTGTCTGGATAATGATCTGGGCCGTGGCGATGATCGCCAGTATCCAGGTCTTTCTCGATATTCGCCGGATGGCCTCGCAGCCCGTCCCGAGTCCCACGCCGGGCCGCCGTCCATCGCCGCCCGCCGACAAAAAGCGCCCCCGCCGCGTGCGTTAGCCGAATATGGCAGTCATACGCGCCTTGCTTGACTAGATTCGTTCAATCGGCCAGCATCGCGCGACATCTGGTCAGTTAATCCTTGGAGGAGTTCATCGATGAGGCTCGCGAGTTATGCCACCGTTACAGCTCTAACGCTATTCTTCGGCGTTTCCAGCGTCGTAAATCCTACTTTTGCGCAATCCAGCAGCAGCGGCGATGCCAGCTCGCAAAAGCAACTCGATATCGCAGCCGCCCGCGCCGAACGTAAGGCTCTGGTCGGCCAGAACATGTACTTGAACGCCGATCAGGCCAAGGTTTTCTGGCCGCTCTACGACCAGTACGAGAACGCGATGGACCACATCGAGGATCGCCATATCAGGGAGATCAAGGCCTACGTCAAAGCCTATCGCAATCTCACCAACGACGACGCCACCCAAAAGCTCAACGAAGTGATGAGCATCGCGCAGGCCCGTCTCGACGTACAGAAGTCCTACATCCCGAAGTTCAGGGCGGCCATGTCATCGATTATGGTGACGCGATTCTTCCAGATCGATAACAAGCTGCGTGCGATGGTCCAATGCGACGTCGCCAAGATGGTTCCGCTCGCACAGCCCAGCCAGCCCGAAGCAACCAAAAGCAGCGAAACGTTCTAGTTCCTGACTAACGATGGGTAGCGGCGCCTCCGTTGAGGTCAGGCGCCGCCCCTCATCGTATACGCGCTCAGGTGCCCGATGCTTTCTGGGCCGCGCTGGGGAGACCGGCGATGAACTCGGCGCTGGTTTGTACTTGCGCGCCGGCGTCTTTGAGCTGCTTCAGCGCGGCGTCACGATCGGTATCGGTGTCGGCTCCGATAGCGTCGCTGATAACGGTGACGCTGTAGCCGCGCTTGATCGCGGTCTTGGCCGTCGCCAGCACCGATCGATCGGCGTGGACTCCGGCAATTACCAGCTGCCCTGCCGAAATCGTCTCCAGATGCGATCCGAAGTAGTCGTTCGAAAATCCGTCTTCGCATTGCTTGGTGAAATAGACTCCGCCAACATCGTCGACGCGCGGATCAAACGCTGACCCGGGCTCGAAGCGCAGCGCCGCGTCATCGCGCGCGAAGTTGCCGAGGAAGCGAAATCGGCTGTACTCGTCCTTGATATAAATTACCGGTACCGCCTGCTGCCGCGCCGTTTCGATCATCGAGTTCACCGCCTTGATCAGCGGCTCGACCTGGTCTTCAGCAATGGTGCTCGACCCTCCTGACGACAGAAAGCTTTGCTGCAGATCGATCAGGACCACCGCCGGGACCTTGCCCCGCGAGTCGGGCGGACGATTTTGCGATTCGCACCCCGCCAGCATCATCAATCCAAGCGCCGCCAACGTCAAAGTCGCGGCCTTCACGCGCATCATCATGAAATCACAGCCTCCCAGGTATGCTGTTTAATGGTCGCGCAGCTTAACACAAATCGAAAGCGCCCGTCGCCGATTTCAGCTCCGCCAGGGCGTCGGGAATTGACCGCTTTTCAGGAAGCGCAGGTAGTCGCCAAGTATCTCCGCATGATCGAACGCGAGCGGCAGCGGCGGCGCGGTCGGCGGATAAAGTCCGATCCCCTTCGCATCGTCGCGCGCCTCAGGCGTCCCCTGGGCCCGCCCGACGTAGACCACCGTGACCGTCTGCCCGCGCGGGTCGCGCTCCGGCTTCGAGTACACTCCCAGCAGCGCCCGCAACTCGACCGTAAGCGAGGTCTCTTCCATCAGTTCGCGCACCGCCGCATGCTCGACGGTCTCACCGACATCGACGAATCCGCCGGGGAGCGCCCATCCCAACGGGAAATTCTTGCGCTCGATGAGGACGATTCGATCGCCGATCTCGGCGATTACGTCGGCTGCAATCGGGGGACATACTGGGCGAGGCATGTCGTCGAGCCTACCATGCGGAACTGCCGCGCGCACGATTTCCCCTTGCCCCGGTTGACAAGCTGGGCCGCCGGTCCCAAAGTTTTGACGTGAGTATGCAAGTCGCGCGTCTTTATGATTTCGGCGATATCCGCGTCGAAGAATGCGCCACGCCGGAAGTTGGCCCCGATGAAACCCTCGTCCGCGTCCGCGCCTGCGGCATCTGTTCGGGTGACATCATGCCCGGTACATCAGGCGCAAAGCCCCGCTGGTGCTGGGTCACGAACCGGTCGGCGTGGTCGAGCAGGCGGGCGCGGCCGTACGCGATTTTCGTCCGGGCGAACGGGTTTTCGTCCATCATCACGCCCCCTGCTTCGATTGCTCGCCGTGCCGCCGCGGCGAATACGTCCAATGCGATACCTGGCGCGCCACCAAGATCACCCCGGGCGGGATGGCCGAATTTTTCGTCGTCGGTGCCACCAACCAGCGCGATACGCTCAAGCTTCCCGCCGATGTTTCGGACCTCGACGGGGTCCTGGTGGAACCCGCCGCCTGCGTGATCAAATCCCTGCGCCGTTCCGGTCTTCGTCCCGGCGAATCGATCCTCGTGATCGGCCTCGGCATCATGGGCATGATGCACGTCCGGCTGGCGCGCCAGATGGGTGCCGGCATGATCATTGGCGCGGATCTGTTCGAGCGGCGGGCGCAGCGAGCGCGTGAACTCGGCGCCGACGCCGCAATCGTGGTCGCCGGCGATAATCTCGTCGCCGAAGTCAAAAGAATCACCGCCGGTGCGATGGCCGACGTCGTCATCGTCGGTCCCGGCTCCGCCGCCGCGATCAAAACCGGAATCGCCGCCGCCGGCAAAGGCGCCACCGTCGTCCAGTTCACCGCGACTCCGCCTGAAGAGGAAATCCTTCTGCGCCCGCACGATCTTTATTTCAACGAGACTCGTCTGGTACCGAGCTATTCATGCGGTCCCGACGATACCCGCGAAGCACTCGAAGCGGTTCGCCGCGGCGTCATCTGCGCCCGCGAACTCGTCACTCATCAGTTTCCGCTCGGCCAAATCGATGCCGCCTACCAGCAGGCGCAGAAGCCCGAGTCGCTCAAGGTCGTCGTGACCTTCTGATCGCCGCCCGGCGGTCGCGGGCAAATAAAAAGGGCATCCGCTTGCGCGAATGCCCTTCCATAAATCCGACTATCAGCCTGCTTACATAGGAGAAGCTGCAGGAGCCGGCGATTCCGGCGCCGCACTGCCGCCGCCCGACGAATCCGAGGACATCGACTTATGATGGCGACGATGATGCCATGCGTGATGATGTCCGCCGCTGCCGCCTTCGGTCTTGGCCGCTATTGCTTCAGCGCGATCCGCCGCTGCCTTCGCATCGGCCGCCGACTGCTCAACCTTGGCCGCCGAAGCCTGTGCCGAAGCCGCCGCCTGCTGTGAATTGGTCGCCGCAGTCTCTGCCCGAGTGGCAGCTGCGTCTGCTTGCTGAGCGGCGTTCTGCGCCCGCTGAGCCGGATCAGGCGAAGACGAGCAACCCGCTACCAAGGATAGGGCTAATACAGCCCCCGCCAGCCCCAGCAGTTTAGAACTCCCTCTCATTAACCCTTCCATCCTATTCCTCCTCTGAATTCTAAGGGCGGGCACGCGGCATGGAAAACACCCACCTTACCGCACCTCAACCCAAATTCGTTTCCTATACCGTGCGTAGCGATTGAAGAATACAGCATCAGACTTTTTCTCGCAATCGACTATCCGATATTAGAAACGCGCATGATTCGCGACGCTACGCTCTAATATGCAATGCGCTTATATCACCTGTATGCGGCAGAACTGGTCAGCTCCCTGCTAAAAATCGTCGCCTCCCATATCGTCGTCCATTCCACCCATTCCGCCCATACCCCCCATTCCTCCCATGCCGCCCATTCCACCCATACCGCCCATGCCTCCCATTCCCCCCATGCCACCCATTCCGCCCGGAGGCATCGCCGGCATCGGCGCCGCTTTCTTTGGCTTTTCCGTGATCGCCGCCTCGGTCGTGATCAACAGCGAGGCGACGCTCGCCGCGTTCTCGAGTGCGGAACGCACCACCTTCGCCGGATCGATTACGCCCGCCTTAACCAAATCTTCATACTCCTCGGTCGCGGCATTGAAACCGAAGTCACCCTTGCCCTCGGCAACCTTGGTGAAGACCACCGCCGCGTCGTGACCGGCGTTGGCCGCGATCTGCCGCAGCGGTTCGCTCATCGCGCGATGCACGATCTGCGCTCCGACCTTGCGATCCTCGCTCAGCTTCAATCCGCTGACCGCCTTCATCGCGCGCACCAGCGCAACACCGCCGCCCGGCACGATTCCTTCCTCAACGGCAGCCCGCAGCGCATGGACAGCATCATCGACCCGCGCCTTCTTTTCCTTGAGCTCGACTTCGGTCGCCGCGCCCACCCGGATAACCGCGACCCCGCTGGTGAGTTTCGCTAAGCGCTCTTCGAGCTTCTCGCGATCGTAATCCGAGGTCGTCGCCGCAATCTGGCTGCGGATCAATTCGATACGCCCCTGGATATCGGCCTTCTTGCCGCTGCCGCCGACGATCGTGGTGTTGTCCTTGTCGATCACGATGCGCCGGCATTTGCCGAGCTGATTGATCGTAACGTTCTCGAGCTTGCCGCCGAGCTCTTCGGCGATGACCTCGCCGCCGGTCAAGGTCGCCATGTCCTGCATGTTTTCCTTGCGACGATCGCCGAAGCCGGGTGCCTTCACCGCCGCCACCTTGAGCGAGCCGCGCAGTTTGTTGACCACCAGTGCCGCCAGCGCCTCGCCGTCAACTTCCTCGGCGATCACCACCAACGGGCGTCCGCTCTGTACGATCTTTTCCAGCAGCGGCACGAATTCACGCAGGTTCGAAATCTTCTTCTCGTGGAACAAAATTACCGGTTCGTCCAACTCGACCGTCATCCGCTCCGGATTGGTCACGAAGTAGGGCGACAGATAGCCTCGATCGAATCGCATGCCTTCGACCAGGTCGAGCGTGGTCTCCAGGCCGCGGGCCTCTTCCACCGTGATTACGCCTTCGCGTCCTACCTTGCCCATCGCCTCGGACATCAGCTTGCCGAGAATGGTGTCGCCGTTCGACGCAATCGTCGCCACCTGCTCCATCCGGCTGCTATCGCGCACCGGCCGCGACAGTTCCTTGACTTCCGCAACCGCCGCGATGACGGCGGCGTCGATTCCGCGCTTGAGTTCCATCGCGGGAATTCCGGCGGCGAGCATCTTTATCCCCTCGCGCACGATCGACCGCGCCAGCACCGTGGCCGTGGTGGTGCCGTCGCCGACGACATCGGAAGTCTTTTGCGCGACTTCGCGAATGAGCTTTGCCCCGAGATTCTCGAAACGATCGGCAAGCTCGATCTCCTTGACGACGGTGACGCCGTCCTTGGTCACGAGCGGAGCGCCGAAACTTTTTTCCATCAGAACGTGACGCCCCTTGGGACCCAGGGTCACGCGCGCGGCTTCTGCCACCAACGAGGCGCCGGCGACAATGCCCGCGCGGGCGCGTTCGTGGAGTTCAATCACTTTGGCTGGCATCGAATGCTATCTCCCATTTCTGAATTTTTTCTTGTCATTTGGTTCCGCGCGCGAAAAACGCACTGGGACGCAGTAAGATTAAGCACCATTCGATGCAATGCAAGCGCGTATCGTCTCTTTCGGAGCAAAGTCTCAAGTGTCAACATGATCCTCGAGGAGATTGACATTGTGAAGATCAACCAACGGCGTGCGCTCCGCCACGCGGACGCGCCGATTCGTCTATCTGCATCTTTGGGCTTCGCCGCTGCCGTTACCGGGCTTGCCCTCGGTCTCGTTTACTCACCAACCGTTGCCAACGCCGGTTCATACAATCAGCGCGTCGTTTCGAATTCCGGGTCGATCGTGCAGGACGACGACGAGGGCAACGATTCCGATATCAGCCCCTCGGAAATCGACAAGTACGTCGCCGTCTACAAGGCGATGCAAAACAATCGTAGCCTGACCGTGGACCAGGCTGCGAGCAGCCAGGGGATGTCGCTCCAGGCCTTCCGTACTCTCGAAAATCGCATCGAGCGCGACGAAGCCGCGCGCGAACAGGCCCGCGACAAGCTCCGCGCCGCGGCCAGCCCCGGATCCTCACCCCCTCCGTCGAACTCGACCGGCTCCGCCCCTTAGCCCGACCCGCAGTCTCTACAAACTCGAAAGGCGGGAGGATCGCTCCTCCCGCCTCTCTTCCGAAAATTGAACTGATTTACTTCGTGACGGAAGTGGAGAACGCCGCTTCCAAACGCGCGACCGCGTCATTCGCGCGACGCACCGAGTCTTGCGCCGAAGCGGCTTCCTGGTCGGCCTTCTGGGCCGCCGCTTGTGCCTGCTGAGCCGAAGCTTCAGCGTTTTGTGCCGCGGTTCCGGCTCGGCTGGAGTCGGACTCGGCCTTCTGTGTCGACTGGTCGATCGCAGACTGGTCGGGGCCGCAGGCCGCAACAAATCCCGACAGGGCCAGGATTCCAATTAAACTTGCTATCTTCTTCATCCCACTCACCTCCTCATGGTTCCAGTACACCCACCGAACGAGCTTCTAGACGCAAATTTTCAATGCGCAACGCGCTGCGCCATAGTTACAAATCGACCTAGGCGACGCAACCAGCTTCCCGCATGCCTTTCATTAGCTCTGACATGCCGGCCATTCGCCCATATTCTGTGCGCCCAGCGTGGTTATCCAGAGCATTCGCGTCGTCATGCTGCTCATCCCGCCGCCGTTCGGCTATGATTGTAAGTTGACATTGAAAAGTTGCGGCGATTAACCTTCCTCCACGAACAAGGGCGTGTGTTGTGTGACTAACGGGGTATCTCAATGACTTCGGGTGACGGGACAGACGACAAACCGACCGACAGGCCGTCGCCGGAGTCAATCGACAGCGCCAACGAACCCGACGCTTCGGAGGAGCCGCCGGCCGCCAAGGCTCTACCGCTAGCTCCCAAACCATTACCCCCGGCCCCGAAACCTGTTGTCGCCGGCTCGAAGCCGCTTCCGCCCGCTCCGAAACCGGTGGGCGCCTCGGCCAAATCGCTGCCGCCGGCGCCGAAGCCCGTCGCGGGGGATCGAAATCGTTGCCGCCGGCGCCGAAGCCCGTCGCGGCGGGTGCGAAATCGTTGCCTCCGGCTCCTCAGCCGGTAAATACCACAGCGAAAACCTTGCCCCCGGCACCCAAGCCTGTAGTCGCCGGCTCCAAACCATTGCCACCCGCGCCAAAACCGGTCGCTGCCGGGTCGAAGCCGCTTCCTCCCGCGCCGAAACCGGTAGGAGCATCGGCGAAACCTTTGCCTCCTGCACCGCGGCCCGTCGCCGCCGGTGGCAAAACATTTACCCCGGCCGCTCCGAAGCCCGTCGTCGCCGGTGCCAAACCGCTACCCGCTGCGCCGAAGCCCGTCGCCGCCGGTGGCAAACCATTACCGGCTGCTCCCAGGCCCGTGGGCGCCGCGGCGAAGCCTCTTCCCGCTGCTCCCAAGCCTGCGACCGAGGCTTCGAAGGCGATGCCGACGGCGCCGAAGCCTTTATCGTCGGCTCCGCGGCCCCTGCCGACGGCTCCGAAGCCGGCCGCCGCCACTCCCGCATCGGCCACAGCGGCCAAAGCACCCGTCGCGGCCAAACCGGCGGCTGCGCCTCCCGCACCCTATGAGCCGACTCCTTCGGCGCCGGTATCGATGGCCAACGCGCCGGGCGATACTCCCAAACAGATTGATAACGAAATGCAATTCGAGGGCGAACTGCCCGAGGATTTCGACTCCGTCCTGGCAAAGGTAGAAAAGACGCCCGCCAGCGGACTCCTGGTGATGCTCGGGCGCGCGTTACATCGGCTGACGGCGGGTCGGGCCGGACACCCGGCGCATTCGGAGCGGCGCGTCGCTTTCGACGGCTTCCGTTCCACCCTCCATGACGAAAAGACCGAGCGCGATTGGCGCTACGGTACCGTCTACGAGGTTTCCGAGGAGGCCAACGCCTACTTGGTAAGGCTTGAGATGCCGCGTCGTCTGCCCAACTCCGCCCTCAAGGCGATGTGGAATCTGCCCGACGAGATGCCCGATTATGCCTACTCGCTGGCGCTGGCGGACGGTGTGCTGGCGGTTCGGGCCTCGGTTCGCGGCGAGGCATATCGCCGGCTCTCCTATGTGTCGGCCTCTTTTCCGTCCGAATTCCTGACGCGTATCGCTTTCGACAAGCCGGTCGGCCGCTTCAAGCATCGGCTGCGTGATAAAATATTGGAGATAGTGGTTTTCAAGGGTCCGCAAGAGCGGTTCGGACGGGCAGCGTGACCAACCGAATCCGAGGGATGTCGCAGCCCTCCTTGCATCTGTAAACGCGGTGGCGGGGATGCGGTTGAACATTCGTGATGCCACGAAGCGCGACCTGCCGCAGATCATGACGATCGAGCGGTTGGGTTTCGCTCATCCATGGAGCCTGGAGTCGTTTATCCGGGAACTTTCGCTGCCTTTTTCGCGAACCGTCGTCGCCAGTGTAACGGGATCCTCGGGGGAGGCCCTGGTCGGTTATCTCTGCCGATGGCTGGTGGCGGACGAATGCCATGTCTTGAACGTCGCGGTTCATCCCGAGCTTCGTCGCAAGGGAGTGGGCGAGCGCCTAATGGCGGATGCTATAACTGAAGCAAAAGCGAAAGATACTCATTTAGTGACTCTAGAGGTGCGTAGATCGAACCTTCCCGCTCGTGGCCTCTATCGCAAGCTCAACTTTGAAGAACGGCGTTTGAGACATAATTACTATGGTCCGGGCGAGGATGCGATTGTTATGGAGCTCCGGCTCGGTCGTCCCGGGCGTCGTTAAACTAGCGTTCTATTATAGTGTGTGACGTGGACGGGGTTACAAACCTGTCATGGATATGCCATAATAAGCGCAAGGTTCGGGCCGATCGGAAGCGCCGTCTTGAGTCTCCGCTCCGAAATCATGTGCCACGGATCGGTGCAAACTAAACAAAGATGAATTTGCCGTTCAAAAAAGGTGAGAAAGTTGTTTATCCCGCGCATGGTGTGGCTGTCATCGATGACATCCAGAGCAGGACGATCTCGGGAACGGAGCGAAGATTTTACATGCTCCGAATCCTCGGCACCGAGAAGATGACGATAATGATCCCGACCGAGAATGTCGACGCCGTTGGGCTGCGGCGAGTCATCGGTAAAGACACTGTAACGAAAATCTACAAATTCTGCGTCAGCGCAAGGTCGAAGGCGACTCGCAGACCTGGAATCGCCGCTATCGCGAGTATACCGAGAAGATCAAGACCGGGTCGCCGCTGGAGATCGCCAAAGTGCTACGCGACTTGTTGGTACTTAAAGGCGACAAAGAGCTTTCTTTCGGCGAGCGTAAGATGCTGGATACGGCACGCAGTTTGCTCGTGAAGGAATTGTCGATCGCCAAAGCGCATCCGGAAGAAAAGATCATGGAAGAGCTCAAGACGATCTTCGCCAACTGAGCGACCGCTTGATGACTATCGAAGGGGCCGGCGAAAAGCCTGGCCCCTTTTCTTTTTCCATTTTGCTACACTTCTAATTTCGAAACATTCTCTCCGTGAAATCGCGCTAAGATCCAAAAATGGCACGACACTTGCCCCGCTGCCGCGTCGCTCGATGAAGGTCTCCGCGATTATCGTCGCGGCCGGAAGCGGCACTCGCCTCGGCCACGGTTCGCCCAAGGCCTTTGTTCGCATCGGCAGTGCCACTCTGCTTTTCCGTACATTGAGAACCGTGCGCGCGGTTACTTCGATCGAAGAAGCGGTGATCACCGCTCCCGGCGGAATGGAGAAGGCCGCACGCAATGAAGTCAACGTGGCCGGCCTCGAGATTCCGGTGAAGATTACCCCGGGCGGAGTCGAGCGGCAGGATTCCGTGCGAATCGCGTTGGCCTTGACCAGCGCCGAGGCAGATGTCGTGTTGGTCCACGATGCCGCGCGGCCGTTCGCCACGCCCGCGATGTTCTCGGCCTGTATCGAATGGCCGCGCGCGAAGGTGGTGCAATCGCCGCGATTCCGCTCGCTGATACGCTCAAGCGGGTGCGTGGGCAATCTAATCGATCGCTACGCGTCCCGCGTGCGGCGTTTATGGCAGGCGCAGACTCCGCAAGCCTTTCAACGCGACTTTCTGATCGATGCGCATAATCGAGCCGTGCGGGACAAGATTACAGCGACAGACGATGCTGACCTGGTCGAGCGTCTCGGCGCAACGGTGCAGGTGGTCGAGGGATCGGCGCTGAACTTCAAGATCACGACGCCCGACGACTTGCGGATTGCCGAAGCGATCGCCGCGCGAATCGATCGCGAGTAATCAAACTCGCGGCGCAACAATTCCTTTCTTACAAATAGTATCAGGCTGTGCGTGGGCTGGCGGATGTACCGGCGACGGTGGCGATACCCTCGTTGAGCGAACCCGATCGAAGCCCTTCAAATCAACGCGTGACGAAGCGAAAGCCAAGCTTCTTTAACGCCTTATCGATTTCGCTCGCGCACTTGCGCGCTCCAGCAGGCGTGGAATTTCACTCGATTTCCACCTCGAGACGCGCGACGTCACCATGATAGCGGACGCGCGCCACCCGAAAGCCCAGCGCGTGCAGCAACTGCTCGCCCTGTTCGACCTTGCGCAAGCCGCTCGAGCGTAATCTGCGTGCCGTAGGGGAAGCGCGAAGAGAGGCACGGCGACGCCGGGCGATCCCAGGTGGGCAAATCCGACGGCGCGCGACAATTCGCGAATCTCGGCCTTGGTCAGTTCCGCCTCGACCAGCGGATGGCGCACGCGCTTTTCGGTCGCCGCCTTAATTCCGGGACGATAGTCGTGGAGGTCGTCGAGATTGAGGCCGTCGACGATTTCGTCGATAGCCGAATTCGCGCGCCTTGGCCTCGCACACCGTGAAAAGGTTGTGCTTGCACAGATAACAGCGGTTTAGCGGATTTTGCGCGTAACCGGGAATCTCAAGTTCATTCGAATCGACTACCAGGTGGCGCGCGCCGATTCGCTGCGCCATCTCGAGCGCCGTCAGCGATCCTCGATCGGGCATCGTCGGCGAAGTCGTGGTGAGCGCCAGCACGCGATCGCCGATCGCGTCATGGGCGACCTTGAGCACGAAGGTCGAATCGACGCCGCCCGAAAAGGCGACGATAACGGAGCGCATCGGGTGAAAAATCGCACGCAGGCGCTCGAGCTTTGTCTTCGCAGTTGCAGGTTCCATGCGCAAGTCCGCGAATCGCTTCCAGGCGAACGCAGCACCAGACTGCGTCAGATTCCTTCGGCCTGAAACAGGTCGGTGGTGAGGTAGCGCTCGCCGGTATCGCAAAAGACCACCACCACGACCTTGCCGCGTCCGAGCCGCTTGCGCGATTTGCAAGGCGGCACAACAGTTGGCGCCCGACGAAATGCCGACCAACATTCCCTCTTCGCGCGCCAGACGCCGCGATGTATTGGTCGCTTCTTCGTCGCTTACGGCGATGATCTCCTGGTAAACGTGTAGTGTCGAGATTTTCCGGCACGAAACCCGCGCCGATGCCCTGTATCTTGTGAAAACCCGGCTCGCCACCGGACAACACCGGCGAATTCTTGGGTTCGACCGCGACGATCAGCGGCTTGTTCTGCAGATGCTCGCGCAAATAACGGCCCGTGCCGCTGATGGTGCCTCCGGTGCCGACTCCCGAGATGAACGCGTCGATTCGCTCGAGCTGCTCGACCAGCTCGGGACCGGTCGTATTGTAGTGGATCATCCGGATTGGCCGGATTGCTGAACTGTTGCGGCATGTAATAGCCGCGGTTGCTGCGCACCAGTTCCTCGGCCTTGGCGATCGCGCCATGCATCCCGCGCGTATCGGGCGTGAGCACCAGTTTGGCGCCGTATGCGGCGAGCAACGAACGGCGCTCCTCGCTCATGGTGTCGGGCATGGTGAGGATTAGGTTGTAGCCCTTGACGGCGCATACCAGCGCGAGTCCGATGCCGGTATTGCCGGAGGTCGGCTCGACGATGGTGTCGCCGGGCTTGATACGGCCGTCGCGCTCGGCCTTTTCGATCATGGCGAGGCAAATGCGATCCTTGACGCTGCCGCCCGGGATTGTAGTTCTCGAGCTTGGCCCAGACCTCGGCGTCGTCCGGAGCCGGCAAGCGGTTGAGCCGGACCACTGGGGTGTGACCGACCAGTTCCAGGGGCGAGCGGGCGACGCTTATAGGCATGATGCGGATTCTAGCGTTAAGCGGCGTTATCTTGCGACCTCTGCGGGGGCAATCGGTCAGGGTTTCCCAACAGAATCCAGGTTTGGGCGGAGCCGGCGTCCAAGGCCGGAGCCAGGACCGAACCGTTGACCAAACCGATCATTGGGCCATTAGCGAAACCGATCATCGAACTGGTCGCGTAACCATCATCGAACCAATGACCGAGGCGATCGAGTAGACTTGCGGGGCATGGAGCAGAGCGTGAGCGGTCCGTCGCGGCGGGTGCTGGTGATTTTTCCCGGCGCGCTGGGCGATCTGATTTGCATGAGGCCGGCGCTGCGGGCGATTGCATTGATGAATCGCAGTCTCGCGCGGGACTGTACGCTCGAATTGATGGCAAGGGGCGAACTGGCGCGTTTTGCCGTCGGACGGATGGGCAGTCGCACGCGGCTATTCGATTGACCGGCGCGAAGTTGCCGATCTGTTTAACCAAAAGGGGCCGCGCAGCGCGGAAACCCGCGCATTCTTCGGAGGTTACGCGCGTATCTACACGTTTTTCGCCGAAAATGACCGCGGCTTTCGCCGGGCGCTGAGTGAAGTTACCGGCGGTCCGGTCTATTTTTTGCCGTTTCGCCCACCCGGGACGGGCCATATCGCGCGAGCCTATCTGACGCGGTTTTCGCCGCGCATGACGACGCAGGCCATGCCGGCGTCGACACGGAGCTTGCCGGGTCGATCGAGGTGTCAGGTGAAGACCTCGCGGCGGCGTCGCGTACGCTGGCGCGATTGGGCTCGCGGCGGGTAAATTCGTGATGTTCCTCCCCGGCAGCGGCAGTCCGAAGAAGAACTGGCCGGCGGAGAATTTCGTCGAGCTTGGCGCGCGAATCGAGCCGGAGGGCACAGCCCTGATGGTGCTGGGTCCGGCGGAGGCAGCGATCGAACCGGTCTTCCGGGCGTCGAGCTCGCGACTATCACCGGCGCGGAACTGAGCGAATTGGCCGGGCTTGCCCGAATGGCCGCGGGATTCGTCGGCAACGATTCCGGAGTATCGCATCTGGCGGCCGCAGCCGGCGCTTCCGGCGTCGTGCTGTTCGGGCCGACCGATCCGGCAGCGCTGGCGTCCTCTCGGACGGGTTGACAGTCCTTGATGCGATCCGCTGACGAGTTTAACGGTGGCGGAGGTAGCGCAGCGGTTGCGGCAACTATGCCAATTCGGCTCGTGGCGAATCGGCTACAATGGATGCAAATCGGCATGGGATAGGCCCAAATTGCGATACGGGAATGCGTTTGACTGGAAAATCGAGCGTAGTTAGCTTCAAGAAGCTAATTCGCGCATCGGCTAAAAAATCGATTCATTTCCTGATGACTCTGCCCGCGCGCTCTCGGCCCGTATGGCAGGCCAAGCTGAAATACTATGGCTAGCATGTTCAAAACGACGCTTCTGCTCGGTGGCAATGACCGGGCTGATCATGGTGATTGGGCGGGTATCTGGGCGGTCGAGGCGGTCGTCGAGATCGCATTTGTGTTCGCGATCGCGATGAACTTCTTCAGCTATTGGTTCTCGGACAAGATGGTTCTGCGCGCCTACGGAGCGCAGCCGCTGGACGCTTCGAGACGCCCCGGAGCTCTATTCGATTGTAAATGAGCTGGCGCATTCGGCGCAGATCCCGATGCCGCGGCTTTACATGATCGACAGCGACACCCCCAACGCTTTTGCCACCGGACGCAATCCGAAGCATGCGGCGGTCGCGGTCACGCGCGGGATCATGCGGATTTGCAATCGCGAGGAGCTGAAGGGCGTGATCGGGCACGAGCTTTCGCACGTGATCAATCGCGACATCCTGATCAGCTCGATCGCGGCGACGATGGCGGCGGTGGTCATGATGCTGGGGACGTGGGCGCGCTGGGCGGCGCTGTTCGGTGGTTTCGGCGGCGCGCGACGACGACGAACGCGGCGGTGTGCTCGGGATGCTGGTGATGGCAATCCTGGCGCCGTTGGCGGCGACGATGATCCAGCTCGCGATTTCGCGCACGCGGGAATACCAGGCCGACGCCAGCGGGGCGAAGCTGACGCACAATCCTCTGTTACCTGGCGAACGCGTTGCGCAAGCTGGAATCGGCCAACGAGCGGATGCCGCTGGCGGACGCGACGCCCGCGACGGCTCATCTCTTTATCGTTAACCCGCTCAACGCCGGGATGCTCTCGCGGCTCTTCTCGACCCATCCGCCGATCGAAGAGCGAATTCGGCGGCTCGAGCAGATGGCGCAAGGGGCCTAGGATCGAGATGGATTCCGAAGAAGAAAAAGCCAAAGGCATTCAAGGTAGACGATCGCCGGCGCTTCTCATCGGAGGGCGAGCTCAAGCCCGAATTTCGCGGCGGCGAGCAGCAGCCACAGCCGAGTGAGCAACAGCCACCGCGGAGTGAGCGTGCCGAAGCGGGCGCGCCGGCGGGAGAGGCAGCGATCAGATCAGGCAGATGCGACCGCCGGGCCGATTCGCGGCCACGGTGAGCCGAAGCCGAGATCACGTTTGCGAGCTTCATGGTCGGTCTCTCGACGCAAGCGTTGTTTCATCTGGGCGAGATCGCCGGACCCGCAAGAGCAGGCGCATGCGGATCTGCCGGCGGCGCAGCAGTTGATCGATATAATCGGGATGCTCAAAGAGAAGACGCGGGAAATCTCGACCGCGAGGAGCAGAGCCTGATCGATGCGATTCTTTTCGAACTCAGGATGAAATACGTTGAACGGGCGCGTCAGGCGCCGCGCTGAACAACAGCCCGGTCCGCAAAGCGGGAGAGCAAAGCGGGCCACGATGATGAGGCGCAGGATTCCGTTCCGAGAAGTTTTGGCGGGACTCGCGAGTCATCGCGTTGGTGATGCCGGCTTCGACTGCGCCAGCCGGCGAGCATTTCTGGACCGACGCCGCGGCGGGAGCGCAGAAGGCGCAAAGCCTGCCCGATTTCGCCGATTTGGCGGCGAAACTTTCGCCGGCGGTGGTCAATATTTCAACCGAGCACAGAGACACCACAAAATCGGATGAGGGTAATCCGGAAGGCGATCCCTTCCAGGCGCCGCAGGATTACCAGGAGCCGCCCGCACATAGCCTCGGATCGGGTTTCGTGATCAACAAGGGCGGTTACATCCTGACCAACGACCACGTGATCGAAAACGCGAACCGGATCATGGTTTCGCTCAAAGACGGACACGAGTATCGCGCGCGATTGGTAGGCGAGGATTCGATGACCGACGTCGCGCTGATCAAAATCGATGCGCCGTATCCGTCTGCCGGTCGCGCCGCTGGGAAATTCCGACGTCCTGCGCGTCGGCGAATGGGTGATGGCGATCGGCAATCCGTTTGGCTTCGACCATTCGGTGACGGCGGGAATCGTCAGCGCCAAGGGACGCAGTCTCCCGGGGAATTACGAAGAGTTCATCCAGACCGACGCCTCGATCAACCCGGGTAATTCCGGCGGTCCGCTGATCGATCTGCAAGGCGCGGTGGTTGGGGTGAATTCGGCGATCTACACGCGGACGGGCTTGAACATGGGGATCAGCTTCGCGATTCCGGTCAATCTGGTCAAAGGCGAGTTGCCGCAGTTGCGCGATACCGGCGGGGTGAGCCGCGGATGGATCGGAATCGAGACGGGAGAGATCACGGCCGAAACCGCGTTCAAGGATGGGCTCGAGGAGAGCCAGGGCGCGGTCGTGATTGGCGTCGTGGAGAATGGTCCGGCGGCGGCAGCGGGTGTGATGAAGGACGACGTGGTGGTCGAATTCGATCATCATCGGATAGCGACGCCGCGCCAACTGCAAGGATTGCAGGATAGTGCCCCGGCGGGACGCACGGTGATGCTCAGGATCATTCGGGGCAAGCAGGCGCGCGAGATCCCGGTCATGGTTTTGGCGGCGCGTGAGGAGCAATCGGGCGCGGGGCCGATTGGCGCGTTGGTCAGCGAGGTCAGCCCGGCATTGGTGGGAACGCAGAAATCCAATGAGGCGGGCGGAGTCGTGGTGTCGTCGGTCGAGAGCGGCAGTCTCGCCGAGAGCGCGGGACTGCGGCCCGGCGATATTATCCTCGAGGTGAACCGTCATCGGATCGGGAATGTTGATACGTACGAACGTGAACTCAAGACTGTCGGCGCCGGCAGGATTATCCTGCTGTTGGTAAGGCGCGACGAAGGTATGGTCTTCATACCGTTGAGGATAGAGGGATGACAGCGGTGGCATTCAGCTGGGTTGTGAAGGGGCGGAAGGGCTTGCCGCCGGGTAGTCGATGAATTTCAGGCGCGCGATCAAGTACGGTCTGATCGGTTTCGGGATTCTCGCGCTGTTCGCCGTTGCACCGCTCGTTTACGAATTCATTTCCTATTACAACTCGCTCGACCAGGAGCTGGTGGCGCGATTTTCGGGCAAGCGCTGGACGCTGCCCTCGGAGCTTTATTCCGACGCGACGACGATTTATCCGGGGCAACGGCTGACCGATATCGGCTTTTACGAGCGCCTGGCGCGGCTCAATTATCACCGGGCGGAGCCGGGCCGAATCGTCCGACGCGGGGACTACAGCTTCAGTCAAAAGAGCAATCGGGTAACGATTTTCCTGCATAGCTTCCGCTATCCCTACGAGAATTTCCCCGGCCAGCTGATCGAGATAAAAGTCGGGCCGACCGGAACGATCCAATCGATCGAGGACGGCGTGACGCACAAGCCCGAGTACTCGTTCGAGCTCGAGCCGGAGGCGCTGGGGGCGATTTTCCAGGGCGATTGGGAGCAGCGGCGGCTGGTGCCGTTGACGGATATGCCGCCGGCTTTTATCGACGCGGTGCTGGCCGCCGAGGACCATCGATTTTACGACCATCATGGGATCGACCTGGTGCGGACGGCCAAGGCGGCATGGATCGATTTCACCGCGGGTCACGTGGTGCAGGGCGGTTCGACGCTGACCCAGCAGCTGATGAAGAATTTTTTCCTGACCAGCCAGCGCGATTGGCATCGCAAGGTCAAGGAAGCGTTGATGGCGTATATCGCCGAGCGGCGCTACTCGAAGGACGAGATCCTGGAGAACTATCTCAACGATATTTACCTCGGACAGCGCGGCCAGGAAGGGATTTACGGAGTTTGGGAAGCCTCCCAATTCTTCTTTTCCAAGGAACCGCGCGATCTGACGATCGCCGAGATGGCGACGATCGCCGGGATGATTCGATCGCCGAACCATTTCAACCCGATCCGGCATAACGCGCAGGCTCGCCAGCGCCGCAACGAAGTACTCGGATCGATGCTGCAGGACGGCTATATCAACAAAGCCGCCTACGACGACGCGGTGACCGAACCGCTGCAAACGCGCGAGCCTTACAACGAGAGCAACGACGCCCCCTATTTCGTCGACTACGTGAAGCATGAGTTGGCCGAGCGCTACCCGCCCTCGGTCCTGACCGGCGAGGGACTGAGGATTTTCACCACGCTCGACGTACATATGGAAAAGCAGGCCGAGCGGGCGCTGGCGGAGAATCTGGCGCAACTCGAAGCGAAGCATAAATCGTTGCGCCGCAAGGAGAAGAACCAGCAGCTACAGTCGTGTTTGATCGCGATTGAGCCGCAGACGGGAAAAATCCGTGCGATGGTGGGCGGGCGCGACTATCGCGAGAGCCAGTTCAACCGCATCATACAGTCGCGACGCCAGCCGGGTTCGGCCTTCAAGCCGGTGACTTATCTCGCCGCGCTGCAGGAAACGCTCGATGGCGGTTCCGAACGGTTTCTGCCGACCAGCTATATCGAAGATTTGCCGTTTACCTGGCAGTACGCCAACAACATGAGCTGGACGCCGAAGAACTATAAGAACCGATACTTCGGGCGCGTGACGCTCGAATTCGCGCTGGAGGAATCGCTCAACTCGGCTACTTCGCGGCTGGCCGATGCAATCGGGCTCAGCCGCGTGCGCGACATGGCGGCCAAGTTGGGCTTCGGCGATCTGCCGCCATACCCGTCGATGGTGCTGGGCGGAATCGAAGTTTCGCCGATGCAAATCGCGCGCATGTACGCGATCCTGGCCAACGAAGGGATGGAGGTGCCGCCGTACGCGGTCACCGCCGTCGCCGATAAGGACGGCCAGGTGATCGAAGGGCACGAGCTCAAGGCCGAAGAGGTGCTTTCACCCGAGCTCGCCTACACCATGGATTTCATGCTGGAACAGGTAATCAATCATGGTACCGGCGAGGGCGCTCGACGGTTGGGTTTCGAGCGGCCGGCGGCGGGCAAGACGGGGACCACCAATGACTCGAAGGACGCATGGTTCGCCGGCTTCACGCCGAATCTTCTCGCGGTGGTGTGGACCGGATTCGACCAGAAAGACGCATTGGGTCTGACCGGAGCGGAAGCCTCGCTACCGGCGTGGACGGCTTTCATGAAGGCGGCGACGGCGTCGCGTCCCGAAACTGATTTTGCGGTGCCGCCGGGAGTAGTGAGCGCCCGGGTCGATCCGCTGACGGGATACCTGGCGGGGCCTTATTGCCCCGTTTCGATCGAGGGAATATTCCCCAAAGATATGGCACCGACGCAGACCTGTCCGTTTCATACTGCCACGACCACGGCTTCCTCGACGTCTCCAACGTCCACGACGACGCCTGGAACAACCTCAGCCACGACGACCTCGGACTCGTCAGCCGATCGCGGCGAAGAGAATGACGTGGAGACGGCGCCGATGGATTCGCCGAACGACTGATGAAGCGGTCATTGTCAACGGGAATGGTGGCGGGAGTCGCGGGAATGCTGATCGCATTCGCACCGATCAGTGTTAGCGCGACGGTATCGTCGGATAAGTGGCTCGCAACGAGGGCAGGATCGCAAGCGTTGATCGTGGCGCAGAATCTCCGAACAGGACGTACCTTCGACTGCGGGACCGGGTAACGGCGCGACCACGCCGCCCAATGGATCGGGAAGCCAGCCGCCGGGCTCGTTACAGGATTGGCAGCGAATTCCCGATAATCCACCGCCGTCGAGTAATGGCGCGCCGCCACCGGCAGGGCCGGGGGATTCGATTCCGCACGGCGGCAACGGATCGAGTCCGTCGCCGACCTCGCGGGCGACTCCGCAAGTTTCGTCGGCGAGCACGACCGTCGCGATCCCCACGGGCCCGCCGCCCGCGCTCGACGCGACTGCGATTACGACCATGCCGGATCCGAGCGAGAGTACGCTCGAACCAGAGATCAGAAGCGCGTCGAGTCCGTCGTTGGCGGCGTCGATTCGCCTGACCGAGCAGGCCCGCAAGCAGCTGGCGGCGGGCAGCACCGACGACGCGATTCGCACTTTGGCGCGCGCAGTCTCGATCGACCCGGGCAATCCATTCCAGTATTTCTACCTGGGCCGGGGTTACATGGTGAAGAAAAATTACGCGCAGGCAATTACCTTTCTCAAACGGGCGGAAATAGGGTTCGGATCGCGGCCGGAGTGGTATGGGGCGACGCTGAGCTACGAGGGTGCGTGCTACGAGGTGATGGGCAAGACGAACGAGGCGGCGCATGCCTATCAGCATGCGTTCGCAGTGGCGCCCAACAGCCTGATGGCGCGGGTAGGATACAGCCGGCTCGCACCCTTAATCGCGCCACCAGCTGAGGCGTCGGCTTCGGCGGACCAGGCGCAGGCGGGCGCTACGTCGGAGGCGGTCCCACCCGCGCCTATCCAGCCGACACCCGCGCCGGCGGATGACGAGTAAGACCATGCTGATCCTGGGAATCGAATCATCGTGTGACGACGCGGCCGCGGCGGTGATCGAAACCGCACGGCCGGGCCAGGTGAAGGTGCGCGTCAGCACCGTCGCCAATCAGGACGATATCCATCGTGCGTACGGCGGAATCGTGCCGGAGCTCGCCTCGCGCAACCACGTCCTGACGATCCAGCCGGTGGTCGAGCGCGCGTTGGCGTCGGCGGGATGCGGGCTAGGGGAGATCGGGGGAATCGCGGTTACGCGCGGACCGGGACTGGTCGGTTCCCTGCTCGTTGGGCTGATGTATGCGAAGGGGCTCGCGCAGGCGTCAGGTCTGCCGATGGTCGGCGTGAATCATCTGGAGGGGCATCTGCTCGCGCCGATGATCGAGCATGAAGTGCCGATGCCATACCTTGCGCTTGTAGTTTCGGGAGGGCATACCGCGCTTTTCGCGGTTGAGGATTTTGGCTGCTACCGCAGGCTCGGCACGACTCGCGACGATGCGGCCGGCGAGGCTTTCGACAAGGTCGCGAAGCTGATGGGGCTCGGCTACCCCGGAGGCAAGGTAATCGACGACTTATCGCAAAAGGGAAATGCGAAACGCGTAAAGTTCCCGCGGGCGCGGGTCAAATCGGCGCCGCTCGACTTCAGCTTCAGCGGTATCAAGACGGCGGTCGCGCTCTTCCTCGCGAGCGAGGCCGGAGTCGCGACCTTACCCGAGGACGTCGCGGCGAGCTTTCAGGAAGCCGTGGTGGAGATGCTGCTGCGGCCGACGATCCTGGCGGCGCGCGAACTCGACGCCGGAACGATCGTTCTTACCGGTGGCGTGGCCGCGAATTCCCGTTTGCGTGTCCGACTGGCGGAAGCTGCGGAAGCGGACGGGCGCAAGCTCGTCGCACCCTCGTTCAAGTATTGCACCGATAATGCCGCGATGATCGCTACGGCGGGCAGCTACCGGCTTCTGCGTGGAGAGCGCGATCCATTGTGTATCGACGCCGAAGCCAGCCTGTCGCTGTGAGTTCGGCGACTTCAGGTCCCGCGCGCACGCTCGCCTCGATAGCGGTACGTCCGCGAAAATCACGCGGGCAGAATTTCCTGGTGCAGCCGGCGATCGCCGCCCGTATCGTTGCCGCGCTCGAAATCGGTCCGGGTGATACCGTCGTGGAGATCGGACCCGGACTAGGAATTTTGAGTGACCTCCTGGTGCGCGAGCCATTGCAGCGCCTTCAGCTGATCGAACTGGACGCGCAGCTGGCGACCAGACTGGCGGATCGATTCAAAAACGACCCGCGCGTGGCGGTCGAAAATCGCGATTTTCTACGAACCGATTTGAGCGAATTCACCGGAGCATCGCCGGTGCGCATAATCGGTAACCTGCCCTTCAATGTGGCGGGCGCGATCCTGGAGCGGCTGTGCGATTATCATAAGAGCGTCACCCGCATGGTGCTGATGTTCCAGCGCGAGGTTGCCGAACGGATTCGGGCGCGGCCGGGGATGCGCGCTCATGGCGGCCTCAGCGTTTTCACGGCGCTGTATTGGGAAGTTAGTGGCTATCTTCGCGTGGCCGGCGGCAGCTTTCATCCGCGGCCCGCGGTCGACGCCGAAGTGCTGACCCTGACTCCACGGCGCGATCTGTCGTTCGCATCAGAGGAGGAAAAATCGGTGCTGGCGACGGTCCGCGCGGCCTTCTCGGCTCCGCGCAAGACTATGCGCAATTCACTAGCCGGTGGACTCGGTCTGGAGGGTCGCGCGGCCGAGACTGCGTTGAGGAGTGCGGGAATCGATCCGGCGACGCGTCCGGGTACGCTCGAGGTCATTGATTTCATCCGTCTGGCGCGCGTTCTCAACCTGGCCGCGAGCGCTGAAAGAAGCGGTAATGCCTGAGCTGCCTGAAGTCGAGTCGCTACGGCGGATCCTCTCCCACTCCGCGGCGGGACGTAAGTTGGTCGGTGCGACCGTTCGCGAGAATCGTCTGCGGCGGAAGGTCGCGAGCGACTTGTCGGCGACGGTCGCGGGACGCGCGATCGAAGCAATCGGCAGGCGCGCGAAGTACCTGCTGATCGAACTCAGCGGCGATCATGTGATGATCGTCCATCTGGGCATGAGCGGAAGCCTGACCCATCGGCGCGATGGGTTCGATTCGGGTGCGTTCAACCCGCGGCACGATCACGTCGAATTTGCGCTCGATGACGGCAGCAGGCTGGTGTACAACGACCCGCGCCGTTTCGGCTTGATGAAAATCGTTGCGCGAGACCTGCTCGATTCGAGCGAGGAGTTACGAGGGCTCGGCCCTGAGCCGCTGAGCAGCGACTTCAATGCCGACTATCTATGGAAGCTTACGCGCGGGCGTACGGCGTCGATCAAAAACGTTCTAATGGACCAGCGAGTCGTGGCCGGGGTAGGGAACATCTATGCCTCGGAAATCCTTTTTCGTGCTCGGGTGCGGCCGATGCGACGGGCGGGCAAGGTCACGCGCGCGGAAGTGGCGCTGATCGTCGAGCATACGGGGCAAGTCCTGCGGGAGGCGATCGGCAGTCGCGGCACCACCTTTCGCAGTTATCGTGATTCGCGCGGCCAGCCGGGCCGCTTCGCCCAGCGGCTCAAGGTCTATGATCGCGAGGGCAAGCCTTGTGCGGTTTGCGGTACATCGATAAGGAGCGTCGTCTTGGGGCAGCGTTCGAGCTTTTACTGTCCGCACTGCCAGAAGTAATTGGGGGCGATGGCGCCGCCATCGTAGGGGACGTAAGCTTGAGACGTGGTCGAGCTAAACGTCCGAACGTCCGCACGCATGGCGATTTGCGATATCACCGGCGAGGTCAATTCCGCAATCGAGCGGATGGGCGCGCGCGACGGGCTGTGCAACCTTTTCGTGTCGCATTCGACGGCCGCGGTGATTGTGTCGGAGAACTGGGATCCGGACGTTACGACGGATTTGTTGATGCATCTGGAACGGATGGTACCGCGCGAGGGCGGGTTCAAGCATTCGGAGGGCAACTCTCAGGCGCATATTCTCTCGGTGATGCTGGGAACGTCGATCAATATTCCGGTGAGCGAAGGGAAGTTGGCGCTCGGGCGCTGGCAGGGAGTGATGCTGGCCGAGTTCGACGGTCCGCGTGAACGCAAAGTGAGGGTGAGCATAGTCGGGGCAGGTTGAAGGGTTGATGGACATACCGCGGGGGATTGCGGCGCTATTTTGTTTTATCGCCGGCGCGAGCGTCGGCAGTTTCGTCAATGTTGTGGCGTATAGATTGCCACGAGAGCTTTCGATCGCAGCGCCGCGATCGTTTTGTCCGCGTTGCAATCGCGCGATCCCATTTTGGGCGAACATCCCGATCGTCGCCTATATCGCCTTGCGCGGTCGTTGCATCATGTGTCGCGCCGCGATCCCGTTTCGATATTTCCTGACCGAACTGGCCCTGGCCACCGCCGCGATGTATCTGTACCTCAATTTTGCGCCCGGCGATGCGTTCGCGCGATTCGCCTTGTGCGCCGCACTTTTCGCGGTCGCGCTCATCGACTATGACTGGCGCGTGATCCCGAACTTGATTACCTTCCCGGGAATTCCACTCGGATTCCTCGCCGCATGGCTGCTGATACCCGAAGTGGGCTGGCGCGGGTCGGCGCTCGGAGTGCTGGTGGGCGCCGGTTTCCTGTTCCTCTCGGGCGAGCTCTACATGCTGATTCGTGGGGCCGAGGGGGTTGGGCTGGGCGACGTCTGGCTGATGGGGATGGTAGGTGCGTTCCTCGGTTGGGTGGGAGTGCTTTTCACTCTTTTTGTCGGCTCGATTTTCGGTTCGATCGGCGGGATCGCCTTTGGAATAACCGGCGGCGCGCCCGGACCGCCCGAGGAACACGTGCCCGAAGCGATCGCTGAGGTGACAGGCGCCGGGACTCTCGCGGCCGGCGAGGCCGACCCGTCGCTGTTGCAGACCGCGGTTCCATTTGGGCCTTTCCTGGCACTGGCAGCCGGGATCTTCGCGCTCTTTCAGCCGCAGCTCATACATTGGTATTTTTCACGCTGATGGCGAACGGAGTTTTCATAACTCTCGAGGGGGTCGAGGGCTCGGGTAAGACCACGCAAGCGGCGATACTTGGGGACGCGCTGCGCGCACGAGGGCATCGCGTGTCGGTAACCCATGAGCCGGGAGGAACGCGCGCGGGCGAGGCGATTCGGGGGATTTTCCTTGATCCCGCGGTCTCCCTGCACGTCGCCAGTGAATTGCTGCTGGTACTCGCCGATCGCGCGCAGCACGTGCGCGAAAAGCTGCGGCCCTCGGTCGAGGCCGGCGAAATAATAATCTCCGACCGTTACTCCGATTCGACCGTCGCCTACCAGGGTTACGGGCGCGGGTTCGATCTCAAGCTCCTCGACCAGCTGAACCATCTGGCGAGCGACGGCATGCGGCCGGACTTGACCATCGTGCTGGATTGCCCAGTCGAGACCGGACTCGAGCGCACGCGGGCGCGGGTGAAGGGCAACGAGCGCGGTCCCGACCGCTTCGAAGGCGAGAGAATCGAGTTCCATCGACGCGTGCGCGAGGGTTTTCTGGCGATTGCGGGGGAAGGAGCCGGCTCGTGTGGTCCTGATCGATTCGACGCGTGAGCGGGCACTGGTCTCGGCCGAAATACTGCAAGCCGTCGAGAGTCTGTTGCAACGGCGATGAGTTTTAGCGGGATCGCGGGAAATCACGACCTTATCGCCGCGCTGGTCACCGAGCTGGCGCGTCGTCCGTCGCACGCTTACATGCTGGCGGGGCCTCAAGGCGTCGGCAAAGCGCTAGTGGCGACGGGTTTGGCACACAGTATCCTCTGTGCGCGCTCGCCAGGGCCCGAATTCTGTTGCAGCCCCGAGATAATGTCCCACGCGCATGGCGCTTGCTTCGACGCGCGGGCGGGCGCGGCGCGGACGCCGCTCCCCGATGCGATTGTTGCTCCGAGTGTGTGCAGATCGCGACCGGGGTACATCCGGACTTCATTTATGTCGCGCGCAACCCAAATCGGGTCGAATTGCTGATTGAACAGGTGCGCGACTTGATTCAGCGGTTGGGGGTTCGTCCGATCCGCGGTGACCGCCGCGTGGCGATTATCGATGACGCGGAAACCCTGAATCTATCCGGGCAAAACGCTCTGCTGAAAACCCTGGAAGAGCCGCCCGGGCATACGATTGTATTTCTCGTGACCGACAGCGAGCGCACGCTGCTGGATACCGTGCGGTCGCGGTTGCGGCCGGTCAGATTCGGCCCGCTCGAAACGTCCGAGATCGAGTCGATCCTGACGTTGCGAACGGAACTGCCTGCCGAAAGAATCCACGCTTTGGCCCGGCTTGCGCGCGGTAGTCTCAGCCGGGCGCTGGCCTTGGCGGATGGGACCGAGCCGCCGGTGCGCGAGTTGATCGAGGCCTTGAGCCATGCGCGTACGCTGGATTTCGCCGCGACTCAGGCGATTGCTCGCGATCTTTTCGGGTCGCGCGAGGTAGCCGCGGAGAACTTTGAGCTAATCGCGCGAATCCTCGAGGAAATGATATGCTTCAAGCTACTGGGGGCGGAACTCAACGCGCCTTCGACTGAAACCGCCCGAGTTATGGCCGATATTGCGCAGAAGCTGGATCCGGCGACCATGGCAAAACTGGTCGACATGGCGCTGCGCGCCGCCGACGCCGTTGAATCAATGGCGAATTCAAGGCTTCAGGCCGAGCAATGGTGGATGGCGGCGGGGGAAGCCCTGAGGGGGGAATAGTGGCAGGCGAGACAGACCCTTTCTCAAACAACGGCGAACTGCCGAAAATCGTCGCAGTCAGCCTTCAGCAAGTCGGGCATCTTTACAACTATCTGAGCGCCGGACTGGCGCTTAAGCGCGGCGACCGAGTGCTGGTCGATTCCGAGGCCGGGACGCAGGATCGGGACGATCGTAATGGAGCCCCACGAGCCGGCGATGACGCTCGACCTGGCGTCGATTCGACCCGGTGGTTCGCATCGCCGAGGAACGCGACTTCCGCGCGGAAGAGGAATCGCTCAGCCGGGAGAATCACGCGGAACGCCTTTGCGTCGGTCGAATTCGCGAGCGCGGGCTTGCGATGAAGCTAATCAAGGTCGATTACACTTACGATGGCCGCAAGGCGATCTTCTATTTCACGGCGGAGACTCGCGTCGATTTTCGCGATTTGGTGCGCGATCTGGCGAATACATTGCGCGTGCGAGTCGAGATGAAGCAGATCGGCGCGCGCGATGAGACGAAGGTCACCGGCGGAATCGGACCATGCGGACGCGAATTATGCTGCTCGTCGTTCCTGCGCGATTTCGAAGCCGTCACCGTCAAGATGGCGCGCGAACAGGGTTTGGCGCTCAATCCTTCGCGGCTGGCCGGGATGTGCGGCCGGCTGAAGTGTTGCCTGCGCTACGAATACGCGACTTACCTTGATCTCAAGCGCACGCTGCCCAATAGCGGGAAGCATGTGCAGTCGGTCAAGGGTAACGGTAAGGTACTGCGCCAGAATATCTTGAAGCAGACGGTCCTGATTCAGCTCGAGGCGGATGGCGGAGTGGTCGAGGTAACCCTTCAGGACCTGGTCGACGCGCGTAAAAGCAAAGGCGACGAACCGAGCGCCTGAACGGCGTTGAATGCACCGCCGGCAACGGGCCCGATGAGCGATCGAATCCATATCACCACCGCTATCTTCTATTGCAACGGTACTCCGCACGTCGGCAGCGCCTACGAGGCGTTGGCGGCGGACGTATTCGCCCGCTACCAACGGCGCAAGCGTGGCCGCGACAATGTCACGTTCCTGTCCGGAACCGACGAGCACGGCGATAAGATTCGACGCGCCGCGATCGCCAACGGACTCGCACCCAAGGCCTACACCGACAAGATGAGCGAGTTGTTCCGCGAAGCCTTCGCGGGCCTCAATACAAGTTTCGACTACTGGGTGCGGACCACCGACGCGACGCACGAAGCGTTCGTGCAGCGCATGCTCGAGCAGACGCGCGCCAGGGGCAATATCGAGTTCAAAGAATATGAGGGTTTGTACTGCGTCGGCTGTGAGCGTTTCTATACCGAAAAGGAACTCCTGCCGGGCAATATCTGCCCGACCCACAACACTCCCGTCGAGTTGATTCAAGAAAGCAACTATTTCCTCAAGATCGAGCAATTCCGCGAGCAGGTGCGCCGCAAGATCAATCGGACGAATTTATGATCCGTCCGGAGCGGTACAAAAATGAAGCGCTCAATATGCTGGCCGAGCCGCTGAGCGACCTCTGTATCTCGCGGCCCAAGGCGCGGATGGATTGGGGAATCGAGATCCCGTTCGACGACAAGTATGTCACCTACGTCTGGTACGACGCGTTCTGGGCGTATGTGAGCGAACCGGCGACGCGGCTTGGCCTCGATACCTTCGTGCGCGATTTGTGGCCGCACACCGATCACTTCATCGGCAAGGACATCCTGAAGACCCACGCGGTCTACTGGCCGCCGATTCTATTGGCCGCCGGATTGCCGCTCCCGCGCCATCTCAATGTTCACGGATGGCTCAACTTCGGCGGCTCGCGGATGTCGAAAAGCTCCGGCAACGTGCGTGATCCGGTTTCATACGAGAAGGCGTTCGGCCCGGACGTCCTGCGTTACTTTGTTATGCGCGAGGTGGTCTACGGGCTCGACGGCGATTTTTCCGAAGAGCGGCTGACGGAACGTTACAACGCGGACCTCGCCAATGATCTCGGCAACCTGGTCAGCCGTGTGCTCTCGATGGCGCAACGGTATTGCGCCGGTGAGGTGAAAGCTCAGCCGAGGGAAGTTCCTGACATCCTGACCGGGCCTGGCGCCGGCGTGTCGTGGGCAAAGATCTCCGGGTTGCTCGATCCTGTGATCGAACAGGCCGTCGAACTCGATTTCAAAGGTGCTCTGGTGGATATCTGGGCGGCGCTGGATACGGCGAACAAGTACATCGTTACGACGGCGCCCTTCAGTCTCGCCAAGGATCCGGCGAAAATGCCTGAGGTAGAGCAAATCCTGGCGAATTTGCTGGAAGCGATTCGCGTTGTCGCCGACGCGCTGGAGCCCTTCATGCCGGTGAGCGCCGGCAAAATCTTCGCCATGTTGAACGTCGATCAGGAAACGGCGCGCAAGCCCTACGGCGAAGGGCTGAAGCCCGGCCACAAAATTGAGCCGCCGACCGCGCTCTTCCCGCGAATCGAGAAGCCGAAGGCGTGACTTCGACCTGTTCGCTGATCGATTCGCATTGCCATCTGGCCGATCCCAGACTCCGCGATGATGTCGACAGTGTTATTGCGCGTGCCGCCGAGGCCGGAGTTACGACGCTTATATCCGTTGGTGCGATAGGGTCGATCGATACTGATCGACTGACGGTCGAGATCGCGGCAAACCACGAGAACGTCTACGCCGCTATCGGAGTGCATCCGCACGACGCCAAGGCCTGCGATGCGGAACGAATCGCGCAGCTTCGTGACCTCGCGCAATCTCCACGAGTCGTCGCGATCGGCGAAAGCGGGCTCGATTTCCACTACATGCATTCGCCGCAAGAGGAACAGGAGAGTTCGCTACGGCGGCATCTGGAGCTCGCTTCGGAGCTCAGCAAGCCGATCGTGATTCATTGCCGCGATGCCGAGGCACGTCTGGTCGCGATCGTGCGTGAGATCGGGATGCCGGCGCGAGGCGGCGTAATCCACTGTTTCACCGGCGACGAGAAAGCGGCGCGCGATTTCCTGGAACTCGGGTTTCACATTTCGTTTTCCGGGATCGTGACATTCAAGAACGCGACGCCGGTTCGGGAGGCGGCTCGTATCGTTCCGGATGATCGCGTGATGATCGAAACCGACGCCCCCTACCTGGCGCCGGAGCCGTATCGTGGTCGCCGTAACGAGCCCGCCTACGTGGCGCGCACCTTCGAAGTCCTCGCGCAACTGCGTGGAAGTGACTCGGCCAAGCTTGCCGAGGCGATAAGAACAAACACTGCTCGACTGTTTGCCTTGCCCGCGTCCTGAATCTACGATCCTACCGCGTCTTGCGCCGTGCAAAGGCCTCGGCCAGCGCGCGCGTGAGCGGTGCAAAATCGCCCACCAGGCCCAGATTGGCGCGTTCGAAGATCGGCGCGTCGGGATCCCGCGTTGATCGCCACCACCGTCTCCGCGCGCTTGATCCCGACCGTATGATTGGGGACGCCGCGGATACCCAGCGAAAAATAGAGGCGCGGCTCGATCGTCTTGCCGGTCAGGCCGACCTGTAGTTGGCGCGGGACCCAGCCCTTGTCGGTCACGCGCCGCGTCGCGCACATTGCCGCGTCGACAGCGTGGGCGAGTTCTTTGGCACGTTCGACACCCTCGGGGCCGCCAACTCCCATCCCTATGCCGACTACGACTTCGGCGCCGTCGAGTGGAGCGAGTGAATCGTCCAGGGTAGAGGTCGAACTGACCAAGCGGGTGAGCGGCTTGGCGATATCGACGCGGACGGTTTCGATTTCCGCTTGCCGCCGCGGATTCGGCTCCGCGAGTTGGAGTACGCCCTGGCGCACGGTCGCCATCTGCGGGTGCGTCTTCGAGAGGATCGGCGCGACGATATTGCCGCCGAACGCGGGCTTGAGCGCCACCATATGACCTTCGCCATCGAGTTCCAGTCCGATCGCATCGCCAGTCAGGCCGAGGCGCAGGCGCGCGGCCAGACGCGGACCCCAATCACGGCCGCGCTCGCTCGCGCATAGCAAGAGAGCCCACGGCGTGCGTTCGCGGATGAGTTTGGCGAGTGCTTCGGCGGAGGTCTCAGGCGAATAGTTATCGAGCCCCGGATTGTTCGCGAGAATAATATGGTCGGCGCCATAGCTGGCGAGGAGACCGCTGTGCTTCGCAACAGTAGTGGTAAGCCCGACCGCGACTAACGAGCCGCCGACCTGGGTAGCCAGAGCGTCACCCGCGGACAGCAGCTCGAGGGTGCCGAGGGTAATCGCACCCGCGAGGTTGGTTTCGACGACGACCCACACGTCCTTGCCATGAACAGGTTTGCGGATGGTATCGCCGATCGGCCGCTGCTTGCGGACCCGCCGGGTGAGCGCGCCTCTTTGTTCGAGTTCGGCGATGATCGCCTCGGCGGCGCGATCGGGATCGGCGGCGTCGAGCATTTTGCATTCGACTTTTGGCGATTCCTGGGCACGAACTTCCTGCACCCAGGTGGGCGAACCCGCGAAGCCGAACTGACCGGCCTCGTCCGTCAATTCATCGGCGCGAACCGAGGTGATCGGTTTGGAGTTCGCCGCTTCGCGCGTTTGGGGATCGATCCTGATTGGATTGATCAGCCTTTCGGCGCAGGTGAGCAATGCCGGGAGCGAGGACTCGACCTCTTCAATGCCTTCGTCGCTCTCGCGTTCGGCGAACAGAGCCTGTCCCTCGATGCGCAGCTTGCGGACTCCGGCTATCTGCGCGATGCCGAGCAGTTCGGCGATTTCCGGGCCCACCTGTCCGGTCTCGGCGTCGAGAGAGTACTTGCCGAGCATTATCGAGATCGAACTTGTGCGGCGCCAGCCACAGGGCGAGTGCGCGGGCGGTCGCCAAAGTGTCGGATCCGGCGAAGGCGCGGTCCTGCAGATGGACAGCGTGGTCGATTCCCATGCCGAGCGCATCGACCAGGACCTCGCGCGCCTGTGGTGGTCCCATGGTTACGACGGCGGTATCGGCGCCGACGCTATTTTTAAGTTCGACGGCCTGCGCGATCGCGCGTAGGTCGTACGCGCTCATCACGTTGACGCCGTTGCGTTTGATGGTTTTGCTGACCGGATCGAAGTTGGCATCTTCGACCAATGGAATCTGCTTCACACAAACAGCGATTTTCAACACCCGCGTACTCCTCGGGATTCTGAGTAATCAACCCGCAGCTTCGATTGCAAAGGTTCGGCGCCCGCTTTAATCGCCGCAACCCGATCATATAGGTTCCCAGTGTGAAGTTTGAGAGGGACGGATTCACCGCGATTTGCTTCGCGCTTTTGCTACTCGTCATCGGATGCCGCGGCACGGTAGCCCCGCTTGCCCCAAACGACGGAGCGCGGCGTATCGTCTCGCCCGCGCCGTCCGTGACCGAGATCCTGTTCGCCATCGGTGCGGGCCCCGAAGTTGTTGGTGTGTCGATGTATTGCGATTATCCACCGGCGGTTACGAAACTTCCAAAGGTAGGAACTTTCCTCACGCCGAATATCGAAGCGATAGCCGCGCTGCGGCCGTCGATAGTGATCGGACCGGGGACGACCTTGGACATGCGCGAGATGCGCGCTCTGCGCGAGATGGGTATAACCGTGATCGCCATCAGCGGCGAAGATTCGGTCGCGCAAATCGAGGCCACGATCGCGCAGGTGGGACAACGAGTCGGGCGCGCCGAGCCGGCGAAGCGGCTGATCGATCAAATCAATGCGCATATCGACTCCATCGAAGAACGTCTCAAGGACACTTCTAAACCGATCGTTCTGATGGTAGTCGGACATCAACCAATGGTCGCCGTGGGACGCGGTACTTTTCTCGGCGAGTTGCTCAACCTGGCTCATTCCGAGAATATCGCCGAGGCCTCCTCGCAACCTTGGCCACGGCTGAGCCTCGAATACATCATCGCGACCCGTCCGGACGTTATTCTCGATGGGCGTATGGGAAGTGATCCGACACTCCGAGTTCATTTTGGGGCAAGTATCAATCGATTCCCGCGGTAAGAGACAATCGGGTGTACGGTTATCCCGAAGACCCGACGTTGCATCCGGGCCCGCGCGTCGCGAAGACGCTCGAATTGCTGGCGCGACTGATCCATCCGGAAGCGTTCACCTCGGATGCAACGCATCCTACGTCAGGGCCGATGCCGCACGGGGCCGGTCAGTGAGTGAGCCGGTAGAGGTGCGCCAGAATGCGCCGCTCGCGGCGCCATTCGACTATCGTGAATTTGAGGGAGCTCATCTCACCCGCGGACGAATCGTTGGGGTGCTAACGCTCCTGACTGTCATCACGATCGGCGTCGCCCTCACCGCGACCGCATTTGGAAGCGTCCATATCAGTTTGTTACGCGCCTTGGCGGATCCCTTGAGCCCGGATCGGGCGATCCTGGTCGGAGCACGAATTCCCCGGGTGCTGATGGGTGCGATTGTCGGTGCGGTACTGGCCGCGGTCGGGGCGGCGCTCCAGGCGTTGGTCAGGAATCCACTGGCGGAAGGAGGCATCCTGGGGATCTCCGGCGGCGGCGCGTTCGGGGCGATCCTTGCGCTGGTGATATTCTCGCACATGGGCGGTAGCGACGCGATCGTGCCGTTATGCGCTTTTGTAGCCTCGCTACTGTCGACGGTGGCGGTGTATCGGCTGGCACAGCTTGGTGGACGGCTCGAACCGTTTACGCTGCTGCTGGTCGGAGTCATCTTCAACGCTTTTTGGGGCGCCGCGATCATGATGGTAAACAGCGTGGTAAATTTTTATTACACGCACAGCATAATTTTCTGGCTGATGGGGAGTTTCGAGGCTCCGACGTATCGAGAGACCGCGATGGTCGCGGTACTGGCCCTGATCGGCTTCGCGATTCTAATCACCCATGCCCGCGCGATGAACCTGCTGAGCCTGGGTGACGATGAAGCGGGCGAGCTTGGGGTCGAAGTGGACCGCGTGCGCCGCACGATTTTCGTCGCGACATCGATAATGATCGGAGCCGCGGTTTCCGTGAGCGGAATCATCACCTTTGTTGGATTGATCGTTCCACATATCGTGCGCCTGATCGTGGGCGCTGACCATCGGCTGCTGCTGCCCGCCTCGATTCTCGGCGGTGCCGCTTTCACAGTCGCGGCTGACCTGGTCGCGCGGGTTCTGATCGCGCCTTCGGAGCTCCCGGTTGGCGCGATCACCGCCTTATGCGGCGGCCCGTTCTTCATCTACGTGCTCCGCCGCGAAGGGCGGAAATCGCTGGCCATATGAATAGCGGTTCCCCTCCGACCGGCGTCGCACTGCGCGTGTCAAATCTAACGACGGGCTATGCGGGACACCCCGTCTTGCGCGACATCACGTTCGAGGTCAAGGCCGGTGAACTGGCGGCAATTGTCGGTCCCAACGGCGCGGGAAAGTCGACGCTGCTCAAGGCTATCGGCGGCTCGCTTGCGCCGTGGACAGGCGAGGTCGAGCTTATCGGTCGTCCATTGAAAGACTACGATCGGCGCATCCTGGCGCGAACGCTCGCGATCGTGCCGCAGGAGAACCTGGTCGCATTCCGCTTCACAGCGCTCGAGATTGTCCTGATGGGACGCGCGCCGCATCTGGGGCCCTTTCACCTGGAGACGCGCCACGATCTCGAAATCGCCTCTCAGGCCCTCAACCGCTTCGGTCTTCGCGAACTGGTGCGGCGTCCGATCCAGGAGCTCTCAGGCGGCGAGCGCAAACGCGTCTTTCTCGCACGCGCATTGGCGCAGGAGCCGCGAATCGCTCTGCTCGACGAACCGGCGGCGTTCCTCGATATGCGGCACATCGCAGAGATTTTCGAGCGGTTTCGCGAGCTGTGCGTCGAGCGCGCGATGACCGTGATCGTCACATTGCATGACCTCAATGCCGCGGCGCACTACGCCGACCGTGTGTTGCTGATGAAAAATGGCCGAACGGTGGCATGGGGTACTCCGGAAGAAGTCCTGACCGCCGGGAATTTGCGTGACGTTTACGAGACGCCTCTTTACGTGGGCCGAAATCCTGCCACAGGTGCTATCGCGGTTCTTCCCGGCAACGGACACGAGCCGGCGGTCTGATCCGGCGGCCTGGTTGGCTCCCGAAAACCGGCTCGTTCGCTCCCAAACCGGCATTTGCCCGTTGCCGGCCCGCGCGTTACCCTCAAAGCGATGGTTGCAGAGGCTCGCGACGGCGGGTTCAATCTCATCTTCGACGCTGACGATACCCTGTGGGACTCGAATGTTCATTTTCTTGAGGCGCAGCGGGATTTTCTCGATGTGCTGGGCGAAGTCGGAATTTCGGACCAGGTCGAAATTCACTCGTCGCTTCGGCGACACGAGCTCAAGATCATCGAGCTTATCGGTTATGGGCGCGCGCCCTTCGTGACGGCGCTCCGGCGCACTGCCGTGGAACTCGCACCGCCGCATCATCACGACGCGATTCATCTCGAAGTCTCGCGAATAGGCGATCGCTTATTGAACCGCCATTGCGAATTGTTACCCGGAGTCGAGGAGACATTGAATCAACTGTCCCAGCGTCATCGCCTTTTGCTCTTCACCAAGGGCCAGCCCGATGAGCAAATGCGCAAGCTCGAGCGCTCGGGGCTGCGTTCGCTCTTCCATCGGGTCGGTATCCCGCTCGAGAAGGATCCGATGGCTTACCGGCTTCTGGTGGCTCAGGCGGAACTCGATCCGACACGCACAGTCATGATTGGAAATAGCCCGCGGTCGGACATCAATCCTGCTCTCAAAGCAGGACTACGCGCTGCAGTCTACATTCCGCACCCTCATACCTGGGACCTCGAACACGAAGAACTCGACGAAGCGGATGCCCGTTTACTCCAAATACGCGTCTTCCCCCAACTATTGCAGGTGTTCTAGACTAGAGGTTACTAATGGGGACTGTTGGTTCGATAGCGGAGGGGGAGGGGACTACCGCCGGGCATCATGTGCCGGGGCGTGCGCTGAGGCGCAAGCCCCCGGTTCCTTTGCGACCGCTCCACCGGATATGGCGCCGGACTCTCGACGAAATCGACATGGTTCGAGTGCCGTTGCCGGTGCGGAACCTGCCTGCCGAACTCAGCGGAGTCGTCGCCTGCCAAATCAGTGACTTTCACGTCGATCGCGACGAAGACCTGAACCGGCTCGAGCAGGCTGTCCGCGCGATTAACAGTCAGCGGCCCGATATGGTCTTTCTCACCGGCGACTATTTCTCTGGGCCTGACACGATGCGCCGTCATTTGGGTGGGTTTCGGCGAGCTTTGGCCCGCCTGACACCGACTTCCGGGGTTTTCGCGATCGCGGGTAATCACGACCATTGGTCTTCGTTCGAGGTTATCGGCAAAGCCCTCAAGGAAGCGGGCGTGCGAGTGCTCGCGAATGAGAGCGTGCCGGTCGACCTTCGCGGCGAAACGATCAAGGTGGTCGGCATCGACGACCTCTGGTCCAAACGCGCCGAACCGACCAAGGCCTTTCGCGAGGTCTCAACCGACGATTGCACGATCGTTTTGGCGCACAATCCCGACACGGCCCTTTACGCGCGTCACCTGAGGCCGGGCGTAATGCTCTCGGGGCACACTCACGGCGGCGTCGTCCGCATACCGTTGTACGGCTCGCTGATCAAATCGATGTTGCGCATCGGCAAGCAATACTGCGCCGGGCTCAACCGTTACGGGGATTTCTACATCTATACGAATCGAGGGCTCGGTACGTTCTGGGTGCGCATCAGGATCAACTGCCGCCCGGAGATCTCACGCTTCCAATTGATCCCGCTGCGCGAAGAGGCAGTCACCGAAGTTAGTCCAGTGCGTGCTCCGCGCGGACGACGTCGCCGTCGTCCCAGCGCCTGAACCCGCCTTGCCGAATCGTCCCGGGGGGTTGCGATTATTCAGCCAGCTTAGACGCGCCGCCAGCCTGAGCTCTCATGGGAGGGGTCGAAGATATCGGGGTGAAGTATCTCGGCGAGGATTTCGAGCGAATCGACGATACGCGGACCCGGCCGGTTGAAGAACTGATTGCCGTCCGCCATGTAGACGCGTCCGTCGGCCACCGCTTTGAGCCTGGGCCAAACCGTCTGTCCGGTTAGGGCCGACAACTCTTTCTCGGTGCGATCCATCCCGAATCCGCAGGGCATAATCAGGATCACGTCGATTTCTCCCGCGCGCGCCACCAGTTCATCGAATTTCATCCAGGGCGAATGTTCCCCGGCTGTGCCGAACAAACTCCGCCCGCCCGCCATCGCGATGAGTTCAGGCATCCAATTGCCCGCCGACATCAACGGATCAATCCACTCGATACAGGCAACGCCCGGACGGTCCAGGGCGCGGGCCGCGCGCGCCTCGATATCGCTCATTTGCAAGGTCATGCGGCGCGTCAGTTCGGTGCCGCGTTCAGGCGTATCCAACCCAGCGGCGACGCCCTCGATATCGCTGAGTACGTCCTGCAACCGATACGGCGCCAGCGAGACGATCTTTGGCGTGCCGCCAACCCAGTGCGCGACCGCTTCCTCGACATCACGCATGCTGACGGCGCAGACATCGCATTGCGATTGCGTAACGATCACGTCCGGAGCCAAATCGCGCAGCCGGTCCGCATCTACGCGATAGACCGCGAGCGCGTCCACCAGGATCTCGCGCACCCGTTTATCGATTTCGCCGCTCAGCCCTTCCGGGTTGAATTTCGGGCTGGTCAACGCGGGTAATCGCCCAACGCTCGCCGGATAGTCGCATTCGTGCGACCTACCCACGAGTTGATCCTCGTAGCCGAGCGCGCAGACAATCTCGGTCGCGCTGGGCAGAAGTGAGACGATTCTATGCGCGGTCATCCCGGTCGACGCCTTATAGACGGTTCGCAGCTTCGACGTAATCCCGCGCCAGCTGTTCCAACCGTTTCACCATCTCGCGCTCTGTCGCCGGGACATCGAGAACCACCAATGCGACTTCCTCGGCGCCGGCGTCGCGGTATCGTTTCAAGTCGTCGGGCTTGATCGGGTTGTTATAGGGGGAAACCGCGAGATAGACGTCCGATCGCTTGCGGCCGTTCGTCTTTAGCAGTTCCTCGATTCGTTTAATCTTGGCCGCTGCCTGGTCCGCCGAGAGATTGAAGCCGATCCAACCGTCGCCATATTCGGCGACGCGCCGCAACGCGGGACCGCTCTCACCACCGAACCATACCGGGACGCTCTTGCCGTTCGCGGGTTTGGGAAAGCTGCGCGCCTGGGTGAACTTGACAAATTCCCCACTGTAGGAACTTAAATCTTCGCTCCACAGCTTGCGCATCGCCTCGATATACTCGCGAGTGCGCTGAGCGCGACGCTCCCAGGAAACGCCGATCGCCTGGAATTCCTCCTCGAGCCATCCGATTCCCGCACCCAGGATGAAGCGCCCGCCACTCAGACGGTCTGTCGTTGCCACGGTTTTCGCCAATACCAACGGGTTGTGCTCCGGCACCAGGCAGATTCCGGTGGCGAGCTTGATCTTACTGGTACAGGCGGCCGCGTAAGCAAGTGTCGTGAAGGGGTCACCGAAAGGTGTCGCCGTCGGCATCGGAAATTCGCCGGCCGTATACGGGTATTTCGATGCGTACTGGTCGAGCAGAACGACGTGCTCGGGCGCCCAGATCGTTTCGAAGCCCAACCGCTCGGCGTTGGTTGCGATTGCCCGTACCCATTCCGGATTGGTTCCCTGCGCGATTCCGAGCGCAAAATATCCTACCTTCATCTTCAGCCTCTCGTATCCCGGCGCTTTTCTTCTTATAGCTTGGCCGCGGGTTCAACCCACTCGCGTGCGATCTGTTCGAGGTCTTCCACCACTTCCTTCTCACCTCGAGGCGGTCGCAACTTGATCAGGACGACTTCGTCGACTCCCGCATCGCGATAGCGCTTGAGATCATCGGGGGTGGAGGGCTTGGTATACGGCGAGACCGCGAGTTCGACGTCCGAGCGCTTGCGCCCGTTAGCTTTGAGCAGCTCTTCGATCCGCTTGATCTTGGCGGTCGCCTCATCCGGTGTCAGATTGAATCCGCACCAGCCGGTTCCGTACTCGGCGACGCGCCGCAATGCCGGCCCGCTCTCGCCGCCAAACCATACCGGCAGGTTCGCACCATTCACCGGCTTCGGATTGCTGCGCACGCCTTCGAAGCGGATGAACTCGCCGCTGTATGAACTCGGCTCTTCGCCCCACAACTTGCGCATCGCCTCGATACATTCACGCGTGCGCTGCGCCCGCTTCTCCCACGGAATCCCGATTGCCTGGAACTCCTCTTCGAGCCATCCAATACCCACGCCCAGCAACGCGCGGCCTCCGCTCAGGAAGTCCAGGGTCGCCACTACTTTGGCCAAAACCAGCGGATTGTGTTCCGGGACCAGGCATATGCCGGTGGCGAGGCGAATCTTCGAGGTCACCGACGCCATCGCGGTGAGCGAGATAAACGGGTCGAAGATCGGAGCGTTGGTGGGCGCCGGAAGCGCCCCATCCTGGCTGTACGGATACTTCGACGCATACTTATCGAGCAAAACCACGTGCTCCGGAACCCACAAGGTCGCGACCCCGAGCCGCTCCGCGTTCATCGCGACGGTTCGGAGCAGCGCTCCCCCTGCCATCTTGGGCGTGCCGACGGCGAAAAGTCCTATTTTCATTGTAATTTCTCCCCGCGGCGGATCTGGTCTCACTTCTCCGCCCAGCGCGAGCATTACTATGGCGCACGCTTAAATGACAAGCGCATCGCGCCGACCGCTCACACGACCGGTCCGTTGCTAACTTTCGGTTAAATTCAGACGTTCTCGTTGCCAGATTTCGTTGCTTCACCCACCACCGATACGCTACGTGTACCGAAGCGGGTCGTCTCTTAGACTGTCAGAAATGGGGGAAGATAAGCGATTTGCGTCCTGACACCTTGAGGCCCGATGACGCCTCGTCAAATACCGAGAAATCGGCACTCATCAACGAGTTGACCGCTGCGTTTGCCCGTCGTCTGGATCTCGACGACTTGGTGCCGTTTGTGTTCGACGGTTGTCGCGAGATTCTGGGAGCGGCAGGAATTTCGCTCGCCCTCTATGACCAAGAGCATGACCAGCTGTATTTTCCTTTCGTTTCCGAGCGCGACGCCGACGCGGGTCGAAAACTTGCCGATTTCAGGTTTCCAGCCAATCGCGGAGTTGCGGGCGCGGTCTTTCATAGCAGGCGTTCCGAACTGATCCCCGACGTTAGCGCCGATCCGCGACACTATTCCGCAGTCGATGAAAAGACCGGCACTGCTACGGGCCCGATGCTGGCGGTCCCATTGATTAGTGGCGAAAAAGGACTGGGCGTAATTGAAGCGGTACGCCGCCGCGGGCAACCGCCCTTTTCACAGTCGGACCTGACCAATTTCGAAAAACTTGCCGACGGGATTGCGATTGCGGTTGAGAATGCCACCCGCTTCAGTCGCGTCAAAGATTCCGCGGATCGTCTGCGCGCCGAAGTCGGTTCCCTGCGCCGCGAACTTGCGCGCACCGATCGCTTCAGCGAGATGATCGGTACCAGTCCCGCGATGACCGACGTTTTCACCCTGATGGAAGGCGCCGCCGTCTCCAGCATTAATGTTTTGATCGAGGGAGAAACCGGTACCGGCAAGGAGTTGGTGGCGCGCGGAATCCATCGAACCAGCAGCCGCGCCGACGGCCCGTTTTTGGCGCTTAACTGCGCCGCGCTCCCTGAGGGCCTGCTCGAAAGCGAACTGTTCGGCTCGCGCCGCGGCGCTTACACCGGCGCTACCGACGATCGCGCCGGCTTGTTCAAGGCGGCCAACGGTGGAGTGCTCTTCCTCGACGAGATCGGCGATATGCCGGTGGCGATGCAGGCGAAATTACTGCGGGTACTACAGGAGGGCGAGGTCACGCCGCTGGGCGAAACGCGATCCCAGAAGGTCAACGTACGCGTTCTCGCGGCGACCAATTGCGATCTCGAAGCGGCTATCACCGCTCGTACCTTTCGCTCCGACCTCTACTATCGGCTGGCGGGCTTCACTATCCGCCTGCCACCATTGCGCTCTCGCCGCGAAGACATTCCTCTGATGGCGGCGCGTTTCCTCGAAGCTGCGGCCCAGCGCAACCGCAAGCGCATCGACGGCTTTAAGCTCGACGCCATGGAAGCCATGACTAACGGTTACTGGCGCGGCAACGTGCGCCAACTGATCCATGCGATCGAGCGCGCGGTTGCCTTGGCGCGCGACGGCGAATCGATTTCTGTGCGCCATTTGCCGCCCGATTTGTTCGAGGCGCCTGCCGATCATGCCCCCTCGCCGTACCCTCCGGTCGCGGTGGGAAGTAGCCTCAGAGGTGGCGGAAATCCCGCTGCGATTACCACCGGGAATCATTCGCCCGCCGGCATGGTTCCGCTCGAGCAGGCGATGGCGGCGCATGAGGCCAGGCACCTTACCGAAGCTCTCGCATTGCACAATGGCAATGTCTCCCGCACCGCGACTGCGATGGGTATTTCACGGGTTACGCTGCAGAAAAAGATGAAGATTCACCACCTGCGTTGAGGGACGCCCGAGTGGGAGGGTCCCGCTCGATTCGATCGACGGTGGCTGCCTGAATGTTCGGAGAAATTGCGGGAATTGAGCGTCGTCAGGCGATCGCGTACGGGTAGCCCGCAGTCAACCGCGGCATTTGCAAGCCGGCCTGATCGAGGCGTCGCTCCAGCAGCGAAAGATAGATTTCGCCGAGTTCCTCATTGTCGCGGGCTTTCAGACCGAAGCGGATACAGTCGTAGGTGAATCCGGTCCCGGGCGGACCGAAAAAGTTAATCGCGCGCGGCAGCCATTCACACAGCGCGGCGTTGACCCGCTGGCATCCGAAACGCGTGGCCGCGTCCCTCAATTCGGTCGCCGCGAACATTTCATGATCCTCTTCCTCGCCCAGGATCACTTCGGCCGCGCGAGCGTGCGGCGCATAGCTCGATTCCCGATAGTTGATCCCGATCATTATGAGCCCGGTCATATCGAGGCTGACGCTCGCCATCACCAGTTCGAGATCATCAACCGCGTGTCGCGCGAAGCGCACCGGAGCGGCAAACGACGGCGCATTCATAGCGGGGGTCATCGAGCGGTCCGCGGCTTCCTGGCTCACCCCGATTTGGGCGAGCGCCCGGTAGATCAGCTGCGCATGCTTGCGCTCTTCGCCCAGGTTCTTTTCGGCCCGGTAACGCAGCACCGCGTCGGTAAGCTTGCCGAGCGAGCGCTCGTACCCGATCGCGGTTAGTTTTTCGGCGATCGCGTGGGCGGCGAGCAGCCGTTTGAGGGTCTTGCCGTAATGCGGATCAATGCGGTCGTGTGTCACGTCCGCCGCTTCGATTGAACCGGGCGGATACTGACAACGCTGGGTCATCACACCCTTCCGCTGTGGCCTTCATTCGTGCCGTGACGGCAGCATCACGGTTGCGCTGCCGGGCGTGGTCTTTTCGCCCTTGGCATTTTCGAGCCAGATCTCGCAGTCAACCAGGTGATCACCCTTTTCGACGTACTTCTTGATAACGCGGCCCTTGCACAAGACCTTCGAGCCCGGCTGGTCCATCCCGCGATATTGCACCGAGAGCTTGCGCAGCCATCCGCCGTCACCGGCGAAGTTGGTCATCAACTGGCCGAGGAAGGCGTTTTTGAGCGCGCCGTGCAGGATCACCCCCGGCAGATTGTTTTTGAGGGCGAAGTCCTTGTCGTAATGGATCTGGTAGAAATCGCCGGAGGCACCCGCATATTTCACCAGTTGCTGGGTGGTCGGATCCTTCTCGAGCGTGGGAACTTCGCTGCCGACCTCGACGTCTTCGAAATAGAATTGCTTTGCCATCGTGCTCTCCCGAATCCTCAGCAGGGTCAGTAACGAATCGCTCGCGACCGCTGGAGCGCGCATACGCGGCCGAACTGATTGGTGTAGGTCGTCTCGGTGGTGACGATCACCATGGTTCCCAGCCGACCTTCGCTCTCGCGTATATCCGCAATCTTGGTCTGAACGGTGATTCTGTCCCCTGGCCGCGTCGGCTCGAAATACTCCCAGTCCGACCCCCCATCGAGCCCGCGAAACGACGGCATATTGAGGTCAACTTCCGGGATTGCCGCCGACAGCGATCGGTAAAATGTTGGCGGAGCGATCATGCCGCCGAAGCGTGTGTTTCGTGCCTCCGCCTCGTTGTTGAACTGTGGGCTCGAATCGCCGATTGCTTCGGCAAAACGGCGGATTGCGCCGCGCTCGACGTCGAGCGTGCGGGCCTCGCCCGCTTTGCCGATCTGCTTGAGCACTTCGTCGGTAACGTACTTCGCCATCGCCTAGTCCTTTTTGGGGCTTCGAAAGCTTTCGTCATCGCTTATATCACAGCGATCCAAGACGCGGATAACGCTTAGCCAGCGCGGCTCATCCGATCTAAAATAGAGCTCCGACTCGTCCAATAATAGATTCGCTCGAGAGCGCAATCCAAACCTTGGAGGACCCCGTCATGCCTAAACTCGCCGAAGCGGAAATCACGGAGAAGGTGAAGTCCCTTTCCGGATGGCAATACAAGGACAACGCCATCAGCAAGCTCTATCGATTCAAGGAATTTATGGAGGGAATTCGCTTTATCGATCGCGTGGCCGAGATGGCCGAAGCGGCTGACCATCATCCCGATATCCACGTCAATTATACAAGAGTGACTTTTACCTGCACGACCCACAGCGACGGTGGCGTTACGGCGAAGGATTTTGCGCTGGCCGATCAGATCGAGCGGGCATTCCCGGCGCAGAAATGACTGACTAGCGCTTGCGCGGGACGAAATGCTGCACGCCTGAACCCATGTTCTCGATCTCGCGAACCAGTTCGCGCAAATCCTCGGAGTCATCGACGAAGTCGATCTCCGAGGTGTCGACCACCAGCAGCGGCGTCTCTTCGTAATAGAAGAAGAAGTCCCGGAACGCGATCGACACGCGTTCCAGGTAATCGAAACTGATATTGCGCTCGAAATCGCGATTTCGCTTGCGCAACCGCTCGGCCAGAACCTGCACCTTCGCCGAGATATAGACCACCAGGTCAGGCTTTGGCCGGCGGGCGTCGAGCAGTCGGTAGACGCCGTCGTAGAGCGTCATCTCCTCGGGTGCGAGATTAAGGCCCGCGAAGATCCGATCCTTGCCGAACAGGTAGTCGGCAACGGTACGTTGAGAAAATAAGTCCTGCTGCGCGAGGGTGCGCTGTTGATTGTAGCGGGTGAGCAGGAAATAGAGCTGGACCGGCAGTGCGTACTTGTCGGGATCCTCGTAAAAGCGTTCCAGGAAGGGGTTTTCTTCGATCTCTTCGAGCACCAGGCGGGCGCCCAACTCTCGCGCCAGCAGACGCGTCAGGCTGGTCTTGCCTACCCCAATAGGCCCTTCGACGGCAATGTAACCTCCGCGCCCCGCCATCCCGTCACCCATTCCATTCGCGTTGAAACCACGACTCCCAATCCGTTAAAACCTATAGCACCCGGTGATTCGATTCCCAAAAAATTAATTACTCCCGCGCAGTGGCTTCGCAGCCTGCGTCGACGCTTCCGTCGCCGACGACCTCAATTCTACAAAAGCCCTCCCGGCAAACTCTCTGAACAGAAGCGGTAGAGTTCGTCGACGACGGCTCGCATCTGGATGACGCTACGCGTCAACTCGGCGGCCGAATTTCCCAGCGCGCCGAGGATTGCGCCGACCGCGCGATGGAAATTCTCCGGACGCAGCGGAAAACTCGCGCTCTCGATGAACGAGTTCTTTTCATTGAGAAAGAAGCGTTCGTTAATCGCGTACAGCACGAGCACCGCGAAGCCGCATGCGCGCGAAAGGCACTGGCTCACGTATACGAGATCGCCACGTCCAGCTGGCCCAAGGGCTATATCTGTCTCGAATTGCGCGTCGAACAGATGCTTAACCACGAGCGCACGCCCCATCTTGGACGGATATTTCGCGATTAGAAGTCTGAGTTCTTTTATTTCCGATGCGGGGTCATGGAACGGCCTGCAAAAGTGAATCTCGCCGGCGTAGATTTGACCCTGGAATCCGATCGGATGACCGAGCTGGTAAAAGGCCTCGATTTGCCCGCGAACGCAACGCCCGACCACTTCGCGAACTCGTCCTAAATCTCGATAGAGAAGGTCAACGTGATGGCCGTCGATCTGCAGCCATCCGCCGCCGTTGACCCCCGGACCCCAGGCTCCCAACGGCGTTACCAGTCCGAGAGTGTGCCGATCGTCGAGGTCACGCGCCGCCGCGTCGATCTGCTCGAGTGGAAACGATTCGGATGAATCATAGTAAAGTCCCAGATCGGTGTCGGAGTCCTCGCGGGCCGTACCCCGGGCTCGGGATCCGCCGAGCACAATCGCCTTGACGCCGCCGATAAGCCCTATTCGACGGGCCACACGCTCGCACAGCCCGTCCAGCCATGCGGGGTCGGCCTGACTTTCATCCATGGAGGCTCGAAAGTAGAGGAGGCGGCCTTTTACGGATCGGCAGGCTTCGGCAAGGGAAAGTGGATCCGCTCTTCTTTGAACTTCATCAGCTCGACCGTGGCGCCTTGATTCACAAACGCTCCGACGATCTCTTCCACCAGCCACTCCGGTGACGAAGCGCTGGCTGTCAGTCCGAGCGCCTGCACGTCGGAAAGCATTCCGGGTTCGATATCCGCGAGTGAATCGACCAAAAACGCTCGGGCGCCACGCATCCGCGCCACTTCAACCATCCGATTAGCGTTAGAACTCTGTTTGGATCCCACTACCAATATCGCGTCGGTAGCTTCCACCAATTCTTTCACGGCGTTCTGACGGTTTTGGGTCGCGTAGCAGATATCGTCGGTCTTCGGCGTTGCAATCGACGAGAATCGCCGCCGCAGCGTCTCCATGATGTCCCGGGTATCGTCCACGCTCAGGGTCGTCTGCGAGACGGCCGCAACGCGTTCGGGATCCGGCACGTCCAGTCGCTCGGCCTCTTCCGAGGTACCGACCAGCAGAATCCGCCCAGGCGCGACGCCCAGCGTTCCCCTGACCTCCTCGTGACCGGCGTGGCCTATGAGAATCACCGTGCGTCCGTCCGCCGCGTACCGCTCCACCTCCGAGTGCACCTTCGTGACGAGCGGACAGGTGGCATCGATAACGCGTAGATTGCGGTCGCGCGCGCGATCCCATTCGCTGGGTGCGACGCCGTGGGCGCTGAAGATGACGCGCTGTCCCTTAGGCACCTCGTCCAAATCTTCGACGAAAACCGCGCCCTCGCGCTCAAGAGCTTCGAGTACAAAGCGGTTATGCACGATTTGATGACGTACGTAGAGCGGACGGCCGTATTCGTGGAGGGCGCCCCGCACCGCTTCAACGGCGCGATCGACTCCGGCACAGAATCCGCGTGGTTCGGCTAATATTACTTTTTCAACCGTTGTTTCCGGTGGCAGCATAAGGCTCAGGCCTTGATTAACCGATACTGGCCGACCGGTCAACATAGGGTTTTGTGGTTCGAATTTGCGAATCACCGGACTCGAAGCTCCGCCGCCGCTTAATGGTGGTGTATTTCAGGCGGATGGGAGGTCTGACAACCTATCCAAACCTCACCGCCCTCGAAGTACTCCTTCTTCCAGATCGGCACTACTTCCTTGAGCCGGTCGATGGCGAACCGGCATGCTTCGAACGCCTCGGCGCGATGGGCCGCCGAAACTGCAATCGCCACCGAGGTCTCGCCGATATCCACAAAACCGACCCGATGCGCAATCGCGATGCGTACTATATTCCAACGCTCACCCGCTTCCTGAGCCAACTTGCGCATCTCGGCGAGCGCCATCGGCTCATAAGCCTCGTATTCCAGCCGCAACACGTTCCGCCCGGCGTTATCGCGACGGGTCGTGCCGACGAACGTCACAATCGCCCCGGCGGCCGGATTCGCGACCGCATGCTCCAATGCTGCAACGTCGATCGTATCGCGCCCTATCCCGATGGGCCCGATCCAGGGCGAATCGACACCTCCACTGACCGGTGGAATAAATGCTACTTCGTCGCGATTAGCGGGTCGATAATCTTCCTTTACGTATTCGTGATTTACCGCGAAGCCGACGCTGTCCAGATGGCCCCCGAGCGCGGGAAATTCCTCAAGTAGCTCCCGCCAAATCTCTCCAACTGTCATACCTTCGCGAAATTCGCGCGATATTTCCGAAGTACGCGCCCGTTCGCGAAGCGTCGCGAAGAATTTCAGCGTCAACCGATTCATATCGAGTCCAGGCAGTTCAAAGCTTGAGCAGATGCGCGATGTGCCCAAGTTCAGGTATTAAGAGTTTTTCCAGCGCGAGTCGACATGCCTTGGGCGAGCCAGGCAGTGCAACTACTATTTTACCAGATGCGACTCCCGCGAGGGCACGGCTCATCAGCGCCGCCGACCCGATTTCCTGATACGACAGCATCCGAAATAGCTCCCCGAATCCCTCGAGCTCCTTGTCGAGCAGCGGCCGAACCGCTTCGACCGTCAAGTCGCGCGCCGCGATACCTGTGCCCCCGGTGATGATCACCCCGTCGATCCGCGGCAGATGCTGGTTGATTGCCGCCCTGATTCGTTCGGGGGTATCCGGCAAAACCTCGTAGCTCGCGATGGTATGTCCGGCCTGCTCCAGCATTTCGCGAATAATGCCGCCGCTTTCGTCATTTTGGGCCGTGCGCGAATCGCTCGCCGTGATGATCGCGAGCTGCAAATGAACGGGACCGTGATGACGATGCTGATCGGGAACGGACATTGACCCTCCGTTTACAATACCGCCGTGTTGGCGCACTCGCCAGCGCCGTCATTATCCTATCCGACGCGAGCGGATGGGGCCGGCGATTCGGCGACGCCTACAATCGCACAGGCCTGACTCCACCGGTCAAGCGCATCTTCGAATGGTGGATGGCCCGGGTTAGACAAATGTTGCGCGCCGGCGAGCGCCGCCGGGCGCGTCTCCTAGCGCAAGCGAACGTTGAAAGCCTGCGGACCCTTGTCACCCGGCCGGACGTCAAATTGGACCTCGTTGCCTTCGCGCAGGTCCTCGAAGTACATCTTGGGACCCAGGCGCGATCGGTGAAAAAATACCTCGTCGCCGCCGTCGTCGGGAACGATAAAGCCAAAACCCTTGTCTTTGATTATCTTCTTGATAGTGCCAAACATTGAAGCCTCCCGCCGGACTTCCAAAGTCCCCGCATTAAAGCTTAGGCCATGTGCCTGGTATGTAAAGAGCCGTGAAAATCCAGCGCGCCAAGGAATGAAAAAGTGCTCAAGGCGATAACCCTCAAAGAGATCGAACGAATCTTCACCGTCACCGATGCGATGGGAATATCGCGCGAGGCGCTGGTTATTCCGCTACGGACGGAGACTCCCGGACGTCTCGCGATGCTTCCGGACGGCAAGCTCGAAATAGTTGTCGAGAAGGAGGGCGACTTCGAGGATTGGCTCAGTCGTCTCGAGCCGCAGATTCGGGCTTTGATGAATCCGCCGGACTGAGCTCGAGCAGCACGGTTCCGTGGTCGACCATCGCACCGGGTTCGGCGCGTACCTTTTTGACCACCGCGCCGCTCTCCGCGTAGAGCGTGGTTTCCATCTTCATCGCCTCGAGCACGATCAGCGGCTCGCCCGCCGCGACTGTCGTACCTTCGGCGACCAATACTTTGAGCACCTTACCCGGCATCGGCGCGGTCACTTCCGGAGTCGCGAGTCCATGCCCGCCACGACCCCGACGTCCTTCGACCGCGACGAACTCGAATGCCGACGGCCCGGCGGCGACAAGAATCGAGTCGCGCCGTCGGACGGCATTGACGCGAACTACGGTCTCGCCGCATCGCAGGATCGTTCCGTCACCCGCATTGGGCTCCGTCGCCATCGTGATCTCTTCGCCGTCGATCAGGAGACGGACGGAATCTCCATCGCGGCCCAGTAGCTCAACGTCGAATTGGCGCCCGCCGCCCGCCTCTCGCAACTTCATCGCCGGCTCCATAGCTCGAATCCGCCGAGCCGTGACCAGGGCGATTGACTGATTGCGGCGCCGTCAGCCGCCGCGATGGCGTGATCGGATCGTCCGCCGTTCGTGGTTTCGAGCGCTCCCTGCGCGACCATTGCCGCAGCCGCCAATGCTGCCCGCAGATTTGCCTCGGGCGGCGTCCAATTTGGGAAAAATTCCGGCAAGAACCGCGTCGAGAGATCGGCCTCGGCAAACGGCCCGCTCATCACGATATCCCGCAGGAAGGCTGCCGTGTTCTGCACGCCGAGCAGGGAAAATTCGCCCAGCGCCGCGGCCAGCCGGGCACGAGCCCGCTCGCGATTCTCGCCATGACAGATGACCTTGGCGATCAGGCTGTCGTAGTAGGGAGAAATCACCGCGCCCGCACGCATATGCGTATCGACTCGAACCCCCGGTCCGAAGGGCAGATCCAGGTGAACCACCGTACCCGTCGCCGGCCGAAAGTCATGCGAAGCATCTTCGGCGTTGACTCTGCATTCGATCGCGCATCCGCGCGCCGTCTTCGGATCCGCGATACGCCCGCCCGCCGCGATTTCCAACTGGTCGCAAACCAGGTCGCGACCGAAGCACAACTCGGTTACCGGATGCTCGACCTGCAGCCGGGCGTTTACTTCGAGAAAATAGAAATTGGCGCCGTCGACCAGGAACTCGAAAGTCCCGGCGTTGCGATAGCCGGCGTCGCGCGCGAGGCGCAGCGCCGCGTCGATGATGCGCGAACGCAAATCGTCGGACAGATTTGGCGCCGGCGCTTCCTCGATAATCTTCTGATGACGGCGCTGGATCGAGCATTCGCGCTCACCAATCGCGACCACCCGTCCATAATGATCACCCAGTACCTGGACCTCGATATGGCGCGGGCGGGCCAGGTACCGCTCCAGGAATACGCGCCCATCGCCGAAGGCGGCTTGCGCCTCGCGCGAGGCCGATTCGAGCGCGCCTTCCAAATCCTTCTCCTGTTCGACCACGCGCATTCCACGCCCGCCACCGCCGGCTGCTGCTTTCACCAGGATCGGAAAACCGGCCTCGCTGGTGAATTGTCGCGCGGACAGGAGGTCGGCGGCGTCCACTCCGGGAACCACCGGCACGTTGGAACTTATCGCGATACGCCGCGCGGCCACCTTGTCGCCGAGCGCGGCCATCACTTCGCCCGGCGGCCCGACGAAGACGAGCCCGGCGTCATCCACCGCACGAGCGAATTCCGGGCGTTCGGAGAGAAAGCCGTAGCCCGGATGGATCGCGTCGGAATTGGTGGCTCTTGCCGCTTCGAGAATCGCGGCGATATTGAGATAGCTCTGCGCCGGTTCGGAGGGCCCGATCGGACGGGCCTCATCCGCGGCGGCGACATGGGCCGAATCGGCGTCGGCCTCGGAATAGACCGCGATCGTCCGAATCCCCATCACGCGCGCGCTGCGGATGATTCGCAGTGCGATCTCGCCGCGATTCGCGACCAGCAAACGGCTTATTCTTCGCCTTTCCACGTGATGGGGACCCTACCATAAGCGCGCTCGATCCGCAGGTGCTCGCACGACCTGACTCAATCGCGCGAGGTGATAGCAAAACAAAACAGCCCCTGCTGTCGCAGAGGCTGTTCGTTGTTTCGGGGAGGCGTTTGGGTCGGCTGGAGCCGATCGCTCGGCTCATGACAACCGATTACGGCTTAAAAGAAATGATGATTGTAGCGTTGCGCGTAGTGATTGCGGGCGTGTGCTCCGCGCCACTGATTTTGTCCGTACGCGCCACCAAACCGGTTTTGGCCATAGGCGTTACCATAACGATTTTGCCCATAGGCATTGCCGTACCGATTCTGTCCGTACGCGTTACCGATCTGCCCGTCCTGCCGGGCTTGCGCCGCTACGTCCGGATGCTGCTCCAGCCAGGTCGCCACTCCCGGATGACTGCTCAGGTAATTCGGGTTGTTGGCCATATTGCTGCTGACTCCGGGATGGTTCGACAGAAAGCTCTGCCATTGTGATTCTGCGCTCGGATTCGCCACCTGGGCGAACGCCGATCCGGTGAGCGCCAACCCCATTGTCAGGCAGGAAAGAAGAATCATCATGCGAGGTTTCATTTTTTTGTGCTCCTGTTGCGTGCAACTCAAAAGGATTCGCATTGAATGAGCGAAAACGATGGGCATTTTTGAACGCGGAAATAATGCCGCAGCGTGCTGCCGACGCTTCTGGTCGTGGCCTTGGCTTCGTCGCGTCCCTCTAAAATTAAAGACGTAACAATCCGCTCCAGGTTACGCCGCTGGGTGTTCAGGGCTTCGGCAGTGAAAAGGGGGGGTGGGAAGACTGCGAGGCCATCGCGAGTTCCGGCAAGCATTCAACGAGAGCACGCTTGGATCCTGGGGTTCTTCTCGCGGAAGTTTGTGGCTGAAGGTTTGAAAGCGTGGTCTTTTTCACGGGAGAGCACGGTGTTGCGCGGAGCCGGGAGGTCATGGTGTTGCGCGGAGCCGCTGTAAAACGGGCCGTCTTGCTGCAACGGCGCAAACCTGATGTTCATGCGCGGGGCCAAACGCCGAGTCCGAACACGCAGGTCGCGGCCCCGGTGGCGGCTACCAGACGAGCGAATTCTATCCGCAGTTGAAACTTGCGTGGAATTCGACGACGTTCGAGACGCGCCAAACAATCGAATAATTGCCTCCACATACCGTCATAAGAGGAAGGTCGGAAAAACGATGGGGAACTATTTCGAGGATTTTCACGCCGGACAGACGTTCAAGCATTGGCCCGGCCGCACGCTCACGGAGTTCGATAATACATGGTTCACGCTGATGACCATGAATACCAACCCGCTGCATTTCGACGCGGCCTTCGCCGAGAAGAGCCAGCATGGGCAGCGGCTGGTGAACGGCCTGCTGGTAATCGCGATTGTCACCGGAATGACCGTCAAGGACATCAGCGAGAACGCGATCGCCAACCTTGAGTACGAGACGATCCGTCACACCGCGCCGAGCTTTCACGGCGACACGCTCTACGCCGAAACGACGGTTCTCGAAGTCACGCCGTCGAAGACCAAGAACGACCGCGGCGTCGTCTACGTCGAGACGCGGGGCCTCAACCAGAAGAGCGAGGTGGTCCTGGTTTTGCGTAGAAAAGTGCTGGTGCCGCGCCGGCCGGCCTGAGCCTTTCGGTCATGAATTGGAGAGGTTTTGCGGTCATGGATCGGAGACAAAAAAGTTTTCGAAAAAATTGTCTACGAGACACAAAAAAGATTGATCGAAGTCGGGAAATCACTATGTTGTTCGATCTGGATCACGCACCCGTAATTCAGCGGGTGCGAACTTTTTGGGGTAATTTTCGCATGAGGGAGCGTTAGCGTAGGAAATGGAAAATCAAACCGCCGTCCGCACTGTCTATGATTTCCCCGTCGCGGGGCATCTCTGCAGCGATGGAGCTGTGCGCTACATTAAATTGGTGCGCCAGGCTCGTAACTCGCAACCACAGGGCACCTGCCCACAGTGCCAAATCGCCTTCCAATATCAGAAGCCGCAACGTTCTAAAGTGCGGCACTATGGCGATACCGGCGCGACGCACTTTTAACTCTGGCTCCCGCGGTGGCCTCCGCCACTCGCTAGCACCGAAAATTTAGCCTTTTCTGAGACCGGCGCCTGCGGCATTGCATGATGCACGCTCGATGCTCGGCTGTGGCGTCAACGCAACGTCGGCGATGTATTTCCCGCCGGCGGCTGCGTGGGCACGCTGGCTACTTCGGGATGCGTCGCGGGCTTCGCGGGAGACGCTTCAGAGGGCGGGACGCGCGCCATGATAATTTCCGGGCCCCGGTAATAACGGGTTATCTCGCCGCCGACAAAGTTCCAGTTGTCAGCCGGGTTGAACCACGCCCGCATCTTAGGGATGAACGGCGCAATCACCACGTCGATCCAGCCGAATGCCGGCTTGATCTCGACCTCCATGGTTTTGCCCGGATAGTGGTCCCAGCGCATCATCTCGGTCCCCGTCGCTTGCACATTGAAGAGCTTGGGACCCGGCGCGCAAGACAGGTCGTGGAATTGCACCGGCTCGGTCGGATTCGCGCTCAAGTGATTCTGTAGCGGGATAATCAACGCCGAACCCGCGTAAGTATCCGCGGGCAAATCCAGCGTTTCGTTGTAGACCTGCTCGAGACCGTCGACCAACTCGGTGCAGGAGGCTTTGCCGGTGCGGAAGTTGGCCTTGACCTCGCGTGTCAGAACGCCGCCGGGATTGAAGAAACCGTGGTAGTAGTCGGCCATCACCGGCATTTGATGCGCGCTGCGGCTCTCGATCAGGTTGCGCTCGACCTCGTATTCGCCGTTGTTGTAGTGGCTCTCGATATAGATCAGCTGAAAGCCAGGTTCATCGCTGGATAGAGCGAAGTGAGTGTGGCCGATGACCTTGGTGCCGTCGGCGTTGAGGATCTTGAAGTCGGCGGTGGGCGGGAAGTCGAGTTGTCCGGCGAACAGCCTCGACGGTGTCAGCAATGCCGCAGCCAGCCCGATCAGGATCACGCCAATGCTTGTGAATGCGGGGGTGAAAAGTCGTAAAAATTTCATCGGGTGGATGTTCGCGTGCCGAAAAGTGAAGCTCCAGCTCGGTCTCTGCGCTTGCCTCTATCTCTCGAGACGTCCTCTAAACCGATTCTCCAGCGCCTCGTTCAAGAACACAACCTCGGCTAACAGGGCCGTTTGGGCACTCCAGAGCCGGGTTGGATCCAGGTCGATCGGGCCGACTTCGGAGCGGCGTCTCAATCGGCGCGATTGAAAAGCTTCATCAGGGTCTCGAACGACGCCGGCGGAAAATTCGCCGTTGCCAGGTTGTGGCGCACGTGTTCGGCCGAGCTCATCCCCGTAAGTGCGACGGCGACCCCCGGCGTCGATCGCACGAATTGCAGCGATCGCTGCGCGTCCGATTTCATTTCGGGGAAGGTGTCGCTCAGTATCGCCGGCAAACCGCGCGTCAGTTGTCCCTGCAGCAGCGACGCGCTGGCGCAGGTCGCGATTCCGTTGGCGTCCGCGGCGGCCAGCGTGTTGACCTTGCTCGCGTCAGGGAGGCTTTGATTATTCAGCGTCAGCGCCTCGGGCATCCCCAGGTTGTAGGGAAGCTGGATAACGCGGAAGTGATGATCGGGGCCTCCGACTTCGTTCGCAATTCCCGCCAGATCGGCCAGCGACAAGTATGAGGCTTCCTTGGGTTGTACGCGGAAGCCGTTCCAGGTCGCCGTGCCGTAATACGAAATTTTTCCTTCGTCGACTTTGAGTTCGAGGAACTCGAACGCATACCTGATGCGCTCGTTGAATTGATCGCGGCCTAGGCTGAGTTGGGTCTCGGGATTGTGAAGGTAGTAGATATCGATGGTGTCGAGGCCGAGGTTGGTGCGGCTGGTCTCGATCATCGCTTCGAGATAGCGCGGGGTCATGCAGTGAGAACCTTGCACCACGTCGCCGGGGCCGACGAGACCCGTGCGGACGTAGTTCTCCTCGAACCAGGCGTGCGGATCGGGCGGCATCTCGCCGTCGAAGGTGACGTAGCCGCCCTTGGTGGCGACAACGATCTCCTCGCGCTTGATCTTTCCCGCGCCGATCAGTTCCGCCAGCACCTTTCCGATCACGCGCTCGCTGCGTTGGAAGCGATAATTTACCGCGGTGTCGATCAGGTTGACGCCGCCGAGGAGTGCGGCGCGAATCGCTTCCTCATACGCGGCATCGGTGGTGGCGTCGCTTTCGCCCAGATACGTGCCGATTCCGATCGATCCGACCGACAATCCCAGCATCGGCCGAAAATTTCCGGAAAGAGAATCGAAGCGAGAAGCGTACGCCGAGGTGCCCTCGGCTGTCGCACAATTTTGCATCATGATTTTCCTCGAGAGCGTTTCAGGCCTTGGTGTTGGCAAAGCTGATCGGGCTTATCGAAGGTTCGTAGAGGAGTTGGATAACGTTACCGTCGGGGTCGCGAATATAAAATGAAACGGAGCCATCGCGATGATGGCGCAGCGGATGGATGATCGAGACGCCGTTTTGTTGAGCCCACAAAAAGCCGCTTTCGACTTCATCGATCGTCGCGACGACGAAACCAAGATGATCGAGTGATTGCGCCGCCGGGTCACCCGAGTCGCCGCGATGTAACGCGAGATTGTCGCATCCCGAGGTCAGGTACGCGTTGTCCGCGTCCGGCTGCCAGATGACGCGCATGCCGAAAACCTTGCGATAGAATTCCGTGGCGCGATCGACGTCCGCGACCCTGAGTGCGAGATGTCTGAGTCCGCGATTGCTGATCACTTGAGTCTCATTTCCCGCCGCGCCTTCATCGCGCGATCGCATACCCGGCGACAGCCCAGATCGGATCCGATGGAGTTCCCGGGCGACGGCTGCGATCGATCACGCCGATCTTCTCAAATGCACCGCTCTCGGCAAAGTAGCGCGAGACAATTCCGAGTCGTTGCTGATCGGTGGCGCCTTGCCAGACGGCGACGGCTTTCGTGGGAAACATTCGATTGGAAAAGGTCACGATAAACGGCGCATGCGCTTTGAGGACGCGAGCGACGTCGGCGAAAACCTCGACCGGCCGCACCAGGTACTGAATCGATACCGTCATCACGACGCCGTCGAAAGTTTGATCGGGAAACGGCAGCCGCGGATGACGATTGACGTTGTGCACGACGATCTCGGTCAACGCGGGATTGTTCTCCATCTCGGAACGATTGAGGCCGAGACCGACGATGCGTTTCGCCTTCACACTTTCCGGAATGTGCGAGCGCCAACTGCTCATGAGATCGAGGACGGCGCCGCCGGTCGGTAGGAATTGCGCGTAAATTTCACTCACTGCGGCGATAGCGCCGTCGTCAATATGGACGACCAGGCGAGGTGATGTGTAGAAGAGCTCGTCGTCCGACTCGTCGACGCGACGAAAGAAATCCGGCCTCATTGGATCTGGCATGGCTCACCCGATATCGGTCAAAAACGTGCACATTGAAGAAAAGCTAATAAATTCAACTACTTAGACGACCCGAAAGGGCATAACAAACAGCGTTGACATTTTTTAGCAGGGGCGTCTAGATTAAAACAGTTTTCCAATTCTGGCTGCCGCTGTCATTTAGTCCGTTTGGCGGCTTCAAGGGAACTTAAAACGTCATGGTCCGTCGCGACAAGACAAACTACGTTATTCAATCGGTAACTCATTCACTCGACGTTCTCGAACAGTTTTTTGGAGACACCGACGAACTTGGCGTAACTGAACTCTCCAAACGACTCAAGCTCCACAAGAACAACGTCTTCCGTCTGCTCGCCACGCTGGAGGCGCGCGGTTATATCGAGCAGAACAAGGCGAGCGAAAATTACCGGCTCGGGATCAAGTGTCTCCATCTCGGACGCCGTTATATCCATCACATGGGGCTGGTGCGGCAAGCGCGGCCGATCCTGGCGGACGTGGCGCGAAAATGTCGCGAAAGCGCGTTCGTCGCGATTGCCCGGCGTGACGGCGTGGTTCCGCTCGAAGCGGCGGAACCCGACGACCGGGCGGTCAGATCACTCCTCCGATCGGAATGACTCTGCCGCTGCATTGTACTGCGATCGGCAAGGCTCATCTGGCCTTCGACCCCGAAGAGCAGGTGAAGTCGATTCTGCCCGAGCAGATGAACCGTTACACCTCGCAGACTATCGTGGATCGCTCGACCCTGCTCGAGCAACTCCACCTGGTGGCGCGTGAAGGCTTTTCAATCGATTCGGGCGAGTTCTTCGAGGATGTGGCATCGGTAGCGGTGCCAATTCGTGACTACACGCGTTCAGTGGTCGGGTCTCTCGCTATAGCGGGACCGGCCTATCGGCTACCCGGCGATCGAATCAGCCACGAGCTGGCGCCGCTGGTGCTCGACGCCGGACGCGAGCTTTCGTACCGATTGGGCTACAACGCCGAGTAGGTCCTCCGCACTGTCCTGAAGTAGGGAAGGGGACGGTCTCCTTGGTGAGACCGAGGTTTGACTGTCCGTTTGGCGGTTGTTACGGTCGTTTCCGATTTGACCCCCGGCCTGGCAACCTCTCTGGTTTCGCCATCATATGACTGGCCGTCTGGAGTGAATCTGACTGGCCGCTTGGAGTAAATTCGCAGTGAAAATTCTAGTCCCCGTCAAGCGCGTACCGGACCCGGCCACCACGATTCGGGTGTTGCCGGATGGATCCGGAATCGCGACCGACAACGTGAAATGGGTGATCAACCCGTTCGACGAGATCGCAATCGAAGAGGCCCTCCGAATCAAGGAAAAGCAAGGCGGCGGCGAGGTGGTGCTGATCTCGGTCGGTCTGCCGACCTGGCAGGAGCAGTTACGCACGGGTCTGGCAATGGGCGCCGACCGCGCGATCCTGGTGAAGGCCGAGAATCCGCTGGATACGCTCGCAATCGCGCGCATAATCGCCAAGGTCGCCACGGACGAGAAGCCCGAGCTGGGATAATCGGCAAACAGGCGATCGACGACGACTCCAACCAGGTCGGACAGATAATCGCCGAGACTCTCGGATGGCCGCAGGCGACCTTTGCCTCGAAGGTCGAGATCGCGGGTGAGAAGTGCACGGTGGTGCGCGAGGCGGACGGCGGTCTCGAGACCATCGCGTTCCCCTTGCCGGCAGTAATCACGCGGATTTGCGGCTTAACGAACCGCGTTACGCCTCGTTGCCGGGGATCATGAAGGCACGCAAGAAGCCGCTCAACGAGATCGCCGCCGACAGCCTCGGCGTCAATCTCACGCCCAAGCTCAAGATCAAGACGCTGAAAGCGCCAGCGAAGCGCCAAGCCGGCCGCAAGGTCGGTTCGGTCGAGGAACTCGTTCAGCTTTTACATACCGAAGCCAAGGTCATCTGAAGACCGCCGAAGAAGGAACGAAGATGGGTGACGTACATCGTTTCGCCGAGCATCACGGCGGGCATTTTCCCAAGACGACCTTGATCGCGATCAACGCCGGTCTGGAGATGGCGCGTAAACGCGGCGGTAACTGTACCGCCGTGGTGCTGGGCGACAAGGTCGACGAACTGGCGGCGGAAGCCGCAAAATACGGAGTCATCAAGGTAATCGCGCTGGAAGACGCGCGGTTGGCCGAACTACCTCGCGGACGCGGCGACGCAAGCGCTCGCGGCGCTGGCCAAGAGTACCGGGGCGGAGACGGTTCTGGCGGCGGCGAGTGCGATGGGCAAGGACTTGATGCCGCGGCTGGCGGCTCGTCTGGACGCGCCGATGGCCTCCGAGATCATCACGATCAACGACGACGGCACGATGGTCCGGCCGATGTACGCCGGTAACGCGCTGGCGACGGTCGAGCTCGAAGGGCCGGTGCGGGTAGTGACGGTGCGTGGAACGGCGTTTGATGCGGCGGCCCCGGCGGCGAACGCGGCGCCGGTCGAAAAGGTTAAGGCCGACTCGACGCGGCCACCCTTAAAATGGAGTTCGTCGGCTTCAACGAGATCAAAAGCGACCGGCCGCAACTGACTGAGGCGCGGATTATCGTGTCGGGCGGACGCGGTCTAAAGTTGGGCGAAAACTTCAAAACCGTGCTCGAGCCGCTGGTCGATGAGATGGGTGCGGCGATGGGAGCGAGCCGCGCGGCGGTCGACGCGGGGTTTGTGCCGAACGACTTGCAAGTGGGGCAGACCGGGAAAGTGGTGGCGCCGGAACTATACGTCGCGGTGGGGATTTCGGGCGCGATTCAGCATCTGGCGGGAATGAAGGACTCGAAGACGATCGTGGCGATCAACAAGGACGAGGAGGCGCCGATTTTCAGTGTCGCCGACTTCGGGCTGGTAGCCGATTTGTTCAAGGCGGTGCCCGAGATGGCCGAGGAGATCAAAAAAATCAAGCATTGAGTGGGGTAGGGGGGGCCGCCGAATCGACCAAACGATGCTGGCGAAAAAAAATCTCGGACTGAGTCTAAAGCGGTGAAGCACCACAGTCCGCCGACCTGTCTCAGCGCGGGACAAGACGAGATTTGCGACTTCCCGATCCGGACCACGTCAGCATCAGGTACGCCGGACAATCGGATTTTTACTGGCGTTAGTCGTCGTGCGTGAGAGATCGCACGGATAGAGAGATCCCTTCGAACATCATCCCGACGATCAAGCCCTGAGAACAAATAGTGAACGGCCAAGCGGAAAAGTCAGTCCATTTAGAGTACGGACTTATCTGATTTAGAATTGACACCTCCCGAGTATTGACTTATATGTCATTACCAGAGACAGTCGACAGGCTGTGCTCGGAGGCAAACGGCCTATATTCGATTCCACAATCTTTCCCCGAAGGAATAAGGCAGCGACGATTCCTCTACGGATCGGGTCTTATAAGGACTCTCCTATCTGGGGCGGGCTTAAATACCAGATGGCAAATGCGCGTCGGAGGCCTGCAGGCCGATCTCGATTATTTTATGGACGGCCATCGAATAGATCTACGACTCCGAAAGTAAAGATAGGTTTGCATACATGGCGCTGCTCGAGCCGTCGTCGAATGAAGTCTGGGAAATCAGAAGTATTGATCCTGAGACCTTCGATTCGGCTGTTTGGCAGTTTTGTTTCGAAGGATCACTTTGTCGCGCTTACCTGGGCATGGCGTAAAGAATTAGGCGGTCGATACGCAAAAGAATGGAGAGCAGCAATTCAGGAATTTAAAGAGGAATGGCAAGGATATTTCGGAAACCTTCTTCCACTTGGCGGAAGTTATTACCCCGATGGCTATCTCACAAACGCCAGAGTTATTAGCTGAAGTATTGAACAACGAAACAATCCCAATTCAGAGAAGCAGGCATATTTCCGACGAAGACTGCGCCTGCGTCTCTATGAGATCGTAGTCGGTAAGTTTCACCAACTTGAGACCATGAGTAAGGCCGATCTGGCGCGGCGCATCGGACGCCGCCCCGAGGTTATTAATCGCCTTCTTGGTGCGACGGGAAATTGGACGCTCGACACTGTGAGCGATTTATTACTCGGCATGTCGTTAGAATTGGAACTTTCTATCAATTCACTTTCTTCTAAGGCGGAGCCTGCTTTGCCTGACTTGCAACTTCTGTAATCAAGGCTCAGCGCCCCTTTGACTACGGACAGGATGCCGATCCGGCAAAACATTAGAGCGCCTATCAGTCCCGAAACCTGTGACGGCATAAGGAGCAAGAAACGTGAGAGCGACTGTGCTCGTTGCATCAGCAATCGCAAGTCTACACCTAGACTGTTTGATGCGACTTCAGCTTTCGAGATCGTGGACGCAGTCGCCGAACGTTATCACTTCAAAGGCCTCCCCACCCCCGAGCAATTATCTTCCGGTCCTGCCAATCTTCGTTTTGGATTGTTCGAGCGCGACGGGAAGCGAATTACTATTGAGACTTTTGGTGACCTATGTCGATATCCGTGCGACTTCGATCGGAGTGGTGACAAAAACCTCGACGGATGACACGCAATATTTCTTAAATGATCTATTTGACTGGGCTAGCGAAGCCTTCGGGATAGATATCACGAGAATCTATCCAGACTACTTTCACAGCATTTTAGAGTTGACGTTCAGCGAAACGTTGAATAGCTTTCGCGAGTTTCATTGGTGGGCGAAAAGATAACCAGCTTTTTGACAACTTATGGAATCAAAACGCCGGGATATCAGGTCACTGGCGTGAACTTGCACGTCGATCCAACCATTCAGGTTACGCCTAACCTGCTGCCCTTTACTTTTGAGAGGCGAGCGGGCCAGCTTCGACGACAATGAGATATTTTTCGCAGGCTCCGCTCAAACGGACGATCATAAGAAGGTGCTGGTGGAGATTGAAAGGCTCTTCACCGCCGCGTCCGCCGCTTCCTCGCCGCTTCAGTAACGGTTGGTCGTCGTTGCTCTGGCGGTGCGACCTTTCGTCCTTCAACGATCAAACTTGTAAGTGCAATAGCGGCAGGTCCTTACCTTGGTCGGGCTGTTCTTTGCGCCGGTCGGCTGATAGCGCGTCAAGTTTGCCGCGTGTTTTTTCGCGGAGTGGAGGCGAGGGGGCTCGTTTGGCGGCGATGCGGAGAGCCGTTGCTGATCGGCGCAAAGACGTTACCGGCGAAGCGGGGCGGCGGGGAAGCTAATAACCTTCTGTACATAATTCCATAATCAACACTTAACATTTCGCGCCTCATTATCAGTAACCATCTCGCTATAAAGTCCGTCGTTAGTCTTTCATAGGCCGACGTCTGGCCTTTTCGACTGTCTCGAATTGTTAGCACCTGCGAAAAAGTAAAAAGGGAGCGCCGCGAATGGTTGACGTTCAGACTAGCGTGCCTCGGAAAGCCAGCACGAGATCGGTGCAGCACTATATCGACGAGCTGCCCGCGTGGGGCGACGGCACGCATCTCAAGACTCCTCCGATGACGGCGATGCAATGGAGTATCTGGGCGCTCGCCGCGGCGGGAAAGTTCTTCGAGGGTTTTGTGGTGTTCATGACCGGCGTGGCGCTGCCGCTGATCGTGCGCGAATTCCATCTGGGAGCGGGGAACAAGGGTATCGCCAGCGCCGCGAGCCTGCGGGTATTCTCGTTGGGGCACTGGTTCTCGGCGGGCTATCCGATTATTTCGGACGCAAGCGGATGTTTATCGCCGAGATGATCCTGTTCTCGGCATTCCTCGCGTTGCTGATTTTAACCACCAACTTCGCCTCGCTGGCGATCTGCCTGTTTGGTCTCGGCATGGCGCTCGGCTGCGATTATCCAACCGCGCACATGATCATTTCCGAGAGCACGCCGAGCGCCAATCGCGGCAAGCTGGTGCTGGGCGCCTTCGCGTTTCAGGCCCTGGGTGCGCTGGCCGGTACCGGCATCGGCTGTATCGTGCTCGAAATGGATCCCACGCTCGGGGCCTGGCGCTGGATGTATGCCACGGTGCTGATCCCGGCGGTGATCGTTACGGTCGGCCGCTTCTTTATCACCGAAAGCCCGAGCTGGCTGGTGATACGCGGGGCGCACGAGGCGGAGAAAGCCGCCACCCGGCTGCTTAAGCGCGAGCCGCAGTATCCGAAGGATATCAGGCTGGAGCGGCTGGCGAGCGCGGATGAGCATGGTTCCGGCCAGTCGTTTCTGGCGCTGTTTCACCAGCGCAATCTGCGCGCCACTATCCTGGCTTCGGTGCCGTGGTTTATCCAGGATTTGAGCACTTACGGAATCGGCATCTTTACCCCGACAATCCTGGCTGCGGCGCTGGGCGGATCATCCGACCATATCCGCAGCCTGAGCGACGTGATTGCCGACGATATCCTGGCGGCAAAAGGGGCCGCGATGATCACCGTCCTGCTGATCGTGGGGATCCTTTTCGCGGTGGTGCTTGGCGGACCGGCTCGGCCGATCTGGCTGCAGGTGGCGGGCTTCATCGGCTGCGCGGTCGGCCTGACGATCGCATCGTTTTCGATCGACGCGGGCGGCGAGTCGAAGATCATGCTGATCTTCGTGGGTTTCATGCTGTTCGACTTCATGACCAATCTCGGTCCGAATTCGCAGACCTATCTGTTGGCGGGCGAGGTCTTTCCCACCGAGGTGCGCGGGATGGGTGCGGGCTTCGCCGCGGCCTTCGGCAAGATCGGCGCGGTCACCACCGCGTTTCTTTTCCCGATCCTGCTGGTGACGATTGGGACGCGGCTGCTGCTCTACGTATTGGTGATCTCTTCGCTGATCGGTGCGGTGGTGACCTGGCTTTACCGGATCGAGACGACCGGTGTGAGTCTTGACCAGATTGGCCGGGACTGAAGCCGGCTGCGTCACTCGACAAACTTCGCTGAGGGAAAGATCGTAATGGCTATCGCAAACTCGCGATTGGGGCGTGCCGGTGTCGTTGGGTTCGCCTGTTGTATGCTCGCGCTCGTCAGTATGCCCGCATTCGCCGCGGCGGCGCAGCTTCGTGAAACGGGTTCGACCTTGTTACTACCGTTATTCGACCTGTGGATCCCGGACTACGTCGCCTCCAACCCCGAGATAAAGATACCAACGGATGCGACCGGCTCGGGCGCGGGAATCGCCGCCGCGATTTCGGGAACGGCGCAAATAGGCGCCTCCGATGCTTACATGTCCGACGAGCAGGCCGAGCGGAATCCGCAGATCGTCAATATTCCGCTGGCGATCGCCGCACAGACGGTCAACTACAATCTTCCCGATGTTAGCGGCGGGCCGCTGAAACTCGACGGGCCGACTATCGGCGGTATCTACGTGGGGAAGATCCGCGAATGGGATGCAGCGCCGATCAAGGCGCTCAATCCCGGGATTACGCTGCCTCATCATGAGATTATTCCGATCCGGCGCGCGGACGCGTCGGGGGATACTTTCGTCTTTACCCAGTTCCTCGATTTTTCGACTCCGGGTTGGGACGACAAGGTTGGCTACGGCACCGAGGTCAACTGGCCGAACGTCCCGGGTGAGATGACCGCGGTCGGCAACGCCGGCATGTTGAAAGCGATAGCCGCGAACCCGTATTCGATTGGCTATATCGGCATCAGCTTTAAAGACCAGGTCGCCAAGGCTCAACTGGGGACGGCGATGATCAAGAATCAAAGTGGGAAATTCCTGTTGCCGACACCGGATACTATCGCCGCGGCGGCCTCGGAGCTGGACAGCCGCACGCCCGCGGATGAACGGCTGAGCCTGGTCTTTGCGCCGGGCGAAGATTCGTACCCGCTGATAAACTATGAGATACGCAGTAGTTTCGACGCGCCAACCCGATCCGGCGGCGGCCAAGGCGCTGCGCGATTTCCTGCTGTGGGCGAATTCGCCGGTCGGCGGCAACACGCCGAAATATCTCGATGCCGTGCATTTTGTTCCGCTGCCGGACTTCATTCGCGCTTCCAGCGAGAAGCAGATTCGCCGAATCGACTAGTCGCAGGCGGTAGGATCTCCACTCGATAAAGAGGCCTTTTTCGAGAGGGGGCCTGGATTCTCCTCCGGGCGGGCGCTCTCTGCCCTCCTTAAGGATCGTCGGACAGCGCATCTGAGAGTCCGGCGGTTCGGTCGAACGCCGATCGACGCGTCGAACAACGGTTTAGCCCAGTGGATGGCCGACGTCGCCGTCGCGAAGAGATTGGCGAGGCGGTACTATCGCGTCGATCCGCTGTCGGAGCGGCCGGTGGCGGGGCGAGTCGGCGATTGAATTTGCGCGCGGGACACCTTAAAACGCATCTGGGGAGTCGCGCGAAGACTTCGGATTGCGTATCGCGAAGTGCGGCCTCTCATCGGGGTGTTGCATGAACCAGGAAGTCAAGCGCGATATCCTTTGGAATGTTCCAGATTTTCCCTGTTACATTGTGGGGATGGTAAAGGTTCTATGACGACGGCGATTCTCTTCACACTTTGCATTTTGGTGGCGGCGGGCGTGTTCTTCTACCAGCTCTGGCGCCGCTTTCTGGTACTGCGGAGCGCCGCCCGGTGTCGCGCTTCGATCGGATTTCCGAGCGGATTCGCGCCGTGATGGTGTGGGCGTTCGGCCAGCGGAAATTCGTGCGGAGCAATCCGGGCGCGGAGCGTTCCGCCGGAGGACGCACTTCTTTATCTTCTGGGGCTTTTTCATCCTCGGGATACAGATCATGACGGTAGTTCGGGCGGGCTTATTCGGACTCATTTTTGGTGCCCGGCTTCGGCATGAATCTGTTGGGCGGGCCCTATCGATCGCTCCAGGACATCATGGAGGTCGCGGTTCTGATTGCCGCGGCGGTGGGATTGGCGCGATGGGGTATCGCGCACGTGCCAGCGGCTTTACGGTTATCTTCCGCCCGAGGCACGCCAGCGCGAGAAATCGCATTGGGAGGCCGATCCGATCCTGGTTTTGATCGCGCTGATCATGCTGACGGGGCTGGTGTATGACGGCGGGCGAATCGCGGCTCATCCCAACGATCTCGCGAGATCGTTCGGGAGTCCGGCGACGGCAGCCGTTCTCATCGGTGCTGGGTCTCGGCATGGCGCAGGTGAGCACGAACTTCGCGCTGCAGGCGAGCAACGTGGCCTGGCGGCTGAAGGGGCTGATCGTCTGGTGTTTTTGAACCTGCTGCCGCCCTCGAAACACTTCCACATCATCACCGCTATCCCGAACATCTTTTTCGCGAAACTCGAACCGAAGGGGCAGTTCTCAAGCAGGATCTCGAAAATGAGTCACGCTTCGGAACTTCGCATATCGATCAGTTCACGTGGAAACAAGTGCTCGACATGTTCAGTTGCACGGCAATGCGGGCGCTGCTCCTCGCACTGCCCGGCGACGGCAACCAAGAAGCCGCTGGCGCCACGTCAATTGCTGCTCGATCTGCGCGACTATCTGTATGCGCATCAGGACGAGATCATCGAAGCGGGGCCATCCGGGCAACGGCGGATGGCGCGGAACCGTTGGAAGTCGGAGAAAATATCGTCGGCCCGGTAATCCACGACGATACGCTGTGGTCTTGCACGACCTGTCGGGCGTGCGAGGAGGCGTCCCTGCCGATGATCGAGACGTCGACAAGATTGTCGACATGCGGCGTCATCTGGTGCAGGAGGAGGCGCGTTTCCCCAAGGAGCTGACGCGCATCTTCAAGAATATGAGACGCAATCGAATCCCCGTGGGACTCATTCGCAGAAGCGGTTCGAGTGGGCGGAGGGATGAACGTCCCGTACCGTCGCAGACAAGCCCGATGCCGAATACCTCGACCACGCTGGGACGCGCCGGCGCTCTCCCATGATTGCAACAAGAGGACGACGCAGGCCTTCGCGCGGGACCTGCAGAAGGCGGGAGCAGACTTTGCGTGCCTGGCGCGCGAGGAACCGTGCAACGGCGAAACGGCGCGCCGGCTGGGGAACGAGTACCTCTAGGAATTCAGACGATGGAGGGCAGAAACGGTTCTGATCGAAATTTTCAACGGTAACAACGTTCGCAAGGTCATCGTGAACTGCTCTTACTGTTTCACACGATCCAGCACCAGCTTCCGCAATCGGCGGGATCCTACGAAGTAATTCATGTCGCCGACCTGGTGCAGCAATCTGATTACGTCGGGGCGTCTCAAGATCGCACCGTAATTCGCGAAGCGAACCGTATACCACTACTCGCGCTACTACGGCTGTTACAAACCGACGTCCCCGATGAGCCACGGACTATCGCTCAACGGCGCGGGGGCCGAGTTCACGCGAGATGGAACGCCATGGAAGTTCGGGATGTGCTGCGGCGCCGGTGGAGCGACGGATGCTGGTTGGACGAAGACCCGGATAAACGAGTGCAATCCGCTGCGCGCCGAGCAGGCGCTGCAAACGAATCCCGAGGTACTCGAAGTTCCTGCCCTTTCTGCACATCATCGATTATTTGGCCAACTTGGTATTGAAGGCCAAACAGCTGGAGGAGAAGGCGTGGAACCCCCGACGTGACGGACATGTTGACGAGTACTTTACCGGGGCCGCGAGGAGAACCGAAGACATACGGCGCCTTGAATCCCGACGCGACGTCCGAAAAAAGCCATCCGGGTGCATTTCAAGGCGACGTATGTCCCGCGACGCGCGGACTTCCATCTAATCCTCTGCATGAACCGAGACGTTACTCGCGAAATCCTTTGGAACGTCCGCCGCTGTTGGTGGTCATTCTTTACGGGTCGCTGATTCCGCTGGCGGCCATGTTCGCCCAGACGATCGGGATGCGATGATACCGAGGGTTCGGCTGGGGATGGCGATGTGGACCGCGGGTCGATTTCAGCCGGCGACGCCTGTTCACTGACGTTTCGCTGACCGCGTCGCGCAGGGCTTGGCCGAGCGCGAGACTGGGCGGGATGCAATGCGTGTTCGTCGTCGCGTTGGTTGGCCTTTATCGGTACGTGCGTCTTCGTTGACCGACGATATTCGCGATCATACCGGCCTTCTTCGGTTGGTTTTTACGTTCCATGATCTGCGACTCTGACCGCCCACCATTTCAGCCGCGATGGACAGCTTTTCCCTGCTGTCTGATTCCTCGCGATCGTCGCGATCGCTGGCGCAGCGACAGTCGACGAAGCCGACTTTCCCGTCCGGTGTGGCTGTAGAAAACCGGGGCGATAATCGGGAAAACCATCTCGACGTTACGCGCGGGTCGCTTACCCTGCTAACGCTGGTGCTACTGACGGCATTGAATGCTTGAAGGCGCATGAATCGGACGCGAATCCACCGCATTTCAGTGAGTGGGCGTAGAATATCGGACGATTTGTCGTGACGATCGAAGGTGTGCTCTTGGAAGCGGGCGCGAAGTCCTCCATTCGGGACCTGCTGGCGTTAGACGTTCCTGCTCGTAGACGGGCTGCTTCTTTGTCTGCCGTTTACGAAAAAAGTTGCGCGCACTTCCTGATTCTGCGCCGCCGAATTTTAGTCGGCGGGTTCCACGGAAGCGCCGCCGACGTAATTCTCGAAGGCGCCCGAGGAATCGAAGAGCGCAGGGCGGCCAGTCGGCCGGGATCAAGATGCCGCCCTGAATTCGAACCGCATCCCTGATTCTCCCAGTAGTCCGCCGGTTCTCCGTTTGGGAAGGAAATTAACCTCGGTCAGATGACTCCACGTTCTCGTATCGAGTTTCACCGCCGAATAGACGACGCAGCAGAGCGCCATGGTCGGCATAAAGCTTCGCCGTCGAATCCGACGCGAGGAGAGTCTGCGGGTGCAAGCCGCCGCACAGGTCCCATGAGGACCAGTAGTCCGATCGAGGAACGAGAACTCGACGAGCGCACACGAGGATCCAGGCCTAGACCATCCGGGGCGATTCTCTGCTCGACACGCACTCCCTGCGATGAGGCCGACCGCCGACCATCCCTCTCATGCATGGTGTTGTACGTGCATGTCGGTCCGCGGCATCCGGCGCAACTGGTCAAGCGTCCACGTCTTCATCGGACGCGCGACCAGGCCGACCGACCTTGAGCTTCCAATCGCTGGGCGGGAAAGGGCATCGAGCCGGAGACGAAGGGATCCTTGGAAGGCTGCCTCGGGCGTTCGCGCCGAGGGCGGGAGTCTCGGCGCGCAGCCGGGCGTGGCGAGACAGAGGAATCCCGAATCCTCTGTTCCAACCCCGCTCATCACATTGAGAAAAGTGGCAACTGGATGGACCGTCCGCATCCCGCGAGAATGGATGAGGCGGCGGCCGCAAGAAGAAATCTACGCCGCGTCAGAGACTGGCTAGCCACGCTTGCCTCCGGTGACCATGTTCAAGATTTCGCGAGGATGCAGTGAGACCAGGACCAGATGGGTGGCGACGAAAAGCGCGAGCAAGCATAGCCCACCAAGATGAACGACCCGTGCGCCGTCGTAACCGCCGAAAAAAAGCGTCAGGAAGTGAAGCTGCACGGGCTTATAGATTGCAAGGCCCGACAACACCATGACGATGCCGAAGAGAATCGCGGAATTGTAGGCCAGGCGCTGAAGCCCATTGTAGAAGTCGAGCGGAGGTTCCGTTTTTGCGCAGGCGAGTGTAGTAGGCGAATTGGAGAATGCATCTTCATGAATCGCGTCCAGGAAGAAAAAGACGCCGGCGCCATTCGCCGCTCGCGAAGAAGTAAGTTAGATAGATGACGCCGTTAAGCACGAAGAACCAGGAAATCCCTCCTGGAAATGCCAATGACGCGCGCCGCCCAGCCATCCACCGATACGCAGCCATTGCGGGGGCGGCTGGCCCTGGAACGGATACCATCGGTACTGAGCGCCTTGCGGTCCCAGCGAAGGATAGGCGGTCAGGATCTGCAGTCCACTTCCGGCCATCAGTACGAGTAGGGGAATATTGAGCCAATGGGCGATACGAATGGCTATTGGCTGTAGCCGACGCCCGTCGAATCGACAGAAAGGGGTCGTCTGCGTGCTGGCGCGTGAACTTTATCAGGCGGGCGAACCACTGGGAATCTCGTCCTTTAATTCGCGCCGACGCCCATGTTGCTCTTGCCACCCTGCATCAGGTGACCGTCGAGCATGATCATCTGGCCTTCCTTCATACGCGTCAGGTGCGCCGTCTTTCATCTGAAAGTCCCTCGTCACCACCAGGCCTGTTAGACATAGTCATTGACTCTTTCATCGGGACGGTCGGCTTACCGTTCTCCATCATCATCATTTTGCCATGATGCATCGAGACGCAAAGGGTATCGCCTGACAACGATACTTGGCGCAAAACACGAGATCGCGAACAGCGCGATCATTGAGACGACGGCTGATCGAGGATTGTTCATGGTGGACGCACTTTTCTCTGGCGTGGTCGTCGGAAGCACGAAGCGCCGATCATCCAGTATGACCTGGACACGAATGCGAAGTCGATGACAGACCTACTTCACGACTCTCCATTGGACCAGAGTCGCATCGGGATGGTCCTCGAAACGGCCTCGACCGCGACGTCGAACGGCGGATTCTGCGTCGGATCACCAAGCAGATTCCCGACCATGCGGATGTTACCGGCGTCGGCGCACTTCACCACCGCGACGATATAGGGGCAGGCCTCTTTGAGCGCGGGATGCACGGGATTCCAGGTCGCACCCAGCTATAGAGCCGCCTCGGCCCGAGACCTTTTGCCAGCCCATATCGAAGGAATGGCAATGGTGGCAGATCAACTCGGGTCCCCATTGGAAAGTGTGGCAAGCGTTGCAGCTCTGGACGACCAACTCGTGGCGTTTGGTGGCTCCCAGAATTCCTTGTCGAGCCCGGTGCGAGGCGCGCGCGGAGAGGGCAATCCTTCGGGCAGGTAGTATTTGCTTTCGTCAGCCATCGCGGGCTCCCTTACATGCTGTGGACGATTAGGTCGCTGATGGCGAGACCATCGGTCCGGAGGCCACCAGCGAGATTTTCGCGCTCGGGCACCTGGCAGGTCGAATCGCCGCGGACCTGGCGCACCGCCTCGTTAACCAGTTCGAGGCCGTGCATGTAGCATTCGGCGATATTGCCGCCGCTGGTATTTACCGGCAGCTTGCCTTTGGGCGCGGTGATGTTCTCAAAGGTGACGAATTCCATCACCTCTTCGGGCTTGCAGAAGCCATGCTCGACCAGGCTGATCATCACGGCGCCGCTGAAATGCTCATACATCTGCGCGCAATCGACGTCCTTGGGCGTGATACCGGCCATCTCGAACAGCCGCGGAGCGAGCGTCTTGAATTCGACGACGCGTAGTCGGGGAGTTTTCGATGCAGCCGCTTATGACGATAGTTGGAGCCTTGCGCCGCGGCCATTATGTAGGCGGGCTTCTTCTTGGCGTCGCGCGCGCGATCGGCGGTGGTCACTATCAGCGCGGCGGAGCCGTCGTTTTCCATGCAACAGTCGTAGAGATGGAACGGTTGGCGATCCAGCGCGACTTGTCGTAGGCCTCGCGGGTCAGCGGTCGCCCGTACATCACGGCGCGTGGGTTGAACTGCGCGTGGTAATAGTCCGCCATCGCAACCGCGGCGAGCGGTTCCTGGTTGATGCCGAAGTCATGCATGAAACGGCGAGTGCGCATCGCCACCCATTGCGCGGGAACATAGAGGCCATAGGGAGCGGTGTAGGCGCGCGCGCCCGAGACATACTGGCTGACAGGGGCCTGACCGAAGCGTCCGAACTGGCCCTGCGCGAGCGCGCGGAAGACCACGCAGTATTTGCTGTAGCCGGCTGCGACGGCGGCCGCGGCATTGCCGACGGCGCCTGATCCGCCACCACCTCCGCCGCCCCAGACCATCCCGGCGAAGCCCAGATGCTTGAGGCCCAGGGCGGTGGCGAGGCGCGAGGCGTCGTTGCGGTCGTCGGCGTAACCGGAAATCCCGTCGATCTCGCTGCACGTCGATGCCGGCATCCTCGGCGGCTTTGATGATCGCCTCGCAGGCGAGCCGGAATTCGCGACGGGGCCTGACCGCGCTGGTAGTATTTCGTCTCGCCGAGGCCGACGATGGCGACTTTGTCTTTGATCAGTTATTCACTCATCGGTATCGACCTCAATCGCGCGCGTCGCTAGCCGACCTGCGGACTCGCGCCCGTACGCGAACGATCGGTCCGAAAACGAGGCAGCACTTCCTCGGCCAACAAGCCGCATTGATTTGAACCAGGGCTCGGGTTGATCGGCGTAATCGAAGCCGAACAGCAGGAGCGTGCCGAAGCCGCCGACTTCGTCGTACATTTCGCCGAGTTTGCGGGTAACGGTTTTCACGGAGCCGACCAGCCATCCATGGTGAGCCAGGTAGTCCGGCGTGACCGCGGAATCGGGGATACTCGGGTCGTCCTTCAGGAATTTGGTGAACTCGAAATCCTTGAAGAGCGGCAGCAGGTATTGGCTCATCATGCGGCCCATCGCACCGCGCACGCATCCCTCGTAAGCCTCGTCGTCGGTGTCGGCGACAAAGACCTCGCGCACGATACGCCATTCGCCACGATCGGGTGTGCGGCCGGAACGTTTTGCGCCTTCAACCACCGCGTCCCAATGCGAAGCGATATATGAGGAGCTGAGATTTAGGCTGAGCGGGATGAAGCCGCGCTCCCCGGCGAGCTTCAGGTCTCAGAACCGGGACTGAAACCGGCGATGCCGATCGGCGGATGAGGCTTCTGGAAAGGCTTGATGTGGTGCTTGAGGGTGCCGAGCATTGGTTTGGGCACGTTCACCTTCCAATACTTGCCGTTGTAGTTCGAGGCCGCCCTCGGTTTCCCAAATCTTGAGGATGATGTCGAGCGCCTCGCGCGTCATATCGCGATTTTCGCCCTTAACGCCATCGATACCGAAGAGCTGCCAGTCGCTCGGGAGGCCGCTTGCGCCGATGCCGAACATGTAACGGCCTTGCGCGAGATGGTCCATGAAGGCGACGCGGCATGCGAGTTCGGCCGGATGATGATAGGGCAGCAGATGGGCGCCGGGAGCGAGCTTGATCTGTTTGGTCTGCGTCAGTGCCTGCGCGATCAGCAAGTCAGGTGCGGGATTGGGCTCCCAAGGCGCGGTGAAATGTTCGCCGATCCAGGCTTCGGTGTATCCAAGACGATCGGCCGTACGGATCACCTCGAGGTCCCATTCCTGGCCGGCTTTGAAGGCGCGTTCGGCGGATGCGACGGCATAAGAAAGACACCAAGCTTCATTCGTTACTCCTTGCGGCAGAGTCGATAACGACCGCCATTATCACGCTTTCGATCGTCTATATCCAACGCCGCTTTCGATGCTGACGAGCAGGTCAGAACGCTATTTTTTGGGACCGCGTGCGCCAGGGAATGATTGAACCGCGCCGAGTCCTTCGAGCGCCAGACCGTAGCCGAGGTTGTCGAGCATCACTTTTTGAGCTGCTGGGTCAGGGCGACGCGGGCATAACGGACGGACAATGACGGTCGCGCGGTGATGATCTTGGCCAGCTCCCATGCGCGCGGCAGCAGTCGGTCGCGTGACGACAACTTCGCTGACCACACCGAGATCCAGGGCTTCCTTGGCGGAGAGCTTTTGGCCGGTCAAGAGGAAGTAGCGTCCTCGATTCGGACCCAGTACGAGAGGCCACACGACATGGACGCCGTCGCCGGGGACGACGCCGTTGGGGAAGTGGGGCGCGTCCTGGAACTCGGCGTTATCGGATGCGATCACGATGTCGCAGAGGACGGCCAGTTCCGCGTGGATCAGGGCAGGTCCGTTGACCGCCGCGATCATCGGGACCTCGATGTTCAGATGATTCATCAGCAGGTACTTGGCGTCGTTGTAGATGTGGTCCCAGGTAGTCGATTTGACTCCGAACGGCGCGGCTTCGCCCGTGCCCTTGACGGCAACTCCGCGGCCACCGCCGCGTCGGCTTCGGCGCAAAACGCATTGCCGGTGCCGGTGATAATCACGCAGCGGTTTTCATGGTCGCGGGCGATATCGTTGAAGGCGTAGGAGAGCTCTTCGTGTGGCGGCATGCCCCATTTGAGTTCGGCGTTGTTGGTATGAAGGGTCATCTGGAGGATGCCTTCGCGGCGCTCCATTTTGATGGTGCTGTATTTGTTGCCGTAATCCTCGAAGTTGATCAGTGCCATCGTTCTATCTCCCGCTTTCAGTAGGACTTCGCTCGCGCGAGTCTACTAACCTACGCGCGAGACCCGCAAACGCGTCGCTTTCGTGAGATGATATCGAATTCGGCTCGAGAATTGCGCTCTTTGCTTGCGGTATTGCATCGATGGAACAACACTGTGGTGAGGCGGGCATGGAGCCCTACGGAGAAGAGGCGGCAATGAATACCGAACGGCGCGAGCGGATTCTGGATGAGGTCGAAGCTGCGAAATGGATCGAAAGCGGTATGACCATCGCAATCGGCCAGCCGACGCCGATGGCGATCCTACGACAGATAATCCGCCGTGGACTCAAGAATCTGACCGTCGTGGACAGCGGCTTTTCGCTCGATCTGCTTATTGCGGCGGGATGCGTACGCAAAGTGGTGAGTTACTATGCCGGCGGCGGTTTCGGAAATCCGGTGACGCCGTCATTTCGCCGTGCGGCTGAGCGAGGCGAGATAGATGTTTGGGAATGCGAGGAGGGAATTTTGTGTGCGGGGTTGCAGGCAGCGGCACAGGCGCTGCCGTTTTTGCCATGGCGCGGTGGCGTCGGCACCTCGCTGCCCGAGGTGAATCCCGATCTGAAAGTCTTCAAGGATCCAATCAGCGGCGAGACCTTGCTGGCGGTACCGCCAATCAAGGTCGACGTTGCGGTGTTACACGCGGCCTACGCCGATGCTTATGGCAACGTGCAGCACCTGGGCGGACCCGGATGGATCGATCTTTTTATGCATCGCGCAGCCAATCGCACGATCGTCCAGGTCGAACAGATCGTTTCGAATGAGCAGATTCGAGCCGATCCGTGGAAGACTACAATCGGCGCAGCCGACGCGGTGGTACGACTACCGTTTGGCGCTCATCCGTTCTACTCGCGCGGTTTTTATGTACAGGACAATGAGCATCTGAAAGCCTACAGCGACGCGGCGGGCGACGCGGCGGGCGGCGATTCGAAGGCGCTCGAAAGTTACCTCGAACGCTATTGCCGTGTTCCGACGACGCATGCGGATTACCTCGAGCAGATCAGTATAAAGCGATTGCTGGCGTTGAACGAATATTGAGAACTCGCGTGCGCGAACAACCACGGGCAAGCGCCCTTCGAAGTTCCGTTCTCGCCGCATAGCGTGGCTGGTATACGGCGCGCTTTATCTCTCCGGGTTTTGGCTTGCGGGCTGTACGGTAGGCTTAGCGATGATGTTCCTGATAGTTGTCGATGAATACCGCCGTGGCGTCATCAAGATCATGGACTGCACATCACTTGGATATTTCGCTCTGGCCGCAGCGCTGTCAGCGACCTCGGCGGCACACACCCTGGAGCGATATCATGTCCTGGTGGTATGGGGGCTTTTTGCTGTGGTGGCATGGATAACCCTGGCGGCGGGGTTCCCGTTCACCGTCCAGTACGCTCGCGAGTGCATCGCGGGAGGTGCTGGGCAGTCCTCTCTTCGCACGAATCAATAAGACTTTGACGCTGATGTGGGCGGCGATCTTTACTTTCGGAGCCTTGCTCGGCTTGATGATTTTCGCGGTCGGACACGCTTTTCTGCTCGGAGTCGCGATTCCGATGAGCGCGATGGGGGTCGGCTACATTTTCAATATCGAATATTCGAAGCGCTTCGTCGCGCCAGCGGCGAAATCGACGGCACCCGCAACCTAGCGGGCTCCTGGGTTGCGTCAAGGATACATCCCAATCAGACCGAGGCGACCATGACTAGTGACTACTCGATACCCGAATTGATGGCGGTTTTTCTTGCGCGGCAGCTCAACGATGGCGAAGTTCTGCGCGTTGGTGTCGCGACGCCGGTTGCGGAGGCGGCGGTGCGACTCGCTCATCTTACCCACGGGGCCAATATGGACCTGGTTTTCCTTGGCGTGAGGATGAACGTCGCGCATCTCGACACGATCCCAATGCCTGCGTTCGGATGGGACCGTCGCGTGGTGCGATGGGCGGAATCGTACAGCGATACCGGTCACCGCTTCGATCGAGTGAAGGATTGGTCGAACCACGTTTTCTTCATCGGCGGGATCCAGGTGGATCCGTACGGTAATACTAACCTCATCGGATCGGGCACTGACTACAAGCATCTGAAATTTCGTGGTCCCGGATCGGTGGGGACGCCGACTTTGAGCACGCATGTCGGCAGGTACTACATCGTGCTCAATAACCACAGTCCGCGCGTACTAGTGGAAAAATGTGACTATATCAGTGCATACGGATGGGGTAGCGGAGGAGCTGACGCCCGCCAGCGGTTGGGGATACCAGGGGGCGGTCCGAAATACTGTATCACTCCGCTATGCATCATGGATTTTGCCGAAGATACGAAACGGATGCGGATCAAATCGGTACATCCGGGAATCACCACCGAAATGGTCAAGCGTCAGACCGGTTTCGAACCGGATATCCCGTCGACGGTGCCGACGACCGAGCCGCCGACCGACGATGAACTCCGAGTGTTGCGCACTCGCGTCGATCTGGAAGGACGATTGCGCAGGTAACTATTCGGGAACGCCTGCGGAAGTAGAGCGGCCGGGCTCGGGTGCTTGTGCGACGGGCTCAAAAACCGTGTGCCACCAGGCGCGAAACCAGGGCACGCCTTCACGGCTGCCGGAAACCTGCCCCCAAATATGCATGCCGTCAGGCTTGATATCAGCCTCTAACCGGGTAGCCTCGTCGACGGGAAAGGTGTCTCCGCCAAAATAGCTAGCGCCGGCACGATATTCGTCGAAGTGCAGAGACGCATGCATCGTCGCGAAAGTGTGGCCGTCGCTGGTTAGCACCTGTATCTGCCCATTGGCGTTTGTTATGCGGCTACTGTGTACGATCCCGGCTTCGGTAAAAGTCATTTCGAAAGGACCGTCACCGGTGCGTTCATAACAGAGCCGATAGGTCTTCGGAGTCCACGGACCGATCTTCGCGCCGCCGGGCGCGCGTTGGATCGAATCGAGCTGGGTTACCTCGCCCTGCCAACATCCATGAAAAATCGCCGGCAGGACAGGCTCGGTCTGCATTTCAGGTTTCGATCGCACTACGGGCGGCGGTGCGATTTCCTCGCGGCTGTTGAGCCTGGGGTATCGTTTCCACTGCCGCGGAAGGCGGCGTCGGATGTGGCGCGGCATTGGGAGCCACGCGAATCGTCGGCGCGTTTTGTGACGAGGGTGAAGGAACCTCGAGCGATTGCTGAGCACCGACGTTAACCGCGCTCCACACGATAACGCACGCGGTCAACCCCAATACGTGCAGCGTGCGATTTTTCGTTCGGGTTTTCATCACCTGAGTGCAATGCTATTGCCTTGCCATGTTCAATTCGAGCACGAAGAGTGCCAAGTTCTCGACCCTGCTGTGACGGAGGAATCAAATGAAACTAGCCAACAAAGTCGCCCTAATAACTGGTGCCGGATCAGGAATGGGCAAGTCGGCGGCGCTGATCTTCGCACAGGAAGGTGCGAAAGTCGCCGCAATTGACATCAACGAAGCTCAAGTCAAGGAGACCGCCGACGAGATCGCGAAAAACGGCGGGAGTGCGATCGCCCTGCGCGCGGACGTTTCCAAGACCGAAGACATGAAGCGTGTCGTCGACGAAACCGTCACCAAGTTCGGTGGACTGAACGTCCTCTACAACAATGCGGGTATCGAGGGTGAATCGAATTTCGTCTCGAATATGACCGAGGAGCAATTCGATCGTGTGATCGCGATCAACCTGCGCGGCGTTTTCCTTGGGATGAAGTACGCGCTGCCGCATCTGGTTAAGGCGGGTGGCGGATCCATCATCAATCAGGCGTCGATTGCGGGGCTAATCGCCGTTCGCGGTGGGGCGGCCTACGCCGCGGCGAAAGCCGGTGTGATCGCGTTAACGCGGGTCGGTGCGATCGAGTACGGCCGCTACAATATCCGCGTCAATGCGATTTGTCCGGGCGCGATCGAAACTCCGATGGCGCAACGAATCCGGCAAGGGCAACCGCCGAACCCCAAGGCGATCCAAAGAATCTCGGTGCTCGGGAGGATGGCGGAGCCTGAGGAAATCGCCAAGGTCGCGCTGTTCTTGGCCAGCGACGATTCGTCGTTCGCAACCGGTGCACCTTTCATCATCGATGGCGGTTGGACTGTCATGTAATAGTGCGTCAGAGGGAACGGCAATAACAAGGGGCCGAGAGCATCAGCTCCCGGCCCCTGTTTGGTCAGGCAATTCGTGACTTGGCGATTTATGCGACGGTCGAGCGAATCACCTCGCCGGCCAGGTCGCCGCTCTGTTTGCCGTGCTCGTACGACATGCGGCCGTTAACGATGGTGTACTCAATCCCCTCCGCGGGCATCACCAGGCGCCGTCCGCCGCCAGGGAGATCGTTGGCCATAGTGGCGCGACGGGCCGAGTTCACGGTGTTGTAGTCGAAGACCGTGATGTCCGCCTTCCATCCCTGCTTCAACTGCCCGCGCGAGCGGATGCCGAAGAAGTTTGCGGGCTCCGAGGTGATGCGCTTGATCGCGAATTCGAGGGCGATCGCTTCACGCTTGCGTACCCAGTTACCGAGCAGGTAGGTCGCGTAGCCGGCGTCGCACAGCATATCCACGTGCGCACCGCCGTCGCTCAGACCGATCATCGTGCGCGGGTCGCTGATTAGCTGCTGGATGCCGTCCTCGTGGTACTGCTGCATCGTGTACTGCAGGTTGAGGTTGTCTTCCAATGCGAGGTCAAGGAACGTATCGAGGCCGTCCGCGCCGCGCATGTCGGCGACTTCCTGGACCGTCTTACCTTCGAGGATTTCATCGCCGGGTTGGTCGTTTCGAGGATTTCGACTCGATGCCATTTACCGGTGAAGAGATGCGGCTTTCTGAGGCTCTCGCGGAACTGACGCCGGAACTCGGGGTCGCCGTAGATCAGTCTTCTGCGCTTCGACCGGCTGGTTGAAGACGCGTCCCCAGGACTCGTTAGTCGGCGAAAGTGAAGGGATTGCGCAGGTCGAGCTGGGATACGAACGGCTTGCATAGCACCTGCGGAATACCGCCTCGATTGATCAACGGCTCGCAATGCTTGAGAGTCTCCAGCGCGCGCTCGGGATGCCGCGGCGTGGAAGCCATCGCGAGCCACGTAACCGGCCGGCCGCTTTCGGTGAGCAGCAGGTCGAGCAATTCGTACTCGTCCTCAGCCACCGTCGCGATTTTCTTGGTCAGAGCGACTTCGATCGCGCCTTTGCCCGCATTCTTGAGAACGTTGGCGTAGGCCTTCAGCTCGTCTTTGCTGGCTAACCGGCAAGCTAGCGGTGAGCCATGAAAACCAATGTGCTGCTTGAGCGTGGTGGTAGAAGCCCATCGCACCGGCAGCCATCGCTTCGCTCAGCAAAGCAGCAGATTCGCTTGGTTTCCTCCGCGAGTCGCCGCGCGATCCATCGACTCTTTGCCCATCACGCAGTGACGGAAAGGAGTCAACGGGGCGAGGAAGCCAAGATTGATCGCCGAACCGCGCTTCTGCGCCGCATCGAGGAATTCGGGAAAGGTTTCCCATTCCCACTTGATGCCTTTGCTGAGCGTGTCGTAAGGGAATCGCCTCGACGTTGGTGAGATCCCACGCCGCGATTTCCCGGACGCGGGCTTGCAGGGCGCGACGCCGACGCCGCAATTGCCATCACGACCGATCGTGACGCCGTGCCAGGAAGTGCAGCTGATAAGGGGATCCCAGCAAATCTGTGCGTCGTAATGGGTGTGCGGATCGATGAAACCGGGGGAGACAATCAGGTCCGACGCGTCGATCACGCGATTGGCGCCCTCTGAGATTTTACCGATTTCGGCGATACGATTGCCGGCGACCGCGACGTCCGCGCGAAAGCGCGGGGCGCCCGTGCCATCGACTACCGTTCCGTTTTGAGCAAAAGATCATAAGCCATGAAATTACTTCCCTTGCGGGTCTCCTTCTCAGTGTCGAGTGCGCGTGCGCGCTAGTTGATATCGATATTGTACAGCTTTACAGCGTTATCGCAGATGATTTTGCGGGTGATGTCTTCGGGGACGCCCTCGAAATCCTGCTTGATTACCTTGAGCGAATTCGGCCAGGTCGAGTCGGTGTGCGGGAAATCCGAGGCCCACATGAAGTTATCGGCGCCGAAGAACCTGAAGAGCATGGGACCGATTGGATCATCCTGGAAAGTAGCCCACAGGTTGCGCCGCACATATTCGCTCGGTTTCATATCGAGCGGATCGGACATTAGCGCGCCGAACTTATCGAAGGCGTGGTCCATGCGGTACATGTAGTGGGCTATCCAGCCGGAGTCATTTTCGGCGGAAACGATCTTGATCTTCGGGAAGCGCATCATGACGCCGCTGAAGATTATATCGGTGAGCGAGCGCTGCACTTCGTGGATCAGATTCATATAGCCGCGCACGAAGGATTGATCACGAGCGGCGCGCACCTTCTTCCGTTCCTCTTCCGATTTCGGCGGCTTCTTGCCGGTGATCACATGAAGTGACAACGGCATTTGAAGTTCCTGGGCAGCTGCCCAGAACGGATCGTACTCGTGCGAGGTGTAGGGTTTTTCGCGCGGAGGCGCGCCCCAAATCATCGCGCCACGTAGTCCGATCTTCGCGGCCCGCTCGAGTTCCTTGACGGCCTCACCGATATCCTCGAGAGAGATCAGCGCGATCCCAATCAAGCGCTTGCGATTGTACGAACAGAACTCGGCTATCCAGTCGTTGTATGCCCTGAAGCTCGCGCGCTGAAGGTCGGCGTCGTGCAGCCCGAAGAGAGTCATTCCGAGGGTGGTATAGAGCACCTCGGCGTGCACGCCGTCAATTTCCTGATCCTTGATACGTTCAACCGGATCCCATCCGCTAGGACGCGCGGTGATGTAACCGTCCTGTTGGCCGCGCTTCATGAACTCTTTGAGCTCCTCACCGCTGCGGCCCGCAGCAAAGCCACCCGCGACCGGGAACGGCGGCAAATCCGGGGAACGAAGATGTAGCCCGCCTTGCCCTCACCCTTGATCACGCGAGGCGCCTTGTCGCGAAATTTCTCGTCCAACCGATCAACCCAGAGGTTGGCCGGTCCATCATGTGTGAATCCGCGGAAATAACTAGCTGCTGTGCCATCGTGGCTCACCCTCCTCTGTAAAGGCTAGGATGCCTTAATCGCTTACTCGATCCGCGCTAGTTCAGTTCAATATTGTAGAGCTTCGCCGCGTTGTCGCAGACTATTTTCTGCGTTATGTCAGTCGGCACTCCATCGAAATCCTGCTTGATGACCTTGAGCGAATTGGGGCGAGGTGGAATCGGTGTGGGGGAAGTCAGACGCCCACATGTAGTTGTCTTCGCCGAAGAACTTGTAGGTCATCGGTCCGATTGCGTCGTCCTGAAACGTTGCCCAGATATTTCGCCGCACGTAGTCAGATGGTTGCATCTGGAGCTTCGTATCTTCGCGCATCGTGCCGAATTTTCCGTACATGTGGTCACTGCGATACATGAAGTGGGCGATCCATCCGGTGTCGTTCTCTGCCGAAACGACGCGAAGTCCAGGAAATCGCTCGAAGACTTTGCCAAAGATGAAACTGGAGAGTGTGCGTTGCACCTGGTAGACCGGCTGCATCGTCCCGATCAGCATCTTGACGCCGCCGCAGGACGATGGGCCCGCTTTCCTCCCGCTGCGTCTCCCGACTCTTGTCCTTGTTGCGACCCTCTTCTGATCGCGCTGAGTAATAACGTGCAACGAAAGCGGCATCTTCATCTCTTGCGCCGCCGCCCAGAAGGGATCGTAGAGTTCACTGAAGTAGGGTTTGTCTTCAGGAGGAACTCCCCAAATCATTCCACCCTTCAGCCCCATTTTTGCGCAACGCTCGAGTTCTTTGACCGCCAGCGGGATATCGTCGAGCGATAGCAAGGCGACGGGATGGAGCCGTTTGGGATTGTGGGAACGGAACTCGCCGACCCAGTCATTATATACCCCAAAGCAGGCGCGACGCAGTTCGTCGTCGTCGAGACCGAATAACGGCATCCCGAGGGTAGTATAGATAACCTCGGCCTGTACCCCGTCGATATCCTGATCCTTGATGCGCTCGACCGGGTCCCATCCGCTAGGACGCGCCGCCTCATAGCCTTTCTTCAGATGCTCCTTTAGCTCCTCGCCACTTTTGCCGATTCCGAAGCCGCCGGCGACGGGGAAAGGACGCACCCCGGGAGCGAGAAACAGGTAACCTTTCCCGCTTTCGCTTTTAATCACCTTTGGCGCGCGGTCACGGAATTTACTGTCGAGGCGAGTCTCCCAGATATCGGCCGGCTCCATCATATGGGAGTCGGCGGAAATAACACGCATTGTCCATAGGAAGTCCCTCCAGAATGTTAGTGAAGGCTGCCCGTTTGCTCCCAGTTTTCCTAATTGAGTGTATCGCACCTCCCGCCCTTAAGGGCAAGGCTGGAGGCTTCCCGGAACCGCCTTTGCATCGCTATCGCCAGGCTCGGACCGCACTACAATTGTTCAACAGAATGTAAGATTTCTTTCCATTTCCGATGGTTCAGTAGGCCATGCGAGCTGATACCGTTTTGATTGCCGAGCAGGCGACGAGGGGTGCGGCTGTGCGAGATGAACGCCCATTGATTGATGGACGCTGGCCGAACTGGACGGATCTTTTTCGTCCCCGAGAACCGCTCCGATGCGCAAGACGTAACCGCTACCGCGCGATTTGGATCTCCGATCTGCATCTTGGCACGCGCGGATGCAAAGCCGAGGAATTGCTTGATTTTTTGCGGCATCACCGTGCCGACAAGCTCTTTCTCGTCGGAGACATCGTCGACGGTTGGAACCTCGGTCCGTCTGGTACTGGAGCCCGGCGCAAGCGGCGGTTTGCCGCGAAATCGCCAGATGGCGGCGACAAGGCGTGCACGTCGTTTTCTTGCCGGGAAATCACGACGAATCGAACGCTGAGCAGTCCAGGATGGCTCCGTCCGGCGGATTCTCAGCCTGCGGCGTCTCCGGCGGAAACGGCGTGCCCATAAAAGGCTCCGCATTCATGCGAATCGCCTTGGCCGGCTTGAACAGCCACGCATCCGAATCGGCCATCTTCGCATTGACCTGCCGCAGCGGCGAATGTCATCGAGAATCCAGAAGGATCGGCCATGCGTCGCGATCACCAGGTCGTCGCCATGAATCACCAGATCGCGCACCGAAACCGTGGGCAGATTCAGCTGCAGCGATTGCCAATGATCGCCATCGTCGAACGAAACCTAAACGCCGGTTTCTGTCGCGGCGTAAAGCAGGCCGCGACGCGACCGGATCTTCGCGAATCGCGTTCAGAAATGCGCGTCTCGGCGATGCCGTCCGGTAATCTGCCGCCCACGTTTTCCCGTAATCGCGCGTGCGATAAAGATACGGTTGTGATCGTCCAGCGCGATGCCGGTCGACGGCCGCGTACGCCTACCCGCGGATCGAATCGCGACGCTTCGATGTGGGTGATCTTGCTCCACTCCGCTATGCCTTTGGGCGTTACGTTCGACCACGTCTTGCCGCCATCGCGCGTCAGATGAATCAGCCCGGTGTCGCTGCCGGCCCAAATGTCGCCCGCCTTGATCGGCGATGGCGCGATCGTATAAATCACGCCGTAGCCGCGAGTTTCGCGTTCTCGATGGTTATCGCGCCCGGTGCTCGACTGCTTTGCCGCCGCGCCCGTCAGATCGGGACTGATCTCCTGCCAGTTCAACCCGCCATCGCTGGTCTTCAGCACGTATTGCGACCCGTAGTAGAGCGCGTGATCCACCGGCGAAAAAACCAGCGGCGGGGTCCATGGAAAACGATACTTCCGTTGCGATATGATCGCCGCCCGCTCGCCAGGCAGGCCACGGCGTGATGTTCTGGCCTTGCGACGGTGCGCTTGTCGAAACGATTCAGCCTGCCGTATGTATTGCCGACGTAAAATAATGTTCGGGTCCTTCGGATCCATGCGCGATGTAGCCGCTCTCGCCGCCGCCCACCGACCAACGGTCGTATTCCGTGATCGTGCCCGTGATCGGTGCGGCTGGCCAGCGCGCACGGTTCCGCTGTCCTGCTGCGATCCGTAAACGTGATATGGAAACTCGTTGTCGGTGATGACATGATAAAACTGCGCGGTCGGCTGGTTGTACCAGGATGCCCAGGTCTTGCCGCCATCCACGGCTGATGGTCGACGCCCTGATCGGAAGCCTGGATCATGCGCGACGGAATCGTTCGATCAATCCACAGGAAATGATAATCGTCGCCGCCGGGCGCGCCTTTCAACACCGTAAAATTCTTGCCGCCGTCGGTGGAACGATAGATCGCGACGTTGGGCAGATAGACCGTGTCCGGATTATTCGGATCCACGGTGACGCTGCTGAAATACCAGGAGCGGCTGGTCGATGCGCGTATCGTTGCCGACACGTGCTCCAAGTCGCGCCCCGCGTCGTCGGAACGAAACAAGCCAGTGCCGCGACCGCGTCGATCAGCAGCGTAAACCGGCGGCCCTCGGTTCCGCGCGCCACTGCCACGCCAGCGCGGTGCCATGGCCTCTCGGGAAGACCGTTGCCTGTGAGTTGCGTCCAATGGTCGCCCGCCGTCGGTGGATTTATAAAGCCCGCCGCCCGGCCGCCCGAGGGCGGATACTTGCTCCAGGGCGGCGCCGCGCATGCCAGATCGCCGCGTAGATCACTTGCGGATTCTCGGGCTCCATCGCCAGGTCCGCCGCGCCGATGTCCGGACCTTTGTCCAGAATCTTCTGCCAGTTCTGTCCGCCGTCGGTCGAGCGAAATACGCCGCGCTCTTCGTTCGGTCCGTAGGCGTGCCCGAGCGCGGCCACATACACGATGTCGGGATTACTCGGATCGCACCACGATCTGGCCGATCTGCCTGCGAGTCGGCGAGGCCGATGTGCGTCCACGTCTTGCCGGCGTCGGTGGACTTGTAGACTCCGTCGCCGAGGCGAGGTCCGATCGGATGTCCGCTTCCCCAGTGCCGGCATAAATAATTTTCGGATTGGAGGGCGCGATTGCGAGCGTCCGATGGACGCGCGCTCTGCCTGTCGAAGATGGGCTTCCAAGTTACTGCCGCCGTTGGTGCTCTTCCAGATCCCCCCGCCCACCGCGCCGAAATAAAACGTGGCAGGATCGCCCGCTACACCGCTAGCCGTGATCGCGCGGCCGCCGCGAAACGGCCCGATCATTCTCCAGCGCAGCCCGTCGAAGAGACTGGCAGGAATTTGCGCGCCCAGATGCCCCGCCCCGAGCAGCGCCGCAACGATAAGCCCGGTCCGTCGCATATTCAGTTCTTCACAATAGCGCACCTGTAACCTTTTTCGGCCAATCCGGTAATCAAGATTGTGTTGCCAACCGAAATCCGGACGCCCAGTCTAACGATTGCGGGAAAGGTGCTCGGACATGCTGAATGATGTGCGCTTCGCGCTGCGGACGCTAAGAAAATCGCCGGTCTTCACTTCCGTCGCGATTCTCTCTCTGGCGCTCGGTATCGGGGCCAACACCGCGATCTTCAGCCTGGTGGATCAGATCCTGCTGCGCCTGCTGCCGGTCAAGAATCCTCGACAACTCGTGTTGCTTGCGATGAAGGGGTTCCACTACGGCAGCAATTGGGGCTACAACGCGCTCTCATACCCGATGTACAAAGATTTCAGCGACAACAACAAAGTGTTCAGCGGGATGTTCTGCCGTTTCCCGAATCGTGTCAGTCTAAGCTTCGACGGGCGCACCGAGCTTACCGCCGCGGAATTGGTCTCAGGCACCTATTTCCCGGTGCTCGGAGTGGGCGCGGCGCTGGGCCGCACTTTCACGCCCGATGACGACCGCTTTCCCGGCGGCCATCCCTTGGCGGTGTTGAGCTACGAATTTTGGAAAACGCGCTTCGCAGGCGACCCCCACGTGCTCGGCAAGAGCGTGCTCATGAATGGCCACAGCTACACCATCATCGGCGTGGCCGAGCGCGGCTTCAACGGTGTCGAGCTGGGCTTCACCACCCAGGTCTTCATTCCGATCATGATGGTCGCCCAGGTGATTCCCAATAGCGACAGCGCACGTTTTCTGACGAACCGCCGCCAGCGCTGGGTGAATGCCTTCGGCCGGCTGAAGCCGGGCGTCAGCACCACGCAAGCCAAGGCGGCGCTGCAACCATTCTTCCACGGTATGCTCGCAATGGAAGTGAAGCAGGAGGCGTTCAACAACGCTTCGGCCGAAGTGCGCCAGCGTTTCCTTCAGAACATCATCGACGTGCTGCCGGGCTCGCAAGGCCGCTCTTATCTGCGGCGCCAGCTGGCCACGCCGCTGTGGGTTTTGATGGCGCTGACCGCGGGCGTTTTGCTGATCGCCTGCGCCAACGTCGCCAGCCTTCTGATCGCGCGCGCCACATCCCGGCAAAAAGAAATCGCGATTCGGCTGGCGATCGGCGCGGGGCGTCTGCGCATCGTCCGCCAACTTCTGGTCGAGAGCCTGCTGCTTTCCGCAGCGGGCGGAATCCTGGGTCTCGCTCTAGCGCTTGCCACCGATCGCTTGCTACTCGTCTTTCTTCCCCCCGACACCACCTCGTTGAAGCTCTCGACCACACCGGACCCGCTCATTCTCCTGTTCACAGCCGCGGTTGCGCTGGTGACCGGCACGATCTTCGGATTCGTGCCGGCGCTGCAAAGCACGCGTCCAGACGTAGCGCCGACGCTCAAGGATACAGTCGGCGGGATCGTCGGAGGCGGCCCCGGCGTGCGTTTCCGCAAGGCGCTAGTGGCGGCGCAGGTCACGCTTTCCCTGCTCCTGTTGGTCGGCGCGGGCCTCTTCATTCGCAGCTTGCGCAATCTGCGAGATCTCGGGCCAGGCTTCTCGCCGGAGAATCTGGTCGCCTTCAATCTCGATCCCACACTGAACGGCTACGATGACCAGCGAGCCAAGGTTTTCTACCAACAGCTGAGCGACTCTATTGCCTCCGTTCCGGGCGTTCGCTCGGTTAGCCTCGCGTCCATGCGAATCCTGGAAGACAACGAGTGGGACAACTGGGTCACCATCGAAGGCTACCATCCGCGCGCCACCGAAACGCCCGACCCCTACATGAACTCCGTGAGCCCGGGCTATTTCGCAACCCTTGGAGTGCCCATCTTGACCGGCCGCGATTTCAGGCCGCAAGATACTCAGTGGCAGCCGCACGGTACTCGGCCCGACGGCCACGCGCCCTTCGTGGTGATGGTGAACGAAAAATTCGCCAAGCGATTCTTCGGGTCGGTGGATCGGGCACTCGGCCGCCGCGTCGGATTCGGCATCGATCCCAATACCAAGACCGACATGGAAATCATCGGCGTCGTGAAAGACATCAAATACACCAATCTTCGCGACGAAATTCCCATTCAGATGTTCGAGCCGTATCTGGCCGACAAGGACGTAGGAGGCATGACGGTGTACGTTCGCACTAGCATGGAGCCGAGCCAGCTCTTCTCCGCCGTACGAGCCAAAGTCCGCGGCATGGATCCAAATCTTCCGCTGTGGGCCATGCGAACGCTGGACGAACAAATTTCCAATTCGCTCCTGACGGACCGGCTGGTTGCGAGCCTCTCCACGGTATTCGGATTCCTGGCCACGCTGCTGGCGATGATCGGATTGTACGGAGTGATGGCCTACACGGTGGCGCGGCGCACGCGCGAAATCGGAATCCGCATGGCGCTGGGAGCCCGCGAAAAACACGTGATCTGGATGGTGATGCGCGAGGTCTTGCTTCTGGTCTCGGCCGGACTGGCAGTGGGTCTCGCGGCCACCGGCGCGCTGACGCGATTCGTGCAGACACAGCTTTTCGGGATCACTCCGCATGATCCTGCGACGCTGGCGCTGGCGGCGTTCTCGCTAGCCGCCGTGGCCTGCGCGGCGGGCTACATTCCGGCCCTGCGTGCCAGCCGCGTGGATGCGATGCACGCCTTGCGCTACGAGTAGTGCGGCGCGCGCCAGTGCGTGCGCCACGACTCTCGCTCTACAATAAGAATCGATGCCCACCTTGAATAGCTTTGGCGCGCGGTCCACGCTCACGGCCGGCGGCGCCAAGTTCCAGATTTGCTCCCTCGCGCAACTGGAAAAATCCGGAGCCGCGAAGATCTCGCGCCTGCCCTACTCCATCCGAATCCTGCTAGAAAATCTGCTGCGCTCCGAAGACGGCCGGTCGGTGAAGAAATCCGACATCGAATACGTCGGCAAGTGGCAGATCGGCGCACCCGCGCAGGAAATCAACTTCCGCCCGGCGCGCGTGCTATTGCAGGATTTCACCGGCGTCCCCTGCGTGGTGGACTTGGCCGTCATGCGCGACGCTCTGCGCGGCATGGGTGTCGATCCCAAGCGCGCCAATCCCCTGATCCCCGTCGATCTGGTGATCGACCACTCGGTGCAGGTCGACAAATTCGGCTCGAGCGACGCCTTCAGCGTCAACGCGCTGCTCGAGTTCCAGCGCAATCAGGAGCGCTACGCTTTTCTACGCTGGGGGCAAAAAGCGTTTCAGAACTTCCGCGTCGTTCCGCCCGACACCGGCATCGTGCACCAGGTGAACCTCGAATATCTGGCCTCGGTGGTTTTCACCGACCAGCGCGAAGGCCTGGCGTATCCCGACACGCTGATGGGCACCGATTCGCACACCACCATGATCAACGGCCTCGGGGTCGTCGGCTGGGGCGTAGGCGGAATCGAAGCCGAGGCCTGCATGCTGGGCCAGCCCATCTCGATGCTGCTGCCCGAAGTGGTCGGATTCAGGCTGAAAGGCAAGTTGCCCGCAGGCGCCACCGCGACCGATTTAGTCCTCACCGTCACGCAGATGTTGCGCAAGAAAGGCGTAGTGGGAAAATTCGTTGAGTTCTTCGGCCCCGGCGTAGCTGCGCTGCCCTTGGCCGACCGCGCCACCATCGGCAACATGGCCCCCGAGTACGGCGCCACCATCGGCTTCTTCCCCATCGATCATCAGACGCTTGATTATTTGCGGTTGACCAATCGCCCGCCCGAGCAGATCGCGTTGGTGGAAGCCTACGCCAAGGAACAAGGGCTGTTCTTGACCGAAAACTCGCCCGAGCCCGAATATTCAGACACCCTGGAGCTCGATCTCGGCACAGTTGTCCCCTCGCTGGCCGGACCCAAGCGCCCCCAGGATCGCATCGATCTTCCCGACGTGAAGAAGAACTTTCTCGCGACTCTCAACGCCCCGCCGCGCTCGGCCGAGGTTCGCACCAACGGCTCGAAGTCCACCATCCATGACGGCTCGGTGGTCATCGCAGCCATCACCAGCTGCACCAATACCTCCAACCCCTCGGTGATGGTCGCCGCCGGATTGCTCGCCAAGAAGGCCGTCGAAAAAGGACTGCACACCAAACCGTGGGTTAAATCGAGCCTCGCGCCAGGCTCGAAAGTCGTGACCGATTATCTCAACGACGCCGGCCTCACTCCGTATCTCGAAAAGCTCCAGTTCCACCTGGTCGGCTACGGCTGCACCACCTGCATCGGAAACAGCGGCCCCCTTCTGGAGCCGGTGGCCGAAGCGGTGCAAAAGGAAAAGCTGACCGTGGCCGCGGTGCTGAGCGGCAATCGCAACTTCGAAGGCCGCATCAATTCGCTGGTGCGCGCCAACTATCTCGCCTCCCCGCCCCTGGTGGTCGCCTATGCGCTGGCCGGCCGCGTAGACATCGATCTCGATTCCGAACCCCTGGGCGCCGGCGACAACGGAAAAGATGTTTATCTCAGGGACATCTGGCCCACTCCCGACGAAGTGGCCGTCATCGTGAAGCGTTCCGTGCGCGCCGAAATGTTCCACAAGGAATATTCGGAGGTTTTCCAAGGCGACCAGCGCTGGAACAGCGTCAAGGTTCCGGCCGGCGATCTGTACGAGTGGAGCGACAAGTCCACCTACATCCGCAAAGCGCCGTACTTCGACGACATGGTGGATCCATCCACTTCAGTGCGCGATCTCACCGGCCTGCGCGTGCTGGCGATGCTGGGCGACTCCGTCACCACCGACCACATCTCGCCCGCCGGCTCCATCCCCGCCGACAGCCCGGCCGGAAAATATCTGATCTCGCTGGGCGTCAAGCCGGGGGATTTCAACTCCTACGGCGCGCGCCGAGGCAACCACGAAGTAATGGTGCGCGGCACGCTGGCCAACATCCGGCTGCGCAACATGCTGGCGCCCGGAACCGAGGGCGGCTGGACCACGTACATACCCAGCGGCGAGAAGCTGTTCATTTATGATGCGGCCGTGCGCTACGAGAAAGAAGGCACGCCGCTACTCATCATCGCGGGCAAAGAATACGGCTCCGGCTCCTCGCGCGACTGGGCCGCCAAAGGCACGCTGCTGCTCGGCGTGCGCGCCGTGATCGCCGAAAGCTTCGAGCGCATCCATCGTTCCAACCTGGTCGGCATGGGCGTTCTGCCGGTTCAATTCCTGCCGGGTGAAAATCGCGAATCGCTGGCTCTGACAGGCTTCGAACGTTACTCGATCGAAGGCATTCCCGCGGCCATCTCTTCCGGTACGCGGGCGCGCGTGCGAGCCGTCGCCGACAACGGCTCAGAGAAAAGCTTCGAAGCCATCGTTCGCATCGACACGCCCATGGAAGCCGAATACTATCGCAACGGCGGAATTCTGCCCTACGTGGTGCGCCAGCTGGCGGCGCAGTAGGACCCTATTCCAGAACCCGCACGAACTCGGCCAGGATGCGATATTTCTCTTCGTCCGGGTCGAGATCCCAGGAAGGATAATCGGGATTGAGCGACTCCAGGCGGATGCGCGCGTGCCGCCACTCCTCGGCCGTCTGCTTTTTTTCGCTGCGGTAGCGTTTCACCGTGTAGCGATTGTTACCGCTCACTTCCAGATTCTCCACCAGCACCAACCGGCCCTCGCGCGAGCCCGTCACGCCGCGCCGGAACACGCATAAAGATCCGTCCGGAATGAGAGGCTCCATGGAATGTCCGGCGATCTGCGCAACGAACATTCCTTCTTCCAGGCGCAGACCCTCCGGCGTTTCGATCCAATCCTCTTCGGTGACCTCGCGATTCTCGAGAAACGGCCCGGCCGCGACCTGCAGCGAATAACGCGGCAAATGGGTGCGAAATTCGAGCACTTTGCTCTGGATGTTCCGCCGGTACAGGCGATCCAGGGCGCGCGAAAAATCCTCGATCATGACCGGCTCGCGATCGGTGATGCGCACCGCGCCCGCGAGCGTCGACTCCAGGTATTCGAACAAGCGCCCGGCGCCCATCTCGCGCGCCTTGGCGCTCAAGTCGTCGGCCAGCGCCTCCAGCACTTCCAGATCTTCCTCATCCGCCAGCGTGTCTAGATCGCGGCGAAAGCGCAACAACAGTTCGTCCGAATCCGGATCCTGAAGCAGAACTCCCAGGTTCACCAGCCCCTGGCCGGGCAGCTCCGCCTGCACGATCGAAAACGCACCCCGGCGAGTCTGAATGGCAGCGGCTGGCATCCTATACCTAACTCATCGGCCGACCCACGCACTCCCTGATAGCGAACGGGAACTTAAGGCGCGAACGGATAGTACCCTTTCCGCGCCCGTACTTTCACGTTCCCCAGATTCACCTTCACCTCGATGTTGCGGAATTGCTTCCTGTCATCCACGGTGTCGGGAATATAGCGGATGATGTATTGCGTGGTCACTTCGCCCGCCACCGCTTCCACCGCCTTGTACATCCCTCGGGCGAGCGCGGAGGCGTAACCGCCGGTACCGAAGCGATAGGTGTAATTGCCGTCGTCCGACGGGGTCGACAAATAGCCCGACACGTCGGAATAAACGTTCTCCAACGGATATTCCACGCGCCCGCCCGTCTCCTCGGCCAGCTGAACCAGATTCTTGTCGTCTTCGTTTGCGAATCCGAACGCCACCGTGCTTACGCCGTAAATCGTAACCAGGTTGCGCTGCGCAATCTCCAGCGCCTCGGCTAGCGTTTTCTTGCTCGAGTTATCGTGGCCGTCGCCCACGATCACCAGCACCCGGCGCGGCTCGATCGGTTCGCCCTTCACCAGCTTGCGGCTGGTACACGCCATGTAAATGGCATCGTATAAGGCCGAGCCGCCCGACGGCGCCAGCTTTTCCAGCTTCTGCACCATGGGCTCGGGATCGGTGGTGGTGTTGACCACCAGCTCGGCGTCGTTCGAATAACTGATCAAATAGCCGCTGAACTTGGGATTGTCGCCCGGCACCAGGTTTTGCACCAGCTCAGTGGCCGCGTCCTGATAATTCTTCCAATGCAGGCGGCTGGAATTGCTCACGTCGATCAGGAAGCCAACCACCACCGGCTGGCTGCGCTCGCGCGTGAAGAACTGGATCTGCTGCTCCTTGCCCTCATCGAAGACGTGAAAATCCTTCTGATCCAGATCGCTCACGAAACGGCCTTTGTCGTCGGTGACGGTGACCGGCACAATTACTTCGTTGACCTGCACCTTGATGGGAGGCGGCTGGCTGGATGCGGCCGATGCACCGGATGCGGCGGCCGGCGGAGTCGACGCGTCCGGCGCCGGGCTGGGATTCTGCGGAGCCGGAGTTTGAGCCGCAAGCGGCAAAATGAAAGTAGTAGCCAGGAAAGCCCGCCGATGCATAAGAACCTTGCTCTGATTATAAAGGAATCGGGAGTCGACTAGGCTCTCCCGTGACCGTGGGGTGCTTTTGGAACAGCCCACAAAACGGAGCGCGCGGGCCGCTTGCTTGCTGAAATGAGGACGCCCGCGCACCCTTTGCGGGCTAGTTATTCACCGCCGCGCGCTCCTCGACGTTGTGGCAGACGCGCTGCAACTCCCGCTCGTCGATGGGCTTGCCGAGGGTCAAGACTTCCCCGCCACGGAAGGATTGCACCACATCCTCGTTGAACCCGTCCGTCAGCAATACTAAGCCTCCCACGTTGCGCTGAACCCGTTCGAAGAATTCTACCCAATTGAGGCCGGGCAGGCGCACCGCGCACAGGACCATATCGAAATGCACGCGCTCCACCATATCCACGCCTTCCTCGGCGCTGGAGGTCGGCACCACGCGGTCGCCCCGCGCGCCCAGCAATTGCACTAACTGGCGCTGCACGCGCGTGTCCGGCTCCACCACCAGAACCGTGAGCTGCCGTCCGGATTCGCTCAGCTCGCCCGAGGCGCCGGGCACCAGCTCCACCACCGGCAGTTCCACGTCGAAGCGCGCTTGAGTCGGCGAAACGCGCAGCACGCGGAATTCCCCTCCGTGGCTTTGGATGATGCCGCGGCAAACGCTCAGCCCCAGCGCCCCGGATCCGGCCGGATCTCCGTCCACCACGTCCGTGCGGTGCTGCTCCATCGAACGCGTGGGAAACGAAATCTCCACCAGCACTCGTTTGGCCAGCAAGCTGGTAGAGACCAGAATGTTTTTCTCCACCGCTTCAGCCGCCGATTTCTCCGCATCCACCAGCAGATTGAGCAACACTTGCTCGAGCTGGCCGGCCGATCCCAGGACGATAGCGCGTTTGGGCGCCAGTTCTGCCTCAGTCTCCACGCCCTTGGCCTTCCACTCCGGCGCGCGAAACTTGAGCAAGCCCGACAAGATCGCATTCAGGTCCACGCGGCTCACCTCGGCCTGCTCCACCTTGCCGAACGACACCAGACGCGAGATGATCTCGGATGCCCGCCGTGCCTCGTTCCGGATGGCATCCAGATCCTGGTCGGCGCGCTGGCCGTGCCGTGCCTCAATCGCCGACGCCAGCCCGACAATGGATTCCAGCGGCGAGCGCAGCTCGTCGGCCACCCCCGAAATCAACTGGCCCGCCGCGGCCAGTTTTTCGCTGCGAAATAGCTGCTCGCGGATGGAATGCTGCTCTTGCAGGGTCAGCGCGGTGGCGATCTGATTGGCCAGGTGCTGCATGCCCGCCTGTTCGGCTTGGCTGAAATAGTGAAAGTTCTCGGCGTGCCGCACTTCCAGAACCCCCACCAGCTCGCTCTGCGCCAGCATTGGAACCAACAGCACCGAGCGCGGTCCGATGACGCCCTCGTCCTTGCGGAAATGCGGGCTGCGGCGCGTGTCCGGGATGGCCAGCGGGGCGCGCGAGCGGAAGCAAGCCGCCACGGCGGACGCGAGCGCTCCTTTGGGCGCTTCCAGATCGATGGTCTCGGTGGACGCGGCGGTCGAATGCACGCTCTCCAGCAGCTTGGTGGCGCGATTCAGAATGTACAACCCCACCCCCGAGGCGTTCGACAAACTCGGCAGCGTCAGCGTCAGGCGGCGCAGAATCTCGGCCGGCGACGTGGCGCGGATCACCTCTTCGCCCAGACTATTCAGCAGCCGGATCTGGCGCCGCATGGCCGACATGCGGCTCTCGCGAAACCACCAGATCGCCAGCAGCACGCCTCCCGCCATCAGCGAGCCCAGCAGCACGGGCGGCTCGATCAGCCAGCCTCGCTCCAGAATCGCGACCGAGCCGGGGCCCGGAACCAATATCTGAAAATACTGATTGTACGGTGGCAGCGTGCAGTACTGACTGCCGATCCCGGTGACGCGAATGCGGTCGCCTTCCCGGAACCCGCTCAACTGCGGCCCCGAATCCCTCCGCGCCCGTGGCAAAAACACGCTCAGACGCTTTTGTTTCGGCCCGATGATGAGCAGGTCTCCGCCCGTGTTCTGGTCGAGATCGGCCACCGCCGATTCCGTCGTGACCAGAACGCCCAGGTAACGGAAGGACGCTAGTTCATCCGGCCGCGACGGCCGCGGCTTGGGCGGATCGGTGTGGCTCTGGCGCCGGATATCTCGGGGCACCAGAATGGGCCGGCCTCCCCGCCGCACCAGCGTGCCCTGAGCCTCCACCCAGTCGCCCGGCTCTAACCCACGAAAGCGCCACTCCGCGCCCTGCAGCATTAGTCCATACTGGGCTTCGTCTTGGATGGGCAAGTAAAAGGAATCCGTGACCAGGATTGGGCGCGACGAGACCTGCCCGGCCACCACCACTTCCTGACCTTCGTAGGCAGGCACGTAGTCGGGAGCCACGCGTGAGCCGGCCTGCTCCAGACTCAGCCGCGTCTGTGCCGAACCAACCATTGCGAGAGCCGCCCAGCCAATAAAAATCAGCCAGGCAACATGCCTTCGTGCAATAGCTTCAGCGAAAAATCTCATGAAGCGCTTCAATTCGAGTCGTCGGCTCGTGCCGATCTTTCTGGCCAGAAATGGGCTTATCACCTAATAGATCGGCGGAACGGGCCTGAACTCCAATTCCAGGCGCTGGGCCAATGCTCCGATCTCACGGCTGGAAACGGGATGATATCACAGGCGTGGACTCTCCGTCGCGACGGTACATCTCTGCCTGTTACGGTTCGCCTCGGCGCGCCGTTCGTCGGCAAGGCACCGGCCACCAGCGCCGCCCGAATATCGTTGCGTAATCGCCCTCCAGTACGCCATTGATTTCGTAGTTTGCTGCCTCTCAGGACCTACCCAATTTGAAAATTGCTCTGCGTTAGTCTCGCCAATCCTGCGCCCCGTGGTAGATGTGCAGAATTTCGACGGCTTCCGCTTTCACTGAATAAACCACCACGTAAGGAAGCGGCGCTAAGGGCAGTTCTCTTGTGCCGCTGCGGTGTCCGGGTCTGCCACGATATGGCGCGGCTTTAAGCGAACGGATGCTCTCATAGATCGAGCGCACGGTCGTTTCCGCGAAGTGCGGGAAATGTCGTTGCAGATACGTCTTGATGCTCTCCAGATCGTCGGCGGCTGGAACGGTCCAGCGTATCCGCATCATGCCTTGAACATGGCTTCAAGGCGGGCGTCCATTTCTTCCTCCTCGATAAACTCGCCTAGCTCCGCGGCCGCAATCCCTTTTTCGACGGCAGCCAGAAAGCGGGCTTCTTCGTTAAGATAGCGAGCAACGACATTCGCCGCCAGCCGCTCGGGGTCGGTCCCTGACTTGGTGGCCAGCTGCGCAAGCTGCGCTTGCTGCTCCGGCGTGAGGTGGAGTTCCATGCCCTCAAGATACGGGAAAACCGGCTGCGAAGCAACCTTTCGGGAACACTGCCGCCGTTCTCACAACTTAACCTTTGTGCAACATTGCAAAAGGGACCGTTTTTGAGACGGTCACACCCCAAACTGCCGCAAATGATGGTCAAGATGTTTGTACATTAAGATCGCCCACTCCTCCGGCGTCATCTTCCCAAAAAAACTATGAGGATTCTTCGTGCATCCTGCCGCCCGTCATGCCGAGAACGTCGTGCCTATCGGGTGCGTGAGAGAAAGCAGTGGCGGGACGACCCGCCGAGACGGCGGGCATATAGGCCATCGATTCCGTTGAAAGTCCTTCAATGGGGAGGCTGGAACCGATTCAGTCAGTGACTTTTTTCAACAGCATCTACCCTTTGTGAGACTGCGTTGAATGTCCCGGGTCGGATAACCATCAGCCGATCCGCCGCCCACCTCGGTACAGAATTTCAACCTCACCACTACCGATCGGCTCGCAATTCGCCTCGCATGTTAGCATGGATGGTTGTCAGGCTCCGGGCTTCGTGCAACGGCCGGCTGTGAACCCCGCCAGATCCGGAAGGAAGCAACGGTAGCGGTTTAGGCCCTGTGCCGCGGATCACCCGGGGTCTGGCATATTCTCCACCTAACGCCTTCATGT